>NZ_DATBFE010000013.1:0-166378 GCF_036558665.1 Reyranella sp. | reverse complement strand
CCGGAGCTACCGGTAGCACTGGGGCCACTGGCGCCACGGGAGCAACAGGCGCAACCGGTCGGACTGGAGCGACCGGTGCCACTGGAGCAACAGGTGCCACCGGGGCACCAGGTGCAACTGGCCGGACTGGAGCGACAGGAGCTACCGGCGCCACTGGAGCGACCGGTGCAACTGGGGCCACGGGTGCGACTGGCTCGACAGGTGCAACCGGAGCCACGGGTGCTACCGGCTCGACCGGGGTTACTGGAGCAACAGGTGCGACCGGAGCCACTGGCGCGACCGGCGCTACTGGAGCCACTGGCGCTACGGGTGCAACCGGCGCGACTGGAGCAACTGGGGCAACTGGGGCAACTGGGGCAACAGGTGCCACTGGCAGCACTGGTGCAACGGGAGCCACCGGCTCGACCGGAGCCACCGGGGCGACTGGTGCGACCGGAGCGACGGGTGCAACCGGAGCCACGGGCTCGACCGGCTCAACGGGAGCCACCGGCGCCACCGGCGACCCGGATGATTGCGACGACCGCCATCGCCATCATCACCACCACGATCGCCACCATCACCACCACGACAAGTGGGACAAGGTGGGGATCCACGAGGACGATGTCCGCCACGGCAACGGCCCGCTGTCCTTCCTCCAGGGAGCGCAGGGCGGCAACGGCCACACGGCGGGCACGGACAACGTCAACGCGCCCGATCCGAGGCAGCTCCTGGCCGACCTCGGCGCGTGGTCGGGCCTGCAGCCGAAGGACTTCCCCTTCGGCGGCAACCCGAACATGCCGAAGAAGGACGGGGTGGGCGGTCTGCCCGACCCGCACGGCTCGAAGGTCGAAGGCGGCCTGGCGTTCGACGATCCGCACGGCCCGCAGACGATCGACAAGATCTTCAAGCCGCACGGCTAGCCGACCCGAGCCACCGGGAGCGCGATTTCGCAGGAAGTCGCGCTCCCCGGCGGCATCCGGCGGGACGCTGCTGCAGGACTATCGATCCCGGATCCCGCGGCGGTCACGCCCGCGGGATCGTCGCGTCAGGGCCGCGCTTGCTCTCCCGCCGGTCGAGGCGCATCGGCGTCGGCGGGTGTATGTCTTCAGCCTGTCGTGAAGGTGGTCCGGCTGTCGGAAGGGCACCCCAAGATGTCACAACACCCCGCCCGGCTGGCTGGGCCATCCTCTTGCCGTCCGGCCGCGCGGCGGCCAATGCAGGGATGCCGATGACGAACAAGCTCTGCCTGAACATGATCGTGAAGAACGAGGCGCCGGTCATTCGCCGCTGCCTCGCCTCGGTGCTGCCGATCATCGACTATTGGGTGATCGTCGATACCGGCTCGAGCGACGGCACGCAGGAGATCATCCGCGAGTTCTTCCGCGACAAGGGGGTGCCGGGACAACTGTACGAGAAGCCGTGGAAGGATTTCGCCCACAACCGCTCGGAAGCGCTGGCCCTGGCGCGGCCGCACGCCGACTACACCTTCATCATCGACGCCGACGATGCGATGGAACTGCCGGAGGGCTACCGGCTGCCCGAGCTCACCGCCGATTCCTACAGCCTGGACATCGATTTCGCGAACATCCGGTATCATCGGACGCAGCTCGTCCGCAACAGCCTGGCCTGGTATTGGCGCGGCGTGCTGCACGAGTTTCTGGAATGCAAGGAGGCGCGCGATTCCGGACATCTCCCGATCCTGATGCGCTGCAATCACGATGGAGCGCGGCGCCGTGATCCCGAGACCTATGTGAAGGACGGAGCGCTGCTCAAGTCCGCCCTGCTCACCGAGACCGATCCCTTCCTGATCTCACGCTACTCCTTCTATCTGGCACAGAGCTATCGGGATTGCGGCGAGAAGGAAAGGGCGCTGGAGATGTACCTGGCGCGCGCCAGGCTGGGCTTCTGGCAGGAGGAGGTCTTCGTCGCCCTCTACGAAGCCGCGAAGCTCATGGAGGCGCTGGAACGTCCCGAACAGGAGGTCATCGATGCCTACCTGCGGGCGGCGGCCGCGCAACCGTGCCGGACCGAGGCGCTGCATGGCGCGAGTCGGTTCTGCCGATACAAGGGTCGCAACCAGGAAGGATACGAGATCGCCAGGCGCGGGATCGACATTCCGCAGCCGGGCGGATTGTTCGTCGAGCCGTGGATCTATGAATACGGCCTGCTGGACGAGTTCGCCGTCAATGGCTATTGGGCCGGGCACTACAAGGAATCCCTGGACGCAAGCCTCAGGATTCTGACGGAGGGCAAGGTCTCTGGCGAGACCATGAAGCGAATCGTCGAGAACGCCCGTTTTGCCAGCGAAAGGCTTCCCGGTGTGCCGCGATTGGGCAAGTTGGGTGAGCAAGGTTTCACGGCACAGCATCCGATTGGCGAGGTTCGATCCCTGCGCACCCGCCTCGACAAGCCGCCCCGCGTTCTCCTGGCCATCCTGGCCAAGCAGAAGGAACCTTCCTTGCCTCTCTACCTCGAGTGCGTCGAGGCGCTCGACTATCCGAAATCGTCGATCTTCCTGTACGTCCGGACGAACAACAACACCGACTCGACCGAGCATATCCTGCGCGACTGGATCGACAGGGTCGGCCATCTCTATGCCGGTGTGGAGTTCGACACGACGAATGTCGCCGACAAGGTGGAGCAGTTCGGGGTCCACGAATGGAACCCGACACGCTTTCGCGTCCTGGCGCAGATCCGCAATATCAGCCTGCGGAAGGCCTTGGACAGAGCGTGCGACTTCTATTTCGTCGCCGATGTCGACAACTTCATACGACCCTGCACGCTTCGCGAACTGGTCGCGCTCAACCTGCCGATCGTCGCGCCGTTCCTGAGGTCAATCAGCCCCAATGCGCGTTATTCCAACTATCACGCGGAAATCGACGCCAATGGCTACTACCAGCATTGCGACCAGTATGACTGGATCGTCCATCGCTGGGTACGTGGCATCGTGGAGGTTCCGGTCGTTCATACGACCTATCTGATGCGTGCCGACGTCCTTGGCGAATTGACCTACGAAGATGACAGCCACCGGTACGAATACGTCATCCTGTCGGATGTCGCTCGCAAAAGAGCGATTCCACAATACCTCGACAACCGTCAGGTCTATGGCTACGTCACCTTCGACAAGGGTGCCGATCTACATGTGCCAGAAGGCATAGAAGAGGCCCGGAAGCTGCTTGGCGCTGAACTTTCGCGAGTGCAACCAGCCCACGATCCGGTGAAGTTTCCCGAGGTCTTCATCATCAATCTGGACTCCAGGAAGGATCGGTGGGAGCGCATTTCGGAGGCGTGCGATCGCTTGCATCTACCCTATACGAGGATATCGGCGATCAAGGACGAGTCCGGCTGGATCGGCTGCGGCAGATCCCACATGAAATGCATTTCCCTGGCGAAGGAGAAGCGGCTTCCCTGGATAATCATCATGGAAGACGACTGTGAGTTTACAGCCGCCGGTATCGAACGTCTCAAGGAGCTGTTGCCGCATCTATGGGCAACACGTTCCAAATGGGAAAGATTCAGCGGAGGACCGCACTTTGGGACTGCGGCCCAGGATCTGGAGCTCGAACTCTATGACCAGGATTATCACCTTTTCTATCATCGGGGATTCGCGTGTCATTTCGACCTGATACATGAAGGAGCGTACGATTCGATCTTGAAATGGGACCCCGAGTCCTGCCGGGAGATCGATACTTTTTATCGAAATGCGGCCACGACATCAGACCACGTGATCAGGTCAATATGTACTTATCCGCACATCGCTAGGCAGGGAACCTCGGCATCCGACATCAACCAGGCCACGGCGGATTGGATGCCGGGACTGGCGCGATATGCCGAGAACAAGCTGCTCGAAAAGATAGAACAATCGGAAGTTGACGAAAACGAAGTCGTTGAGCTGAAGGCACGACATCCTCATTGGAATGGAATCTTGCAACTCTCCAAAAATGGAAATGTTGTCCGCCACAAGGGAACCAAAGGCTATGGCAGGTTCAACTCGACGAACGGAGTCTTGACGGTCGATTGGTACCGATATCCTTCCGAGGAGTATGTGCGGAGGGGCGACACTTATGTCTTGAAAGAACTTCAGAGTGCGGCCCCTGCTGAGAAAACACCAACATGACCTACGTCGGGTTGAGGCCATCCAATTCGATCCGATTGGAGCTTTGCGTATGGTCGTGAATGACTAGCGGCGGGATGCAGACGAAGGCCTGCGTGGACCCATAGACCGAGCACATCGTGCAGTCGATTCCAACATCATCTATCACGACCCCCGCACCGGGAAATTCGATGAGACGTTTCTTCAAAGGCAAACAGTGCCGCAGCAACAACGCGGCGCCTTTCGCTGAAATGGAATAGGCAAAAGCGCCGAACATGTGGGCGAGGCGGTGAGGCGATCGCGCAAATCTGTGCGATTGAAAGCCGAGGACGTTGTTTCCTTCAAATCGCCGATTGTAGAACTCCAATTTGGCATGGGCGACTCCAAGATCCAGCCAGGCGAAGAGGGGGCTAAAGGTAAAACCCCATTGAACAATATCCCAATCGGACGGCAGCTCCTCCTGAATGCGACCAGCCTCGGCGTGGAAATCAAACGAGCAGACCACGTCGTCTTCGAAGACGGTCACCGGTCGGCTTTCGGAGACGGCCTTCCTCCACAAAGCGATGTGCGACAGCGCGGTTCCCAAAGAACCGGGTCCATAAGGAAGATCATCGCTGATGATACCTTCTTCGACCAATGCCAGCCGATTTACGGACGAGCCGTCGACAGCCGATACGCGCACCACGCTTCGGAGATGCGGGTTGTGCCTGGAGAACCTTTCCAATCGATCCGTGCTGCCGTCCAGATTGATCAGATGGATGTCACCCAGACATCCGGGCGCGGCGGAAGCGGGCGAGATCCGGCCAGTGTTCTCGGCTTTGGGGCAGTTCAAAGCAGGGCGGGCATCGTGGCTTTCCAGAGCCTCGATGGGCACGATCATCCAATTCTCGTACAGCGAGCGCCGCTGTCTGCGGACCGTGAGATAGCCGTGTTGATTGACCCAGGTCTCGAAAGCCTGAGCATGCTGGTCGCTCACCTCGATGAAGAGACGAGGACGCCACTTTGCGATGGTTCCGGCGAGGCCGCGCAGAACCTCCATCTCCAGTCCATCAACATCGAGCTTGATGAAGTCGACCCGGCGATCCAACAGGATCTCATCTCCCGGCACGAGCCCTTGCGCATGTGCGCGCTTGTCGTAAAGACCCTTGCCGAGATGCGACAGGTCGACCAGCCGGTCCAGGCCGTTCAGGGCCACGTTGGTTCTCAGGATTTCAATGGCCGGCGGATTGGGTTCGATGACAATGGCCTGCGTCAGGGGAAGGAACTTGCAAGCGTAGATCGTGTGATTGCCGACATTTGCTCCGATGTCGACGAAGACGCCGCCGCGCGGGAAGAACTCCTTGATGACGGCAAGTTCCTCGTCTTCGTAGAACTTCCCTTCCGCGTGATGGCGCTGGATCTCGTCGTTCTTGTTGTTCACAAAGAAGTAGATCTTCTTGCCGGCCACGATCCCGGACGAGACGCTTCCGTCGATGCTTGTCATCTGCCGGCCCTTCCGAATCTCCCCTGGGCATCGGTCGGTTGTGCGGCCGTCCCCCCACCAGGCGTCGGCCCGCTCCCTTGTTCCGGTTGATGCCAGTTTCACCTATACACGGCTGCGGAGAGCCCAAGAATGACCAAAATGGCTTGAGGGCGGTGACTTTTGCTGGACAAGCGGAGTGCGGCAGTGGAACCCGAATCCGTCGACCGGATGCCATCAGTGGTCGATAGACGGAGCCTTCTGGCAATAGCGAGCGTTCTCGGCCTGTGTGCCTTCCGTCCGACCCGTCGCGCCTATGCCCGGCCAGCCCTCGCGGCGGAGTCGCTGGCCGATGTACCTCTGGAACTTGGCGGCGACTGGGGCCGATCGCTGCCGGGCTCGGCGCGTCTTGTCATCCTGAGGATGCGCGCGGTCTGCCTTTATGGCGTCCGGCTCCTGTCTGACCGGCAGCCCGGGCGGTTGCGTGTCGACAATCATACCTCTGGCCTGCCTCACATCTGGCTGCATGATGACCAACCCACCACCGCCTGGATCGTGGTCGATATCGGCGAGCGGGACTGGTGCAAGCTCGCCTACCAGTTCGGGCACGAGCTCGGCCACGTGCTGTGCAACAGTTGGATGCGCTCGGCGAGCCCCAGCCCGCCGTCGCAATGGCTGGAGGAGGCCATGGTGGAGGCCTTCTCGATCCGCGGCCTCGGCCTTCTCGCGGCAAGCTGGGAGAAGGCGCCGCCGTTTGCCGGCGACAACGCCTTCGCCGTCTCCATCCGGCAATATCGACAGGATCTCGTCACCAAATACACCTCGCCCGATCGCGACATGGCCGCATGGTTTCGCGCCAACCGCGCCGCCCTCGAAACAGGCCAGCGGGGCACCGAAGGCGTCGCGGTCCTCAACATCCTGCCGGTGCTCGAAGGCGAGCCGGGCTGTGTCGAGGACCTGGGCGCCGTCAATCGCTGGCCGGAGCGGACACACGTGGGAGCCGAGGATTATCTCACGAAGTGGCAGAAGAGCTGCGCCGAGATAGGCGCTTCCGGCAAATTGCCCGCGCGCCTGCGCGAGCGGCTGGGCCTCGCCTGAGCCGCGGGAGGGTCACGCGCCGTCCCACCGCCGGTCGCGGCGCAGCGGCGAATCCTGCGGAACGAATAGCACGTCGAGTTGGGCCGTGGCGCCGTCGAGCGGGCGGCGCGTGATGCCGACGATGTCGGCCACCACGAAGCCGTGGTCGTGCATGAAGCGCACCACGTCGTGCACCTCGGGGCCGTCCTTGAGGCTCGCTATGGTGCTGGTCTCGACGATCACGGCGTCGAGGCTCGCGAGCCGGCCGGTCATGCCCTCGAGCACCATCAGCTCGGCGCCCTGCACGTCGATCTTGCACAGCGACGGCCGCGCGATCTCGCCGATCAGGGAGTCGAACCGCCGCATCGGCACGCGGTCGTGGCGCACGATCTCGCGCTCGCCCACGTCTTCCAGCAGGGTCGCGCCCTGGATGTCCTGGCGGATCTCGATCTCGGCGTCGCCGTCGCGATGGCCGAGGGCGACGGGATGGACGTCGCAGCGGAGTCGCCGCCGGAGCTGCCGCATGTAGTGCAGCGATTCTCTCGTCGGATCGATCAGGTGATAGTGCGCGTCGGGGAAGGCCCGGTAGAGCTCGTAGGTGCCGTAGGCGACGCCGATGTCGAACACCGTGCTGGGGTGGAAGCCGTACTGCTCGAGGACGCGAAACGAGCGCTGCCACGAAGGGGCGGCCGTGCGCCCGGGAATGTAACAGAGGTAGGGTCGCAGGAGATTCTTGAGCCGCGAACCGACTCTGGTCTTCGCGACCTCTTCCTTTATCGCACCGATCATTCCTTCTCCGTTGGCCTTCGGTTGGGGGCGCCTGAGCCTGTCCGGTGACCGGAGATAAGCCGGCGTCGCGCGCGGCGTCACCCCTCGTCATGTGATCATACGGTGATCCGGAATTTGCATGTACACTGGCGCGAAAAACTCGTCATCGCGCCGCGTGCAGGCGGATCAGTGATCGCTCACTTCATTGCCGCCAAGGCTTCCACGATGGGGCGATTGCTTACGCCAATTGCACCAATACCCGGGTAGTCCAGATCGATGGTCATCCAAAGAGCGATCGCAAGGACGGTGCCGTAAACACAATCGAGCAGGGAGAACCGGCGGCCGACGCGGCCGTTGCCGAAGCCCAAGAGGGCAATGCCGATCGCCGCCGTTCCCAGGAGCACTGCCATGATCGGAAGAGGCAGATGTCTTCTCGCCAGCGCAAGATGCGTCGAATGCAGATCAATGATCTCGTTGATCGACGGCAAAACGACCACCATCACCGGAGCGCGGTCCCGAGTGCCCTTGATCGCGGCTTCCCACATTCGCTCGTGCAAGCCATTTACCTTGGCGAGCAGCGGCTCGATCTGATCGCGCCTTTCCCCACTCAGCAATTGAACTCTGTCGCCAGCATACTCTCTCAGCGCGGCCTTCAGTTCGCTGCGTTGGGGTTCGGCAATGGTATCGGCTCTCAGATAGGCAGTCCCGAGTGCATCGCCTCCTTCACGATAATGTCGAGGCGGTCGATGAAGCGCGATGCGGCTCCTGAAAATGCGAAGCCGACCAAGAAAGCAACCAAAGCGCCGGTCGATGTCCGGACCAGGCCTACTTGTCGGTCGAACGGCTCATCAGGCGAGCGGGCCAATGAACCCAGCCAGAAACCGAGCTCGTGGGCGGCCACAACTCCGCCGATGAGCCCCAAAGCAATCAGTAGCTCAGTCATCTGCGGTTCTCTAAGCGGTGATCTGCAATTTGCATGTATACTGGCGCGGCAGAGAGGAACAGTCGATGAAACGTCGGAGAATGTCTTGCGGGGTCGCGGTCGTGTTTCTTGCTCTCTCTGCCTGCGCCAGCAAGGGCACGCTCGACAGGTCGAGCGTCGAGACGGTGCGCGTCGAGGGGCGACTGTTCGAGGTGCGAATCGCGCCGACCGAGGCCGACGACGAATACAGCATGATGATCGTGCGGGCGACGCTGGTCATCGAGCCCGATCCCGCGCGCGAACGCGAGCGTGCCTGGAACGTCGCCCGGCCGTTCATGGAGCGGACCTGCAAGGGGCGGCCCTACAAGGTCCTGGAGGATCGCCTCGTCGACCGCGTCAACCTCTACACGCGGTTCCGGTGCGGCGGTTGAACGCCGCACCGGATCGCCAGCTCAATCGGCGGCCTTGAAGACCTCGATGTCGGCGGTGAACTGCTTGCCCCGGGTCTCGGGGCTGAGCGCGATCGAGATCACGACGACCACGAGCGAGGCGATGGTGCTGATCATCATCGGCATGGCGAAGCCCATGCCGCGCTCGACCGCGAAGTAGCTGATCAGCGGCGCGATCAGGCCGCCCCAGATCGCGCCCTGGTGATAGACGAAGCCGGCCGCCGTCGCCCGCACCTCGGTCGGGAAGCGCTCGGTGAGGTAGCTCGGGTTCTGGCCGTAGATCGAGCCGCCCAACATGCCCTGGAGGATGAAGGCCAGGATCACGATCGTCGGGTTCTGGGTGTAGAGGTAGAGCGGCGTCACGAAGATGGCGATGATCGCCGGTGTCGCGATCGCCGCCCGCCGTCCGTACCTGTCGGACACCGCGCCCCAGATGACGCTGCCGAGCAGAACCACGATATTGGCCCAGAACAGCGGCGTCGCCACCATGAGCGGCGTCCACTGCATCTCCTTCTGCAGGTAGGTCGAGAACAGCGCATAGATCGAGTAGTAGACGCAGAACGAGGCGGCCATCCAGACGATGCCGGTCAGCGTGTTGAACAGGTATTTCGGCTTGAAGATGGTGAATAGCGGCAGCTTCACTTCCTGCTGTTCCGCCGTCTGCTTTTGCTTGTTCTCGGCCCACACCGGCGGTTCCTTGACGTAGAAGCGGATCCACACGACGGTGAGCGCCGGCAGGATGCCGATCCACAGGAGGCCACGCCAGCCGATGCTGTCGTAGAGGAAGCCGTAGGCCAGCGAGGAGAGCGCGAAGCCGATGCCCCACGAGCCCTGCAGGAAGCCGCTCATGAAGCCGCGCGAGCGCGCCGGCCAGGACTCCATGGCGAGCGCGGCACCGGCCGGCCATTCCGCTCCCATGCCGATACCGAGCAGGGCACGGAAGATGAAGAGGAAGGCGAAGGTGGGCGAGAAGCCGGCGATGAAGTTGCAGATCGAGTACCACAGGATGGAGATCATCAGGGGCTTCTTGCGCCCCATGCGGTCGGCCAGCCAGCCCGATCCCGTGGCGCCGAGGAGGCGCAACCACAGCGTGATCGTGAAGACGAACGTGACCTCGGTGAGGGGCACGCCGAATTCCTTGCTGATCGGCAGCATGATCAGCAGGAAGATCGTGAAGTCGAACGCGTCCAGCGTCCAACCGAGCCAGGCGGCAACGTAGGCGTACCACTGGTCTTTGGTGGGTTCCTTCCACCACGGCACTGACGAGGGTGAAGCGACAGACGCGGACATCGGCTAAACCTCCCCGGTTGCAGCAGGTTTACGCGAAACGACTCCGGACGCTGGGCTGATGGGCGGCGATTGTCCGGTGGCGGGGCGGCGCTGGCAATGGCTTGTTGGCTCAGGCGAGCTGAATTTCTACCCGCTGTTCACACCCCGAGGCGGCTGTGTAAGCTCGCCGCCATGGGAACCGCCAGAGTTTCCGTTAGGGAGTCAATTCATGAGCATCAATCGACGCAGATTTGTCGGCGGCGCATCGGCCGCCCTGGCTGCTACCGCGACGCCCTCGCGTGCGCAGAAGAAGTACGATGACGGGGCCTCCGACAGCGAGATCAAGATCGGGCACACTTGTCCGTACAGCGGTCCGGCTTCCGCCTATGGCGTGAACGGCAAGGCGGTCGCGGCCTACTGGGACATGATCAACGACCAGGGCGGCATCAACGGCCGCAAGATCAAGTTCATCACTCTCGACGACGGCTATTCCCCGCCCAAGACCGTCGAGTGCATCCGCCAGCTCGTCGAACAGGACAAGGTCCTGTGCACCGAGAACACGCTCGGCACCGCCTGCAATACCGCGATCCACAAGTACATGAACCAGAGGAAGGTGCCGCACCTCTTCGTGGCCACCGGCGCGTCGAAGTGGGGCGACCCCAAGCACTTCCCGTGGACCATGGGCTTCACGCCCGACTATCACACCGAAGGCGAGATCTACGCCAAGCATATCCTGAGCACGGTCAAGGATGCCCGCATCGGTGTCCTGATGCAGAACGACGACTATGGCAAGGACTACTGGGAGGGGTTCAAGGCCGGGCTGGGCAAGGAGATCGGCCGCGTCGTCAAGCATGTGACCTACGAGATCAACGAACCGACGGTCGATTCACAGGTGATCCAGCTCAAGGGCGCGGACGCCAACGTCTTCTTCAATATCGCCACGCCGAAATTCGCCGCCCAGGCGATGCGCAAGGTGGTGGACCTCGGCTGGAAGCCGATCCAGTACGTGAACAACGTCTCGGCAAGCGTCGGTTCGGTCATGAAGCCCGCCGGGTTCGACAACGTCCAGGGCATCATGACGGCGATGTACCTGATGGACCCGACCGATCCGAGATGGGCGGACCATCCCGACCTCGCGGCCTTCAAGGCATGGATGGCGAAGTACCATCCGACCGCGCATCTTGCCGATCTCGGCAATGTCAGCGGCTACACCGTCTCCTTCCTCATGGCCGAGACGTTGCGGCGCTGTGGCGACGAGCTGACGCGCGCCAACGTCATGAAGCAGGCCACGAGCTTCCAAAAGTTCCGCGTGCCCATGCTGCTTCCCGGCATCACCGTCTCGACCAGCGCGACCGACTACTATCCGATCCAGGCCGTGCAGCTCGCCCGCTTCAAGGGCCAGACCTGGGACCTGTTCGGCGAGATCCTGGAGGCGGAGAGCGCGTAGTCGTCGCGCGCGCGGCTTCAGCCGCAGGCGATCGAGTAGATGTGCTGGACCTCGCCGGGCAGGGGCATCGACTGCCAGCTCCTGCCGCCGTCCTGCGTGCCGAACACCTCGCCGTCGTAGCGCGCCCCGATATAGACCTGGTTCGGGTCGGTCTGGTGCAGGCCGATCGACATGATCGTGCCGTGCACCTGCACCTTGTCGAAGCGCTGCCAGCTCTGCCCGCCGTCCTGGCTGCGGTAGAGCCCGCCGTCGTGACTGGAGGCGGCGACCGAGAGGGCGGCATAAAGCGTGTTCGGCTCGGCGGGCGAGGCCTTCACGTCACGTCCATAGGTGACGGGCGAGAAGCGCTTCATCTCCATGTCCTGCCAGGTCCGGCCCTTGTCGGCGGTGCGGAACAGGCCCATGCGCAGCGCCACGATGGCGGTGTCCGGGGCGGCCGGATTGATCGCCACCGCATGCCCGTCGAGCATGCCCTCGGCGGTCGTGTCGCTCACGATCTTGCTTTTGAGGTGCGGCAGCTCCGCGAGCTTGATCAGGCCCGCGCTGCAGTCGGCCCAGGTCTTGCCGCCGTCTTCGCTGCGCATCACGCCGTTGATCTCGAGCGCGGCATAGATCTCGTCGGGCTTCTTCGGGTTCTGGGCCAGACGCATCACCCGCGAGGCGAAAGGGCCCTTGCAATGCGCGGCGATCTGCGGCGTCGCGAGCTTGCGCCAGCCCGCGCCGCCGTCGTCGCTGCGATAGACGTCGATCGGCGAGGCGCCCGCCAGCATTCTTCGCGGATCGCGGCAGTCGACCATGAAGCTCCAGACCTGCTTTCCGGCGTCGGGGAAGCCGGTGCGCGTGAAGGTGGCGCCGCGATCGGTGCTGCGCCACACGCCGTCGCTGGTGCCGGCGAACACGGTCTCGGGATTGTCCGGGTGCACGAAGATGGTGAACGCCTCGACGTCGCCGAGCACGTGCTTCCAGTCGCCGCCTTTGGCGGCGCGCCGGAACACGCCGACCTTGCCGGTGTGATCGGGTTTGCCGAAATAGCCGGCGACGCCGGCATAGACGTTCGACGCTTCGGCCATGGCAAACCCTCCTTTGCCTAGTTCGTCTTGACCAACGGGCAGCCGCCCTGACCGAGCGGCCGGAACGCTTCCTCGGCCGGAATCTTGGCCAGCAGCTTGTAATAGTCCCACGGGCCTTTCGATTCGGACGGCGCCTTCACCTCGAAGAGGTACATGTCGTGCATGTTGCGGCCGTCGGCGCGGATGTAGCTGGGGCCGAAGACCGGATCGTCCCATTTCTCGGACTTGAACCTGGCCATCACCGTTTCCGCCTTGTCCGTCCCGGTTTCCTTGACGACCTGCAGGTAGCGCAGCGCCGCGGAGTAGAAGCCGGCCTGCACCATGGTCGGCATGCGGCCCTTGTACTTCTCGGCAAAGCGCTTGGCGAAGGCGCGTGTCTTGTCGTTGAGGTCCCAGTAGTAGGCGCCGGTCAGCCGCAGGCCCTGGGCACGGTCGAGCCCCAGCGAATGGACGTCGGATATGAACACGAGAAGGCCGGCGAGCTTCTGGCCGCCCTTGACGATGCCGAACTCGGCCGCCTGCTTGATGGCGTTGATGGTGTCGCCGCCGGCATTGGCCAGCCCGATGATCTGCGCCTTCGACCCCTGGGCTTGCAGCAGGTAGGAGGAGAAGTCGCTGGTGTTGATCGGCGCCTTCACGCCGCCCAGAACTGTGCCACCCGCCTTCTTGACGACGTCGCTCACGTCGCGCTCGAGCGCGTGGCCGAAGGCATAGTCGGCGGTGATGAAGAACCAGGTCTTGCCGCCGGCCTTGACGATGGCCGAGCCCGTGCCGTTGGCAAGCGCCGCGGTGTCGTACACCCAATGCACCGTATAGGGGTTGCACAGCTTGCCGGTGATATCGGAGGAGGCGGGGTCGGGCGCGAGATACACCCGCTTCTTCTCGTTCGCCACGTTCATGGTGGCGATGGATGACGATGAGGCGCCGGACCCGAGGATCACGTCGACATTCTCGTCGCCATACCACCGCCCCGCCATGGTGGCGGCGACGTCGGCCTTGTTCTGGATATCGCCGGAGATCAGCTCGATCTTCTTGCCGAGCACTTTGCCGCCGAAGTCGTCGATGGCCATCTGCGTGGCGACCACTGCGCCCTGGCCGTTGATGTCGGAATACAGGCTTGCCATGTCGGTGCCGACGCCGATCTTCACCATATCGTTGCTGAGCTGCGCCATGGCGGGCGCCGCCCAGCCGGCCAGCACGCACGCCGCCGACCAAAGCAGAACACGTCTCATTCGTTTCACTCCCAACGGCTCTGTTGTACTTTTGAAGCCGCGCGGATGCTGCCATAGACGCAGGTGAGGGGAAAGCGATGATCGAGACGGTCACGGACGTCGCCACGAAGGATGGCAGGATTGAAACCTTCGTCTGCCATCCGGAACGCGGAGGACCCCATCCGCCGGTGTTGTTCCTCATGGACGCACCCGGAATCCGCGAAGAGCTCCATGACATGGCGCGCCGCCTTGCGACCGTCGGCTACTACGTTCTGCTGCCCAACCTTTACTATCGCGCCGGCAGGGACACCAAATACGGACCGGATGTTTTGCAGAACGGCAGTGCCGAGCATCAGCGCATGCGGGCGGTACGGACCAAGATGACGATTCCTCCGGTCATGGATGACGTCGCCGCGCTGATCGCCTTCGCCGACGGACAGACGGCGGCGACGAACGGGCGCGTCGGCGTCCATGGCTACTGCATGAGCGGACCCTATGCGCTGGCTGCTGCGGCGCGCTATCCCGACCGCATCGCCGCAGCAGCTTCGTTCTACGGCACGTGGATCGTGAGCGATGCGGTCGAGAGCCCGCATCTCAATCTCGCGAAGGCGAAGGGCGAGCTCTACATCTCCTGCGCCGAGCACGACGATCTCGCGCCGCCGGCGATGGTCCACGAGCTCAAGGGGCTGTTCGACAAATCAGGCAACTCCGGCGAGCTCGAGATCTGCGCCGGAGTCCATCATGGTTTCGCCTTCCCGCAACGCTGGTGCTACGACAAGGCCGCGGCGGAGCGGCACTGGGAGCGGCTGATCGCACTCTACCGCCGCCGGCTCGGCTGAGCGGTCGCCGAGCGTCACGCGGCCTTCTTGCTGCCCTTGCTCGCCTGCCAGTCGTTCAGGATCTCGCGCGACCGGTTCTTGCTCGGATCCATGGCGCTCTCCTTGCCGGGCACCTTGGCGGCAAGCTCGATGACATAGCCGTTGGGGTCGCGAAAGTAGATCGAACGGATGAACTTGTGATCCGAGGGGCCGCGCACCTCATGCCCCGCGGCACGCCCCTTCGCCAGCATCTTGTCGATGGCGGCGGGCTCGACCTCGAGTGCGATGTGCAGGTCGAAGTCGTGCTGTTCCTTGAACTCGAACGGCATGTCGGGTGCTTCGAAGAAGGCGAGACAGGAACCGTCGTCGAGCCGGTAGAAGGAATGCAGCACGCCGGCGCCGGTACCGCGACCGGTCATCGTCGTTTCGATCTTGAAGGCATTGACCAGCGGCAGGCCGAGGAAATCCTCGTAGAACTTGCGGGTCTCCTCCGAATCGCGGCAGCGATAGGCGTTGTGATGCAGGCCCTTGATCATGGGACGCTCCTTTCAGATGGCCTGCCAGGGCTGTCCCTTGGTCGAGGCGCAGAAACCGGTGAAGGTCTCGTAGATCTTCGGATAGTTCGGCCCGGCTTTGAAGGTGTCGAGCCAGCGCTTGATATTGGGATAGGCGGAGAAATCGCAATGGATCAGTTCGCCTGCGGTGGTGATCGCGGCGCCGAAATAGTCGGCGATGGTGATCTGGTCACCGCATAGATACTTCTTGCCGGCGCCAAGCCAGTGGTCGTTCAGCACCTGCAGCCAAGCCTTGGACTTCTCCTTGCCCCAGGCGACCACCGCCTCCTGCACCTTGGCGTCCTCGCGCTTCAGATTCGGGAAGAGCTGCGGATAGATGAGGCCATACCCCCAGTCGCGATAGAAGTTGGAATTGAACCAGTCCATCACCTCGTTGACCTTGGCTCTCTGCTTGAGATCCTTCGGATAGGCCGGCGAGCCGATCTTGTCGGCGAGATAGCGCAGGATGGCGGCGCTTTCGGTCAGCCGGAAGCCGTCGTCATCGAGCAGCGGGATCAAGTGATTGGGGTTGAGCTTGCTGTACGTCGGTTCGTAGTGCTGGCCCTTCAGGATGTCGACCACTTCCATGTCGACCTTGATGTCGTTGTCGGCGATGAACTGCATCACCGGACGGCACGTCGTGGATATCGGATGCATGTAGAGCTTCATGGCGGACCCTCCCTTGGCTGAATACCGACGCCCAACCGCGCCGGCCACTGCTTTTGGGGGCAAGGGTGATCCTTTCGATCCCGCGCCGCCAGAGAGCGAACTACAAAAAATCGTGTTGCGGCGCCGAAAGCCGTTCCCGTCAGGCCGGGAGCACGCCGCGCCGCGCCACGGCGATTTGCCAGACGGCCGCGATCAGCACGCATGCCGACACCGCGAAGAATGCGGCGCGGTAGCTCGCCTGGGACGCGATGAGGGCGAACAGTGGCGGCCCGAAGATGGCGCCGGAGAAGGCAAGGGCGGTCTGCACGGCCGCGACGGCCGCGGCCTCGCCGGGTGGCGAAAGATGCGCGAATTCGGCCTGCGAGGTGCCGTTCCAACTGATGACGACCGCGCCGTATCCGACCACCGCCAGAGCCGTCAGCCAGAAAGGCGTGTGCGACGTCAGCAGGCCGACGGCGATGCTGCCCGCCGTCATGCCGACTCCGGTCCATCCCAGGAGCTGCATGCGCGGAAGGCGGTCGCCCACGCCGCCGCTCACCAGCCGGACCGCGGTGCCGAAGAGCTGCGAGACCGAAAGGAGAGCTCCGGCGCGCGCGATCGAGAGGCCGCAGTTCTCGTAAAGGTAAGTCACCAGATAGAACGTGAAGGTATGCTGTGCGATCACGTAGACGAAGGCCGAGATGCCCAGCACCCGCAATTGTCCGTGTCCCATCACGAAGCGGATCGAGCGCCAGATGGTGGAACGCGGCCCGCTGCCGACGGCAATCACATCGAGACGCGGCCGCAGCGGCTCGACCAGCAGCGCCGCCGCGAGCGCCGCTGCGGCGGCGACGAGACTGGCGCCGCGCCAGCCGACCCATCCCAGCAGAAACGGGAAGATCACGCCTGCCAGGGCAAAGCCGATCGGCACGCCGGTCTGCTTCAGCGAGAACACCGTGCCGAAATATTCCCGTGGCACCCGCTGCGTGAGGATATGCGCGGAAGCAGGATTGAGCGGGCCCTGCGCGGCGCCGATGAAGATGACGGCCGCGACGGTCGCGCCCACCGCCGCCATCGCATTGAGTGCGAGCCCGATCGCGGCCATCAGAAGCGCGGCCTGGCAGACGCGCACCGCGCCCAGGCGAAGAATGGGTGTGGCCGCTGCCAACGCCATGACCGTCGCAACAGCGTAGATGATGGCGGTGAAGATGCCGACCAGCTTGGGATCGATCGCGAGATCCTTCGCCACGGCCGGCATCATGACGCTGAGCGACAACACGCTGATCGAGATCATCACCTGGATCGCCAGCATCGAGGCGACGGGAATCAACATGCGCTTCATCGCCCGCGGCCCGCAGGCCTACATGCCGTAAAGATCGGCCTTGTTGAGGACGGTGTTGCGCAGGATCCGGATCGAGGCCACGTCGACCATCACCCCGTCGACATTGATCGCCCCAAGTCCCTTGGCCTCGGCTTCGGCGTAGGCCTTCTCGAGCTTTCTAGCTCGCGCGACGTCGTCCGCCTTGGGTGAATAGACGTCGAGCGCGACCTCGATCTGGGAGGGGTGGATGGCCCACTTGCCGACGCAGCCCAGGATCATCGACCGCTGGCATTCTTCGCGATAGGCGTCGGGATTGCGGAAGTCGGCGAAAGGTCCATCGACGGGATCAATGCCGGCGGCACGGCAGGCCATCACCAGACGGAAGCGGGCATAGTGCCAGATGTCGCCGGGATAGCCGCCGGTCTCGCCGACATTCTTGTTGGTGACACCCATCGAGGCGGAGAAGTCGCCCATGCCGAACACCAGGCATTCGAGCCGCGGCGTGCACCTGGCGATGGCGTCGACATTCTGCATGCCCTCGACCTCCTCGATCAGCGCTTCGAGGCCAATGCGGCGCTTCAACTTCAGTTTCCTCTCGAGCTGATGCAGGAGCTTGTCGGCGAACAGAACGTCGTCCGTCGTCATGACCTTGGTCATCATGATCGTGTCGAGATGCTCGCCTGCGCCCTCGACCACCTCGATGATGTCCTCGAAGGCATACTCGGTCGTAAGGTCATTAATGCGGACGCAGCGGGTCTTCTTGCCCCAGTTCAGAGACTTCAGTCCCTCGACGATCTTCTTGCGCGCATCGCGCTTCTGGCTGGGGGCGACCGCATCCTCGAGGTCGAGAAAGACATGATCGGCTTTCGACTCGGCCGCCTTCTGGATCATCTTCTCGCTGGAGCCGGGCGTCGAAAGCTGGACGCGGCGGGCACGGCGCGGCGGTCGGTCGGTCATGGTCCTCTCCTCAGGCAACGATCTTGGCGGCGCGCAGGCGGGCAATCTCCGCCGCGCTGCAGCCGATCGATTTCAGATACTCGTCCGTATGCTCGCCGAGCAAGGGGGCCCGGTGGCGCACGCGACCCGGCGTCTCCGTCATCTTGATGGCGACACCTGCGACGGCCGTTTGCTGCGCGACACCTGGATGGGGCACCCGCACGACCATGTCGCGCACAGCAAAGTGTGGATCGGCGAAGATGTCGCTTACATCATTGACCGGGGCGAACGGCACTTGGCCGCCGAAATGCTTCAGTAGTTCCCGCTTGGTGTGGCGTCGGGTGAAGTCCGAGATGGCGGCGATGATCTCGTCCTGATGGGCGCGGCGGTCCTGGACCGTCGCGAACCGCGGGTCGGCGCCCAATTCCGGCCGGCCGATCAGGCGGCACAGGATGGGCCAGTGCGTGTCGGCATGGGCGGCGATGGTGATGAAGCCGTCCCCGGCGGGAAACATGCCGAACGGACAGAGCAGGGGATGATGATTGCCCTCCGGCGCTGGCACGCCGCCCGTGTAGGCATGCTGGTGCACGATGCGTTCGCACATCGACAGGATGGCATCGACCATGCCGACATCGACGAACTGTCCCTTGCCGGTCTTGTGGGCGCGGAAGATGGCGCTCACGAGGCCGACCGCGCACATCGTGGCAGGCATCAGATCGCCGATGCCGGGGCCGACCTTCAACGGCGTGTCCTTGTCCGGGCCTGTGATCGCCATCACCCCGCCGAACGCCTGCGCCACGACATCGTATGCGGGCCAGTCGGTGTAGGGACTGGCACCGGTGCGACGATCACCGAAGCCGCGAATGGTGGCATAGACCAGTCGAGGGTTCTCTCCTTGCAGCGTTTCGTAGCTGATGCCGAGCCGCTCCATCACGCCGCCGCGATAGTTCTCGACCACGGCGTCGGCATCCTTGCACAGGCGCTTCACGAGATCGCGACCCTCTGGACGCTTGAGGTCGATCGCGATCGACTTCTTGTTGCGGTTGACCGAGGCGAAATAACCGCCGAACGCCTTGAGCCGATCGTCGGCATGGTAGGGACCGACGATGCGGGTGTGGTCGCCGTCGAGCGGCTCGACCTTGACGATTTCCGCGCCCTGGTCCGCCAGCAGCATGGTGCAGTAAGGCCCGGCCAGCATCTGCGTGAGATCTATGATCTTTACGCCATCGAGGGCACCGAGGACCTCTGTCACCGGAGTGCGCCGCTGCGGTGGCTCATCATGTGAGCGGCACTCGAGGCGCGCGCTTCCCTGAGGAAGGTCACTGGTCGCCCCAATGGCTGCGCCGCTTGATCAGCACCGTGCGCTCGCCCTCGAAGACGTGCTTGTCGTCCTGGTTCACGCCGTAGTGCCTGAAGCGCACGATGCCGGCGTCGGGCTGGCCGGCCTCCTTCTTCTCGAGGACCTCGGTATAGCAATAGAGCGTGTCGCCGTGATGGACGGGCCCCTTCAGCCGGATCCTGTCCATGCCGAGCTCCATCAAGGCATTCTCGGCGGTATCCTCGGCGGCAAGGCCGACGCACATCGAGATGGTGACGCCGCCGAAGCCCAGTCTCTGGCCCCAGTTGCTCGACTTCATCAGATGATCGTTGAAGTGGCCTTCGGCGGTATTCATGGTGATGTTGGTGATCCAGACCTGCTCCAGCGGCTCGATCGTCTTGCCGCGGGCGTGCTTCATCACATCGCCGACCTTGAAGTCCTCGAAGTAGTTGTGCCGGCCGGTGAGGGCGGAGACCTTCATCAGTTCTTCCCTCGGCCCAGCAGGCGGTCGGAGATGATCCGCTTCTGGATCTCCGATGTGCCCTCGAAGATCTTGGTGAGGCGTGCGTCGCGCCAGTGACGCTCGACCGCGTGCAGGGTGGTATAGCCGGCGCCGCCATGGACCTGCAGACCTTCGCTGCACACATGCTCGGCCATCTCCGAGGCGAAGAGCTTGGCCATGGAGGCTTCCTTGTCGCAACGCTGGCCGGTGTCGATCTGCTCGCAGACGAAGTAGTTGAGCTGACGCGCCGCCTCGATCTGGGTCGCCATGTCCGCAATCTTGAAGCGGATGGCCTGGAAGTCGGAGATCGACCGCCCGAACTGCTTGCGATCGTTGGCGTATTGGATCGAGTCGTCGAGTGCGCCTTGTGCCAGGCCGATGGCGCGGGCGGCGGTATGGGCGCGCGCCGTCTCGAGCCCCGACGTCGCGTAGTAGAAGGCATGGCCTTCCTCGCCGATCATGCTGGAAGCGTCGACGCGGAAATTGTCGAAGGCGAGTTCCCAGGTCTTCCAGCCGAAATAGCCGATCTTGGGAATCGGCGCGCCGCTGCAGCCCGACGGCAGCTCACCGCGCTTCTTCTCGACGAAGAACATGGAAAGGCCCATGTGCCGCTTGCCGGGCGGCGCGTCGGAGGTTCTTGCGATGATGATCAGGAAATCCGCGCCGTCGGCGAAGGTGCACCAGTACTTGTTACCGCTGATCAGATAGCTCTCACCATCCTTCTTCGCGCGGCAACTGATATTCGAGATGTCCGAGCCGGCGTTCGGCTCCGACATCGAGAAAGCCCCCAAGAACTCGCCTTTGGCCATGCGCGGCAGGTAACGGCCGCGCTGCTCCTCGCTCATCATGTGCGAGCCGATCAACAGATTGCCACGGGCGATCAGCGATGCGACGCTCATCCATCCGCGCGACAACTCCTCGGTGACGAGGCAGTACTCGAAGCATCCCAGCCCCAGCCCACCGTACTGCTCGGGAACCAGGATGCCGAAATAGCCGAGCTCGGCCATCTTGTCGCGCAGGCTCATGGGAATATCGCCGCGCTCGGGATCGAGCTTGTTGGCCACCGGCAGCACTTCGTTCAACGTGAACTCGCGCGCCTGCTCCTGGATCATGCGGCGCTCTTCGGTGATGTACGGCATTACTGTGAATTCCTCTGGCGAACGAGATTGGTGCGCTTGAAGTCGATAGCGAGTTCCTCGCGCTGATTGAAGCCCTTGGTGTGCCAGGTGACGATGCCGAACCCCTTGTGGGAGTCCGAGACGCGGCGGTCGAGTACGACGGATTCGGCGCGGAGAGTGTCGCCGGGATAGACGGGCTGACGGTAGGCGAGCTCGTTGACGCCGAGGAACGGCCCGCCGCCTTCGCTCAAATCCTCGACGGTCATGCCGAACACCGTCGTGAAGACGAGCAGCGGATTTGCCACCAGCCCGGGATGGCCGTGCGCCCGGGCGTAGGCCGCGTTGAAGTAGTGCGGATTGAAATGGAGAGTCAGGGTGGAGAAGAGAGTGCTTTCCGCTTCGGTGATCGTGCGTCCCCAGTGATGCCTGAAGACCCGGCCGATCTCGAAATCCTCATAGCGATTTCCCTTGGGGACCAGCCGGGCGCGCGTTCTGAAATCCTCCGACATCCGTTCCCCATCAATTCTTCACGGAGGCGCGCGCGAGTTCGCCTACGTCGTCCAGGCTCTCGATCCGGTCGATCGCGTCGCGCAAGCGCTCGGCGCCGCCAGACCCGAGCACGGGCGTGACCAGACTGTCGAACTTTGCCTCCAGCGCGCTGCGCTGCTTGCCGATGTCGGTCCAGGGGATGCCCGAGTCGTGCTTGGCTTCGATCGTCGTGCCGTCGTCGAGCTCGACCGCCATTTCGGCCAGCGAATGTGTCCAATTCGGCTTGAATTCGATGGCCATCTTGTCGCGCAGCGTCCTGATGCGGGGCTCCCGGGTGACGGCCTCGGTATAGGAAGCGAGATTGGCGGTGTCGACGCCCGACAATGCCATGGCTACCGTCTGGCGGAGCGAGAACTTCGCCTCGAGGCCAGTCGTGGGATGAGGGATGTTGCAGACCTTGTCGGCACCGGCGTCGATCCTGAGCAGGATCTGGCGCACCCTCTGCGGCGGGAAATTGCTTCTCAGGCGAATCTCCTTCGCGCATTCGATCGGCGCATGCGTGAGGTAGCAGGCCGCGTGGTATTTGAAGAGATTATTGCGCAAATGCCAGCCGGACGGCGGCTCGCCGAGCGCTCCATCGACCTCGAGATGATCGCTCTGCGACGAGGCGAAGCCCTGGTCGCATTCGAGCGAATCGGCCCGCGCCGTGAAACCCTTGGCGGCGAGGCGCGCGGCGCGCAAGCCATGCTCGGACGCCGTACCGGCATGGAGCGCCTTGCACATCGTGCCGAAATTCGACTTCAGCCCGGCAGCTTGTGTGGCGGCAATGCCGAAGGCGACGGCGAGCTGCCGTTCGTCCAGCCCCAGCATGCGGCCGGCGGCGGCTGTCGCGGCGAAGGAGCCGACGGTGCCGGTGACATGGAAGCCCTTTTGGTAGTGGCTGGGCGCCACCAGCCGTCCCACGCGCCCCGAGGTCTCGTAGCCGGCGACGAAGCTCTCGATGAAGAGACGCCCCGGCGACTTCACCTGCTCGCCCAGTGCCAGCAAGGCGGGCACCACGGTCACCGTCGGATGACCGCCCATCGCGAAGTTGACGTCGTCGTAGTCGAGGGCGTGGCTGGCCGCGCCGTTGATCAGCACCGCAGCCGCAGGTGACGTCTTCTCGCGCCGACCGACGAGACTTGCCTTGCCAGTGGTACCGTCGTCGAGCGCCTCGCTGACGAGGATGTCCGCCAACTCTTCCTGTGCGCCGGCGACCGTGACGGCGAACCAGTCGATCAGGCACTGCTTGGTGCGTTCGATCAGGTCGTCCGGCAAGTCACGCCATGAGAGATGGGTCGCCCGCTTGGCGATTTCAGCCGTGACGGGGACGTCACGCGACGCGACAGAAGATTGCGAAGCGGCCATGTTGCCTCCGGTGATGCCGATGGCCCGAGTGTCGGAAACCCGGGGTGCCTTGTCCACTAGCCGGGCTTGCGCGCGACGACATGGAAGATATGCCAGTGCTTTGCGTTGCCCCGAGGCGTGACGCCATCGGCCTCCTCTTCCTCGAACAGCTCGACATCGAGGCCGTCGAGCATCGTCATCGCTTCGGCGCGCTCGAGGAAGGTCATCCCGGATCGGCCGTGCCAGGAATCGCGCACCCCGTACCATTGTCCGCTGAAGCGGCCGCCGGCAGGAAGCGCGCCGCGAATCCGCGCCCAGAGATCGCGAAATCGGTCGGGTTCGCAAAGCGGCATGGCGAAGCTTGTGTTCACGAGCAGCACACCGGGCGGCAGCGGCACGTCTTCGAGTCGGGCCAGCACCGGCGTCAGGCGTTCGGCGCCGGCCAGATCGCGCGCGGAGAGCTGGCGTAGCGCTTCGGGCTCGGCATCGACGGCGACGACCTTCCAACCGCGCCGCAGAATTTCGACGACATCGCGGCCGTCACCGCAACCGAGATCGATGGCCAGCGCGCCGTCCGATTGCGGTGTGCCGAAGCGATCGAGTGCGGCGAGCAGGGTGCGGCGGGGCGGTCGATCACGCAGTTGCTTGTAGTAGGCAGCCCAGCCCGCCGCCTTGTCGTCAGGTGACATGTTCGGCATGGTACGCGCCTGTTTCTTCGCAACAAGAGTAGGCCAATGACCGCAGGACCGCTTGCCCGCTTTACCGTGCTCGACCTGACCCGGGTGCGCGCCGGGCCGACGGCGGTGCGCTATTTCGCCGACTGGGGCGCCAACGTCATCAAGATCGAGATGCCGCCCGGAGCCGGAGACATGGACATGGGGGGGCCGCGCCATGGTCCCGACTTCCAGAACCTTCACCGCAACAAGCGCTCGATCACGCTGAACCTCAAGGAGCCGGATGGACGCGCCGTCTTCATGAAGCTCGTCGAGAAGGCGGACGTGGTGGTCGAGAACTACCGCGCCGACGTCAAGTTCCGACTGGGCATCGACTATGAGAGCCTGAAGGAGGTCAATCCGCGGATCGTCCTGGGCTCTATATCGGGTTTCGGCCAGGACGGGCCTTACGCCGAACGTGCGGGGTTCGACCAGATCGCCCAGGGCATGGGCGGCCTGATGTGGGTGACGGGCATGCCTGGGCAGGGGCCGGTGCGCGCCGGAATCGCCGTCGCCGATGTGGGGGCTGGATTGCATTGCGCCATCGGCATCCTGATTGCGCTGTTGGAGCGCGAGAGTTCGGGCCAGGGCCAGTGGATCTCGACATCGCTCCTGCAGGCCATGATCTCGATGTGCGACTTTCAGGCCGCGCGCTGGAGCATCGCCAGGGACGTGCCGGGCCAGGCCGGGAACAATCACCCCACTTCGATCCCGACCGGCGTCTTCAAGACGAAGGACGGCTACGTCAACATCGCGGCGTCGGGCGGCCATATCTACAAGCGCTTCTGCAAGGCGATCGAGGCGCCCGAGCTGGAGAGCGAAGAACGTTTCGCCACCGACAAAGCGCGCGCCAGCAACCGCGACGCGCTGAACGAGGAGATCAACAAGCGCGTCGCCAGATACGGCAGCGCCGAACTGGTCAAGCTCCTCAACGATGCCGGCGTGCCCGCCGGCCCCATCTACAAGATGGACGAGATGTTCGCCGACCCGCAGGTAAAGCACCTCAGGATGGCGCATCCGGTGAACTCGCCCAAGCTGGGGGCCATCGAGCTCATCGGCCAGGCGATCAACATGAACCGTACGCCATTCGAGATGCGCTCGGCTACGCCGGAGCAGGGCGCGCATACGGAGGAGGTGCTGAAGGAGTTCGGCTACGACACGGGCGCGATCGCGGATTTTCGCAAGCGCGGCGTGATCTGAGGAGGAACTATGATCAGTCCCACATCACGGATGATCGCGGAAAAGGACGGTCCGGTCGGCCGTCTGATCTTCAACAAGCCGGAACGTCACAACGCCACATCGTCGGACATGTGGGAAGCCATCCCCGTGATCCTCGAAGAGTTCGAACAGGATCCGGCAATCCGCGTCATCGTCGTCACAGGCGCCGGCGACAAGGCGTTCGTATCCGGTGCCGATATCTCGGAGTTCGAAAAGGCGCGGGCCACGCCCGAGCAGGTCGCGCACTACGACAAGATTGGCGAGGTGGCCAACTCCCGTCTCGTCAAGTGCGCGAAGCCGACGATCGCCCGCATCCGCGGCTATTGCGTGGGCGGCGGCGTGGCGATCGCGCTTACCTGCGACATCCGGATCGCGTCGGACAATGCAAAGTTCGGCGTCCCCGCCGCCAAGCTCGGCCTGGGCTATCGCGCTGCCGGCATCCACGCTTTGATGAACGTGGTCGGACCGTCTTTCGCCAAGGAGATTTTTTATACCGGCCGCCTGTTCAGCGCCCAGGAAGCATTGGCCATGGGGCTCGTCAACCGCGTCGTGCCCGATGGCGAGCTCGACGCCTATGTCGGCGACTATTGCCGGCGCATCGGCGAGAACGCGCCGCTCACCATGCATGCAGTCAAACGCACGGTCGAGGAGTTGACGCGGCTCGACGGCAAGCCCGATTTCCATCGGGTGGCGCAATTGGTCGGCGACTGTTTCGCCTCCGAGGATTATGTCGAAGGACGCCGCGCGTTCATGGAAAAGCGCAAACCCCTCTTCAGGGGCCGCTGAACCAGGCAGGTGGAAGCCGTGTTGGCGGGCCATGATCACTCCAACGCGCCGGCCTTCATGGCGGCGGTGACCAGCAAGATGGTCACCGCCTGCCGGGCGATCCGCGTCGCCACCGGAGTCGTTTCCATGCACAATGGAACCGTGCCTTCGCCTTGATCGGATGAAGGGAGGAAGCATGGATGATATCCGGCGGCTGCACGACATGATCGCTTCGGCCAACCGCATCGTTGCCTTCACCGGTGCGGGGATTTCGACCGAATCGGGCATCCCTGACTTTCGCTCCCCGGGCGGTATCTGGACCAAGTACCAGCCGATTTACTTCGACGATTTCGTTTCCTCCGAGGAGATGCGGCGGGAGGCGTGGCGCCGGAAATTCGCAACGGACGAGACGGTGTTGAAGGCGGAACCCAATGCCGGGCATCGCGCGCTCGCCAAGCTCGTCGAGCAGGGACGTATGAGCGCGGTCATCACCCAGAATGTCGATGGCCTGCACCAGCGATCGGGCGTGCCGGACTCGAAGGTCATCGAGCTCCACGGCAACACTACCTACGCAACGTGCCTCGATTGTGGCCAGCGCCACGAGCTGGAGCCGATCAAGCGGGCGTTTCTGGACAAGGGCAAGCTGCCGATCTGCAACAAGTGCGACGGAATGGTGAAGACGGCCACAATCTCCTTCGGTCAGGCGATGCCCGAGATTCCCATGGCGCGGGCTCAGCACGAGGCCCAGTCGTGCGACCTTTTCATCGTGCTCGGCAGTTCGCTCGTGGTCTATCCCGCGGCGGGATTTCCGCAGGTCGCCAAGCGCAACGGCGCGAAGCTCGTGATCGTCAATCGCGATCCCACCGACCAGGACGACGATGCCGACCTTGTCGTCCATGCCGAGATCGGCCCCACGATGAGCCGGGTCGTGGGTGTCAACTGAGATGGACTGGAGCGGCGAAAACCATCGGCGTGCATGCACAGCGGATGGCCGGATCTGCAAGATTGCGGCCACGCTCTGAAACCTGGCAGCGCAAGCTGCTCAATTCGGGTTCGCCAAGAGGGCGTGACCCCGGCTCAGCACCGCGCTCACTGGCATCGGCACCATGCTGCATGTTGGCGCCAAAAGGTCCTACAAGGAGGGAGGCTTGATCAACCAATAGCGAGGCGGGCATGCGGCTGGAAGGCAAGGTTTGCGTGGTGACGGCGGCGGGGCAGGGGATCGGCCTCGCGACCGTCCGCGCTTTCGCACGTGAAGGTGGCTCGGTGTGGGCGACCGATATCGATGCGACGAAACTGCAGGCGCTATCGGGCATCGCTGGCGTCCAGACACGGCGGCTCGATGTCCTGGACAAGCGCGCGATCGATGCACTGGCAAGGGAGGTCGGCGCGGCCGATGTGCTTTTCAACTGCGCGGGCTTCGTCCACCACGGATCGGTGCTCGACGCCACCGACGAGCAATGGCAGTTCGCGTTCGACCTCAATGTCCGTAGCATGTTCTGGACGATCCAAGCATTTTTGCCAGCCATGCTCGGCAAGGGCGGCGGCTCGATCGTGAACATGTCCTCGGCGGCCTCCTCGGTGAAGGGGGCGGCCCTGCGCTTCGTCTATGGCACAACCAAAGCCGCAGTGATCGGGCTTACAAAATCGGTCGCCGTCGACTATGTGGGCACGGGCATTCGCTGCAATGCGATCTGCCCGGGCACTGTGCAAACGCCGTCGCTCGACGAGCGCATTGCGGGCCTGGGCGGCGGCACGGACGCCCGCCATTTCTTCATGCAGCGCCAGCCGACTGGCCGCTTTGGTTCAGCCGAGGAAGTCGCCGCGTTGGCAGTCTACCTGGCAAGCGACGAGTCGGCTTTCACGACGGGCACGATCAGCTTGATCGACGGCGGCTGGAGCGTCTGACCGCTGGACCGTCGTGCAGGGACATCTGCACTTCTCCATCCGCGGCCTGTGGAGTCAACGCAAGAACGGACGGTGAGGCTCCGGCTTTGGCATCTCTTTCGACATCAGGTCGACAGCCGACTTCAAGTGCCGGACGGCCTCGGACAACTTCACCGTCATGTCGCCCATCCGCTCTATCAGCCCGCCCAGAACCTGGTTCACCTGCTGCTGGGCCAATTGGCCGCCGGGCGCTTCCCCAAGACGGACGATCGCCGTCATTGCCTGATCCGAGCGCGTCGCTACGTCGAATTTCTCGTCGAATTCGTCCAGGCATTCTTCGACGTTGTTCAGCTCCTTCTGGATACCAGGGTGCCTGATGTGGTCTGGCATGACATCCTCCGGCCTTGTGGAAGCCGGGAGGGTAGCACCCTTTCACGACGGAGCACTTGACGATGGATATTGCGGCCATCACCGGCCTGGCGCCGGCTATTCCCGTCCTCACGATCGATCGCGTTGCCGACGCCGTTCCGCTCGCGCGCGCCCTCGTCAAAGGCGGATTGCCTGTGCTGGAGATAGCCCTGCGGACGCCGGCCGCGGTCGAGGCGGTGAAGTCGATCGTCGCTGCGGTTCCGGATGCCATCGTTGGCGCGGGTACGATCCTGAACGAAAGGCAACTCGGTGAGGCCCGGGAGGCGGGAGCACGCTTTGGCGTCAGTCCAGGCTGCACGGATGCTCTGGCGGCAGCGATCAAGACGGCAGGAATGCCTTTTCTGCCGGGCGTGCAGACGGTGTCGGAGGCCCTGACGCTCGGCGAACAGGGCTTTCGGCTCCTGAAGTTCTTTCCTGCCGGTTCTGCCGGCGGTCTGGGCTGGCTGAAGGCCGTCGGACCGCCGTTGGCCGGCGTGAAATTTTGCCCGACGGGTGGGATCAGCCAAGAAAATGCGGCAGCTTATCTCGCCCTGCCGAACGTGACATGCGTGGGTGGATCGTGGGTCGCCCCGGGTGCCATGGTGGCCGCCGGCCGGTGGCTGGAAATCGAACAGCTGGCCCGGGCGGCCGCCACCCTCAAACGCGGGTCGGCGCATCCTTGAGGGCCGCCAGGACCGCGTCACGGCGCGGAATGGGCGTGACGGCGCCATAACCCTCCGTAGAGAGCGCGGCGGCGACGTTGGCGTAGCGACCGGCGGCCTCGAGGTCGTCGCCGGCGAGCAGGCGCGCGAGAAAAGAACCGTCGAAGGTGTCGCCGGCGCCGGTGGCGTCCACCGGCCTCACAGGATGGCCTGGCAAGCGGATTCGTTCGCCGCGCGTGGCGATCAGGCAGCCCTCGCCGGCCATCTTCAAGGCTACCAGCGGCGCCCCCAAGCCGAGATAGAAGTCGATGATGGCTTCGGGTGATTTCAGGCCGGTGAGCTGCTGGGAATCGTCCAGGCTGGGCAGGGCGATGTCACATCGGGCAATCGTGGCGTCGATCGTGTGGCGCGCGGTGTCGATGTCCCACAACCGCAGGCGCAGGTTGGTGTCGTAGGAGACCTTGACCCCTGCAGCCCGCGCCGCCGCAATGGCAGCATCGCAGGTGGCGCGCGCGCTTTCGCTGATCGCCTGGCCGATCGCCGACAGGTGGAAGAAGCGGGCGCCGGCAATGTAGTCGGCTGGCAAGTGCTCGGGCTGCATCAGCGACGCCGCGGAGTTCTTGCGCAGATAGTCGAACTTGTGGCCCGCTTCCGTGTGAGTGACGAAGCTGACGCCGGTCGGCGCTGTGGGGTGTCGGCTCACTCTGGAAGCATCGACGCCTTCGGCTTTCCAGAGCTCGAGAAAGGCGTCGCCCATCCAGTCCTGTCCCAGGCCGGTCAGATAGCCCGCCGAGGCGCCCTGTCGCGCCGCCGCGATCGCCACGTTCTGCGAATCGCCGCCGAAACCCTGCAGCCAGGTACGGCCGTCGCCTTCGCGCGGTCGATTGAACTCGATCAGGGGTTCGCCGAGGCAGACAATGGACGGAGACGCAGACATGGTGCCGGAGATTTCCCATGGCGCCGAACCGCACTCAAGGACGTTGACTCGGGACAATCACGATCGAAAGGGAGTTTGCAAGATGGCTGACGACCAGGCCAAGCCGACCGGCCCCGACCTCACCCAGGGCATTCCTTTCGCCGATCTCGCCGACGGGACCATGCTCGTCGGGCATGTCGGCGACGACGATGTCTTGCTCGCGCGACAGGGCGAGGACGTCTTTGCGGTGGGAGCGCATTGTACGCACTATCACGGTCCCTTGGCCGAAGGGCTCATGGTCGACGGCACGGTACGGTGTCCCTGGCATCATGCCTGCTTCAGCCTTCGCGATGGCGAGGCATTGCGTCCGCCGGCCTTGAGTCCGCTCGACTGCTGGTCCGTGGAGCGGCGCGACGGCAAGATCTTCGTGACAGGCAAGCGGTCCGCGACCAGAGCGGTGGTTCGGGCAAAGCCTGCGACTGCGGCTCCAGGCCGGATCGTGATTGTCGGCGGCGGCGCAGCCGGTTTTGCGGCCGCCGAGATGCTGAGGCGGGAGCAGTATCAAGGCAGCATCGTCATGCTGAGCAACGACGATGCGGCTCCCGTCGACAGGCCCAACCTGTCCAAGGACTATCTTGCCGGCAGTGCGCCGGAAGAATGGCTGCCGTTGCGCCCGGATGATTTCTACGCCGAAAAGGGCATCGACCTTCGGCTGCGTACGAGCGTCGCGAATATCGATCCCGGGGCACGCCAGGTGCGGCTATCTGATGGCGGTAGCGTCTCCTATGACCGCCTGCTTCTGGCGACCGGGGCCGAGCCTGTGCGCTTGACCATACCAGGCGCGGACGGGCCGGCGGTCCATATCCTGCGCTCGGTATCGGACAGCCGGGCGATCATCGAGCAGGCCAAGGTGGCGCGCCGCGCTGTCGTGATTGGCGCGAGCTTCATCGGTCTCGAAGTCGCCGCATCACTGCGGGCACGCAAGATCGAGGTCCATGTCGTGGCGCCGGAGAAGCGGCCGATGGAGCGCATTCTGGGACCGGGCATGGGCGATTTCGTGCGCGCCCTTCATGAGGAGCACGGCGTGGTCTTCCATCTCGACAATGCGCCGGCTGCAATCGACGGCAAGCTTGTGAGATTGAGAAGCGGCAGTGCGCTGGAAGCAGATTTCGTAGTGATGGGCGTGGGCGTTCGGCCGAGAATCGAACTCGCAGAGAAGGCGGGCCTTGCCGTCGACCGCGGGATCGTCGCGAACGCCTTTCTGGAGACGAGCGCTCCCGGGATCTATGTCGCCGGCGACATTGCGCGTTGGCCCGATCCACACAGCGGGCAGCCGATCCGCGTCGAGCACTGGGTCGTCGCCGAACGCCAGGGCCAGGCGGCGGCGCTGAACATGCTGGGGCATCGCGAGGCATTCACCGCCGTCCCGTTCTTCTGGAGCCAGCACTACGACATTCCCATCAACTATGTCGGCCATGCCGAACGATGGGACGAGCTGACGGTGGACGGCGACATCGCGGCGAAGGATTGCCTGCTGCGCTACAAGGTGAAGGGCCGCACGCTCGCCGTCGCCTCGATCTTCCGGGACGTTGCCAGTCTGCAGGAAGAGGTGGCGCTGGAACGCGATCGGGCGTCGTCGCCCGCTTGATCTCTCGCGCCCGATCTCGCACGCTTGGGCGATCAAGATCGGAGGAACAGGATGGCCGCCAGCAAGAAGAGCAACGGCAAGCGCCGCCTGCGCAGTCGCGAATGGTTCGACGCGCCGGGCGATCCGACGATGGCGGCGCTCTATCTCGAGCGATACATGAACTTCGGCCTGACCCTCGCCGAGTTGCATAGCGGACGGCCGATCGTCGGTATCGCCCAGACCGGCAGCGACCTCTCGCCGTGCAATCGTCATCATATTGAACTGGCACACCGCGTACGCGACGGCATCCGCGATGCGGGCGGCATCCCGATCGAGTTTCCCGTCCATCCCATCCAGGAGACCGGCAAGCGGCCGACGGCCGCGCTTGACCGCAACCTTGCCTATCTCAGTCTGGTCGAGTGCCTCTACGGCTACTTCTTCGACGGCGTGGTCCTCACGACGGGTTGCGACAAGACAACGCCCGCCATGATCATGGGGGCGGCGACCGTCAACATCCCTGCCATCGTGCTCTCCGGCGGGCCGATGCTCGATGGCCATTTTGCCGGCGGACTCGCTGGTTCGGGCACTATCGTCTGGTACGCTCGCCAGGAGCTCGCGGCGGGCCGAATCGATCTGAAAAAATTTCTCGAATGGGTGGCCGGCAGCGCGCCGAGCGTGGGCCACTGCAACACCATGGGAACCGCACTTTCCATGAACAGCATGGCGGAGGCGCTCGGCATGTCCTTGCCGGGCTGCGCGGCCATTCCCGGGCCCTATCGTGAGCGCGGCCAGATCGCCTACGAGACCGGCAAGCGCATTGTCGGCATGGTGTGGGAAGACCTGAAGCCGTCGGACATCCTGACGCGCAAGGCGTTCGAGAACGCCATTGTCGCGGCAAGCGCGCTCGGCGCGTCGACGAATTGTCCGCCGCATGTGAATGGCATCGCCCGCCATGTCGGAGTGACGCTTTCGAACGAGGATTGGGATCGCATTGGCTACGAGATCCCGCTGCTGGTGAACTGCATGCCAGCGGGCAAGTACCTCGGCGAGGCGTTTCATCGCGCCGGCGGGGTGCCGTCCGTGATGCACGAGTTGCTGCGCAAGAAGAAGATCCACGGCGATGCCATGACGGTCACCGGCAAGACCATGGCGGAGAATGTCAAGGACGCGCCGGCGCCGGACGGAGAGGTCGTCAAGTCCTACGACAAGCCAATGCTCAATCAGGCGGGCTTTGCCGTGCTCTCCGGCAATCTGTTCGATTCGGCGATCATGAAGACATCCGTGATCTCGCCGGAGTTCCGCAAGAAGTATCTGGAGCGTGCGGGCGACAAGGACGCGTTCGAGGGCACGGCCATCGTTTTCGAGGGGCCGGAGGACTATCATCACCGGATCAACGACCCGAAGCTGCCGATCGACGAGAACAGCATCCTGTTCATCCGCAACACGGGTCCGGTGGGCTACCCGGGCGCCGCCGAGGTCGTGAACATGCTGCCGCCGGATCGGCTGGTGAAGGGCGGCGTGCTCCTGCTGCCGTGCGTCGGTGATGGCCGGCAAAGCGGAACCTCGGCAAGCCCTTCGATCCTGAATGCCTCGCCGGAAGCAGCGGTGGGCGGCGGCCTTGCCCTGCTCGAGACCGGCGACAAGGTGCGCATCGATATCGGCAAGCGCACCGCCAATATCATGATCAGCGACACCGAGCTCGCGAAGCGCAAGGCGGTCTGGAAGCCCAATATCAAGGAGAGCCAGACTCCGTGGCAGGAGCTTCAGCGCAAGTTCGTGGGACAGCTCGCAAGCGGTGCGTGCCTCGACTTTGCCATCGACTTCCAGAGGATCGCGCAGACCAGAGGAGTGCCGCGCCATTCACACTGATCACGAATGCCGCGACGTTCCGTTTCGCTACCGGAACAGGCGCTGCTCCACGGTGATGGGCAGATCGACGCGGTCGATGAGAACGATGGCCCACGGCGAAGTCGGCGATCCCGCCGGATGCACAGGCACCGGCGGAAGGCTGGTGACCGCGTGCGGGGCGAACGCGGCCGCTCCTCCGGCATTGAACGCCGGACCGGCCGCGACCGGATGCGGCGTCGGCGAGGCACGTTCAGCCATCATGACATCGTCCGGAGCGCGCTCCTCGAAAATCAGCATGAAGCGGTCACGGCGACGGCCTGCCGAGAGGATATTCACCGAATAGCCAGGGCCGGAACGCTGGCCGAGGAATATCCCGACGGCACTCATGCGTCCCGACTCGAAGACATCGGGCGCCGCCTTGCCGACCCGGCTCCAGAGACTGCGCCACTCGGCCATCGTGCTGGCAAATACCTGCGCCGGCTGGCGGGTCAGCGCCGAAGTTCCAGTCCACTGCCGGACGGTCTGGGCTGCAGCAGTCCCGCACAGGCTCATAGAGATGGCCACGAACAATGTTGCTGCCTGCAGCGACCGCAGCGCCACCAGGCGCCGGCGTATCCCACAGAACGACTTGTCGCTGAACCACACGAGTGATGCTCGTCCGAACCTGGTCGATAAAACCCGAACCCAAACCACCATGACAGTTTGGCTCAAATGAGGCGTCACCGGCGATGCCGGTCGGGGTCAATGGTCGATTCTGGTCCAGTGGTGCGAAAAAGCCACAGTATCGGTTCGTATCAATCGTACGGCCTGGTGCTCCGTTCATCCGGGATGCCAGGTGGCGATCACTCTGGCCATCCGGACTCATCGCACTCGTCGCTGGCGGGGCGTAGGCTGGCGGATCGCAAGCAAGAGGCAAGAGCATGACGATGGGGACGGACGACCAATCGGTGGCGCAACGGGTCCTTGATCATATTGCAAACGGTACGACCGACATGGGCAGTGAGGTGTGGAGCGAGCCGGTAGCGAACTATCGTTCTCCGCAACGGCTTCAACGCGAGATCGAACAGGTGCTGCGACGTTCACCGACTGCGTTCTGTCCATCGGCAGCTCTTCCGGAAGCAGGTTCCTACCTTGCCCGCGAGGCTGCCGGCACACCGATCGTTGCGGTGCGTGGGACGGACGGAAACGTGCGGGCGTTCCGCAATGCCTGCCGCCACCGCGGCATGCAGGTCGCCGACGGCGGTGGCTGCGCACGTGCTTTCGTCTGCCGCTACCACGGTTGGACTTACAGTCTCGAAGGCAAGCTTCGCCATATTCCACATGAGCAGGGGTTCCCCGGCTTCGACAAGGAAACGCACCCGCTGGTACCGGTCACGGCGACCGAAAGGTTCGGCCTGGTATTCGTCACGCAGGACGAGCCGGCGATCGGCGACGATTCCCTGGACGGGCTGAACAGACTGATCGGGCCGGATCAACGGTTGTTCGCGAGTGCCGAGCGCGACTTCGATGTCAATTGGAAGATCTTTCTCGAGGGCTTCATCGAGGGCTATCACATCAAATCGACGCATCCCCAGAGCTTCTTGCCTTACGGTTTCGACAATCTGAACGTGATCGATTTCTTCGGTCGGCACAGCCGCGTGACCTATCCGTTCCGGCGCATCGCCAAGCTGGCGAAGATCGCGTCGCAGGAGCGGCGCGTAGAAGGGCTTCTTACCTACGTCTATCATCTCTTCCCCAACGTGCTGATCACGGTGCTTTCACGGCACACCAACCTCGTTGTCCTCGAGCCGTTGGCGATCGATAGAACGCGCCAATTCACCTACACGCTGACGAACGGTGGCGGAGACGACCCGGCAGCACTCGCCGAAGCCAGGCGCGACGCCGAGTTTGTCGGCACGACCGGTGCAATGGAAGATCGGGCAATCGTGCAGGCAATCCAGCGCGGGCTGGCCAGCGGCGCCAACGACGTCTTTACCTTCGGCCGCTTCGAAAGTGCGATCTGCCACTTCCATCGCACGCTCGCCGCCGCGCTCGTCTAGCTGCGCTTGGCCCTGTCGACGGCGTTGGTCGACTGGATCTGCTCGCGGATGCGGCGCCAGTCGTCCTCGCCATGGGCGAGCATGTGGGAGAAGGTGCCGTTGCCCATGATGCCCATGCCGCCGTCGATCGCGATGACCTCGCCGTTGATGTATTCGACTTCGTCGCTCATCAGGAACGCCGCCATGTTCGCGAGCTCGCTCGGCCGGCCGACCCGGCCAAGGGGATTGCGAGCCTTGTAGCGCTGGTTGTCGTCGTCCTTCATGGGGTTCAGCCGCGCCCATGCGCCCTCGGTGGGAAAGGGACCGGGCGCAATGGCATTGAGGCGGATGCCGTAATGTCCCCATTCCACCGCGAGGCTCTGGGTCATCACCGCCACGCCCGCCTTCGACATGGCCGAGGGCACGACGAAGGGGCTGCCCGTCCACACCCAGGTCGTGAGGATGCTGATCACGCTTGCCTTCCGCTTCTCGGCGATCCAGCGCTTGCCGCAAGCGTTCGTGGTGTAGAACGTGCCATGCAGGACTATGTTGGCAATCGCGTCGAAGGCCCTGGGGCTGAGATCCTTGGTCTGGGAGATGAAGTTGCCGGCGGCATTGTTGACCAGGCCGTCGAGCGGTCCGCTGGCCCAGATCCGGTCGATCATCTCCTCGACCGCAGGGGCGACCCGTATGTCGACCACATGGGTCTCGACCCGCCGGCCGGGGTGCCTCGCCATGACCTCTCGGGCCGTCTCCTCGAGCACGGCGCCCCGTCGGCCGCAGATCACGCAATCGGCGCCCAGTTCCACGAAGCGTTCCATCATGATCCGCCCGAGGCCGGTCCCGCCGCCGGTCACCAGGAGGCGCTTTCCTTGAAACAGGTCTGTTCTGAACACCGCCCCCGTCCTCTCGCTGCAGTGGGTCTGTCGTTACGTGAGAGGCCGGACGGGCACAAGGGCTGTTGCACCCGTCCGCCGGACTGCTAGGATTTCTGCATAACAACAGGGATCGTTGAATGACGACCCAACAGGGAGAAGTAAGCGGGGACGTCGGTTCGGTTGAGCTGCGTGGTCGAGTGAAATGGTTCAACGCCGTCAAGGGATATGGCTTTCTGGCCCTCGAAGGTGACAACAGCGACGCGTTCCTGCATGTGACGACACTGCGCCAATCCGGGCATGAGGATCTCAAGCCTGGCGCGACAGTGACTTGCGCTGGCGTGCGCGGCCCCAAAGGCTGGCAGGTCATGAGGGTGCTCGACGTCGATCAGTCGACGGCCGTCGCCGTCGCGCCGAAGCCGCCATCCATACCGGATGGCGTTGCGATGGGCGATTACATCACGGCCTTGGTCAAGTGGTACAACAACGAGCGCGGGTACGGCTTCGTCACGCGCGAGGCAGAGGATGGCGATATCTTCATCCACGCTGCGGTCTTGCGTCGTCACGGCATGGAATCGCTGACGCCCGGCCAGAAGGTGATGGTCCGGATCGCCGAAGGTCAGAAAGGATTGCAGGTCGTCGAGATCCGGGCAGCTTGACCGCGTCCGCGATCGTCGCGCACTAAGGGCGCCATGGCGTCAGGGTTCAATTCGCGTCGGCTTGGTCGGCGCTTCGTGCTCGGCATTCCCCTCATGGTAGCGGCAACCGCCGCGTGCAGCCAGGACGGCGAGATCAAGTACGAGCATTCGTTGCTGACGATCGTGACCGGCTCGCGCGAGTTGAGATTCGATGTCGAGATGGCGCTCACCGAGCCGCAGCGCGAGCACGGGCTGATGTTCCGCAAGACGCTCGGCCCCTATGAAGGAATGCTGTTCGACTTCTACCACGACCAGAAGGTGAGCTTCTGGATGAAGAACACGCTGATCCCGCTCGACATGATCTTCATCGCGGGCAACGGGATCATCAAACACATCCATGCCAACGCCAAACCGCTTTCGACGGATACCATTCCCAGCGAATATCCCGTCCGTGCCGTCCTCGAGATCAACGGCGGGACAGCTGGCCTGCTCGGTATCAAGCCGGGCGACAAGGTCAGGCATCCGATCTTCGGCAATGCCTGACTCCTCGACCGCTGAACCGATCGCGACTTTCGGATCGCCGGATTTCCGGTTCTCTACCGTTTCAGTGCGCAGGTCATGCCGTCGCCGACAGCGAAGAGAGCAAGGTCGACACGTTCGTCGGTCTTGAGCTTGGCGTTGAGCGCGCGGATGGCCCGGGTGTCCTCATCCGTGTCGGCGAGGTTGGCGACGGAACCGCCCCACAGCACGTTGTCGATCAGGATGAGACCGCTTCGCCGCACCAGCATCAGACAGCGCTCATAGTAGGCGTCGTAGTCGTCCTTGTTCGCATCGATGAAGGCAAGATCGATCTGACCGGCCAGCCCTTGCGCCAGCAGCCAATCGAGCGTCTTGAGCGCAGGGCCTATCGTGAGCTCGATGCGCTTGTCGAGACCTGCTTCCTGCCAGTAGCGCCGGGCGATGGATGTCCAGTCCTTGCTGACGTCACAGCACCAGAGCTTGCCGCCCTCGCCCAGTGCCTCCGCAATGCACAGCGAGGAGTAGCCGGTGAAGGTGCCGACCTCGACTGCCCGGCGTGCGCCGATGGCGTGCGCCAGCAGCGCGATCTGCTGGCCCTGGTGGGCGGAGATCTGCATGCCGGCACGCGGCATCGCGGCGGTTTCCTCGCGCAGCCGACGCTTCAGCGGGCTTTCGCGCAGCCAGTTGACGTCGACATAGTCGGCAAGTGCGCCGCTGATATTTGCCCAGCTTTTCATCGTCTCTCCTGTTGGCGGGATGGACCGGTCTCGCTACGGTCGCGCCCCGTACATGAGGAGCGTAATGTCGGATATCGAGATCGCGCGGCGCGCAATCAAGAAGCCCATTCCGGAGGTCGCCCGGCGACTGGACATCCCCGAGGAAGCGCTCGAGCCGTACGGGCGCGACAAGGCCAAGCTCGATGCCGCATTCCTGAGGTCGCTGGAAGGCCGCAAGCCGGGCAGGCTGATCCTGGTGACGGCCATCAATCCCACCAAGGCAGGTGAAGGCAAGACGACCACGACCATCGGGCTGGGCGACGCGCTGAACCTGCTGGGCAAGAAGACGGCCATCGTCTTGCGCGAACCGAGTCTCGGTCCCTGCTTCGGACAGAAGGGTGGCGCGACGGGGGGCGGTCAGGCGCAAGCCGTGCCGATGGACGACATCAACCTGCATTTCACCGGCGACTTCCACGCAGTCACGACGGCGCACAATCTGCTCGCCGCAATGCTCGACAATCACATCTACTGGGGCAACGATCTCGGCATCGACAGCCGCCGCGTGTTCTGGCCGCGCGTGATCGACATGAACGACCGTGCCCTGCGCACCACCGTGGTCGGCCTCGGTGGCGTGGCCAACGGCTTTCCCCGCCAGACGAGATTCGACATAAGCACCGCATCGGAAGTGATGGCCATCCTCTGCCTTGCACGCGACCTCGTTGATCTCGAGAAACGGCTGGCGCGCATCGTCGTCGCCGAAACGTCGGACGGCAAGGCCGTGACGGCCGGTGACCTGAAGGCCGCCGCGGCGATGGCCGTGCTGCTCAAGGAGGCGATGAAGCCCAATCTCGTCCAAACGCTCGAGAACAATCCGGTGCTGATCCACGGTGGCCCGTTTGCCAACATCGCGCACGGCTGCAATTCCGTGATCGCAACGCGGGCCGCCCTTGCACTTGGCGACTATGTCGTCACCGAAGCGGGATTTGGCGCCGACCTCGGGGCCGAGAAGTTCCTCGACATCAAATGCCGGCAAGCGGGGCTGCAGCCCGGCCTCGCCATCGTCGTCGCCACGGTGCGGGCACTCAAGCTGCATGGAGGCGCCGACGAGAAGACCCTGGACAAGGAGGATGTGGGGGCGGTCGGGAGAGGCCTTCCGAACCTGCTGCGTCACGTGGAGAATCTCGGCAAGTACGGTCTGCCGGTGCTAGTCGCCATCAACCGCTTTCTAAGCGACACACCGGCCGAGCTGACGACGATCGAAGACAAGTGCGCCGCTGCAGGCACCAGCGCCTATCTCTGTGAGCATTGGAGCAAGGGAGGCGAGGGGGCCGTGGCCTTGGCCAAGGCGGTGGTGGAGACCGTCGACAAAGCGCAGGCTCGTTTCAAGCCGATCTACACCGACGATCTTCCGCTTGCCGCGAAAATCGAAACGATCGCCAGGGAGATCTACCGCGCGGGCGAGGTCGTCATCGCCGATCCGGCAAAGCGGCGGCTGGCTGCACTCGAAGCGGCAGGCCACGGCCGACTGCCGGTCTGCATCGCCAAGACGCAGTACAGCTTTTCCGCCAATCCGATGCTGCGCGGCGCGCCGACGGGCCACGTGCTGCCGATTCGCGAAGTGCGCCTGTCGGCGGGGGCGGGCTTCGTGGTGGCGATGGCGGGCGAGATCCTCAGCATGCCAGGCCTGCCCCGCGCACCGGCCGCCCAGCGTATCGGATTTACGGCGAGCGGCGAGATCGACGGTCTGTCCTAGGCAGGTCTTTTCACTGAAGCTTGACGGCGTACTTCTTCAGCTCCTCCAGCGGGACGAGGCGCAAGGTCACCGCATGCGTCGCCTCAAGCACCACCTGGGGAGCGCTGCCGGCGTCGAGCGCCTCCTTCCAACGGGCGGCGCAAAGGCACCAGCGGTCGCCGGGCTTCAGTCCGGCGAAGCCGTATTCCGGCATTGGCGTGCTGAGATCGTTGCCGTGCGCCTTGGAAAAGGTCAGGAATTCCGCTGTCATGACTGCGCAAACCGTGTGCAAGCCCGCATCTTCGCGGCCCGTGTTGCAGCAGCCATCGCGATAGAAGCCGGTCAGCGGCGCCGCGGAGCAGGGCAGCAGCGGCCCGCCCAGGACATTGAGGGAAGGGGCGCGGCCTCGACCGCCGTCCTCGGGTGTCTGATCGAACATGGTTCAATCCTACCACCCGGAAATTGCGCTTTCGACCCGTCACAGCCGCTGATAAAAAGCGCCGCGCCGCCAGTGCGTGTGGCGCGGGGCGTAGCGCAGTCTGGTAGCGCGTCTGCCTTGGGCGCAGAAGGTCGTCGGTTCAAATCCGGCCGCCCCGACCACATGCTGTCGCAATGGGAGCGGCGAGGAGACGAGGATCCATGAAGGTTCGCATCTTGAAGCCGGCCAAGAGTGCCATGCAGTCCGGGCAGGCGAATAGCAAGGAATGGGTGCTGGAGAGCGAGCCGTCGCCGACGCAGATCGATCCATTGATGGGCTGGACCAGCTCGCGCGACACCATGCAGCAGGTCCAGATCTGGTTTCCGACTCTCGAAGAAGCCAAGGCGCACGCGGAGCGCAACGGCTGGCAGTACGCGGTCGAGATGCCGCAGTCCCACGCCGTTCGACCAAAGGCCTATGCCGACAATTTTGCCTACACCAGAGTGGGCCGCTGGACCCATTGACGGGACCGCGCCTGTGCCCGGCCCGTATCGGCGGCTCCATCCATTGTCGTGCTATTGTTTCGCTACGACCCCGTAGCTCAACAGGATAGAGCACCTGCCTTCTAAGCAGGATGTTGCGTGTTCGAGTCACGCCGGGGTCGCCATCTACTGCGAGCCAGAGAACAGAAGACGATGTCGCTGCGCGCCGTGAGGGTCCGCAATCTTCTCCTGCTGATGGCGGTCTTCGCGACCGTCGTCGTCGCAGGATGCTGGGACAGCCGGCGCAACATGCAGCGCGTCCTCGACGAAGGCTATCCGGCCATCGTCGAGATCACGGGCGCGCATTATCAGCGTTTCGCGCCCTTCGCCTTCGACGGTTGGCGGCCGCGCTTCGTCGAACAAGGCCTCTCCGTCGATCTCAAATGGGAGGGCAGGGACGGCAAGCCGCACACCTTCAGGAAGGTCCCCGTCACCGAGGGCTTTGCCCGGACCATCGTATCGGGGGAGCAAGTCAAGCTCGCGATCGTGCCGGCGAAGGTGATGGACGATCCGCACGCCGTCCCGGTGATCAATGCCGACGCGGTGGCGCGCTTCGCTGCCCTCCAGGAGTGGCTTCGCGACGCGACCTTCGTGGCCGTCGCTGCCTGGTTCGGCTTCGGCATTCTCGGCTTCTGGATGGCGCGCGCCCGCGGGGGCGTCGCTGGCGCCGGGAGGGTGGCCGTGGCCGGCCAGGCACCGCTCTCCTTTCCACTACGCCGAGTTCTGTTCGGTTTGGTAGCGCTCCTTCTGGGAGCGGTTCTTACGTTCCGGGCCTGGTCAGTCGAGGACGCGGCATCCGGCTCTGCGGACGGGATCGAGACGACAGCCGAGATCACCTCGGCCTCCACCGTGCCTGCAGAAAAAGGGGGAATGACGCATGTCGTCCAGCTCTCGTGGAAGGATCCTCAAGGTGGGGTCCATCATATGGGGCCGGTACCTGTAAGCGATAGTTTCTGGGCCAAGATCACCCGCAACGGGGAGCTTGTGACGCATCACACGCGCATCCGGTACCACGGGCAGGCCACCGCGGCCCGGCCAGCGCTGGTGGACGACCAGCAGACGCGGCCATGGCAAGTCGAGATCGCGCTGGGCGTTGGTGTTGTCCTGATGGCTGTCGGAGCAGGCTCCTTGCTCTCCGCTGCGAACTATCTCCGGCCAGGCCGCTCTATAAAAAAGGCAAAGCTGACTCCCAAAAAGTGAATGCGAGGCATTCTCATCTGCGCTAAAGAGATGCTAATCATTCGCAGTTGCTGGCCAAAGTTGGCGGCCGGCGCGAGTTGGGGAGATCAGTCTTGAGGCGTCGTATTCCTGCAAGAACAGCACTCGTCGGTCTCCTCGTCGCGCCCGTTGCGCTTTCGCAGGAGGCGGCGGCGCAGCAGGCACCGACCCCGAGTGATTCTCCGCCGCCCGCGCCGAAGGAGACCAAACCCGCCGACACCGGGGCGCCGGTCACAATGCAGACTACGACAGTGACGGGCTCTCGCCCCAGTGACGACTTCGCGCCGCCGGCAACGTCGCTCGGCCGTCTGGGCGGCGACGTCCAGGACATCCCCCAATCGATCACCATCGTGAACAAGGCGCTCATGCAGTCTACGGGCGCCACCTCCTTTGCCGCCGCGGTCAGCAAGGTGCCGGGCGTCACGATCGGCGCGGCCGAAGGCGGCCAGATCGGCAACAATATCACGTTGAACGGCTTTACGGCGCGGACCGATCTCTACATCGACGGCATGCGCGATCCCGCGCAGTACTATCGCGATGTCTTCGATCTCGAGCAGATCGAGGTCCTGATGGGACCGTCTTCGATGCTGTTCGGCCGCGGATCGACCGGCGGCGTCATCAATCAGGTCCTCAAGAAGCCGTCGCTGCGCAAGAGCACGGAAGTCAGCGGCTCCGTCACGACCAACGGCCTCGTGCGCGGCACGGCGGATATCGACCTGCCGACCGGCGAGAGCTCGGCCATTCGCGTGCCGATGATGTTCCAGGCGGGCAAGGTCTCGACGCGCAACCAGACGGAAGTGCTCGATTTCGGGTTCGCGCCTTCCTACAAGTTCGGCATCGGCACGCCGACCGAGGTCACCTTGTATGGGTTGTTGCAGCGCAATCACGACCATGCAGACTATGGCTTGCCGCCGTTGAATGGGTTTCCGGCGAACGTCAACCTCAACAACGCCTACGGTTTCTCGAGCGACTATACCGATCAGAACATTGCGATGGTGGGGGCCACCATCGAGCACAAATTCAACAAGGATATAAAGATTCGCAACCAGACGCAGTTCAACTATGTGAACACCAACGTCGTTGAAACAGCGCCGCAGTCGATTGGCACAGTCAATGCCGCCGGCGTTTTCACGCCCATCACTTCCTATCCAGGACCGGCACAGAACCTGATGGTTCGGCAGCAAAGTCACGATCGCAATATCTTTGATATCACGCTCAACAATCAGACGGAACTTCAGGCAAAGGTCGACACGGGGCCTTTGAGGCACGATCTGCTGGCGGGCATCGACCTTGGCTATGAAAGCTTCTACCAGCAGAACTATTTCAGAAATGGCACCTGCAACGGCACGCCGCTCATCACGAACGGCGCGACCTCGGGTTACGTGAGTTGTACCTCGCTGCTCTACCCGAGCGGGGGCAACACGCCACCCAATGCGCCCGAGCTGCCGAGCAATTTGGCGACCGCCATGGCGAAGTCGTTTGGCATCTACATCAACGATACGTTAACGATCATTCCTCAGCTCAAGCTGGTCGGCGGCGTCCGATACGACATATATAATGCGCAGGTCGGCAACTCGATCAATCTTGCCAACGCGCCCGGCAATACCGCGGTGCCATATACAAATCAGACCAACACTTTCACCAGTGTCCGGACCGGCATCCTGTTCGAGCCGACGCACGAGCAGACCTACTACTTCTCCTATAGTACGTCGTTCAATCCGTCGCTCGAGCAGCTTGTCAACACGACGGGCTCGCAGGTTCTGCCGCCCGAGACGAACGAGGCTTTCGAAGCCGGCGTCAAGTTCGACCTGCTCGGCGATAATCTGTCGCTGACGGGCGCGATTTTCCAGATCACCAAGCAGAATGCGCGAGTCTCGAATGCCGACGGAACCTTTACGGCAAACGGCACGACGCGTGTCAAAGGCGTACGCACCGGAGTAGCCGGGCGCATTACACCCGAATGGCAGGTCTTCGGCGGCTACACTTACCTTGACGGCCGCGTCATCGACGGAGGGGCGCTCACGGGTACCGTGCCACCCAACACGCCGCGCGACGCTGCAGTCCTGTGGACGACGTATACGTTCGCCCACAAGTACGAGATCGGAGGTGGACCTACCTATCTCGGTTCCCGGTACGTGAATACCCAGAACACGACCTCCGTGCCGGCCTTTGTCAGATTCGACGCGACGGCTGCCTACAAGGCGGAAAAATACGATTTGCGCCTGAACGTGTTCAATCTGTTCAACGTCCAGTACTACGACCAGCTCATTCCGTCGGACGGCGGCCGCGCTGTGCCAGGATCGGGTCTGACGGCGATGCTGACGCTCACCTATCACATGTAGGCAGAGGCTCTCGATGCTGGTCTGCATACCCGATGTTCTTGACGCCGCGCAGCTCGTGAGCCTGCGCGAGCGTCTCGACCGCGCCGGAGAGGCCTGGGTCGACGGACGGGTGACCGCCGGCTATCAGGGCGCGCCGGTGAAGTTCAATCGCCAGATCGACGAGCGCTCGGAAGTGGCGCTTGCCTGCCAGCGGATCGTCGTCTCGGCGATCGAGCGCAATCCGGTCTTCATCAGCGCCGTGCTGCCGAATATGGTCTATCCGCCGATGTTCAATCGCTATGGCGAGGGCATGAAATTCGGCGCACATGTCGACGGCAGCGTCCGCATCCATCCCCATGACGGGCGCAAGATCAGAACCGACGTGTCGGCCACGCTGTTTCTCACCAATCCGGCCGACTACGACGGCGGCGAGCTGCAGATCGAGGACACTTACGGCTGCCACAGCGTCAAGCTGCCGGCCGGCGACATGGTGGTCTATACGGCGGCTAGCCTTCACCAAGTTGCGCCGATCACGCGCGGCACGCGCACATCCTGCTTTTTTTGGGTGCAAAGCCTGATCCGCGACGATGCGCAGCGGACGATGCTCTACGAGATGGATGGCGCCATCCAACGCCTCAACCAGACGAACGCGGACGAGATCGCGCGGCGGTCGCTGATCGGCTGCTACCACAATCTCGTTCGCGAATGGAGCGAGACCTGACGACTGACGCCACGATCGCCGGCGCAGCCAGCTTGCGGATCAACCGCCGGCTGGCCTTCGTGCGCTGGGTGCGCCGCACCCACGGCTGGTTGGGCCTGTGGGGCGCGATGCTCGGACTGATCTTCGGCGCAAGCGGTGTGTGGCTCAACCATCGGGCCGTCCTCAAGCTCGAACTCCCGGCGCAGAAGACACTCAATGCTCAACTCGCGCTGCCCGATGCTCGTCCAGAGACCGCGGAGGCGATGGCGAGCTGGCTGCGCGACGCTCTGAAGCTTGACCGGTCCGCCAACAACATGCGGATCGAGCGGGCGCGTCCGGTAGCCTGGGCGGAGAAGCGCACTATGAACGACGGCGGCCAGCGCCCGCTGATGCAGCCCGAGCGCTGGAGCTTCGCCTTCGGCGGCCCCGATCGCGTCATTCAGGTCGAGTATTGGGTGGGCAACCGATCGGTGAGCGTGCGAACCGTCGAGAACGGCTTCTTCGCCACGCTCACCAACCTGCACAAGGGAGTCGGAATGCCAGTTCCCTGGATTCTCCTCGTCGACACGTTGGCCGGGAGCTTGCTCTTTCTGTCGCTTAGCGGCCTCATTCTGTGGTGGGAGACGAACCGTCGCCGTGGTCTTGGCTTTGCCATTTTTGGCGCATCGGTGATGGTCACGCTCGGTCTTGCCCTGTGGCCGTTACAGCCATGACGCCTTGCCCATGATGCCGGCATCAGCTCCGCCATTCGCGTTATCGACGGATCGCGAGATCGGCGCTCCGCATCGGTCGGAGCCGCTGTCGCCTGCTATGCGCGGCGGGTTGTTGGCGTTCGTCATCTTCTTCCACGTGGGCTGCGGCTGGGCGCTGACCCAGATCGATCCGCCCAGGATCGTCGTAGGCGAAGCGCCGCCAATGGAAGTCCGCATGGTTGCGGCCGAGGCTCCCCCGGAACCGCAGATCAACGTTCCTCTGCCGGAGGACACGCCGCCGCCGGAGCCCGAACTCGAGTCGATGGTCCAGCCGCCACCGCCGGATCTTCCGCCGCCCGCGTTCCCGGTCGAGGCGCCGCCCCCGCGGCCACCAAAGCCCAAGCCGCCGGTCGCCAAGCCGCCACCGCCGAAACCGCATCCGCAGCAGGCGGTCCACCCGCCCGCCCAGCCTTCGCCGGCAGCGGAGCCGCCGGCGCAACCGACAGCGCCAAAAACGGTCGGTGCCTCGCAAGTCAGCTTCCTCGTCAGGCCCAATCCGGTCTACCCCGCACACTCGCGCCGCAACAACGAGCAGGGCGTCACGATGGTGCGCGTGCTGATCGACGTCACGGGGCGGCCGAGCCAGGTGTCGTTGCAGACTTCGTCGGGGCATCAAGCTCTCGATGAGTCGGCGTTGAGTGCAGTTCGTGCCGCTCAGTTCCGGCCCTACAGCGAAGGCGGCATTCCGCAGCCGGTCTGGGTCCTCGTGCCGATCAAATTCGTGTTGCAGTAGCAGAGGGATCATTATGGGGGACACACAAGCCTTGGGCTTTGCCCACTTCCTCACGCAGTCCGACCTGGTCATCCGCAGCTTGCTCGTGATCCTGGCAGCGATGTCGGCGATCTCCTGGTATCTGATCGTCATGAAGGGCATCAGCCAGATCATACGGACGAGCCGGAGCAGGAAATTCCTGAGTTTCTTCTGGAGTGCGACTTCGCTCGAGGCCGTCCAGAACGAGCTTACCGTGCACGGCGTGCATGAGCCGTTTGGTCATCTCACCGCGCATTCGCTGCACGCGCAGGTGCACCACGAAAAGTTCGGCGCCGCCAAGCTCGAGGAAGCGGGCAGCCAGCAGGAATTCCTGACCCGCACGATCAAGAAGGTGCTCGACGAGGAGACGACGGCGCTCGAGAACGGGCTCACCGTACTGGCCACGATCGGTGCGACGGCGCCATTCGTGGGGCTGTTCGGGACCGTGTGGGGCGTCTACCACGCGCTGGTCGCGATCGGCATGAGCGGGTCGGGCATGCTCGACAAGGTGGCCGGGCCGGTGGGCGAGGCCCTGATCATGACCGGTATCGGCCTTGCCGTCGCGTTGCCGGCGGTCATGGGTTACAACTGGCTCACCCGTTCCAATCGCGTGCTGACCGCAAAGCTCGATGCTTTTGCCTTCGAGCTGATGACCTTCCTGTCGATGGGCCGCACGCTGCAGACCTCGGCACAGAGCCGCGCGCCAAAGCCCGGCGGCGTGTCGCTGTCCGCGGTCAAGTAAGCGAGGAGAAGGGTCATGGCTTTCGGCAGCTTCGATCGGAAGTCTTCCTCGCAGCCCATGGCGGAGATCAACATGGTGCCGTTGATCGACGTCGCGCTCGTGCTGCTCGTGATCTTCATCGTCACGGCGCCGCTTCTCACCAACGCCGTCAAGCTCGACCTGCCCAAGGCGACGTCCAATGCCGACATCCAGAAGCCGGACAAGGTCGAGTTCGCGATCGACGGAACGGGAGCGCTGTTCTGGAACGGGCAGCGGCTGACACGCGAGGAAGCGGCGCAGCGCTTCGGCGAGGAAGGCAAGAAGCGCCCCCAGCCCGAGATCTATCTGCGCGCCGACCAGGGCGTGCCGTATCGCTACGTCGCCGAGATGCTTGCCGACGCCTCGAAGGCTGGTCTGAGCAAGGTCGCGTTCGTCAGCGAGCCGGTGAAATAGTCCGGCTCGGCGGCGTCGGATATCAGTCCCATACGTCGAGGGCGTCTCAACTCTGCGCGCCGGCCAGGGTGACGGTCGCGACGCCGGCGCCGATCAACAATGTCCCGCCGGTCTTGTTTATGGCGCTGATCGCATGCGGATTGGCCACGAAGCTGCGCGCCTTGCCGGCGACCACGGCGTAGGAAAAGGCGTTGACGAAGGCGAGGGTCAGGAAGGTCGCTTCGAAGACCAGCATTTGGGACAGGAAATCGACCTTGGGATCGAGAAAGGCGGGCAGGAAGGCAACGAAAAAGGTGATGCTCTTGGGGTTGAGCGCGGTGACCAGCCAGGCGTGGCCGAGCATGCGCGCCGCCGATGCCGTGCCGGAACTCGGCGTCGTCTCGAGGACGCCCCCGGCACGCCAGAGCTTGATCCCGAGCCAGACCAGATAGGCGGCGCCGGCCCACTTCAGAACGGTGAACAGTGTGGCGGATGCCGCGAGCAGTGCGCCGAGGCCCAGCATGGACAAAGTCATGGCCGTGAAGTCACCGAAGGCAACGCCGAAGGCCATCGGCACTGCCATACGCCACCCTTGTCCGAGCGCATAGGACACGACCAGCAGCACGGTCGGGCCGGGGATCAATAGCAGTACCGACGATGCCGCCGCGAAAGCAAGCCAAGTCTCGAACGCCATCCTGTTCCTCCTCTGCCACGCGGCCCATCAAGCCACAGCAGGAGGCGGCGGGTCAGCCGCAATTCGTCACCCTGGCGATCCTGGACATCATGCGGGTGGGTCAGAGCCCGGAAAGCCGACGGCAGCGCAAACCTAATCTTGATATTGTCTAGATATAAACCTGATCATCTAGCCGGCGACAAATTGAGTTTCCGAATCTTGACAGGCGGTCAAGCGCATGGCCGATGGCCGTATGGCACGGGCCGAGTCATCCAAGCCCTATCACCACGGCGAATTGCGTGAAGCGCTCGTCACGGCGGGCCGCAAGCTTCTGGAGGAAAGAGGCATCCGCGGCTTCACCCTGCGGGAATGCGCGCGACGGGCGTCGGTTTCCCATGCGGCTCCCGCCCACCACTTCGCGTCGATCGATGACCTCCTGGCGGAAATCGCGACGCGTGGCTACCAGGAACTCATTGCCGCCATGGAAGCCGAGGCGGGGCGCGCGGTGGACGCGCCGGCGGCGCGGCTGGTTGCACAGGGCGTGGGGTACATGGCCTTTGCCGCAGCCCGCCCCGTGCTGTTCCAGCTCATGTTCAGCCGCGAGGCCAATCGCTTCGAGACGCCCGCTCTCGCGGAAGCGGCCAGGAGCGCCCATCACCTCCACATAGCCGCGGTCGAAGCCGTCATTCCCAGGGCGCCGGCCGAGGTGAAGCAACGCATGGTCGATTTCGCATGGGCCTCGATCCATGGCTTCATCACCCTGGTGCTGGAAGGCCAGATCGGCGAGGACGACTCGCCGCGCGCACTGAAGGCGCGGGGCCTCGCCATGCTTGCCACCATGGTCGAGGCGGTGGTGCGGGCCGGCGGCGATCCCTAGTCGAGCGCAACGCGAAAGCGCAGCTCTTCCTTTCCATATGCCGGCGCCTCGAAGCGCTCCACGAGCACGCCGCCATTGGCCCGGATCACCTTCTGCGACGCTTCGTTGTCCGGATCGGCGGTGAGTTCGACATAAGGCAAGCCTTCGCGCCGCGCCTCCTCGAGCATCAGGGCGAGGGCCTGCGTGGCGTAGCCTCGGCCGCGCTTCCAGGGCACGACCGCATAGCCGATATGGCCGAGCACATGCGACGGCAAGAGAGCCGTGCCGGGCTGCCAGCGAAGGCCGATCGAGCCGCAGAACGTGCCGTCCCATATCCAACGTCGGAAACCGGGAAGACGCGCGGCCTTCGAGCCATCCGGCAAGGTGATTGGACCGCCCTTCGCCTCGCGGTCGTCGAGCGAAGCGACGAAGGCCACCGGGTCCGCGGCGATCTTCGCCAGCTCCTCACGCGCCGTCATCTCCAGCCTGATGTTGTCCGGCGACCAGCCGCGCCGCAGGGCATCGGCGTAGGCGTCGAGATAGGCAAGGTCGGGTACGACCAACTCCATCCCGATGCTGTAGCATGGCATGCCATGAGTGCCAGCCCCGTTCTCGTTCTCGACATCGACGGCGTCGTTTCGCTCGCACATCCCGGCTCGCCCGCGCCCTGGTATGCCACCCTGCAAGCCGACTGGGGCTTCGACCATGAACAGATGGCGCGCGAGTTCTTCAGGGCCGAGTTCCTCGATGTGCTGCGCGGCCGCCTCGATCTCTATGTCGCTCTGCACAACTACTTCGAGCCCATGGGGCTGGCCGGCCGGCTCGAAGAGTTCGTCGACTATTGGTTCGAGAAAGATGTCGCGATCGACCGCGAGGTGCTGGCGCTGGCCGACGGGTGGCGAAAGCGTACCGGCGGACGCTGCTTCGCCGCGACGAACCAGGAACACCATCGTATCGCCTACTTGCGCGACACTGTGGGGCTCGGCCGGCACTTCGACGAGATCGTCTATTCGGCCGCGCTCGGCGTCTGCAAGCCCGACCGCGTGTTCTTCACCAGTGCCCAGACACGCATGGGCGTGACCGCGGCGCAGTCGATCCTGTTCGTGGACGATGCGCCGGTGAATGTCGACGGGGCGCGCATGTGCGGCTGGCGCGCGATGCTCTATCGCGGACCGGAAAGCCTGGCGAAGGCGCTGGCCCGGTGGGGATGAATTTCATGCTACATGCATACCGAAGAGGGATCGATCCATGTTGATGTTCGACATACCCTTCGGCATGACCGACTGGAGTGACGTGGAACGGACGGAGCACCCCGGGGAAACCGGCAAGGCTTACTGGCGCACCTGCAATTTCAACAATATCCGCGTCCGCATGGTCGAGTACACACCGGGCTACCTCGCCGACCACTGGTGCCAGAAGGGACATGTGCTGCTGGTACTGGAGGGCGAACTGCAAACCGAGCTAGCCGACGGCCGGACGATCGTGCTGAGGCCCGGCCAAAGCTACCAGGTTGCCGATGGCAACCTCGCCCATCGCTCGCGCACCGATGTCGGTGCCAAGCTTTTCATCGTGGACTGACATGACCGACAGCATCGGATTCATCGGCGTCGGCACCATGGGTGAACCGATGTGCCGCAATCTCGTCCGCAAGAGCGGGCTGCCCGTACTCGCCGCCGATCGCAACCGGGCGCCGCTCGAACGTCTGTCCGTCGACGGGGTCAAAGCCGCGTCGATCAAGGAAATCGTTTCCGAGTGCCGGACGATCCTCCTCTCGCTGCCTGGTGGCAAGGAAGTCGAGCAGGTCTGTCTCGGCGATGGAGGGCTGATCGCGACGGTTCAGCTGGGATCGACCGTGATCGATCTCAGCACAGCGCCGATCTCGCTTGCCCGGCGGCTCTATGCCGAGTTCGAGGGCAGGTCGTGTGCCTTTGCCGATGCTCCGGTCGCGCGCACCCGCCAGGCGGCGATTGACGGCACGTTGTCGATCATGGTGGGTGGGACGGCTGATACCTTCGGGCGGATCGAGCCGCTGCTGCGCCATATGGCCAGCGAGGTCACGCACTGCGGTGATGCCGGGGCAGGCCAGGCCGTGAAGATACTGAACAACATGATCCTTTTCCAGACCGGGGTTGCGCTGGCCGAGGCGCTGAGCATCGCGCGCGCCTACGGCGTCGACGGCAAGGTTCTGTTCGAGACGCTGACGAAAGGGTCCGCCGACTCCTTCGCGCTGCGCAATCACGGCATGAAGGCGATGTTGCCGGGCGCCTTCCCCGAGCGCGCCTTCTCGACGGTCTATGCGCTGAAGGATCTCGGCTATGCGATCGAGATGGCGGAGGAACGCGGCGTGCCGGCGCTCGGCGCCGACGTTGCCCGAGAGTTGATGGAACGCGCGCGCGAGCTCGGTCACGACAAGGAGTATTGGCCGGTCCTGATCAGGGCGATCGAGGATGCGACCCGGCAGAAGAAGAGCTGATGCTCATTTGTCCGTCGCAGCGGCCGGTGCAGCCGGCGCTTGTGCCGGCGGCTTCGTTTGCGGCGGCTGGATCGTGACGAGTTGGTAGCCCTTGTTGCGCATGCAGAAGTCGGTCAGCCGGCCTTCGGTGTAGAAGCGATCGCTGTCGTAGAATGACCAATGGCGAAAGCGCCCGAACGGCGGGCCGAATCCGAATCCGAATCCGTAAAAGGGAGAGGTGGCGAAGGTCTCCTGTTGCGCCGCCTGGCGGCAGGTGAGGAGGTCGCTGTTCGCAGCCTTTTCATCGGCGCCGGCCTTCTCCCAGCGCGTCTCGGGAATGGAACATGCCGAGAGGACGAAGAGCAGCAGCAGAGACAGGATTCCGCGCATATCGATGATATGGTCGGCTTCCGGCCGATATGAAAGGGGAGTTCTATGGCGCGTGTCGCCGTCGGGGGCTTTCAGCACGAGACCAATACCTTTGCGCCGCAGCAGGCGACCTGGAGCGACTTCGTGCGGGCCGATGCCTGGCCGCCGCTGCTGCAGGGGGCGGAGCTTATCGCCGGTGTGGAAGGCTTCAACATCCCTATCGCCGGCGCCGTCAAACGCCTGGCCGAGCTCGGCCACGAGGTCGTGCCGCTCGCCTGGGCCGCGGCGCCGCCGGCCTCCTATGTGACCGAGGATGCCTATGAACGCATGTGGACGCTGTTCGATGCCGCTCTCCGCAGCCTCGGTCCGCTCGACGCGATCTATCTCGACCTGCACGGAGCTATGGTGGCCGAGCATGCCGAGGACGGCGAGGGTGAATGGCTGCGGCGCATCAGAGGGATCGTGGGCAGTAAGCTGCCGATCGTGGCAAGCCTCGACTACCACGCCAATCTGACGCCCGACATGGCGCGGTTGGCAACCGCGCTGGTCGGATATCGCACGTACCCGCATATCGACATGGCAACGACGGGCGGGCGTGCTGCCGAGCTCGTCGACCGGCTCCTCAGGGACAAGCGGCCGATCTATCGCGCCTATCGCCAGCTCGATTTCCTGATTCCGCTGGTCTGGCAATGCACCTCCATCGAGCCAGCGAAGGGCATCTTCGATCTCGTACGAGAACTCGAGGGTGGCGAGCGGACCCACAACCAGGGGATCGTGAGCGTGACGCACACGCCGGGTTTTCCGCCGGCAGATATCGCGCAATGCGGTCCGGCGATGGTCGTCTACGGCCACGACAAGGAGGCCGTCGAGGCCGCTGCCGATCGGCTGGCCCAGGCCGTCAACGCCCAGGAGAAAGCGTTTGCCGGCGAGCTGCTCGATCCGGATACGGCGGCGTCGCGCGCCATCGAGCTTTCGAAGGCCGCGACGAAGCCGATCGTGCTCGCCGACGTCCAGGACAATCCGGGTGCCGGTGGCACTTCGGATACGGTCGGCCTGTTGGCGGCGCTGGTCCGCCACAAGGCGAAGGGCGCCGTGATCGGCATGATCGTCGATGAGTTGGCGGCCCAGGCCGCAGCCGAGGCCGGCGAAGGCCAGATCATGCGGCGCGGTATCGGCGCCGCCGTAGGTTATGCCGGCGAAAAGCCTGTCGAGGCCGACTGGCGCGTGGTCAAGCTGGGCGACGGCAGATTCACCGGTACAGGCCCGTTCTATGGTGGCGCGAAATTTCAGATCGGGCCGATGGCGCTGGTGACCGACGAGGCGAGCGGGGTGTCGGCGGTCTTGGCTTGCAAGCGCGTCCAGGCGGCGGACCAGGAAATGTTCCGCCATGTCGGTGTCGAGCCCTCGAAGGTGCCCATCCTGGCGCTGAAATCGACGGTCCATTTCCGAGCCGATTTCCAGCCGATCGCCGAGACGATCCTGGTCGTGCAATCTCCGGGCGCGCACATTACCGATCCTGTCGAGATGCCCTACAAGCATCTGCGCACGGGCGTCAGATTGCGGCCCATGGGCCCGGTCTGGAAGGGCGCTTAGCCGGCGCGGAAGGCAGGACGCAGTGCCGCGACCAATGGGACTGTGACCAGGGCCAGGCCGCCGACGCATGCGAGCGCCGGGCTCAGGCCGATCGCATCGCCCAGCACGCCGAACAGGAACGGGCTGCTGGCACCGGCAACCGATCCGCCGGTGTAGAAAACCGCGAAAGCGTGGGTGCGGCGCTCGACGGTGACGAATTCAGGAATCGTGCCATAGAGCACCGACGACGTGCCGTTCAGCATCAGTCCGAGCAGCGGCAACAGCGCCAGGGAGGTCGTGAGCGACAGCGGCAGGATCGCAAGGATCAGCACGGTGGTGGCGACTTCGGTCACTACGACCGACGTCACCACGCCGAAGCGTGCGCCGATCCAGCCCATCACCAGCTTGCCGGCGGCGCCCCCCGCGAACATCAGCGACAAGCCGAGCCCGATGGTCGGCAGATCGGCACCCTTTCCACGCAGCAGAAAGGGCAGGAAGATCATGAAGCCGCTGCGCACTGCGCTGTCGGCTATGTGGATGAAGAACAGCAACCAGAAGGCCCAGGGGCGGTCTTGGCCCGCCACGGACCTGGCCTCGGTACTTGCTCCGGAACCGCCGCGCGACGGCAGCGTCGCCAGGATGACGCCGGCGCCAGTCACGGCAATCGCGGCCGTCACCAGCATCGCATCGCGCCAGCCGAAGGAAGCCGCGAGCAGGGCGAACAGGGACGGCAGCGCGACCTTCCCGACGTCGCCCGTAAAGTTGTAGGTGCCGAGAGCGCCGCGCGAGCGCAGGCCGGGAAAGGCGGCCGAGACCAGCGTCGAGGCGATGGGGTGCTGGGTGCTTCCGCCCAGGCCGGCGAGCAGCAGGCCGGCGACGATGCCGTAGAGCGATCCGGTGATGCCTGCGAGCCCGTAGCCCGCGGCGACCAAGGCCGTGCCGAAAGCCAGGACGTTCACGCCGCCGAGCCGACCGGCGAGCCAGCCTGATGGAATTTGGCCGCTCGCCATGGCGCCGGAATAGACCGCCTTCAGCGCGCCGACCGCGGCGTAGCTCAGGCCGAATTGCGCCTGCAGCAGAGGATAGAGCACGTTCAGAAGATCGGTGAAGCCGTCATGCAGGGCATGAGCACCGCCGCACACGGTGAGGGTCTTGCGAGGGGATAAGGAAGTCTCGGCGGCAACCGTCATCTCGTCGGGACAATACTACCGTCCCGGCATCTCCGCGAACCAAAAGGCGCGCTGCTGACGGAAGTCCGCTTCGGCGAATGCGGTGTCCAGGATCAGCGTCGGCTTGCCATTGCGCGGATAGCGCACCGAGCTCTGGCGAACGAAGGCGGTATCGCAGTGGTGGAAAGTGAGTACATCACCCTGGCGGCGATGCATCACGAACTCGTGGATCTTGCGGACATTGACCAGGCTGATGACGTAACGGCCGTCGCGGCCGTCCTTTGCCATCTGCATCACGGGAATGTCTCGCCCGCCGTTGGAGAGGCCCATGACCGCGAAGGCCTCCGGGGCCATCATGACGTCATGTCCGTCGTTGTGCAGCCATCGCACCATGCGGTCGCCGCGTTCGGTGAGGGTGAATGGCTTGTAGGAGCCAAACGGATTGTTCCAACTGGTCTTCGAACAGGCGCCGAGCGGCAGGGCCAGCACGACACCAAGCAACCTGCGTCGCGGAAAATTGCGCTTGGTCAAACTTACTCCTTTCCAACGGCCGTCATGTCGGCTTCCACCGCGGCAATGGTTTCCAGCTCGCCATTGCGGATCGCGCGGAAGAAGCAGTTGTGACGTCCTGTGTGACAGGCAACGCCCGTCTGCTCGACTTCGACCAGCAATGTGTCGCCGTCGCAATCGACCCGCAGATCGACCAGCTCCTGGATGTGGCCGGACGTATCGCCTTTGCGCCACGGCGCCTGGCGCGACCGCGACCAGTAGCAGACGCGGCCGGTGCGCATGGTCTCCGCGACCGCATCGCGGTCCATCCAGGCCATCATCAGCACCTCGCCCGTGCCGCGCTGCTGGGCGATGGCCGCAACGAGGCCCTGGTCGTTGAACTGGATCGCCGCGATCATCTTGTCGATCGCAGCTTGCGGATAGATCGTGGGTGCGGCGCTGGACATGGGCGTGCCTTGGCCTCGAAGAGGAACGGGGCGTATAATCGCGGCCTTCTCGCTTGGCAAATCGGGATCGCGTTGAAAAGGCCGGCCAAAGCCCCCTCTCAGAGCCACGACCACCGCCACTGCATCGAGGATGCCATCGCCGCGGCGGAGAAGTTGTGCGCCGTCAAGGGCCTGCGGTTCACACCTTTGCGCCGCCGCGTTCTCGAACTCGTATGGTCGAGCCACAGACCGGTCGGCGCCTACGCGCTGCTCGACGAACTGCGCAACGAGGAACGGGGATCGGCGCCGCCCACGGTCTATCGCGCCCTCGACTTCCTGATCGAGAACGGGCTGATCCATCGCATCGAGCGCATGAATGCCTTCATCGGCTGCAGCCATCCCGGCGAGAGCCACCGCGGTTTCTTCCTGATCTGCGGCGAATGCGGCAACGCCGAGGAGCTGCAAAGCGATGGCGTTGCCGACACGATCGCCGCGAGCGCCAGCCGCCGCGGCTTCGTTGCCCGCGATATGACGCTCGAGGTCACGGGCACGTGCGCCGGCTGCCGGAGATCGGCCTGACAGATCACAGGCGGCGGAAGAGATGATCGAGTGCCTCGATGCCCTCGAAGCCGATGCCGGGCAGGTCGGTCGGCGAGGCACAGCCCGCGGACAGGACGGCGCCGTCGGCGAGGCCGCCGAACGGTTGGAAGCTCGACGGATTGACTTCCGTTCCGCCAAGGCTGAGGGCGCTTGCGACGTGCAGGCTGAAGAGATGGCCGCCATGCGGCCAGAAGGCCGAGCGCTTCCAGCCACGCGTCTCCATTGTCTCGATGATGTCGAGATAGCCCGGCAACCCGTAGCAATGGACAGGATCGAACAGCAGGATGTCGCGGTCACGACGCAAGCCGCCGTGACGGTCGAGCAGTTTCGCCTCGGCAACGGAGAAGAGCGCCTCGCCCGAAGCGATCGGCCCCTCATAGACCGCGGTTACTGCCGACTGGGTCTCGAAGTCGAGTGGATCGCAGACATCCTCGAGCCACATGAGCTGCAGGGGACGGAAGGCGTGGGCCGCGGCGATGGCGGCGGCAGGCTCGTAGCCGTTCATCGCGTCGACCGCCAGGGAATGCGGCGCGGAGAAGATCTCCGCTGCGACGGCGATCCGATCGAGATCGCGCGAAAGCGGCACTCCGCCGATCTTGATCTTGGCTCTCTGGTAGCCGCTGTCTCGGAACCGTCGCAGCTCTTCCTTCAGTCGCACAGGATCGTTCTCGGGATGGGGATAGCCACCGCTCGCATAGATGCAAACGGCCGCAGGATTGCCGCGATCGCCGAAGCGTTGCCGCAACAGAGCATGCAAAGGTAGGTCGGCAATCTTCGCCGCAGCATCCCACAACGCCATGTCGAGCGTGCCGACGGCAACGCAACGCTCGCCGTGACCGCCGGGCTTTTCGCCCTTCATCATCGCCGCCCATGCGGCGACAGGATCGACTTCGCCGGCGGAGATCAGGCGCGGCGCGAAGCGTTCGCGAATCAGACCGCCCTGGCCGAACCGGCCGACCGAGGAGAAGCCGAACCCGACCACGGGCCGGCCCCTGCGCACGGCATCCGTTGCGAGGGCGACGATGCTGGTCGTGAGACCACCCGACGGCAGAGAGCGATCGCTGTAGCGAGAGATGTCGACCGTGCGCTCGCGAATGTCGACGATCCGCACGCTAGCCGGCACTCAGGCGTTGTGCGCCCGGTTCAGGCGGTCGAAGCCTTCGGCGAGGTCGGCCTTCAAATCCTCCACATCCTCCAGCCCGATATGCACGCGCAGCAGGTGCTTGCCGGCCGGCCACGGCACGGCGGTGCGGTAATGCTCCGGATGGGCCGGGATCATCAGGCTCTCGTAGCCGCCCCAGCTTGCGCCCATGCCGAAGATGTCCATGCCGTCAAGCATGGCCGCGAGCGCGCCGCGGCTGTAGCCGTCGCGCAAGGTGAAGGAGAACAGACCCGAGGCGCCCATGAACTGCTTCTTCCAGTTCTCGTGACCGGGACAGTCGGGCAGGGCGGGATGCAGCACCTTGTCGACCTCGGGCCGCGCCTTGAGCCAGCCGGCGATATGGAGGCCGCTCTTCTCGTGATGGCGCAGCCGCACTGCCATGGTGCGCAATCCTCGCAGGGCCAGGTAGCAATCGTCCGGCGCGGCATGGAAGCCGAAATTCTGGCACGCCGTCTTCGCGGTTTCGAAGACTTGGCGCGTGGCACACGAGATGACGCCCATCATCGCGTCCGAATGACCGACGATATACTTGGTTCCCGCGTGGATGGAGACGTCGCAGCCGTGGTCGAACGGCTTGAAGTAGAGCGGCGTTGCCCAGGTGTTGTCGATGAGGACTGCCGCTCCATTTTTCTTGGCGACAGCGGCGATCGCATCCACGTCCTGCACCTCGAAGGTCTGCGAACCAGGGGCTTCGAGGTAGACCACCTTGGTGTTGGGCTTCATCAGTTTCTCGATGCCGGCGCCGGTCATCGGATCGAAGAACGTCGTCTCGACACCGAAGCCCTTGAGGGTGGTGTTAGCGAAGCGCCGCGCCGGACCATAGGCATTGTCGGTTAGCAGCATGTGGTCGCCGGCCTTCAGGAACCCCACCATGGCCCCGGTTACGGCCGCGAGGCCGGACTGCACCGCGATCGAGCGATGCGCGCCCTCGATGGCCGCCACGGCATCCTCCAGTGCCTTCTGGGTCGGCGTGCCGTTGCGGCCATAGCCGAATCCTTCGAACGGGATGCGGTTCTCGAACTTCTCCATGGTCGGCTGGAGGATGGTCGAGGCGTGGTACACGGGCGGATTGACGATACCGAAATTGTTGTCGGGATCGCGTCCGGCGACGGCCAAGACGGTATCGGGTCTGGTATAAGTTTTCTTCGCAGTCATAGGACCGACTATGGCACAGGGCTCAAGCCGGCGGCCAGCGATAGAGGTCCGGCCAGAGGACGCGTGGATCCTGCAATTCTTTCGCTTCGCTTCGCGTCACGTGGAAGCCTGCCTTGAGATAGGTCGCGAGCGCCCGGGGATGGTCGACCGTATTTGTGTTGAGGCTCAGCCGCCGCGAGCCGCGGGCGAAGGCCCGCTCGATGGCACGGTCGAGAAGCCAGGGACCGATCCTTTGACCAATATGATCCGGCGTGAGGCCGAAGAAGGCCAGTTCGTCGTTGTCCAGTTCGAAATAACCCGCGACGTCCCCGCCGGCACGCGCGGTATGCAGCTCATGCCCGGGCCGGGCAAGCAACGCTCCAAGCGATTCGTCGGAAAGAAGTCGCCGTTCGTACCAGAGCCAGGGCCGGCCGACACGATCGTAGAGCTCGCGATAGAGCGCGACGCTCGGTGTGGCTTCGTACGTGATCGTGACGGCCGAAGAGGGCGGCACGGCTCGCCGCGTCCATGCACCGAAGGCAAGCTCGAGATAGGTGATCGTGACCTCGAGTCGGCCGTCCGCGCGCGGCGCCGGCTGATGGGCGAAAAGCTCAGGCGCCAGTGACGATCGGTGTATCGTCACGGCCACCCCATTCAGTCCATGAGCCGTCATAGACGGCGGCATGCGGCGCGCCAACCAGATAGAGGCCGAGTGCCACGACGCAGGCCGTGACGCCGGATCCGCAGCTTGCGGTCACCTTCTTTGTCGGATCGATGCCCGAGGCCGCGAGGCGGGCGGCGATCTGCTTGCCCGGCAGCATGGTGCCGGTCGTCGGATCGATCAGATCGTTGTACGGAAGATTGAAGGCGCCCGGCATGTGTCCGCCGCGCAGGCCGGCACGCGGCTCGGGCGCTTCGCCGCGAAAGCGAGCCGCGGCGCGGGCATCGACGATCTGTTCGCGGTGGCTCTGAATCAGCTCCTTCACGTCGCCGATCGAACGCACGAGCGTGTTGTCGAGCCGTGCCGTGAAATGGCGGTTACGTGGAAGCGGCGGATCGTCCGTGACGGCCCGCCCTTCGGCCATCCATTTCGGCAAGCCGCCGTCGAGGATGGAGACATCCTTGTGGCCCATGGCGCGGAACATCCACCACACGCGCGCCGCACCGGTCATGGGCGTGGTGTCGTAGATCACGATCTTGTTGCCGTCTCCGAGGCCGAGCTTGCGCACGCGCGCCGAGAATTTTTCCGGCGAGGGCAGCATGTGCGGCAGGGGGCTCGTGGTGTCCGCGATCTCGTCGATGTCGAAGAATACCGCGCCCGGAATGTGCTGGTTCTCGTACTCCGCTCTCGGGTTGCGCTTCTGCGCCGGCAGATAGAACGAGCCATCGACGATGCGCACATCTGGCGCATCGAGATGGTCGGCCAGCCACTCGGTGCTGACCAGGGCATCGGGTCTTGCGTAGGACATCCGGCGTTTCCTCAGGGGAGAGAGATGATGAACCGGCGGTTCATCTTGCCCTTGTTCTCGATCTTGACGCATTCGACACGGCCAATCTCCGCCGTGCGCGCCACGTGCGTGCCGCCACAGGCCTGCAGATCAACGCCGTCGATCGACAGCAGACGAACGCGGCCAGCGCCCATCGGTGGCCGCACGCTCATCGTCTTCACCAGTTCGGGCCGCGCAGTCAGCTCCGCGTCGGTGATCCATTGCGCAACCACGGGCCGGTCGACCGCGAGCAGCTTGTTGATCTCCTCGGTCACCCATTCCTTGGTCGGTACCTCGCCCTCGAGATTGAAATCGAGCCGGCTGCGGTCGGCGCCCACCTGGCCGCCGGTGACATTGCCCTTGATCACGGCGGACATGACGTGCAGTGCGGTATGCATGCGCATGTGGCGGTAGCGGCGATCCCAATCGAGCACCGCGTGCACCGCGCTGCCGACCGGCGGCCGCGGCGCATCCGGCGCCAGGACATGCAGCACGTCGCTTCCGTCGGCCTTGACGGCGTCGGCCACGCTCGCCTGTCCGCCCTCCCAGCGCAAAACCCCGGTGTCGCCGGGTTGGCCACCGCCGGTGGGATAGAAGATGGAGCGGTCGAGCCGCACGCCGCGGTCCTCGACTGCGGTCACGACGGCGTCGGCTTCCTTGAGATAGGCGTCCTGACGAAAGAGCTCTTGCACCATGCGCAGGATTTAGGCGCTCGCCAGACGGGCCGCAACTTCCTTGGCGGTCGGCATGGACGGTGCGGCACCCAGCCGCTCGACGGAACGGGCGGCCGCGACGTTGGCGTACTGCGCCGCCTCGACCGGCGTGGCCCCGACCACCAGACGGGCGGCAAAGGCGCCGATGAAGCAATCTCCGGCGCCCGTGGTGTCGATCACGTCGGCCTTGGCGCCGGGAATGGCCGTGGCGCTTTCGGCCGTCACTACGACGGCGCCACGCGGCCCCAGTGTCGCCACCACGGCGCGCGCACCCTTGGCGCGAAGCTTGTGGCAGGCCTCGACGACAGTCGATAGCGCACTCGAGGTGCCGATCGTGATGTCGGTAGCCTGCGTGAGCTCGATCTCGTTCAGCACCGCGACATCGATCGATTTCAGGAGCGCCGCAGGATAGGACTGGAAGGGTGCCATGTTCAGCACGGTGCGCGCGCCGGCCTGGCGCGCCTTGCGCATGATGATGCGCGTCGCCTCGAGCGGTGTCTCGAATTGCGCCACCCAGACTTCGCTGGGGCGCGGCTCGGCGCTCACCATGATCTCGCTGAAATACCGGTTGGCTCCCGAGGCGACGGTGATCGCGTTGTCGCCCTGCGCCACCTGAATGAGCGCCAGCCCCGAAGCCTGTCCGGTCACGACGTGGAGACCGAGCGTGTCGACGTTGTTGTCGGCCAGAAAACCACGCAACGTGTTGCCGAAGGCATCGTCGCCGACAGCGCCGAAAATCGATGTCGGCGGGCCGAGCCGGGCCGCGGCGATCGCCTGGTTGAGCCCCTTGCCGCCGGGCAGGAAGGCGACTTCCGCGTCCAGCACCGTCTCGCCTGGCAGGGGCCGCCGTGCGCTTTGCACGACGACATCCATGTTGAGGCTGCCGCAAACGACCACCCGGGTCATGACGGGATCACTTCATCCATGGCGGCAACGGCAGGTTCTTTTCGCGCAGGAAGGCCGGATTGAAGAGCTTGGACTGGTAGCGCTGGCCGCCATCCGCGAGGATCGTGACGATAGTCTTTCCCGGGCCCAAATCCTTCGCGAGACGCATGGCACCAACGATGTTGATGGCGGTCGAGCCGCCCAGCACCAACCCCTCATGCACCACGAGGTCGAATAAGGGAGGCAGCGCCTCCTCGTCGGTGATCTGGTAGGCCATGTCGATGGGCGTGCCGTCGAGGTTGGCCGTAATGCGACTATTGGCGATACCCTCGGTGATCGAGCTTCCTTCGGCTTTCAGCTCGCCCTTTGTAAACCAGTTATAGAACGCCGATCCCATTGGATCGCTGAGTGCAATCTTGACGTTGGCGTTGCGCTCCTTGAGCGCACGCGCGACACCGCCCAGCGTTCCACCAGTTCCGACGGAACAGGTGAAGCCGTCGACTTTGCCGTCGGTCTGCTCCCAGATCTCGGGGCCGGTCGTGCGGTAGTGGCCGTCTCGGTTGGCCACGTTGTCGAACTGGTTGGCCCAGATCACGCCGTTGGGCTCTTTGGCGGCCAACTCCCCGGCAAGCCGACCCGAGTAACGGACATAGTTGCCGGGGTTGGCATAGGGTACGGCCGGCACGAGGATGAGCTCGGCTCCGCACAGCCGCAGCATGTCCTTTTTCTCCTGGCTCTGCGTCTCGGGCATCACGATCACAGACCGGTAGCCGCGTGCATTGGCGACCAGCGCGATGCCGATCCCGGTGTTGCCGGCTGTGCCTTCGACGATGACGCCGCCCGGCCGCAGTTTGCCCTGTTTCTCAGCGTCCTCGATGATGGCGAGTGCCGCGCGGTCTTTCACCGAGCCGCCTGGGTTGAGGAATTCTGCCTTGCCGTAAATGTTGCAGCCCGTGGCGTCGGACGCCGCGCGCAGCCTGATCAGCGGCGTGTTGCCGATGCTGTCGATGAAACCCGACCGGACGTTCATAATGGAACTCGCTCTTCTGACCCTGCGCTCGCTTCCCGGCCGACCGTAGACAGGGATAGGGGGCCAAAGCAACCGCTAGCGCCAGCGCCGACGCATATCGTCGCGATGGAGCGCGAGCCATTGCAGGGCGATGACGCTTACCGCGTTGTCGACCTCGCAGCGTTCGATCATGGCGTAGGCCTCGGCGAACGACATAACCTTGACGAGGATATTTTCGCCCTCCGATTCGAGGCCAAAGATGCCGCCGGCGCTTCCCGTGTCGGCACGACCGACGAAGATCTGGCACGACTCCGAGCACGCGCCGGGCGTGAGCATGACGTTCTGCACTGGCAGCAGATCGGCGACCTCGAGCCCGGCTTCCTCGACGGCCTCCCGTCGAACCAGGGTTTCGGCCGTCTCGCCGTCCTCGATGATCCCGGCGACGATCTCCCACGTGAACGGATGATGGCCCGCCACATAGGCGCCGGCCCGGAACTGGCGGATCAGCGCGACCTCGTCGCGGCCGGCATCATAAGGCAGTACGGCGGCCGCCTGGCCGCGCTCGAACACCTCGCGCGCAATGACCTTGCTTTGGCCGCCTTGATGCAATCCATGGCGGAAAAAGTAGCGGACGACCTTGAAGTAGCCCCGGAATGCAACTTCCTGTCGGACCAGTTCGGCGGTCTCGTTGGGCAGGTGGGGCTGGTTCATGGCGCGACTCCCGGAACATGAGGGAGCCGCTCGATAGCGCAGCCACGGGCCGGTGGCGAGAGTACTCGGCCGCCGTCGCAAGTCTTCTACAGGGCCAAGATGTCCGGTTTCTTCATCCTCAGGACCGCGTTCATCACGTCTCCTTGCGCTGCCGCTTTGACGTCCGGAAAAACGACTCGCGCCCCGCCGGCTGCTCGCGGGCATTGGCCTGCGGCGACCTGAAACGACTACGGCGCGCCCACTTGCATAGGCGCGCCGTAGCTATGTGGCTCCGGAGGCAGGGTTCGAACCTGCGACCCGGCGATTAACAGTCGCCTGCTCTACCGCTGAGCTACTCCGGAAAAATTCGTTGCGGCCGGCGGTAAACGGCCCGCGAAGCCGCGGACTTTTGGCAGAGTGTTCCCCCGCAGGCAAGGGGGGCGATCTTCGCGCCAGCCGCGTTGGAGGCCTGGGCCGGAATCGAACCGGCATTGACGGATTTGCAGTCCGCTACATAGCCACTCTGCCACCAGGCCGGCCGCAGAAACGGCGCTGCTATAGGCATGGGGTGAGAGAACGGTCAAGCGGCTGCGACGCACCAACCTTTGACGCTTCCGCCGCGCGCCGCCTATAACAATGCGAGATTTTTGGGATCAGCCAATGACAGATTTCGCGCTTGCGCGCCGCAATATGATCGACGGTCAACTCCGGCCCAACCGGGTCACCAGCAATGCCTTGCTGACCGTCATTGCGGATCTGCCGCGCGAGCGGTTCCTGCCCGAGGGACTGAGATCAGTTGCTTATGCGGACGATGACGTGCCACTGGGCGGCGGGCGATTCCTCATGGAGCCGATGGTCGTCGCGCGGCTGATCCAGGCACTTGAGCCAGCGGCAGACGAGCGCGCGCTGGTCGTCGCATCCGGGCGGGGCTACGGCGCCGCCCTCGTGTCGCGGCTGGTCAAGGCGGTAGTGGCCCTCGAGAGCGATCAGTCGCTCGCCAGTGCGGCCGAGCAGACCATGAAGGAATTGGGCATCGACAACGTCCAGCAGGTCGTCGCTCCGATGCAGGGTGGTGTGCCGGCCTCGGCGCCCTACGACATGATCCTGATCGAGGGTGCGGTGCGGGAGATTCCGCCAGCGATCCTCGACCAACTGGCCGAGGGGGGCCGGTTGACCACCGTCCTCGCCGGGCCGAATGGTGCCTTGGGCGTTGCCCGGCTCGCGCTGAAGGAGGGCGGGGTGACTTCCGGGCGGCCGCTGTTCGATGCCAGCACCCCCCTCCTGCCGGGGTTCGCGCCGCCCCAGCGCTTCACTTTCTGACGTAAGAGGTTGGTATGGGTCGCGGAAATACTATCAATGGGCGGCCCAACAATGATAGGGTTGGCTGAAAGAATTGGGGGGTTATTTCAATGGGTAACCGGCCGACCTTGAAGCGCGCTTGCGCCTGGGCGGTAGGCGTGCTGGCCATCGGACTGGGCACTATTCCGACCGCATCGGCCCAGAGCCTGATCGAGGCCCTGTCCAGTACCTACAACAGCAATCCGGATTTGCTGGCAGGCCGGGCGATCCTGCGTCAGACCGACGAGACCCTCTCCCAGGCGGTCGCCAACTGGCGCCCCAAGATCACGCTGTCGGTCGAATACAACAAGATCCAGGCCGATTCGATCCCGGTCAGGCTGATCAACTCCAATTTTGCGTTGAACGGGCGCGTCGCGCTTCTGCAGGCCACTCAGCCCCTGTTCCGCGGTGGCAAGACAGTGGCGGATACCAAGGCCGCCCAAGCCAATATCCAGGCCCAGCGGGCGCTGCTGGCCGACACCGAACAGACGGTGCTGCTGTCCTCGGTGCAGGCCTACGCCGACCTGCTGCAGGACGTTGGCATCGTCGATGCCCGGCGCAACAATGTGCGGGTGCTGGTCGAGCAGCTCGATGCCACGCGCGAGCGCTTTCGGGTCGGCGAACTCACCATCACCGACGTCTCGCAGGCCGAAGCCCGGCTTGAGCAGGCGAAGGCCGACCTCGTGCAGGCGCAGGCGCAGGTGCGCATCGACGAGGCGGCTTTCCAGCATCAAATCGGCATGAAGCCAGGCAAGCTCGCCGATCTGCCTTTGATTGGCGCCCTGCCGGCGACCGAAGAGGAGTGCGTGGCGCTCGCCATGGACAACGGGCCGCGGGCGGTGAGCGCTCAGCATCGGATCACGGCGGCGAGCTACGGCGTCAACAGCGCTGTGGCCAATCTGTTGCCGCAGGTCAACCTGGTGGGTTACGTGCAGACGCAATCCGACCTTCAGGTGCCGGGCGACCAGTATTACCAGTATGGCGTGCGTTTGCAGGCGACGGTGCCCATTTTCCAGAATGGCAGCGAGTGGTCCGTGATAAGGCAGGCCAAGCAGCTCGTCGGCCAGCGCCGCAACGAGCTGGACAGCGCGCGCCGGCAGGCGGCCGAGACGGTCATCCGTGCCTGGCGCAACCTCGACTCGGCACGTTCACGAGTGCTTTCTTTCGAGGCTCAGGTCCGGGCCAACGAAGTGGCGTTGAACGGCGTCCGCCAGGAGGCCCTGGTGGGATCCCGCACGACCCTGGACGTCTTGAACGCCGAGCAGGAACTGTTGAATTCGCAGGTAAGCCTCCTCCAGGCGCGCCACGATACGCAGGTGAGCTATTACGGTGTCCTTTCGGGGATCGGCCGCTTGACGGCCCGTTCCCTTGGATTGCCTGTCGAATATTATGACGAGGAGAAGTACTATAAGGAGGTAGGCTCCCGTTGGATCGGCGACTGGAGCAGTGATTCCGGGAAGTAGTAAGAATGAGCGATGGCCGTAGCTCGAACAACGATCCGTCGATGGACGACATCCTAGCGTCCATCCGCAAGATCATTTCCGACGACGAAGCGCGTTCGCACACAGGCGAGCCGCCCACGCGTCGCGACTCCGCCATGGCCCAGTCGGCCATCCCAAAGGAGCCGGGCAAGGGCGACGATGTTCTGCTTCTCACCGACCTGATCGAAGAACCTGCCACGCCCGAGTCGCAACCAACGTCCATTCCTCTTCCTCGCATCGACCCAGTGAGTGCCCCTGAAATGTCCCAGTCGAACAACGAATCCTCCGAGCCCCTGATCGGTTCCACCGTCGCCGGCGCCACGAGCTCGGCCTTCGAACGCCTGAATCAGGCGGTCCAGGAAAGCGTCCCGCCACCCCGCGCCTCCGACTCCGGCCCCTCGGTGGGACACGGCGGCAAGACCATCGAGGACATGGTCAAGGAGATGCTGCGGCCGATGCTCAAGGACTGGCTCGACCGCAACCTGCCGCCGATCGTCGAGCGGTATGTCGAGCGCGAGATCGTCCGGCTGACCCGCCGCTGACCCCGGAGGCACTCTCCCGACAGAACGCCACGGGGCCCGCCGTGGCGTTTTTCGTTATAAGGCAAGCGATGCTCGAGAAGACCTATGACCCCGGGGAGATCGAAGCCCGCCGCTATCCCGAGTGGGAGCGGTCCGGCGCGTTCAAGGCGCACCCTGAATCGGCCAAGCCTCCATATTGCATCGTGATCCCGCCACCCAACGTGACGGGAAGCCTGCACATGGGCCATGCCCTCGACAACACGCTGCAGGACATCCTGATCCGCTGGCGCCGCATGAAGGGCGACGACGTGCTGTGGCAGCCCGGCACCGATCATGCTGGCATTGCGACGCAAATGGTCGTCGTGCGCAACCTCGAGCAGGAGGGGATCGGCCTTGCGGTCGAGGGCGCCGACAGGGGCGACGGCAACAAGAAACTGCTGAACCGTGAGGAGTTTCTGGCCAAGGTCTGGGAATGGAAGGCCTATTCCGGCGGCGCGATCACAAGCCAGCTCCGGCGCCTCGGTGCGTCGTGCGACTGGAGCCGCGAACGCTTCACGATGGACGACGGACTTTCGCGCGCCGTCCTCAAGGTCTTCGTCGATCTCTACAGGCAGGGGCTGATCTACAAGGACAACCGGCTGGTCAACTGGGATCCCAAGATGCTGACCGCGATCTCGGACCTCGAGGTCGAATCGCGCGAGGTAAAGGGGCATCTATGGTATCTCAAGTATCCGATCGAGGGCAGCGCCGAGCATATCGTCGTTGCCACCACGAGGCCCGAGACGATGCTGGGCGACACCGCGGTTGCGGTGCATCCCGCCGACGCCAAATGGCAGCACCTGATCGGCAGGTACGCGATCCTGCCACTGGTGGGGCGTCGCATCCCGATCGTCGCCGACGACTATTCTGATCCCGAGAAGGGGTCGGGCGCGGTGAAGATCACGCCGGCGCATGATTTCAACGATTTCGAGGTCGGCCGGCGGCACAAGCTTGAGGCGATCTCGATCTTCGACAAGTTCGCGCGCGTCAACGAGAACGCGCCGCAAGAGTATCGCGGGCTCGATCGTTTTGAAGCGCGCAAGACCATCGTGGCCGATCTCGAAGCGCAAGGCCTCGTCGAGAAAATCGAACCGCATACTCACGCCGTGCCTTACGGCGACAGGGGCGGCGTGCCGGTCGAACCGTTCCTGACCGAGCAGTGGTACGCCGATGCCAAGAAGCTCGCCGACGCCCCGTTGGCCGCCGTGCGTGACGGCCGCGTGACATTCGTGCCCGAACGCGGCCGCGATGAATTCTTCCGCTGGATGGAGAACATCGAGCCATGGTGCATCTCGCGCCAGCTCTGGTGGGGCCACCAGATTCCGGCCTGGTATGGCCCTGACAGGACACTGTTCGTCGCTTTGTCCGAAGGCGAGGCGCGTGCCGAGGCGCGCAAGCACTACGGCAAGGAGGTGCCGCTGGAGCGCGACCCCGACGTGCTCGATACGTGGTTCAGCTCGGCGCTGTGGCCGTTCTCGACGCTCGGCTGGCCCGACGACACCGATGCGCTCAGGAAATACTATCCGACGTCGGTGCTGGTGACGGGATGGGACATCCTGTTCTTCTGGGTCGCCCGCATGATGATGATGGGCATGCACTTCATGAACGAAGTGCCGTTCCGTACCGTTTACCTGCATGGGCTGGTGACCGACGAGAAGGGCCAGAAGATGTCGAAATCCAAGGGGAATGTGATCGATCCCCTGGAGCTGATCGACAAGTATGGCGCCGATGCCCTGCGCTTCACGATGGCGTCGCTGGCGGCGGCTTCGGCCGGTCGGCTGCGGCTCACGCCGGCGCGGGTCGAGGGCTCGCGCAACTTCGCTACCAAGCTCTGGAACGCGACACGCTTCGCCGAGGTGTATGGCGCCGCTCTCCCACAGAATTTCGATCCGTCATCCGTCGAGCATACGGTCAACAAATGGATGCTGGGCGAGTTGGCGCGCGCCAACGTGGCCATAGACAAGGCGCTGACCGATTTCCGGCTGAACGACGCGTCGAACACTCTCTACGAGTTCATCCGGGACGTCCTTTGCGATTGGTATGTCGAGCTCACCAAGCCGATCCTGCAGGAGCCCGACGCGCCTGAGAAGAACGAGACGCGCGCCGTGACGGCCTTCGTTTTGCGCGAGACTCTAAAGCTCCTACACCCCGTGATGCCTTTCATCACCGAGGAACTGTGGGACAAGCTCGGCCATCGAACCGTGCACGGCATGCTGATCAGCCAGCCCTGGCCAGCGCCGACGTCCGTCGACGCGACAGCGGAGGGCGAGATCGGTTGGCTGGTGAAGCTGATCTCCGACATCCGCTCGGCCCGCGCCGAACTGAAGGTACCGGATGGCGCCAAACTCAAACTTCTGGCCGTCGGCGCCAACGAGACGACTCGCGGACGGCTCGACACGCACCGCGCCGCGATCGAACGGCTGGCGCGCGTGGAGGCCGTCGACGCCTCGGCAAAAGCCATCCCGCAGGCCGCGCTGCAGATCGTGGTGGGCGAGGCCACTTACGCCCTTCCGGTGGGTGAGGTCATCGATCTCAAGGCCGAAGCTGCTCGCCTCCAGAAGGAGATCAGAAAGCTGGCCGACGAGGTGGGCAAGATCGATGCCAAGCTTGGCAATGCCGCTTTCGTTTCGCGGGCTCCGGAAGAGGTCGTCGAAGAGCAGCGTGAGCGCCGCGCGCAGGCAGAGAAGACGCGGACCCGCCTCAGCCGCGCGTTGGAACGGCTCGGCGCCTGATGTCGATCATTTCAACGACTTCGTCCACCAGTTCGAGGCGATCGCCAGATCAGATCGGCGGAGCATCTCGACCTTGGCGAGATCCCGATCGGCGCACACCACCACGATCTGGACGGCGCCATGCTCGTGGATCAGCGTCGACACATGCGAGAGCAGAGCCTCGCCAACCGTCAGCCAATGACGAGGCTCGAGCACGCAGAAATCGTCGATGAGATAAGTATCACCCCCCGGATCATAAACGGGCGGCACCGGGAACTTCCGCGCGACCAGGAAGCCCAGCATCTGGCTGCCTTCGGTGGCAACCAGGAAGAAGGTGCCGGGTTCCTCCAGCAGCTTGGCCAGGAATTCCTGCGTAGCCGCCGCCGAATTCGCCGCCTTGCGCCAGAAGACCGGCTGGTATTTCTGACGGTGCCGGCGATCAAGTTCCACCAGCCCGGTGGCAGCTTGAATGTCGGAAGAACTGGCCTTGCGAACATCCAAGGTCAGCCTCCCCCAAAGGCTATGATGCCTTGCGCAGGTCCGGCACGTAGGGGCGGGAGGTGAAGTGCTCCTGGTTGTCGCCACGGGCGAACTTCAAACCGGCGCGGCGGATGGCGCCGTCATCAACTTTGTCGAGCGGCACGAAGTAGCGGTCGTCCGACTTTACGATCGTATCGTTGTCGACTCGGTTGTAGCAGATCAGCAGGGTCCAGCGACGGCGCGGCGAGCGGTTGGCGTCGGAGCGGTGGATGGCATTGCAATGAAAGATCAGCGCGTCGCCGGGCTCGAGCTCGCAATACTCGATCGGGCATCGCTCCAGAATATGGGGCATGCGCTTGGGATCGACCTCGTTCTGGGTCGGCGACAGCGGCGTGTGATCGATCCGGCCCAGCTTGTGCGAGCCGGCCGCGATCTGCAGGCAGCCATTCTCGCGCGTGGTCCTGTCGAGCGCGACCATTATCGACAAAAGGTCGGGCCGCAGGCAGCCGTTGTGGTACCAGTAGCCATAATCCTGGTGCCATTCCCAGGCACCGCCGACCTCCGGTTCCTTGGCCGTGAGCTTCGACTGGAAATGATAGACCGGACCGCCCAGCAGCGCGGCAGAAGTATCGACCATGCGCTCGCAGCGCGCCGCCAGGCCGTAGACCGCATCGCCGGCCCGGTTCCACAGCGCAATGCGTGTCGAGCGCCCTTCGCCGTCTCGCCGGTCGAGAATCGAGCCGCACACCGCAGGATCATTTTCCATCGCCTCGGTGAGCAGCTTCACCTCGTCGGCCGCAAAGAGACCGCGCGCATACGTGAAGCCCTTGTCATTGAACTCGGCCGCCTGCGCCGCATTCAGAATATTCGGCATGCTTCCTCCGGGGAGCCAAGCTTGGGCTTCCGATCACGCGCCGTAAAGGCCGGATCGACTGGGGGAAGTCATGGACGACGGGCCGGAGGGACTTTTCCAAGCTCAGGGAATCGACGACCGCCGACCCGTCTGTGCATCCCTGTTCAGCCTTGGATCGCCTTGGCGCCGGGCCGAGTGTGCGGAGGCGGGATCACGCAGCCCCGAACATTGAGCCGATCACCCATGCTGTCGTACTTGAAGCCATATTCGTCGGTGATCGAGACTTGGTGGCCACAGGACTGAGCCATGGCGCCCGACCGGTAGCTCATATGATGCGACGGAGCCGGGGCAGGGATCGAGGTCGCCACCGACTGGGCTTGGGCGATGCCGGCCATGCCGATCAGGGCGGCAAAGAAGAGAGCCAAGCGCTTCATGTTGAAATCCTCCTGATGAACTCTCCCCGGGCGCCTCCCCAACGTTGCACCGTGGAATGGGTTGCGCCTGCCGAAAAACGGCCACGGCCATTCCACTTTGCCGCCGAGTTCCTGTCGCGGACCTGAATGGCTAGACGGGCTGGAAGACGTTACGTCCTTCCCGTTGGCTGACGTTTACCTTTCGGCCGAGCTGCTCGCGCGTCACCATGTCGGCGAGCAGGGAAGGGTCGCCATCGGCCATTGCCACGAAGCGCTGGCCCGAACCGTCGTGTCGGCCGAAGATATAGGCCCTTTCGGGCGCTGCCTTGCCGTAGGCCACGCAGTAGGTCTCGATCGTGCCCATGCCGGTCGGCGCAGCGCTTACGCTCTGCCTGGGTCGAGAATCGAGCTCGGCCTGGAGGATTTTGGGCTCCTGGCGGCGCCATGGGCCCGCCACTGGTTCGGTCGAGTAGAGGCCGGCCGAATGCTTGGTGAGGTAATTGCCGTTCGCCGTCACCATGCCGAGGCTGCCGGGCCTCGCACGCACCACTTTCATCATCTCGGCGATGGCATGGGTAACGTAGTTGTTGCCCGGACCGCCGAAGAAGGGCAGGCCACCGGTGATGCTGATCGGCCGCGGGTCGTTCTCGACCAGGCCGATCTCCTTCATCGCCACCTCGACTGCTGACGGAAAGCAACTGTAGAGATCGAAGGCGGCGATGTCCGATGCCCGCTTGCCGGCCATATCGAGCGCGAGGCGAGCGCAGGCACGGATGGCGGGCGAGGCGTCGAGCCGGTCGCGCTCGGACACGAACCAGGTGTCCGTGCCGTCGGCACACCCATGCAGGAATACCCAGCGGTCCTGCGGAATGCCCCACTCGCGTGCTTTCTCGACCGACGTCATCAGAACCGCCGCCGCCTGATCGATGATTGCGTTGGCGTTCATGAGCCGCGGATAGGGAAAGCAGATCCAGCGATTGTCGTCGGAGATGGTGGCGAGCCGATCAGCGCTGTAGCCTTGGCGGCGAGTGGCAAGCGGATTGTCCTTGGCCACCGCGGCAAGCCGTTCGAACAAGCGGCCCATCGCCTTCATGTGAGCCGGCACGTCGCGTTCGAGACCGCGGCGGATCGCATTCTCCAGCAACGGATAGAAATGGATGGCCGCGCGCAATCCGTGCCGTGCCTCCTCTTCGCTGAAACCGAAGCGTTTGTCGCCCACACGCTCGGGCTCCGCGCCCGCATCCTCGTTCCAGTCGATCGTGAGGCCGGCCTTACGAGCGTTCTGGGTAGTGCGCAAAAGCTCCGCGCCGCAGACAAGGGCAAGTTGCGTCTCACCGCGCGCGATCTCCTCGGCAAAGCGGTTGACGAGGTACTGGGGCATGTTGCCGCCGGAATGGCTGTAGAGGAGCTGCCGCGGCCGGGCATCCAGCCGGTTGGCGACACTCCTGGGAGGATTGCTTGAACGGCCGAACGGCGAGGCGAAGCGCGGGCTGATGTCGCTGAAGAACTCCATCACCGCCAGCGCATCGATCTGACGGCCAAGCGCGTCGCCACCGATCGATGGCCGGGCGTCGGTGAGGGCAAGCCGCGCGGCTTCCGCGGCGAAGGCCACGCGCGAGCGTCCGCTCGAGGGCTCGCCGGTCGTGTCGGTGATCTGGCCGCCGCCGACGAGAATGGGGGTACGCGGGTCGATCATTTGACGAGCGCTTCGATCTCGGCCGCGCTTAAGCCTGCGTCGGCCAGCACGGCCTTGGTGTGCTCGCCGAGGCTTGCCACCTTGGGCCCGCTTTGCAGCGGCGAGCCGGAAAAACGAAAAGGCGGTGCGGGCGACTTGTAGGCACCCGCGCTGTCCTCGATCGCGCAGAGCGAGCCGCGATGCTCGACCTGGGGATCCTTCAGGGCTTCGGTGACCGTGAGATAGGGCGAGCAGGGCACGCCGTGCTGCTCGAACGCCGCAACCACATCCTTGACGGTGAGCGTTCTGGACCATTCTTCCAGTTCCACGACAAACAGGCCCCAATTCATGCGCCGGTCGGCGTATTTCTCGAACCGTGGATCGGTGAGCCAGTCGCGCCGGCCTGCCGCGGTCGCCATGTCCTGGAAGGTGCGCTCGCTCGCCGTCGCCAGCATCACGTATCCGTCCTTGGCCTCGATCGGTCCGTACATGGGCCGGGACGGCACCTCGAAGTCGAACTGCGCGCGGTTGACCTCGCCCAGCAGCATGCCGACGAGACTCTCGAACATCGACACATCCACCATTTGGCCCTTGCCGGTGACGTGCCGCTGGTGAAGCGCGGCCAGGATGCCACCCAGCGCATAGGCGCCGCTTGCATAGTCGGCGACGAAGATGCCGCAATTGTCCGGACGTTCGCGACCGCCCTGGTAGCCGAGATGGGCCATGTCATAGCCGGTGGCGGCGTGGATCACAGGTGCATAGGCCGGACGGCCGGCCGCTGGCCCGCTTTGGCCGTAGCCAGAGATCGCGCCGTAGATGAGTCGCGGGTTGGCCTTCGCCAGTTCGTGATAGTCGAGCCCGAGCCGCTTCATCACGCCGGGCCGATAGTTCTCCAGCACGATATCGATGCCCTTCACGAGCTTCTTGACCGCCGCCACCGCTTCGGGCCGCTTGAGATCGAGTACGATCGAACGTTTGCCGGCGTTGAGCTGGCCGAACATCGTGCCAGCGCCGTCGCGCTGCACCGGGCGACTGCGCATCAGGTCGCCTTCCGGGGATTCGACCTTGATGACGTCGGCACCCATGTCTGCCATCAGCCGGGCGCAGTGCGGCCCGGCAATGGTGGTCGAGAAGTCGAGCACACGGACGCCCGTGAGAGGACGAGGCATTGTTTGGTCTGTCATGGATCACCGGACAATGAGGACGAGCACGACGCCGCCCACGACCAGAAGGCTGCCGATCCATTCACCGACGGATGGCCGCTCTTTCAGGACGAGATGGGAGGCGATGAAGGTGAAGACGAGCTCGATCTGGCCGACGGCGCGCACGAGGGCCGCGTTTTCGAGCGTCATGGCGAGGGCCCAGCCGGCAGATCCCAGCACGCTGAAGATACCGACCCAGATCGACGAGCGCCAATTGTGCCGAACCTTGCCGAGCTGCGGCCGGTCGCGAATGGCGAGATAGGCGGCCATGATCACGATCTGGATGGTGTTCATGCAGGCGAGCACGGTGATGCCGCGCACCATGAAGTCGCCGCTGTGCTCGTGCTTGGAAGCCTCGCGGATCGTTCCTGCCGCGACGGCAAAGAACAGCCCCGACAGGATGCCGTAGAGTGCCCCCTTGTGCGTCAGGTCGGCGATCACGTTCCTGATGTTCGCGAACGAGCCGCGTACACTCAGGATGGCGACACCGGACAGGCACACGAGAATACCGATCCAGGCGCCGAACTTCAGCGGCTCGGAGGCGAGGAAGGTCGCATAGAGCGCGACGAACACCGTCTCGGTCTTGGAGTAGACGGTGCCCACGGCGTAGTTGCGCAGCGAGAAGGAGTGGATCATGAGCGACGTGGCCACGATCTGGGCCACGCCAGCCAGGGTCACGAGGGCAAAGAAAGTCGGCGAAAGTGACGGGATCTCGCGTCCGGTGGCGAAGACCAGGAAGGCCAACATGCCGAGCGCCAGCGGGGCGCCGTAGAGATACCGGACGAAGTTCGCTCCATCGACGCTCAGGACATGGCGGATCTTCTGCTGCATCGTCGTGCGGATGTTCTGGAACAGCGCTGCGGCGATGGTGATCGATATCCAGAGCGGCACTTTTCCCCCTTTGCAAACGCCAGTGTATGGGCTGTTTCGATGGCCGTCTGCCCTTCAGATTTTCGCGTCTCGGACCTCTTTCCCGGCAAAGGGCGGCCGAGTAATGTCCGCCGGACTTCCACTCGAAGGGCGGAGACCCGAGCGCGATGGCCAAGAAGAAGCAACTGAAGCTGCATCCCAATCCGACCTTCGACAAAGCGAAGATGCCGAGCCGTCATACGACGGTCGGACCGGAGCGCGCGCCACATCGCTCCTATCTCTACGCCATGGGGTTGAACGAGAAGCAGATCAACCAGCCGATCGTGGGGGTGGCGACCTGCTGGAACGAGGCTGCGCCCTGCAACATCGCGCTCAACCGCCAGGCGCAGGCGGCGAAGATCGGCGTCGATCGTGGCGGCGGCACGCCGCGCGAGTTCACGACCATCACCGTGACAGACGGCATCGCGATGGGGCACCAGGGCATGAAGTCGTCGCTGGCGTCGCGCGATCTGATCGCCGATTCGGTCGAGCTCACCATGCGCGGCCATTGCTACGACGCCATGGTGACACTCGCCGGCTGCGACAAGTCATTGCCGGGCATGATGATGGCGATGCTCCGCCTCAACGTGCCGTCGGTGTTCATGTACGGCGGCTCGATCCTGCCCGGCAAATTCCGCGGCAAGGATGTCACGGTGGTCGACGTGTTCGAGGGCGTGGGCATGCATGCCGCCGGCAAGTTTTCCGACGCCGATCTGCACGAGCTCGAGTGCGTTGCCTGCCCCTCGGCGGGTTCGTGCGGCGGCCAGTTCACCGCCAACACCATGGCCTGCGTGTCCGAGGCGATCGGCCTTGCGCTGCCGGGCTCGGCCGGCGCGCCGGCGCCCTACGAGACGCGCGACCAATATGCCGAGGCGTCGGGCGAAGCAGCGATGAACCTCCTGAAGCTCGGCATTCGTCCGCGGGATATCGCGACACGCGAGGCCTTCGAGAATGCCGCCACCGTGGTGGCAGCGACCGGCGGCTCGACCAACGCCGGCCTGCACCTGCCGGCGATGGCACACGAAGCCGGCATCAAGTTCGACCTGCATGATGTCGCACGGATTTTCAAGAAGACGCCGTACATCGCGGATCTGAAGCCCGGCGGGAAATACGTTGCGTTCGATCTCTATCAGGTCGGCGGCATCCCGGTCGTGATCAAGGAGCTGCTCGACGCCGGCCTGCTGCACGGTGACGTTCTGACGGCTACCGGCAAAACGCTGGCCGAGAACCACAGGGAGGTGAAGTTTCCCGAGAATCAGGATGTCGTCTACCGGGTGAAGAACTGCATCACTCCGACCGGCGGCGTCGTCGGCCTCAGGGGAAACCTCGCGCCCGACGGCGCGATCGTGAAGGTGGCGGGGATGCATAGGCTTACCTTCACCGGTCCGGCGCGCTGCTTCGATTCGGAAGAGGCTGCGTTCGACGCCGTGGTGAAGGGCAAGTTCAAGGAAGGCGATGTGATCGTCATCCGCTACGAGGGGCCGAAGGGCGGCCCGGGCATGCGCGAGATGCTGTCGACGACGGCGGCGCTCTATGGGCTCGGCGTCGGCGAGAAAGTGGCTCTCATCACGGACGGCCGCTTCTCGGGCGGCACGCGCGGCTTCTGCGTCGGGCATGTCGGACCCGAGGCGCAGGTCGGAGGTCCCATCGGACTGCTGAGGAACGGCGACATGATCACCATCGACGCGGTCAAGGGCCGGCTCTCGGTCGACCTCTCCGACAAGGAGTTGAGGAAGCGTCGCAAGGCGTGGAAGCCCAGGAAGAATGGCTATACGGCGGGCGCGCTATGGAAATATGCCGAACTGGTGGGTCCCGCCGTTGACGGCGCGGTCACCCATCCCGGCAGCAGGAAGGAAAGCCACGTCTTCGCGGATATCTAACGCTCGGCCAACGACAGCTTTACTCCCAGAGCCACGAATGCCGCGGCGAAGGTTCGACGCATCGAGGCGAGAATCCGCGGACGAGAGATGACATGCCGGCGAACCGCCGCGGCAAAAAGGCCGTAGCCGACGAACACCACGAATGTCGCCAGCATGAAGATGCCGCTCAGCAGCAGCATGTGGGACAGCGGATGCCTCTCGTCGGCCCGCACGAATTGCGGCAGGAAGGCAAAAAAGAAGATCGAGAGCTTGGGGTTCAGCAGGTTGAGCAGGATCGCTTCGACGATCACCTGCAGGCTCGACTTCGCTCGCGTGTCGTTCTCGACCCTGAGCGTGCCATGCTCCTTGAGGGTATTCCACGCCATGTAGAGGAGGTAGGCGACGCCGAGATACTTGAGCGTCTGGAAGGCGAGCGCGCTCGTGTGCAGCAGAGCGGCGAGTCCCATGATCGCGCCGGCCATGTGCGGCACGATGCCGAGCGTGCAGCCGAAGGCCGCCACGATGCTGGCGCGCCGTCCGCGCGACAGGCCCGCCGCCAACGTATAGAGAACGCCGGTGCCGGGCGAGACCACGACGATCAGCGTCGTGAGCATGAAATCGATGCTCATGGCAGTCTCCTACAGATCGGTGCCGACGGCCTGCGAAATCGACGAGAAGCCGTCACGCGCCAGCAGCGCTGCGAGCTCGTCCTTGATGCGGCGGACCAGCGGCGGTCCCTCGAACACGAGCGCCGAATAGAGCTGCACCAATGTGGCGCCGGCGCGGATCTTGGCATAGGCATCGGCGCCCGAGCCGACGCCGCCGCAGCCGATCAGGGGGAATTGGTCCTCGACCCGTCGCGCCGTGCGCCGCAGCACATCCGTCGACAAGGCCGTCAGCGGCGCGCCCGACAGTCCCCCTGCCTCGCCGCGTTTGGCCGAGGTGAGGGACGGTGGTCGCGACAGGGTCGTATTGCCGACGATGATGCCGTCGATCCTGCGCTCGCGGCAGACCGCCACGATGTCGTCGAGATCCGCGTCGCTCGCGTCCGGCGCGATCTTGACGACCAGCGGCACCGGCCGCCGGACGATCGCGTCCTGCACCCGCTGCAGCAGGTCGGCAAGCTGAACGCGTCCCTGCAGAGTTCGGAGGCCAGGCGTATTCGGTGAGGAGACGTTGCAGACGAGGTAGTCGGCATAGGGCGCCAACGCCTTGCTGCAGGCCGCATAGTCGGCGGCCCGGTCGACGCTGTCCTTGTTGGCGCCGACATTCACGCCGACGAAGCCTGCACGTCGCCGCCGTTGCAGTCTCGCCAGGACCACGTCCAGGCCTTCTCCGGGAAAGCCCATGCGGTTGATGACGCCACGATCTTGGGGAAGGCGGAAGACGCGCGGCCGCGGATTGCCAGCCTGGGGTCTGGGTGTGACGCTGCCGATCTCGACCAGGCCAAACCCCATGGCCAACGCCGCATCGGCGACGTCGGCATTCTTGTCGAACCCGGCCGCCAGCCCGATCGGATTAGGCACGTGACGGCCCCAGACCTCGACCGCCAGCGAGGAAGGGTCGGAATGGCGATCCCGCGGCAGCCAGCCGGTCTTCAGCCCGCGAATGGCGAGGCGATGCGAAGTCTCAGCATCGAGGCGCGAAAGCAAGAGATCGGCGAGCGCGTACCAGACGGCCATGTCGTCTGGTTAGCAGAGATGCCTGTGGAGCGCCGCCCTAGCGGAATTGCTGCAGGCCGTGCTGCGGCAGCAGACCGGGCGCGGGATCGAACAGCACCGAAAACAGGCTCTTCATCAGGTCGAGCATGGCCGGATCGTCCGGCGCTGTGGCGTCGGTCCATCCGCTCACCTGCGACAAGGCCAGATCGTTGCGGCAGTAGACCCCGAAAACGTAGACTTGGCCGGGTTTTCCGGGCCGGAAGCGCTTGGCGCCGTTACAGACCGCGTCGGCGCTGAGGTCGTTCGTGGGATTGAACACCAGCATCAACCGGTAGTCCGGCCGCGGCTGGTCGACTGGCGCGTCGTAGGTGAAGGTCAGGCGCGGCGGCGGCTTGGCCACCTGCATCACCGGCAGGAGACGCTGCGCGACATTGGCCATCGGCATGTTGGGGAACGGATTGCCGAGCAACACGACGCGGAACGGTTTGTTGTCCGTCGCGGTGTAGAACTCGCGGTAGTCATACTGCGTGGCGTAGTCCGGCCCACCGAGCGTCGCGGCGTGGACCGGAAGGGGAACGGCCGCCGCGGCGGCCATTGCCGTCACGACTTTCCAGATCGCGTGCATGGAAGCGTTCTCCGTGGCAGTTTTCCGGACGAGGATAGGACAAAGGCCCATCTTCCAGCACGTCACATTGTCGCGCGTGAAATATCAGCCTGGCGTAAGGCATTACACGTCCAGATCGCGGGCGAACTTGGCATTCTCCTGGATGAAGGCGAAGCGCTTTTCCGGCTTGCGCCCCATCAGGTCCTCGACCAGCGACGCGGTGCGCATGGCCTCGCGCCGCTGTTCGGCGTCGGCCGCGGTCGGTATGTCGACCTTGAGCAGGATTCGCTTGCCCGCATCCATGGTGGTCTCACGCAAATGCGCCGACTGCATCTCGCCCAAGCCCTTGAAGCGGGTGATCTCGATCTTGCCGCCGCCGAAGACGTCGCGCATCAGCTCGTCCTTGTGCGCCTCGTCGCGAGCATACTCGGTTCGGCCGCCCTTGCTGAGACGATAGAGTGGTGGCTGGGCGAGGAAGAGATGGCCGTTCTCGATCAGCTTCGGCATCTCGCGATAGAAGAAAGTCATCAGAAGCGATGCGATGTGCGCGCCGTCGACATCGGCGTCGGTCATGATGATGACCCGCTCATAGCGCAGGCGATCATCGTTGTAGTTCGCGCCCGTGCCGCACCCCAGCGCCTGGATCAGGTCCTGAACTTCCTGGTTGTCACGCAGCTTGTCGGCACTGGCGCTCGCGACGTTCAGGATCTTGCCACGCAGCGGCAGGATCGCCTGCGTCTCCCGATTGCGCGCCGCCTTGGCCGAGCCGCCTGCCGAATCGCCCTCGACCAGGAAGATCTCGGTGCCCTCGGCAGCGGTGTTGCTGCAGTCGGCAAGCTTGCCGGGAAGCCGGAGCTTGCGCGTCGCGGTCTTGCGCTGCTGCTCGCGGTCCTGCTTGCGCCGCACGCGTTCTTCCGCCCTAGCGATCACATGCTCGAGCAGGACGTTGCCGACTTCCTTGTCGCCCGTGAGCCAATGCTCGAAATTGTCGCCGACGATGGTCTCGACCAACTTCGCCGCCTCGACGCTGACCAGTTTCTCCTTGGTCTGACCCTGGAATTGCGGCTGCTCGATGAAGACCGAGACGAGGCCTGCAGCGCCATCCATCACGTCGTCAGCCGTGATGATCGATCCCTTGCGGTTGCCCGTGAGGTCCGCGTAACGCTTGAGGGCGCGCACCAGGGCGCCGCGAAAACCCGATTCGTGCGTCCCGCCGTCCGAGGTCGGCACGGTGTTGCAGTAGGAGCGGACGAAGCCCTCTTCGTCGTTCGGCCACCAGACGGCCCATTCGACCTTGCCGCCGGCCGTACCGTTGGTCTCGCTTCTGGCCTCTCCGGCAAACGGCTGCGGCACAACGGTCGGCCGTTCGCCGATCTCCGAGATCAGGTAGTCCTTGAGACCTCCCGCGAAGTGGAATGATTCCTCTTCCGGGACCGCACCGGGCTTCAGCAGGCTCTTGTCGCACTTCCAGCGGATCTCGACGCCGCGGAACAGGTACGACTTGGAGCGCGCCATGCGGTAAAGTCGCTCCGGGACGAAGACCTGCTTGCCGAAGATCTCGGGATCGGGATGGAAGACCACCGTCGTGCCGCGTCGGTTCGGCGCCGCGCCGTTGGATTTCAGCTTGGAGGTCGGTTTGCCGCGCGAAAAGCTTTGCGTCCAGGACTGGCGATCACGTGCGACTTCGACAATGAGTTCGTCGGACAGGGCATTGACCACGGACACGCCTACGCCATGCAGGCCACCGGACGTCGCATAGACCTTGCTGTTGAACTTGCCGCCCGAGTGCAGGGTGGTGAGGATGATCTCGAGCGCTGATCTGTTCTTGAACTTGGGATGGGGGTCGACCGGAATGCCACGCCCGTTGTCGCGGATCAGGACCTTGTTGCCGGCGAGCAGCTCCAGATAGATCGTGTCGGCATGGCCCGCGACGGCTTCATCCATCGCATTGTCGAGCACTTCGGCGACGAGATGATGTAGTGCACGCTCATCGGTGCCACCAATGTACATTCCCGGGCGCTTGCGGACAGGCTCGAGCCCTTCCAGCACCTCGATGTCGCGTGCGGTATAGGAGGAGTCCTTGTTCGTCGCGCCGCGCTTGCCGCTGCCCGACCGCTCGAACAGATCGCCGTTTTTCGCCATGCCTGCTTCTTGTCGGTCGCGCGAGGGGTTCGCAGGGTGACCGCTTCGATATGGATATGGTAGGAAAACCGCGGGAAAGCAACAACATCCGGCAGAATTTAATGTCCGACAATCCGCGCGATCCAATCGTCAGGACCGTGCCGCAGCCGGCCGACATGAACGGCAACGGCGATATTTTCGGCGGCTGGGTGCTGTCGCAGATGGACGTGGCGGGCGGCGCCATGGCCGCGCGTGCCGCCAAGGGCCGGGTGGCTACGGTGGCCATCACGGCCATGACCTTCGTGCAGCCGATCAAGGTGGGAGACATGGTGTCGATTTACGGCAAGGTGGCGCGGATCGGCCGCACTTCCATCACGATCGACCTGGAAACCATGGTCCAGCGCCGCCATGACGCGGCGGAAATCCGGGTAACCCACGGCACTTTCGTGTTCGTCGCCATCGATGCCGACGGAAAGCCGCGCGAGTTGCCGAAATGAGGCCGGCAGCGCTCCTGCTGGTCCTGGCGACTTTCCTCGCGCCGGCCGTCGCCTCGGCTCATCCTCACATCTGGCTGTTGCAGCGGGTGAAACCGGTCGTCGACGAAGGCAACTATACCGAACTCGAGCTCGAGTGGCGATTCGATCCGGCCTCGAGCGAGAACGAGATCGCCGTCATCGACGAGAACAAGGACGGGACCATTGCGCCGGCCGAGGTCCGGCGCCTTACGGCCGACACGCTGCAGGCGCTCGAGCAGGCAGGTTTCATGACCTGGCTCAACACCGGCGGGAAGGACTTCCGGCTTAACAAGGCCGAGCGCTTTGATGCGCGTGTCGAGGATCCCGCGACATTCACGCCGCCCGACTGGGACCGCAGTGCTGGGGACAAGGAAGCGGCAATGTCCGGATCCGAGCCGCCGAAGGCATCGGGGAAACCGCGCAATCTGGTCTACGTGATCCGCGTGGCACTTCCACGACCCGTGAAGACGCTCACCATCACGACCTACGATCCCGAGGACTTCATCCGCGTCGAGGTCGACAAGAGCAAGCTGCCCGCCGGCTGCACGCCCGGCAAACATCCGACTTACAAATCGGAGTTTGTGCCAGGCCATCCGATCTTGGCCGACATGGTCTCCTGCAAGCTTCCTTGAAGGAAAAGACGATGCCCTATCTTGTTTCGGCCGAATTGCCGCCCTCGTCCGCCGGGACGCGACTGCGCGCGCTGCTGGAGCGCCCCGGCATCCTGCAGATGCCAGGCACGCACAATGGCCTTGCGGCGCTGCAGGCCAAGGCGGAGGGCTTCGAGGCGCTGTACCTTTCCGGTGGCGCCATGTCGGCCTCCATGGGTTTGCCCGATCTCGGCGTCATCACGATGGACGAAGTCTGCTTCTTCATCCGGCAGGTCGCCCGCGCCAGCGGTTTGCCCGTACTGGTCGATGGCGACACGGGTTACGGCGAGGCTCTGAACGTCATGCACATGGTGCGCGCGTTCGAGGAAGCGGGCGCTGCCGCGGTCCATATCGAGGACCAGCTTCTGCCCAAGAAATGCGGCCATCTCAACGACAAGAGGCTCGCCGATCCGAGCGACATGGCGGCCAAGGTCGCGGCCGCGGCCAAGGCGCGGCGTGATCTCGTCGTCATCGCCCGCACCGATGCCGCCGCCAGCGAAGGTATCGACGGCGCGGTGGCGCGAGCCCGCCGCTACCTGGAGGCCGGGGCGGACTCGATCTTTCCCGAAGCGCTCACCAGTGCCGAGATGTTCCGTGCCTTTGCGAGGGCGCTGCCGGGCGTGAAACTCCTTGCCAACATGACCGAGTTTGGCCGCACGCCTTTCTTCACTGCGAGCGAGTTCGAGGCCATGGGGTACAAGATGGTGATCTGGCCGGTCTCCGCCTTCCGCGTGGCCAACAAGGCCCAGGCGAAGCTCTATGCCGCGATCCGGCGCGACGGCGGCACCCAGAGAATGCTCGACCAGATGCAGACGCGTGCCGAGCTGTACGAGACGATCGGCTACCATCAATACGAGGCGCTCGATGCCTCGATCGTGGCGACCGTGATCCCGCAAGGCATGCCGCAGCGCTAAAGGCCGAGCGCGGAGAGGTCCGGCGCCCGTCGGTGGAAGTCGGTCGCGTCCTGGAAGGCTTTGCCCAGACGAAGCACGTCCCGCTCGGCATAGGGCTTGCCCACGATCTGGATGCCAATCGGCAAACCGTTCGACCAGCCCGAGGGCATGGCGAGACTGCAGAGGCCGAGGTAGTTCGCAGGCCGTGTCAGGTAGGCGGCAACGGGTGACGCTTCATTGACTTCAGCCACCGGGATCGCCGAGACCGCGACCGTTGGCAGCAGGACGGCATCGAACCGTCGGAACCAGTCGGCGAAAGCGCGCCGCTGCTCGGCCATGATGCGGACCTCCTCCGCGTAGGCGCCCGGTCCCAGCTCCTTTGCCGCGAGGATGCGAGCGCGCACGGCGGGGCCGATGGGCTTGCTCATGTCTCCGATATACGCGCGATGGAGTGCATAGGCCTCGGATGCGATGATGGTGCCGACCGGGCGCGCCAAGTCGAGGTACCAGTCCGGCAGCCGGGCCGTTTCGACGGTCGCGCCGAGCGTTTCAAATGTCCTTGCGGCCGCTTGCCAGGCTTTCGCCACATCGGGCTTCACAAAGTCGGGAAGCTGCGCGGCGTCGGGCAACGCAACCCGCATTCCCTTGATCGAAGCGGGCCTGGTGGCGAGGGTAAAATCCTCGAGAGGCTGGTCGAGGGTCGTCGGGTCGCGCGGATCAGGCGCCGCGAGCGCATTGAGCAACAGCGCGCAGTCCTCGACCGAGCGCGCCAGCGGTCCGATCGAATCGAGGGTCCAGCTCAGGAGCATCGTTCCGGAAAGCCCGATGCGGCCGAACGTGACCTTGAGGCCTACGAGCCCGTTGAAGGCGGAAGGAACGCGCACTGAGCCGCCGGTATCGCTGCCGATGCCGGCTGGCGCCAGGCGCGCGGCAACCGCGACACCCGTGCCGCTCGACGAGCCTCCCGGTACACGATGCGTCTCGAGATCCCACGGATTCCAGGGCGCGCCCATCAGCGGATTGGTGCCCCAGGCGCCGAAGGCGAACTCGACCATGTGCAGCTTGCCGAGCGGGATCATGCCGGCCGCGGTGAGACGTTCGACCGTGTTCGACGTCTCGGTCGGCTGGCGCGAGGCGAACATCTTCGAGCCGCCCGTGCCGACGCGGCCGGCGATGTCGCAGAGATCCTTGTAGGCGATCGGCAGCCCATGCAGAGGTCCGTGCGGAAACCCGGAACGGCGTGCCGCGTCCGCTGCGTCGGCGAGCGCCTTGGCCTCCTTGCCGTAGACCTCGGTGAAGGCATGGAGCTTGCCATCAGCCTTGTCGATGCGCGCGACCAGCGCATCGACGATGTCGCGTGAGGAGAACCGGCCTGCGTCGAGGCCTTCGGCAAGTTCGCTGAGCGTGAGATCGTGGAGATCGGACATCGTGCGCTGCTCCCGGATCAATAGGTTGCACGGCCGCCGGAGAGATCGAACACCGACGCCGTGCTGAATGTGCAGAGCGGCGAGGCGAGCCAGGACACGAGCTCGGCCACTTCCTCGACCTCGCCGAACCGGTTCATAGGAATCTTCGACAGCATGTACTGGATGTGCTGTTCGGTCATCTGGCTGAACAGCTCCGTCTTGATCACTGCCGGTGCCACGCAGTTCACCAGCACTCCCGACGTCGCAAGCTCCTTGCCCAGCGATTTCGTCAGACCGATCACGCCGGCCTTCGATGCCGAGTAGGCCGAAGCGTTGGGATTGCCCTCCTTGCCGGCGACCGAGGCAATATTGACAATGCGCCCCCAACCGCGCCTGACCATGCCGGGCGCCAGCGCGCGGTTGCAGAGGAAGACGCCGGTCAAGTTGATATCGATCACCTGGCGCCAGGCGTCGATCGGATATTGCACCACTGTCGTGTTGGGGCCGGTAATTCCTGCACTCGCGATCAAAATATCCGGAGCGGCAAGCTGACGTTCGGTGGTCGCCAGCGCCTTGTCGATCGAGGCGTCGTCGGTGACATCGACCTCGACAGCGATCGCCTCCTTCAGTTCCTTGGCGGAGCGCTGGGCGCGCTGCAGGTCGCGGTCCCATAGTGCCACACGGCCGTCGCCGGCGACGATCCGGGCGGCGCAGGCGAGCCCGATGCCGCGCGCGCCGCCTGTGACAACCGCGCTTCGTCCCTTGAACAACCCGTCGGCCATGGTTACCTCTCAACCGCTTGAATTCGCAGGCGATTCCCACCATACCGGCGCGTCGCCTCATCCGCTACACTCACTGTTTCGCGTCACCCCGAGCGTTTCTGGGAGTTCCATGCCTTCGCCTGTGCCGGCGTCAATCGACGCTACTGTCGAGCTCTTGAAAGCCGGCGACTATATCGCCGACCGCAGCCTCGCCACCGTCCTCTACCTGGCCCTGAAGCTCGGCCGCCCGCTGTTCTGCGAGGGTGAGGCGGGCGTGGGCAAGACCGAGATTGCCAAGGTGCTGGCCGCGACCCTGAAGCGGCCGCTGATTCGCCTGCAGTGCTATGAGGGCCTCGATGTCTCGTCGGCGGTCTACGAATGGAACTACTCGCGCCAGATGATCGAGATCCGACTTGCCGAGGCGCAGGGTGTGCACGATCGCAGCGAGCTCGAGTCCGACATCTTCAACGAGCGTTTCCTGATTCGCCGGCCACTGCTCGAGGCGCTGCAACCACATGCCGAAGGCGCGCCCATCCTCTTGATCGACGAGCTCGACCGCACGGACGAGCCGTTCGAGGCCTATCTGCTCGAGGTGCTGTCCGACTTCCAGGTGACGATTCCCGAACTCGGGACGATCAAGGCGGCGCAGACGCCGATCGTCGTCATCACCTCCAATCGCACCCGCGAGATTCACGACGCATTGAAGCGGCGCTGTTTCTATCACTGGGTCGACTATCCCGACCTCCAGCGTGAACTCGAGATCCTCAAGGTAAAGGCGCCGGGTGCCAGCGAGCGGCTGTCGCGCCAGGTCGTGGGCTTTGTCCAGGAGCTGCGCAAGCTCGATCTGTTCAAGTCGCCGGGTGTCGCCGAATCGATCGACTGGGCCACGGCGCTCTCCGAGCTCAACGCGCTCGATCTCGACCCCAAGATGATCAACGACACGCTGGGCGTACTCCTGAAGTATCAGGACGATATCCAGCGCCTGCAGGGCTCGGAAGCGGCCGATATCCTTCGCAAGGTGAAGGCCGATATCGCCGCCCAGCCGCTGGGCTAGTTCGATGATTGGGTCGAAGGGAGCTTCTCTTCCTCTCCTCGGTTGCGAGGGGAGGTGTCCGCGTGGTGGACGGAGGGGTCGTGTTCCCTTTGTACGGCCGATCCATGACTCCACCATCGCCGTAAGACGGCGACCCCTCCCTGACTTCGTTGGGCAGGAATGATGGACGCGCTGCCGCCTTCTGCAGCGGAACCGGGACGGAATGGCCGCGCAGGCGGCGACAAGCTTGCCACCAACATCGTGCATTTCGCGCGGACCTTGCGCACGGCGGGACTGCGCGTCGGACCGGGCCAGGTGCTACGGGCGATCGAGGCGGTGGAAGCGGCAGGACTGAGGAGCCGCGACGACTTCTACTGGACGCTGCATTCGGTGTTCGTGAACCGGCGCGATCAGCGCGAGATCTTCGACCAGGCGTTTCACGTCTACTGGCGCAATCCACGTCTTCTGGAGAAGATGATGGAGATGCTTCTGCCGCAGGTCGGTGTGCCGGGCGAGGAGGACAAGCGAAAGCAGCTTAGCCGCCGGCTCCAGGAAGCGTTGCAGCCGGGCCATGGCGAATCGCGGCAAGACAAGGGAGACGAACCGCCGGAAGTCGAAGTCGAGGCGACGTTCACCGTCTCGGACCGAGAGGTGCTGCAGCACCGCGATTTCGAGCAGATGACCCAGGCCGAAATCGACGAGGCCTTGCGCGCCATCTCGCGGCTGCGACTGCCGGTGCCGGAGCGGCGCACGCGCCGCCATCGGCCGGCCCGGCGCGGACCGCGGGTCGACTTCCGGGCGTCGCTGCGGCGCGCTCTGAGGCCGGAAGGGCTGATCGAGCTGCGTCGCCGCGAACCACGACGGCGCCCGCCGCCGCTCGTGATCCTGTGCGATATCTCCGGATCGATGGCGCGCTACACGCGGATGTTCCTGCATTTCATGCACGCTATCACCAATGATCGCGACAGGGTTTTCTGCTTCACCTTCGGCACGAGGCTCTCGAACGTGACACGTGCCTTGCGCAATCGCGACGTCGACATCGCGCTGCAAAAGGCGTCGGCACAGGTCGAGGATTGGTCCGGCGGCACGCGCATCGGCCAGGCGCTGCACGAGTTCAACAATCGCTGGTCGCGACGCGTGCTGGGCCAGGGCGCGGTGGTATTGTTGATCACCGACGGGCTCGACCGCGAGGGTGCGGCCGGCCTGGCGGAGGAGATGGAGCGCCTGCACAAATCCTGCAGCCGCCTCATCTGGCTCAACCCGCTCTTGAGATATGGCGGCTACGAACCCAAATCTCAGGGCAACAAGGCGATGCTGCCGCATGTCGACGAATTCCGGCCGGTGCACAATCTCGAGAGCCTAGCCGGGTTGATCGCAGCGCTGGATGTACGGGGCCATGCTGCGGACAGCCGGCTCTCGAGCTGGCGGACGGAACTGCGCAAGGAGTAGACGATGAGCGACGCGCTGGAAGTATTGGATCAGGTCGGCAAATGGAAAGCGTCGGGCAAGGGCGTGGCCGTCGCCACCGTGATCACGACCTGGGGCTCCTCACCGCGCCCCGTCGGCAGCCAGCTAGCGGTCGACGACACGGGCGCCATGGTGGGGTCGGTCTCCGGCGGCTGCATAGAGGGCGCCGTGGTCAAGGAAGCCTTGGCCTCGATCGCCGATGGCCAGCCGCGACTCCTGGATTTCGGCGTCACGGACGAGCAAGCCTGGGACGTGGGCCTCGCCTGCGGCGGCAAGGTGCAGGTGTTCGTCGAGAAGGTCAGCTGAGCGATGAAGAGCGAGACCCTGAGGGCACTGCAGGAAGCGCGCGCCAACCGCCGCGCGGTCGTTCTGGCGACGCGGTTGAGCGATGCCGCCGAGACGCTGGTCTATCCAGATCGCGCCAAGGGTGACCTGGCGGACGACACCACGCTCGTGTCGGCAGCGCGGCGCGCCATGGAGATCGGCCGCAGCGAGACCGTCGATCTTTCCGGCCAGAAGATTTTCCTGAATGTCTACGTTCCGCCGGCGCGGCTCATCATCGTCGGGGCGGTCCACATCGCCCAATCGCTGGCGCCGATGGCGTCTCTGATGGACTTCGACGTAACCGTGGTCGATCCGCGCCGCGCCTTCGCGACCGACGCGCGCTTTCCCGGCGTGAGGGTGATGCAGGAATGGGCCGACGAAGCCTTTGAGAGGATGGGCCTCGATGTCTCGACGGCGGTGGTGACGCTCACGCACGATCCCAAGCTCGATGATCCGGCGCTCGAGGCGGCGCTCAAGTCGGATGTGTTCTATATTGGCGCGCTCGGCAGCAAGCGCACGCACGCCAGGCGCAAGGAACGCCTGGCCGAGGCGGGCATCACGGACGAGCAGTTCGCCCGCATCAACGGGCCCGTCGGACTCAATATCGGCGCCAGGTCGCCGGCGGAGATCGCGGTCTCGATCCTGGCGCAGATCATAGAAGTGCGCGCGCGACGCCTCGCGGCGCTCGCCACCCCCAAGGTGGCGGCGGCATGAGGTTCGGCGACACCCCGATCGATGAGGCGGGCGGCGCCATCCTGGCGCATAGCTGGCGTGCCAACGGCATCAACTTCGCCAAGGGACGCGTCCTTTCCGCCGACGATGTCACCAAGCTCAAGGCAGCCGGCGCTGCGAGTGTGGTGGCGGCGCGTCTCGACCCCGATGACCTCCATGAGGACGAGGCCGCAGCGACGGTAGCCAGGGCGCTGGCCGGCGATGGGATCGAGGTCACCGCGCCCTTCACCGGACGCTGCAATCACTTCGCCCGCGAAGCCGGACTCGCGGTCATCGATCCCGGACGCATCGACGCACTGAACGAGCTCGACGAATCGGTGACGGTCGCCACGCTGCCGCCGTTCGCGCGGGTGACGCCGCGGCAGATGGTGGCCACCGTCAAGATCATTCCCTACGGTGCTCCGCGTGCTGCAGTTTCGCGCGCAGTCGAGCTCGCGAAATCCGCGAACCGGCGGCTGGTTTCCGTCGTACCCTTCAAGGCGATGCGGGCCGGCCTGGTGCAGACCAAGCTGCCCGGCACGCGTGACAAGGTCCTCGACAAGGCGGTCGGCACGACGGGCAAGCGACTCACCTCGCTCGGAAGCACGCTGGTGGGTGAGCGCCGCTGCGGTCACGACGCCGCGGCGATCGCCGCGTCACTGACGGAACTCGAGAAAGAGGGATGCGACCTTTTTCTGATCGCCGGAGCGTCTGCGATCGTCGACCGTCACGATGTCGTGCCTTCGGGAATCGTGCGGGCCGGCGGCAGGGTCACCCATTTCGGCCTGCCGGTGGATCCTGGCAACCTGCTGCTCACTGGCGAGCTCGACGGCAAGCCGGTTCTGGGCCTTCCCGGCTGCGCCAAGTCGCCGAAGTACAACGGCTTCGACATGGTTCTGGAGCGGCTTGCCGCCGGCCTGCCGATCGGGCGGGCGGAACTCGTTCGCATGGGCGCGGGCGGCCTGCTGGCAGAGATTTCGACCCGCCCGCAGCCGCGCGACGAGGGCGACGGCGAGGAAGCGGGGCCGCAGCAGGCGCCACGCGTCGCCATAGTGATCCTGGCTGCCGGCCGCTCGACGCGGATGGGCGGCCCGAACAAGCTTCTTGCCGACGCCAACGGCCAGCCGCTCGTGGTACACGCTGCCAAGGCGGCGTTGAGTTCGCAGGCGGTCGAGGTCGTGGTCGTGCTGGGCCATATGGCCGACGAGGTGAGGGACGTGATCGAACAGGCGATACCGTCCAGGGCTCGGCTGCGCTTCGTTGCCAATCCCGACTTCGCCGCAGGCATCAGCACGTCCGTGCGAACCGGCATTGGCGCACTGGGCAAGGACATCGACGCGGCCGTCATCCAGCTCGGCGACATGCCCGCCGTCGATATCGCACTGCTCGACCGGCTGATTGCCGCCTTCAATCCGGTCGAAGGCCGGTCGATCTGCGTGCCGACGGTTCGTGGCAAGCGCGGCAATCCGGTGCTGTGGGACCGTCGCTTCTTTGCCGAGATGGCGGCTCTCTCCGGCGACAGCGGGGCCAAGCATCTGATCGGCGAGCATACCGATCTCGTCTGCGAGGTCGAGATGCCGGGCGAAGCCGCTCTGACCGATATCGACACGCCCGAGGCACTGGCGGCCTTCAGAGCCGAAGGGGCGGTCCAAGGTTCCCCATGAGCTTCGATGTCGCCGCCGTCCGCCGCCAGTTTCCGATCCTGTCGGAAATCATCGATGGCCGGCCGGTCCACTATCTCGACAATGGCGCCTCGGCGCAGGCGCCGCTCGCCGTGCTGGACGCGGTGCGCACATACGAGACGACAAGCCGGGCCAATGTCCTGCGCGGCGTCCATCGCCTCGCGGAGCGCGCGACAGAAGCGTACGAGAATGCGCGCATCGAGGTGGCGAGGTTCCTGGGCGTGCAACCGCTGGAAATCGTCTTCACCGGCGGCTGCACTGCGGCGATCAATCTCGTCGCCTATTCGTACGGCCAGTTGCTGCAGCGCGGCGACCGCATCCTGCTTTCGGAGCTCGAGCACCATTCCAATATCGTGCCATGGCAGCTCCTGCGTCAGCGCAGCGGCATCGAGCTCGACATGTTGCCGGTCACGATCGACGGCCGTATCGATCTCGAGGCTCTGCCGAGAATGCTGAGCGACCAGACCAGGCTCGTCTCGCTCGCGCACGTGTCCAATGTCACGGGCGCGCTGGTGGATGTGCGGGCAGTCGTCGAGGCAGCGAAGACCGTGGGCGCCCGGGTGATGCTCGACGGGGCCCAGCGCGCGCCGCACGGGCCGCTCGATCTGCCCGCCCTCGGCGTCGATTTCTATGCCTTTGCCGGACACAAGGCCTACGGTCCGAATGGTGTCGGCGTATTGTGGGCGAGGCCCGAGGTCCTGGAGGCAATGCCGCCATTTCACGGCGGCGGCTCGATGATCGACCGGGTGACGCTGGCCGAGACGACGTGGGCGCCGCCGCCGCGCCGATTCGAGGCAGGAACACCGCCGATCGGTCCCGCTATCGGTCTCGGTGCCGCCTGCAAATGGATGGCGGCGCTCGACTGGAGTGCGGCCCACGAGCACGAGATGGCATTGGTGCAGCGGCTGATGGACGGACTGCAGGGGATCGACGGCACCCGGATTTTGGGACCTGGAAGCTTGCAGAATCGCTATCCGGTCGTCTCGTTCATGCTGGACGGTGTCCATCCGCACGACGTGGCGCAGACCGTCGACGCCTTTGGCGTCGCGGTGCGCGCCGGCCACCACTGTGCGCAGCCGCTGATGGACCGGTTCGATCTCGACGGCACGACGCGTGCGTCGATGGCACCCTACAACGACAACGACGACATCGATGCGCTGCTCGCCGGCGTCAAGCATGCCGCCAAGACCCTGCGATGAACGACCGGCTTTATCAGGAACGGATCGTGGCGCTTGCCAAGGCCAAGAAGGGCGCGGGCAGGCTGGCATCGCCCACGAGGTCGGCGCGTCGCGACAATCCCCTGTGTGGTGATCGGGTGACCATCGACATCGCGCTCGACGGACATGGCAAGATTGCCGAAATCGCCCATCAGGTTCGTGGCTGTCTGCTCTGCCAGGCGTCGGCATCCGCTTTGGCGTCGGTCGCTGTCGGGCGCGACGCGGCGGGCATTGCCGACCTGCGTCACGATGCGGAGCGCGCGATCGGACGCGAAGCGGGCGAGGCTCGGGAACCGTTCTCGGCCTTCGCGCCGGTGCGCGAGCACAAGTCCCGGCAGGAATGCGTGCTGCTGCCGTTCGAGGCGCTCGAGGACGCGCTTTCGTAAACTTTCCCCAGCCCTGCCGCGGTTGTGTCACAGTCACGGACCACCGTTGCGGCGACCGAGTTGCGGGGAGACTTCATGCGACGCTTGCTGGCCGCCATCGCTCTTCTGGGTCTTCTGGCGTTGCCCGGGGTTGCTTTGGCGCAGGAGCTCGCCCTGAAGAGGGTGATGCTGTCCTCCGGTGGCTTGGGCTATTTCGAGTACGAGGCGGCGGTCGACGGCGAAGCGAAGCTCAGGCTCACCGTGCCGCTCGACCAGGTCGACGATGTGCTGAAAAGCCTCGTCGTCTACGACGACAAGGGAAATGTCGGTGGACTCAGCCTGCCGGGCCGCGAGCCCCTGAAACAGGTCTTCAAGGACCTGCCGTTCGATCAAACGTCGCTCGAGACGCCGGCCGCGTTGCTCGGCGCACTCAAAGGGGCCGAGGTCTCCATCGGTGGCAGTCGCGCGATGGCAGGCCGCATCGTGTCGGTCGAGGAAACCGGCACGGCGGACACCAACGACGGCAAGAGCGCAGCCAGGCACACCCGGGTGACGCTGCTGACCGACCACGGCCTGCAGCAGTTCGTGCTGGAAGAGGCGGAAAATCTGCAGTTCACCGATCCGGCGTTGCGCGACAAGGTTGGCCAGGCCCTGCTGGCACTGCAGGCCAATCGGACAAGGGACGCGCGGACGCTCGATCTCTCGGTCCGCGGGGACGGCAAGCGCAACGTGCGGGTCGCCTATATCGTGGCCGTGCCGGTCTGGAAGGCATCGTATCGGCTCACCTTGCCGCCCGATGCGGGCACACCGCGCTCGAGCCTGCAGGGCTGGGCCACGCTCGAGAACCTGAGCGGCCGCGATTGGAACGATGTCGAGTTGACGCTCGTTTCCGGCCGGCCGGTCGCCTTCCATCAGGCGCTGTACGAGGCCTATTACGCCAACCGACCCGAGGTGCCGATCGAGGTCGCGGGGCGGCTGACGCCGACCATCGATCGCGGGAGCGTGGCGGTTGCGGCCGCGCCCACCCCGCCGCCTGCTCCGAGCCAAGGGTATCGCCAGCAGGCACCCAAGGCGGCGGCAATACCGCAGCTCGCGGCCGGCTCCGAGCAGCTCGAGGCGACAGAGGCGGCAACGCAGGTGAGCTTCAAGTTTCCCAAGCCGGTGAGCGTCGACAACGGGCGCACGCTCTCGATCCCGTTCCTCGATCGCGAAGTAGCCGGTCAGCGTGTCGCGCTCTATCAGCCGGAGACCGCTGCACGCAATCCGCTGGCGGCCATTCGGCTCAACAATGACGGTGAAAGTGCACTACCGCCGGGTATCCTCACCATCTATCAGCGCGGCAAGGCCAACGACGTCACCTATATGGGTGACGCGCAGCTTCCAGGCCTGCCGGTCGGCGAGACACGCCTGCTGCCCTATGCGCTCGACGACAAGATCACGATCGAGCGCGATGCCGCGCGAAACGAGCAGATCGCCAACGGCACCATCGCCGACGGCGTGTTGCGCTATGGCCGTCTGCAGCGCCAGACGACCACCTACCGCGTCCGCGGGCCGTCGCGAGCCACCCGCGACCTGATCGTCACGCAGCCGCGCCTGCCGGGCTGGACGCTGATGAAGCCCGATCCCAAAGGCGTGGAGATCAGCGAAGGCAACTACCGTTTCCTGTTCAAGCTGGCCGGCGGCGAGCAGACGCAGGTGTTCGACGTCGTGCAGGAGCAGACCCAGCAGCAGGTAGTGCGTCTGATCGACGGACCCACGGACCAGATCAAGGTCCTGGCCTCGGCGCAGGAATTCGACAACAAGACCCGCGAGGCACTCACCAAGATCCTGCAGCTTCAGCAGGGGGTGGCCGATGCCCAGCGCCGGCTCGGCCAAATGGAGGCGCAGCAGCAGCGGATCACACAGGATCAGGCCCGGATCCGGCAAAATCTTGCCAGCGTGCCGGCCAACAGCGATCTGCAGCGGCGCTATCTCGGTATGCTGGATCAGCAGGAAAACGAGATACAGGCGCTGCTCAAGCAGCACACTGAAGCGCAGAAGGCCGTCGACTCGGCCCATGATGCCCTGCGCACCTACGTTTCCAAGCTCGGTTAGGGTTAGCCGGCTCGCAGCGTGCGCACCGCGTCGTCGCGGCGGAAGAGGTAGAGCAGGGCGCGCAGCGCCTCGCCGCGCGGCGACTCGAGGTCGGGATCGCGGTCGATCACCAGCCGGGCGTCGTCGCGCGCCGCTTCGAGCAGGTCGGCATGGGCGGGGAAATCGACGAGTCGCATGTCGGGCAAGCCGCTCTGCCGCGTCCCCAGCAGCTCGCCCGCGCCGCGCAGGCGCAAGTCTTCCTCGGCGATGCGAAAGCCGTCCTCGGTTTCGCGCATGATGGCAAGCCGCGCCTTCGCGGTCTCGCCGAGCGGCTGGGCGTAGAGCAGCAGGCATGTCGACTTGGCGCGGCCGCGGCCGACGCGCCCGCGCAGTTGATGGAGCTGGGCGAGGCCAAACCGCTCGGCATGCTCGATGACCATGACCGTCGCCGCCGGAACATCGACACCCACCTCGATCACGGTGGTCGCCACGAGGACTGACAGGCGACCGTCGGCAAAAGCGGCCATGGTCGCCTCGCGCTCGGGGCCTTTCATCCGGCCATGGATCAACCCGACCTTGTCGGGAAAGCGTGCGCGCAGCTCGCGAAAGCGCTCCTCGGCGTTGGCGAGATCGACCTCTTCGGATTCCTCGATCAAAGGGCAGACCCAGTAGACCCGTGCCTCAGTTGCCAACATGCGACCGACCGCGTCGACAACTTCATCGATGCGTTCCAGAGGGATCGTTCGTGTGTCGATCGGCTGTCGGCCGGCCGGCTTCTCGGTGAGCTTGGAGACATCGAGGTCGCCGTAGGCCGCCAGCATGAGCGTGCGCGGGATGGGCGTTGCCGTCATGACCAGTAGATCGACGGCGTGGCTTTTGGAGGAGAGCGCCATGCGCTGGTGGACGCCAAAGCGATGCTGTTCGTCGACGACCGCGAGGGCGAGGTCCGCGAACTCGACGTCTTCCTGCACCAGGGCATGCGTGCCGACGACGAGCTGGACCGAGCCATCGGCCAGCGCCGCGCGCGTCGCCTTCTTCAGACGCTGGCCGTCGCGGCCGGTGAGCAGTGCCACGGTCACGCCGGCGGCTTCGGCAAGCGGCGCGATGGTGGCCAGGTGCTGGCGGGCCAGCAGCTCGGTCGGCGCCATGAGCGCGGCCTGTGCGCCCGCTTCGGCGGCGATCAGCATGGCGAGGAACGCGACCAGCGTCTTGCCGCTGCCGACATCCCCCTGCAGCAGCCGCACCATACGCTCGGGCTTGGCGAGATCGGCAGCGATCTCGGCGATCGCCGCCTTCTGGCTCGACGTCAGGTCGAAGGGCAGGGAGGCCAGCACCTGCTTCCGGAGGCGGCCGTCGCCCTTCGTCGAGCGCCCGGCCAGGCTTCGATTGTGGTGGCGCACGAGCGCGACCGCGAGCTGGCTTGCGAGGAGCTCGTCGAACGCCAGGCGCGCCCGCGCCGGGTGCTGCGGCAAGAGATCGGCCGCTTCGGTCGGCGCATGCGCCTGTTCGAGAGCCGATTTCCATCCCGGCCATCGCTGGCCGGCAAGATAGGCGGGGTCCTGCCATTCCGGCAGGTCCGGCGCGCGCGCAACCGCCGTCTCGATCGCCTTCTGCACGACCCTCTGCGTCAGGCCGGCGGTCAGACCGTAGACCGGCTCGACGCGCAGTATGGAGTCGCGCTGGTCGAGAGGCACGATGTGATCGGGGTGCGTCATTTGCACCTCGCCCTGGTAGGTCTCGACCCTGCCGCTCACCACGCGGGTCTCGCCGGTCGGCAGCAGCTTCTTCAGATAGTCCTCCCGGCCATTGAAGAAGGTGAGGCAAAGCCGGCCGCTCTGGTCGGCGCACCAAACCCTGTAGGGCTGTCGGGGAGTGCGCGGCACGAGGTGCTGCTCGACCGCGAGTGTGAGCGTGGCGACCTCACCTTCCTGCGCTCGGGCAATTTCGGGCGCGTTGCGCCGGTCGATCACGGCAAAGGGCAGGTGCCACAGCAGATCCACCACCAGCGGGCCGGTCAGCCGTTCCACGAGCTTCCCCAGGCGCGGCCCGATACCGGGCAGCGATGTCACCTGGGCAAAGAGGGGCGTGAGGCTTTGCGGGCGCATGGGTGATCAGCCTTTTGGGCCGCGTGACTTCGCCACCGCCGCCGCCTATATGCTACGCCCCTTTTCGAGGCCCGAAGTTGGGGAAAATGGGCGGAGCTCCCGAACTGGAGACGCGGCGGAAGCGTTTGCTTTATCGCAGTGTCTATCGCGGCAACAAGGAGAACGACATCCTCCTTGGCCAGTTTGCGCGCGCCCATGTCGCCGATTTCGACGCGGCCGAGCTCGATCAGTACGAGCGGCTGCTCGAGGCCGGCGACAACGAGATCTTCGATTGGGTCTCGGGCAGGGCCGACGTGCCGCCCGAGGCCGATACGCCGATCCTGCGCAAGTTCTTGGCGTTTCGTGTGAGGTTCTGAGTGTCATCGCTTGCCGAACGTTTGGCCGCGCTGCATCGCAAGGCCGGCCGCTGGACCATTGCCGGCCTGCCTGAGGGTGCCGACGCACTGGTGCTGAGCGAAATCGCGCGCACGACAGGCGGACAAGACATTCTGCATGTCGCACGCGACGGCCAGCGCCTCGATCGACTGCAGGACGGGCTGCGCTTTTTTGCCCCGGAGCGCGAGGTCCTGGTCCTTCCGGCCTGGGACTGTCTGCCGTACGACCGTCTTTCGCCGCATCCGGATATCGTCGCCGAACGGCTCGACACTCTGGTCAGGCTTGCGGCGCCCCGCAGGGTGGGGGCGCCTGCCCGCATCATTCTGGCTTCTGTCGGTGCTGTCCTACAGCGCATCCCCCCGCACAGCCTCTATGCCGGGGCCGCGACCACGCTGCGCAAGGGGCAGACGATCGATGTCAACTCGCTTGCCAAGTTCCTCGGCGAGAACGGCTATGGCCGCGCCGACACGGTCATGGAGCCCGGCGAGTTCGCAATACGCGGCGGCTTGGTCGATCTTTTTCCGCCAGGTACCGGAGAGCCGCTACGGCTCGATCTGTTTGGCGACACGCTGGAGGCAATCCGCTCTTTCGACCCGATGAGCCAGCTATCGACCGGCGAGCGCGACGAGGCCGTGCTGCTGCCGGTGAGCGAGGTGCTGCTCACTCCCGACAGCATTGCCCGCTTTCGCAGCGGCTATCGCGAACTGTTCGGCAACGTCGCCGGCGAGGACGTCCTCTACGAAGCCGTGTCCGCCGGCCAGCGTCATGTCGGCATGGAGCACTGGCTGCCTCTGTTCCACGAGCGGATGGAGACGATCCCCGATTACTGCCCCGAGGCCGTCGTCACGGCCGACCATCAACTCAGGGAAGCGCTGGAGGCGCGTCACGAACTGATCGTCGACTACTACGAGGCACGCCTGAAGACCGGCGCCAAGGGAGGCATGAGCGGTGGCGCAGACTACAAGCCGCTGCCGCCGGAGCGGCTCTACCTCAAGCCGTCGCAATGGGACGCCTTGCTGGAAGATCGCAGCGTCGTCCAGTTCACGAGCTTCGACGCTCCCCCCGAAACCGCGAACGCCATCGATCTGGGCGGTCGCCGCCACGAAGGATTCGCCCACGCACGTACCGCGCAGGGGATCAACCTGTTCGACAAGGTCGCCGAGCATGTGAAGGCGGCGAACGATGCCGGGCGCCGCGTCGTGATCGCGGGCTACACCGAGGGTTCGGTATCACGACTGCAGCATCTCCTGCAGGAGCATGGCGCCACGACGCCCGTTCCGGTGACCGACTACGCGACCGTGCTCGCATTGCCAGCCGGCACGCTCGGCATTGCGATCTGGCCGCTCGAGCATGGTTTCGTCCTGGACGGGCTGGAAGTCGTCGGCGAGGAAGACATCCTGGGCGACCGGCTCTCGCGGCCCGCCAAAAGACGCCGGCCCTCCGAGCGCTTCATCGCCGAAGCCTCGGCGCTGAGTGAGGGCGACCTCGTCGTCCATCGCGAGCACGGCGTGGGGCGCTACGAAGGCCTGGCCACGCTCGAGATCCAGAACGCTCGTCACGATTGTTTGCGGCTGACGTATGAGGGCGGGGACAAGCTTTTCGTGCCTGTCGAGAACATCGACGTGCTGAGCCGCTACGGCAGCACGGAGGAGGGCGCCCAGCTCGACAGGTTGGGTGGCGTCGCCTGGCAATCACGCAAGGCGAGGCTCAAGCAGCGCATCGCCGACATGGCTGACCGGCTGATCAGGATCGCGGCGGAGCGTGCCGTTCGCCGCGGCGAGACGATGAGCCCGCCGGAAGGTCTCTACGAGGAATTCTGCGCCCGCTTTCCCTACGCCGAGACCGATGACCAGTTGCAGGCGATCGCCGACGTGATCGACGATCTGTCGTCCGGCAAGCCGATGGACCGGCTGATCTGCGGCGATGTGGGCTTCGGCAAGACGGAAGTGGCACTGCGCGCCGCCTTCGTGGCTGCGCTCTCGGGCAAGCAGGTCGCCGTGATCGGACCGACGACGCTGCTGGCGCGCCAGCACCACCGGACCTTCGTCGAGCGCTTCCAGGGATTGCCGGTCCGGATCGGGCGCCTGTCGCGGCTTGTCAATGCCAGGGAGGTCAGGGAGACGAGGGCCGGTCTGAAGGACGGCACGATCGATATCGTGGTCGGCACGCACGCGTTGCTGGCCAAGGGTATCGAGTTCAAGGACCTCGGTCTGCTGGTCGTGGACGAGGAGCAGCATTTCGGCGTCGCCCACAAGGAACGCCTGAAGGAGCTGCGCGCCGACGTCCATGTGCTGACGCTGACGGCTACGCCGATCCCGCGGACCCTGCAACTGGCGCTCACCGGCGTGCGCGACATGAGTCTGATCGCGACGCCCCCCGTTGATCGCCTGGCAGTCCGTACCTTCGTCACGCCCTTCGACGGCGTCACCATCCGCGAAGCGCTGCTGCGCGAGCAGTATCGCGGCGGACAAAGCTTCTACGTCTGTCCGCGCATCGAGGACCTGGCGGGCATTGCCGAGCAGCTGCGCGAGCTGGTGCCCGAAATCCGCATGGGCATGGCGCATGGCCGGCTCGCGGCGAGGCAGATCGAGAACACGATGCAGGATTTCGTCGACGGCAAGTTCGACGTTCTGCTGTCGACCAACATCGTCGAAAGCGGCCTCGACATCCGAAATGCCAACACCATGGTCATCCATCGCGCGGACATGTTCGGCCTGGCGCAGCTCTACCAGCTGCGCGGTCGGATCGGCCGGGGCAAGACCCGCGCCTATGCCTATCTGACGGTTCCGCCGGGCAGGGCACTGAACGAGGCGGCATCGAAGCGGCTCGAAGTGATGCAGACCCTGGACACGCTGGGCGCCGGCTTCCAGCTCGCCAGCCACGACCTCGATATCCGCGGCGCCGGCAATCTCCTGGGCGAGGAGCAGTCGGGCCATATCCGTGAAGTCGGGATCGAACTCTATCAGCAGCTTCTCGAGGAGGCGGTGGCCGCGGCGCGCGGCCGTGCCCAAGAGGCGGCCCGGGCCGAATGGTCGCCGCAGCTCAACCTCGGGATCCCGGTGCTGATCCCCGAGGAGTACGTCGCCGATCTGTCGGTCCGCATGGGCCTCTATCGCCGCCTCGGCAGCCTGACCAGTCAGGCCGACATCGATGCCTTTGCCGCCGAGCTGGTCGACCGCTTCGGCAAGATGCCACTGGAAGCGGAATTCCTGCTCCAGACGGTGTCGCTGAAGCTCCTGTGCCGCAGCGCCTCGGTCGAGAAGATCGACGCCGGCGAGAAGGCGGTCGTCTTCAGCTTCCACGAGAACAGGTTCCCCAAGCCCGACCGCCTGATCAGCTGGATCCAGAAGAATGCGCCGCTGGTGAAGGCTAGGCCCGACCAGCGCGTGGTCGTGCAGCGTGTCTGGCCCGACGAGCGCCAGCGGCTTTCCGGCGTGAGCGGCATCGTTTCCGCGATGGCGAAGCTCGCGGCTTGAGAAGCGGCAGCGCCGCCCGTTTCGCACAGCGCAGCAGCCAGTCGCTGAGCCGCGTGTCCCCGGAAGCGCGGGCGAGGATCAGAGCGCCGACAGCCAGGATCGCCACTGTCGTCGCATCGGCATCAAGCCGGCGCGTCCGTCCACGCGAAAGCTCGCCGATCAGACCGTAGAGCACATTGGCATAGGCCAGGCGCGCTGGCATCGGCGCCCGCGCGACGTCGCCGGGCAAGGCAGCCAAGGTGCAGGCCTGGCCATTCGCGGCGAGCTGGGCCTTGTCGAAATAGTCGGTGAGCGCCGTCCTGGCATCGGAGGTGCGTGCCTTGCCGAGCAGGCCGTGCCCGGCGCGGACCGCCTCCGCAAAAAGATCATCCTTGGATCTGAAATGCGCGTAGAAAGCGCCCCGCGTGAGCCCGGCCGCCAGCATGATGTCGTCGATGTTCGTGCCAGCATATCCGCGCAGCCGGAAGAGGCGCGCGGCGTGCTCGAAGATCTCGGTTCTGGTGCGCGCCTTGCGCGCGGCACTGACCGGCATTCAGTCTCCCATATATGTTTATAAACATACCATATGTTTTAGGACATACTATCGGCAATCCGACTGGAAGGCATGACGCGCCCACGAGTCCGTCAGGCGGAAGCTGGGGACGTGTGCCAAAAAGCCGATAGACCGGCTGACGGTCCTGTGCGAGCGTTTGCACAGGATATGACAGTCTCGCTGGATGGTTCGCGGGGGCGCCAAATGTCTAGCCGACGCAGCATCACCGTCCTGATCGTCACGACGTGGGCGTTCACCATCTGCTTCGCCGTTTGGATGATGTTCGGAGTCATCGGCATCCCGCTGCGGCGCGAATTGCAACTCGATTCGACACAGTTCGGCTTGCTGACGGCCACGCCGATTCTCACGGGCTCTCTTTTCCGTCTGCCGCTGGGCATCTGGACCGACCGCATCGGCGGGCGCATCCTGATGACGTCGCTGCTCGTGCTGTGCGCCGTTCCCCTGTGGTTTGCGGCCGACGCGACGGCCCTCTGGCAGTTTCTTCTGCTCGGTCTGGCCCTCGGTCTGGTCGGCGCGTCCTTTTCCGTCGGCACACCATACGTATCGCGCTTCTTTCCGCCGGAACGGCGGGGCCTCGCCATGGGCGTCTTTGGTGCCGGCACCGTCGGCGCCGCCTTGAACATGTTCCTCGCACCGTCGGTGATGAGTGCCTACGGCTGGCAGGCGGTGCCGCGCGTCTACGCCGTTGCCCTTTTGATCACGGCCGTCGTCTTCTGGTCGCTGTCCGCGCCGGATCCCGGCGCCGGCAAAGCCGGTGCGACGTTGCGCCAGCAACTGGCCATCATGCGGGACCGGCGAGTCTGGAAGTATTGCCAGTACTACTCCATCGTATTCGGCGGCTTTACCGCGCTGTCGATCTGGATGCCGCAATATTTCGTGAGCGAGTACGGGTTCTCGGTCGCGCAGGCGGCGCTGCTGGCCGCCTGCTTCTCGCTGCCCGGCGGTGCCCTGAGAAGCGTGGGCGGGGCGCTGTCGGACCGCTTCGGTGCCCATGGAGTCACCTGGTGGGTGCTGTGGGTCGCCTGGGTCGTCTTGTTCCTGCTGTCCTATCCGCACACGGACTTCACCATCCGCACCGTGGACGGCAGCAGAAGCTTCACCATCGCGCTGTCACCTTGGCTGTTCTGCGGCCTTCTCTTCATCGTCGGAATAGCCTTTGCCTTCGGCATGGCCTCGACCTTCAAGTACATCAGTGCCGATTTCCCCAATGACATCGGTGCCGTCAGCGGTCTGGTCGGCATGGTAGGCGGTCTCGGCGGCTTCCTGCTGCCGGTCATGTTCGGCGGCCTGCTGGACTGGCTCGGCTTCAACTCGAGCATCTTCATGCTGCTCTACGGCATCGTCGCGGTGTCCCTGATGCTCAGCTACCTGACCGAAGTCCGGCGGGCACCGGTGATGGGCGAGGCCGCGGAGCCGCGTCTGGCATCGTCGGCATGATCCCGGCCGGGCGAGGAGAAACCACATGAGTCATTTTCTGGAGCGTCTCGCCTATCTGACCCGCCGGCACGAATCCTTTGCCGACGGTCACGGCGAGTTGCGCGACGAGGACCGGATGTGGGAGGAGGGCTATCGGCAGCGATGGCAGCACGACAAGATCGTGCGCTCGACGCACGGTGTGAACTGCACCGGTTCCTGCAGCTGGAAGATCTACGTCAAGAGCGGGGTCGTCACCTGGGAAACCCAGCAGACGGACTATCCGCGCACGCGGCCGGGGCTGCCCAACCATGAGCCGCGCGGCTGCTCGCGTGGCGCCTCTTACAGCTGGTATCTCTACAGCGCGAGTCGCATCAAGTATCCGATGGTGCGCGGGCGGCTCATCCGGGCCTGGCGCGAGGCGCGCAAGAGCCACGAGCCGGTCGAGGCGTGGGCGGCGATCGTCGGCGACGAGGAGGCCGCCAGGGCCTACAAGGCCGTGCGCGGCCGCGGCGGCTTCGTGCGCTCGACCTGGGACGAGGTGAGCGAGATCATCGCCGCGGCCAACGTCCATACGATCAAGCGCTGGGGACCCGATCGCGTCGTCGGCTTCTCGCCCATTCCCGCCATGTCGATGGTTTCGTATGCCGCGGGCGCGCGCTATCTCAGCCTCATCGGCGGCACGCTTCTTTCCTTCTACGACTGGTACTGCGACCTGCCGCCGTCGAGCCCGCAGACCTGGGGCGAGCAGACCGACGTTCCGGAATCGGCCGACTGGTACAATTCGGGCTACATCATCGCCTGGGGCTCCAACGTGCCGCAGACGCGGACGCCCGACGCGCATTTCTTCGTCGAGGCGCGCTACAATGGCACCAAGGTCGTCGCCATCACGCCCGACTATGCCGAGGTGGCCAAGTTTGCCGACCTTTGGCTGCATCCCAAGCAGGGAACGGACGCCGCCCTCGCCATGGCCATCGGCCATGTGATCCTGCGCGAATTTTTTCTCGACCGACAGGTGCCCTACTTCCACGACTATGCACGTCGCTACACCGACCTGCCCATGCTGGTGCGGTTGCGGCAGGACGGCGGACGCTGGGTACCGGATCGTTATCTCCGCAGAAGCGACTTGCCGGATGCGCCGCCGTCGGGCCGGGCCGACTGGAAAACGGTCGCCGTGGCCGAGGGATCCGGCGATCTCGTCGTTCCGCAGGGTTCGATCGGCTACCGCTGGCCGATGGACGGCGAGGTCGCGGGGCGGTGGAACCTCGAGGCCAGGAACGGCGAAACGGGCGAGGAGGTCAGTCTGGCGTTGAGCCTGATCGATCGCCGAGACGACGTGCTGTCTGTCGCTTTTCCCTATTTCGGCGGCCGCCCGCACGAGCATTTTTCCGGCAACGACCAGGATGGCGACATATTGCTGCGCCACGTCCCTGTACGCCGCATCAGGCTCGCGGACGGCGAGGCGGCGGTCGCCACGGTCTTCGATCTGCTGTGCGGCAACTATGGCCTGGATCGCGGTCTCGGCGGCGACTGCGCCAGGAGTTTCGAGGACAATGTGCCGTACACGCCGGCCTGGCAGCAAGCGATCACCGGCGTGGCGGCCGCCCAGGCGATCGCGGTCGCCCGCGGCTTCGCGGAGAACGCCGAGAAGACCAAGGGCCGGTCGATGGTCATCATCGGCGCCGGCATGAACCACTGGTATCACCAGGACATGGGCTACCGCAGCATCATCAACGTCCTGATGATGTGCGGCACGATCGGGGTCTCGGGCGGCGGCTGGGCGCACTATGTCGGGCAGGAGAAGCTCCGGCCCCAGACCGGCTGGACCATGCTCGCCTTCGCGCTCGACTGGGTGCGCCCGCCACGCCAGATGAACGGCACCTCGTTCTTCTATGCACACAGCGACCAGTGGCGCTACGAGAAGATCGACGTCTCCGAGTTGCTGTCGCCGCTCGCCGATCCGGTGCCCTATCGCGGCAGCATGATCGACCTCAATGTCCGCGCCGAGCGCATGGGGTGGCTGCCGTCTGCGCCGCAGCTCGCCACGAATCCGTTGACGATCGCGGCCGATGCCGAAAGGGCGGGGGCCGACGTGAAGGACCATGCCGTCGCCGGTCTCAAGTCGGGCGCTCTCGCCATGGCCTGCGAGGATCCGGACAATCCGGCGAACTTCCCGCGCAATCTGTTCATCTGGCGCTCCAACCTTTTCGGGTCGTCCGGCAAAGGGCACGAGTATTTCCTTCGTCATTTCCTCGGGACGCGCAACGGCATGCAGGGCAAAGACCTCGGCGAGATGGGCGGCGCGAAGCCGCGCGAAGTCGCGTGGCGTGATGCAGCCCCCGAGGGCAAGCTCGACCTGGTGGTGACGCTCGATTTCCGCATGTCGACCAGCTGTCTCTACTCCGACATCGTTCTGCCGACGGCCACCTGGTACGAGAAGAACGACCTCAACACCTCCGACATGCACCCGTTCATCCATCCGCTGTCGACGGCGGTGGATCCGGTCTGGGAAGCGCGCAGCGACTGGGAGACATACAAGACGATCGCCAGGCGGTTCTCCGAGCTGGTGCCGGGCCATCTCGGTGTCGAGCGCGATGTCGTCCTGACGCCGATCCAGCATGACACGCCCGGCGAGCTCGCCCAGCCGTTCGATGTCAAGGACTGGAAGAAGAGCGAATGCGAGCTCGTTCCGGGCGTCACGGCGCCTCAGATCGTCGTGGTCGAAAGGGACTATCCGAACACCTACAGCCGCTTCACCTCGCTCGGGCCGCTCGCCGAGAGGCTCGGCAACGGCGGCAAGGGAATTTCATGGAACACGGCCGACGAGGTCCGCGGCCTCGGCGAGCTCAACTATCGCATCGACGAGGGCCGGCCGGCGGCCGGACGGCCGCGGATCGAGACCGACATCGAGGCGGCCGAAACCATCCTTCACCTCGCGCCGGAGACCAACGGCGAGGTTGCCGTCAAGGCGTGGCAGGCGCTCGGCAGGGTGACCGGGCGCGACCACGTCCACCTGGCGAGGAAGCGCGAGGACGAGAAGATCCGCTTCCGCGACATCCAGGCGCAGCCGCGCAAGATCATCTCGTCACCGACCTGGTCGGGGATCGAAAGCGAGCACGTGAGCTACACGGCCAACTACACCAACGTCCACGAGCTGATCCCATGGCGCACGCTCACCGGCCGCCAGCAGTTCTATCAGGATCATCGCTGGCTGAGGGACTTCGGCGAGGGCTTCGCCGTCTACCGGCCGCCGATCGACACACGCTCGGTCGCCGACATGGTCGGAAAGCACTCGAATGGCGAGAAGGAGATCGTCCTCAACTTCATCACGCCGCATCAGAAGTGGGGCATACATTCGACCTACACCGACAATCTCCTGATGCTCACCCTCTCGCGGGGCGGGCCGATCGTATGGATCTCGGAAACCGACGCGAAGAAGGCGGGCATCGTCGACAACGACTGGATCGAACTGTTCAACCTGAACGGCGCGATTGCTGCCCGTGCCGTCGTCAGCCAACGTGTGAAGGAAGGCATGTGCATGATGTACCATGCGCAGGAGAAGATCGTGAACGTGCCGGGGTCGCAGATCACCGGGCTGCGCGGCGGCATCCACAATTCGGTGACGCGGACCGTGCTCAAGCCGACGCACATGGTCGGCGGCTACGCCCATCTTTCCTACGGTTTCAACTACTACGGTACCGTGGGCTCCAATCGCGACGAGTTCGTCGTCGTCCGTAAGCTGACCCGGATCGACTGGATGGACCACAGCAATCCGGTCGACCGCGCCACCAGGGAGACAGCGTCATGAAGATCCGCGCGCAGATCGCGATGGTGATGAACCTCGACAAGTGCATCGGCTGCCATACCTGCTCCGTCACGTGCAAGAACGTGTGGACCTCGCGCCAGGGCATGGAATACGCGTGGTTCAACAACGTCGAGACCAAGCCGGGCATCGGCTATCCCAAGGACTGGGAAAACCAGGAACGCTGGCGCGGCGGATGGGAGCGCAGGAAGAACGGCAGGATCGTGCCCAAGCAGGGCGGCCGTCTCGCGATCCTCGCCAGAATCTTCGCCAATCCCAACCTGCCGGAGATCGACGACTACTACGAGCCCTTCACCTTCGACTACGAGCATCTGCAGAAGGCGCCGGAGTTGCCGACGACCCCGGTCGCGCGGCCGCTCTCCCTCGTCAGCGGGCGGCCCATGGAGAAGATCGAATGGGGCCCGAACTGGGAGGAGATCCTCGGCGGCGAGTTCGACAAGCGCTCCCAGGACTACAATTTCGAAGCCGTCCAGAAGGACATCTACGGTCAGTTCGAGAACACCTTCATGATGTACCTGCCGCGGCTCTGCGAGCACTGCCTCAATCCGAGCTGCGTCGCATCCTGTCCTTCCGGGTCGATCTACAAGCGCGAGGAGGACGGCATCGTCTTGATCGACCAGGACAAGTGCCGGGGCTGGCGCATGTGCGTGTCGGGATGCCCGTACAAGAAGATCTATTACAACTGGACCTCGGGGAAGGCAGAGAAGTGCATCTTCTGCTATCCGCGCATCGAGGCCGGCCAGCCGACCGTGTGCTCGGAGACATGCGTCGGCCGCATCCGCTATCTCGGCGTCTTGCTCTACGATGCCGATGGCATCGAGCGCGCCGCGGCAGTCGAGGACGAAAAGGATCTCTACGAAGCGCAACTCGCCATCTTCCTCGATCCCAACGATCCGGCGGTGCAGGCGCAAGCGCGCGCCGACGGCGTGCCCGACGCCTGGCTGGAGGCAGCCAGGCGGTCGCCCGCCTACAAGATGGCGGTCGACTGGAAGATCGCCTTTCCCCTGCATCCGGAATATCGCACGCTGCCGATGGTCTGGTACGTGCCGCCGCTCTCGCCGATCCAGTCGCATGCCAATGCCGGCGCGATCGACACGGTCGGCGAGCTGCCGGACGTCCGCTCGCTGCGCATTCCCGTGCGCTACCTCGCGAACCTCCTGACCGCCGGGGCGGAGCAGCCGATCGTCGGGGCACTGGAGCGCCTGTTCGCCATGCGCATCCACTATCGCCAGCGCCAGCTCGGTGAGGGCGACGGCACGACGGTGCTCGCGCAGGCGGGACTGAGCCTCGCCCAGGTCGAGGAGATGCACCGTTACCTCTCGATCGCCAACTACGAGGACCGGTTCGTCATCCCGACCAGCCATCGCGAGGACGCCGAGGACGCCTACGGCCTGAAGGGCTCGTGCGGCTTCACCTTCGGCAACGGCTGCGATTTCGGGCCGCCGCACTCGAGCCTGTTCGGCGGCAAGATGGGGCGCCGCAAGCTCAATCCGATGCGGCCGCTGGATACTTGACGAGCAGGCCATGATCCTGGTGCTCAAGGCGTTCAGCGCTCTGCTTTCGTACCCCGGCGAGGAGATGCGAAAGGCGCTGCCGGAAATCGGCGACGTGATCCGCGGCTCGCCGCTCGTCGCATCGCGCGAGCGGGCGGCACTTCTTGCCTTGGTCGAGGAGATCGGCAGCGGCGACCTTCTGTCGGCGCAGGAGCACTACGTCGACCTTTTCGACCGGGGGCGGGCGCTGTCGCTGCATCTGTTCGAGCATCTCCATGGAGAAAGCCGGGACCGGGGTGCCGCGATGGTCGAGTTGAAGGGGCTCTATGCCGCAGCCGGCCTCGACCTCGCGACTCGCGAACTGCCGGACTATCTCCCGGTCGTGCTCGAATATCTGAGCGGTCGCGGGATGGCCGAGGTGCGCGACATGCTGACGGATTGCGCCGGCATTCTCAGGACCATCGCGCGGTCGCTGATCGCCCGGCGCAGCCGCTATGCCGCTGTCCTGCAGGCACTGCTGGTCATCGCCGGTGAGAAACCGGTCGATGCGTCGGCGGTGCGCCCGGTCAAGGAGCGCAACGAGGCGCTCGACCGCGAGTGGTTCGAGCAACCGGCTTTCGCCGATCCGACTGGACGCCGGTGACGCCCTGAAAGGAGAAAACTTCGTGTCCAATGTCTATGTGAACACGCTCCTCTTCGGCATCTATCCTTACATATGCCTCGTCGTCCTGCTGATCGGCAGCCTGATACGGTTCGATCGCGAACCCTACACATGGAAGAGCGATTCCTCGCAGATGTTGCGGGCCGGCCAGCTTCGTCTCGGATCGAACCTGTTTCACTATGGCGTCATCGTCGTGATCCTCGGCCATTTCGCGGGCTTCCTCGCGCCACATTGGGCGGTGGATTGGGCGCTCGACCCCGTGGCGCATCAGCTTCTTGCCATGGTCGTCGGCGGAATAGCCGGGGCGGTCGCCATCGTCGGGCTGTCGATCCTGATCTATCGCCGTCTCGCCGATCCGCGCATCCGGCTCAACAGCCGAAAGTGGGATATCGCCGTTACGTTCATGCTCTGGCTGCAACTGGCGCTGGGGCTGCTGACGGTGCCGTTGTCGGCCTTCCACATGGATGGCGCCCTGTTCGAAACCCTGACGAGCTATGTGAAGTCGATCGTGACGCTCGATGGCGGCGCTGCGGCTTTGATGACGGACGTTCCGCTGACCTACAAGCTGCACGTCCTGCTCGGATTCACGCTGTTCCTGATCTCGCCATTCACGCGCATGATCCATATCTGGAGTGGCGCCGGCGCGCTTGCCTACCTGTTCCGCCCCTACCAGATCGTGCGTACGCCGAAGACACGGGCCAAGGAACCGGTGCGGCCATGACGATCACGGTGAACGGCGTCACGGTGGCGGTCGATTCGGCGGCTTCTGCCGAGCTCGCGGCCGTGCGCGAGTTGCTGCGGCAGCGCGCGGTGGCCGTCGGACTGCTCGATGGCGAGACCAGGGACGATAAGGAAATAGGGCCTGCAATCGAGGCCCTTCTTTCACGCGAAGTGACGACGCCGGCGCCGACCGAAGCCGAATGCCGGCGCCACTATGAGCAGCATCGCGACAGCTTCGGCAGTGGCGATCTGGTGCATGCACGGCACATCCTGTTCCAGGTCACGCCGCGCGTGAACATCGCGGAAATCCGCGCCCGCGCCGAGCAGGCGCTGAACGAACTCCTTCGTGAGCCCGATCGCTTCGCCGCCATGGCGGCAGAACTGTCGAACTGCCCATCCGGCCAGCACGGCGGCAATCTCGGCCAGATCGGCCGCGGCGATACGGTGCCGGAATTCGAGAAGGCGCTGTTCCGCCTGGATGCGGTCGGGCTGCTGCCGGAACTGGTGAAGACGCGCTTCGGCTTCCATATCGTGGCGGTCGACCGAAGCATTCCCGGCGACGTCCCGCCGTTCGAGGCGGTGCGCGAACAGGTGGCCGGAAAGCTTCGAAGCGATGTCGAGGAACGAGCGCTCCGGCAGTATGTCTCGATCCTGGCGGCAGAAGCCGAGATCGTCGGCGCTCACCTCGAAGCTGCCACCTCGCCGCTGGTGCAGTGAAGCGATCTCCGTGCCGGTTCAACGGCGTCTATGAGTGCAAAAGCGCTCAGACCGTCGACTGGGCGGCGCTCGTTGCGGCGTCACGCTCGGCAAGGTTGAAGACCTCGACGAAAGCGGAAGGCGGCTGCGCACCGGAGACGGCGTACTTGCGGTTGACGATGAAGCACGGCACGCCGTTGATGCCCAGTCGCCGCGCATAGACGTCGGAGGCCACGACCTCCTGGCGGCCATCGTCGCTTTGCAGGAAGCGGCGGGTCAGTTCCGCGTCGAGGCCGGCGCGTGTCGCGCATTCGACCAGGACCTTGAGATCGCCGATATCCAGTCCGTCCTCGAAATAGGCCTTGAACAGTTCGCCAACCACTTCGTCCTGGCGCTCGTTCCTGGCGCTCCAGTGCACCAGCCTGTGCGACAGCACCGTGTTGGGGGTCCGCCGGATGCGCGAGAACTGGAATTCGATGCCGGCCTCGCGTCCGCTTTCGGCGATCGCCTGGTAGATCTGGCGCGGACGGTCGCCGCCGCCGAACTTGGCGCGTACGTAGTCGTCGCGGGTCATGCCCTCCGCCGGCATGTCCGGATTGAGCTGGAACGGCCGCCACGAAATCGCCACGTCGTTGCGGCCGCTCAACGTCAGCGCCCGCTCGAAACGGCGTTTGCCGATGTAGCACCACGGGCAAATGGTGTCGGAGACAATGTCGACGAAGATCATCGTGCAAGCCTACGCCTTTCCCGCCAGTGCAGGAAGACGCCGCTCGCCGCCACGATGGCCAGCGCGATGCTGGTCAGCCAGGCGGCCGCCGGCCATCCGCCCGATGCGACGAGCGCTGCGGTGATCGGCGGCCCCAGCAGGGCGCCGATGTTCGAACCCTGCATGAGAAGCCCCGTCGCGGCACCGACAAGCTCCGGGCGCGGTGCATGGATCGGGATGGCGGTGAACAGCGCGCCGGGGACCAGACCGATCGCCGCGGAATAGACGCCCGCCAGGATCAGGCGAAGGATGTCCGGCACGCCGTCGATGAAGATGCCGCCGGCGCAGAAGACCATCGGCACCGCAGCGCCCACGATCAGGGCGCCGCGAGGCACGCCGCGGCTGAGCAGCAGGCCGGCGAGGAGATTGCCAATGACGTTCACGAAGGTCACGAACGCAGTCACGATCGCCGCCGTCGACGCGTCGAACTTCAATCGCTCGATCTGCAGCGTCGGCAGGAAGCCGACGACGGCGAACCAGCAGCTCGAATAGGCGCCGAAACAGAGCGCGATGGCGAGCGGCCCGCCGCTGGTCAGCACCGCGAGCATGTCGTGCCAGAGCGGCTTGCGGAGGGATGACGGTGGCGCGACTTGCCGCGGCGGCGGGGCGCGCGACAGGAGCGCCGGCAACATGACGGCGGACGCGGCCGCCGCCACCAGCCACACGACCCGCCACGACGCATGCGGCAGGATCAGCGCCGTTACGAGCATCATCGTCCCGGCGCCGGCAGGCATGTAGGTCGTCCATAGCGACATCGCCCGTCCGGCATCGCCCGTGCGCGCGATGCGGAGCAGCAGCGGCGGCACGGCGACGGTCGTGGCGATGAAGCCCAACCCTTCGAAAAAGCGGCCGAGAAGGAGCTGATCGACGTCGCTTGCGAACGCCCCGAACAGGCCCGCCGCGAAACAGATCGCCGTGCCGATCAGCACCAGCCGCCGATGACCGAAGCGATCGGCGGTGAGCGCGATCGCCATGCCACCGGCGGCGGTCATGAGACTGATGACCGACAGGAGCCAACCACCCTGGCGCAGGGTGGCACCCAGGTCGGCCCGCACCGAGGGCAGGGCGGGCGGCATCTTGCCGACATGGAAAGCCGCAACGATGCCGCTCGCGACCAGCAGTCCGACCAGGGTCCAGTCGGTCCGTCCCTGGTCGTTCAGTATTGCACCCGTGTGGTTATCGCGCCGTCGACGATGAAATTGACGCCGGTGATGAAGGAAGCCGCCTTTCCTGCGAGGAAGGCAACGGGTGCCGCGACCTCCTGCGGCGTTCCCATGCGCCCCAGCGGGTTGCGCGCCAGCGTCCGCTTGTAGCGCTCGCTGCCGGCATCGCGCTGTCGTCCCCAGGTGTTGCCGTCCTCGAGGATCGACCCCGGCGAGACCATGTTCACACGCACGCCCCTGGGCGCCATCTCGATCGCCAGCGACTTCACGAACGGCACCAGCGCGGCCTTCACCGAGCGGTAGGGCTGGACCGGGCCCGGCCCGCCTTCGTTCAGCGATACGGTGCCGATGACGGTGCAGGTGGCGCCGTGGCCACTCTTCAGGAGATGCGGCATCGCGTACCGGACCGACTCGACCGTCGCGACGATGTCGATCTCGATGCTCTTGCGCCAGCCTTCGAGCGTGTCGTCGGTACCGAGCGCACTCACATTGGCGACGAAATGATCGATCCCGCCCCCCGCCGCGAAGGCGTCGATCCATTTCCTGAGCGCGGCGTGGTCGGTGACGTCGAGCGCCGCTCCCTGCACGCGCGCCTGGCGCGCGCGCCATTCCTCCTCGCGCTGCTTCACGAGCCCGGCGTCGCGGGCGCAGAAGCCGACGATCGCGCCTTCGGCGACGAAGGCGTCGACGATGGCGCGGCCGATGCTCTTCGTGCCGCCGGTGACAAGTGCGCGCTTGTCCTTGAGACCCAGGTCCATGGTTCCTCCGCGAGAAAGGCTCGCTTATAAGGCGGGCATAAAACGCGGGAGCGGCGGCGATGTCCAAGTTATTCGACCTCGGCGGCAAGGTGGCGCTGGTCACCGGCGCTTCCTCCGGACTTGGCGCCCATTTCGCGAAATGTCTGGCTGAGGCCGGAGCGTCGGTCGTGCTGGCAGCGCGGCGCGCCGATCGACTTCAATCCCTACAGGCGGAACTTGCGCGGAAAAACGTGACGTCGAAGGCCGTCGAGCTCGACGTGCAGTCGTCGGACTCGATTGCGGCGGCGCTCGAGGCGGCAGGTCCTCTCGACGTGGTGGTCAACAATGCCGGCGTCTCGATCGTGAAGCCGGCGCTCGAGATGCCGGAGAAGGACTGGGACGCCGTCGTCGACACCAACCTGCGCGGCGCCTGGCTGGTTGCACAGGGCGCGGCCAAACGCTGGGTCGCCGGGAAACAGCCGGGCTGCATCGTCAATATCGGCTCGATCCTCGGACTGCGGACGATCGGTCAGGTGGCACCGTACAATGCCTCCAAGGCCGGCCTCATCCATCTTACCCGCGCGCTGGCGATGGAATGGGCGCGCTACCGGATCCGCGTCAACGCGATCTGCCCGGGCTATATCGAAACCGAGATGAACAGCGCTTTCTGGAAGACGCCGGGCGGCCAGAAGCTGATCGAGCGAATTCCGCAACGCCGCATCGGCCAGCCCGGGCATCTCGACGGTGCATTGCTGCTGCTCGCTTCCGAAGCCGGCACGTTCATGACGGGCAGCGTGATCACCGTCGACGGCGGCCACACGGTGAGCTCGCTGTGATCACCAGCCGTTGACGCGGTCGTAGGTGTCGACCACGGACTTGCCGCCGTCGAGCTCGCTGTCGACGACGTAGTAGCGGTCGTAGGCGGCGGCCGTGATGCAGGCGTGGTTGGGCCAGACGCGCACGCGGCTGCCGATCGGCAGGTTGCCGAAGGGGATGGGATCGTCGGCGCCGACGAAGCCGTGCTCCTGCGAGCAGGCGACCACCGCCATGTCCTTGGCCGGCGCATCGGCGATGGTGCCGAAGCCGACCTTGGGCTGGAACTCCTGGGCACTGACGTCCTTGGAGAGCGCCAGTGCGCCGGCATCGATCAGGAGCTGGTTGCGGTGCGGATAGTGGCCGATCACCGAGGCCAGGACCGACAGCGCGAGATCCGCCGACCCGCAGGAGCCGATGAACTCCTGGTCGAGATCATTGAACACATAGACGCCCGGCCGCATCTCGGTGATGCCGCTGAAGTCGCGCGAATGGACCGCGGTCGGCGTCGAGCCGCCACTCACGATCGGGCAGGGAATGCCTGACGCACGCAGCTTCTCCGCCGCACCGACGATCGCCTGCCGCTCCTGCTCGGCGACGGCGGCAATCCCCTCGGGCGTGCTCTCATGATAGGAATGGCCGGCATGGGTCATCACGCCCGCGAGCTCGACGTTGGGCGCGTCGTGAAGGACGCGCGCAATGTCGAGCAGGCCCGGCAGCCCGGGCCACGGCAGGCCGGCGCGGCCGCCGCCGCTGTCGATCTCGATGAACACCGAGAAGGTATCGCCCTCCCTGGCGGCATCGGCGATGGCGCGCGCCACCGGCAGATTGTCGGTGACGACGCGCAGCTCGATGCCCTGGCGCCGGAGCTCCGTCACCGCTGCAAGCTTGGCGGGCACGATGCCGATGCCGTACAGGATGTCGGTGAAGCCGCCCTGCGCGAAATAGCGGGCTTCCGCGAGCGTCGAGACGGTAATGCGGCCGTCGTGGCCTTCGACCGCCATGCGCCCGATGGCCACCGACTTGGCGGTCTTGAGATGCGGCCGCAGCGCCACGCCCGCTTGGCGCATCCGGTCGCTCATGCGCCTCAGGTTGCGGCACAGGACGGCGCGGTCGAGAATGAGCGCCGGCGTCGGAAGATCCTCGATCGTCTGCGGTGCCATGGAATTGCTCTCCGGATGTCCTCTTCTACGACGGTCCCTTCGCGGATGCCCATCGAAAACGAACGCAAATACATCCTGCTCGACGACGACGGCCAACTCGAGACGCAGCTGGCGAAACTGCCGGGTATCGCGCGGTCGGTGCTTCGCCAGGCCTATCTCGACGGGTCGGGCGTGCGCATCCGTGCGATCGCGAAGGGCGATGCCGTTCGCCATGTCTTCACCTTCAAGCGGCCGGTCGAGGGCCGGATGGTCGAGATCGAGACCGACATCGCGGCCGCCGACTTCGCGCGCCTGTGGACGTTGCGCCGCGAGACGCTGAGCAAGGTCCGCTATTCGTGGGAGGACGGGCGCTTCCACTGGGACGTCGATTTCTTCAAGACCGACGAGGGCACGACCTACTTCGCGCTGGCCGAGGTCGAGATGCCGGAAGACGAGACCGTTCCGCCGTCGGCGCCGCCCCCACTGGCGCGGCACGTGCTCGGCCTCGCGCCGCTCGGCGATCCGCGCTTCACCTCCAAGCGATTGGCCGATCAAGTCCATGCCGAACGCCTGCTCGGCGACATCAGGCGCTCGGGCAAGGTCGAGTAGCGCCCGTTCAGGCGCGGCGCGGCTGGGCGATCAGCGCCCACGGATCGGGCAGGGGCCCGACCGGACAGTCGATCAGCATCGGGCCGCCGCGCGCCAGTCCGCGCGAGATCGCAGCACCGAGCTCGGCCGGCGACTTCGCCCGCTCGGCGGCGACGCCGAAGCTCTCGCCGAGCTTCACGAAATCGGGGTTGTGCAGGTCGGAGGCGATGGTGCGGTTGTTGAAGGCCTGCTGCTGGATGCGCTTCACGTTGCCGTAGGCCCCGTCGCTGAACACGACGGCGACGACGCCGATATTGTTCTGCGCCGCCGTGGCCATCTCCATCGCCGTGAACAGGAAGCCGCCGTCGCCGCTGATCGAGACCACGGGCGTGCCGGCGCTGGCAACCTTGGCGCCGAGCGAGGTGGCATAGCCCCAGCCGAGCGTGCCCTGGTAGCCGGGCGAGAGGAAGGTACGCGGCCTGTAAGTCGGATAGGCGAGGCGCGCGGCGTAGCCCATCTGCGTCAGCTCGTCGACCAGGATGCCATCCTCGGGCAGGGCGGCGCGAATCGCATCGAGGTAGGAAACCTGTGGCGCCAGCGTCTCGCGCACCTTCTTGACCGCTGCCGCCCTGGTCTCGGCAATCGCATCGGCGCGCCCGTTGCGCTTGGTGTTGTGCCTGCCCAGCCGCTCGGCCAGCGCCTTCAACGTGGCGGCGGCATCGCCGATGATGCCGATCTCGGGCTTGCGCTGGCGGTCGAGCTCCTCGCCGTCGATGTCGATGCGGATGATCTTGAGATCGTCGCTGAGACCCCAGGTCATCTGCTGCTGCTGCAGGCGGGTGCCCACCGCGAGCACGACGTCGGCCTCGCTCCAGAACCGGTAGGCGGCGAGCGCCGTCACCGACAGGCGATGGCGGCCGTCGATCACGCCTTGTCCCATGCGTCCGGTGGCGACCGGCGCCTCCAGCATCTCGGCGATCTCCCGCACATGCCGGCCGGCGTCCTGTGCGCCGCCGCCGACCACGATCATCGGCTTGCGCGCGCCGCCGAGCAGCCTGGCCGCGCGCTCGACCGCCTCTTCGTCGACCAGGCACGGATCCGCCTTGGCAGCCGCTGCCGGCAGCTCGACCGGCATCCTGCGCGCCCAGGTATCCATCGCGCATTCGAGCGCGACCGGACGGCGGCGGCCGGAGAGCAGGCGACGGAAGGCTTCGTTCACCAGCCCCGGCGCCTCGCCGGGCGAGGTGATGCGATCGGCCCATTTGGTGAGGCCGCGCATGATCGAAAGCTGGTCAGGCAATTCATGCAGCAGGCCGACATTGCGGCCGATCATCGCCTGCTGGATCTGGCCGGTCAGCGCCAGCACCGGCGCGTTCACGGCGTAGGCCGTGGACAAGGCCGCCGTCGTGTTGAGGAAACCGGGGCCGGGCACGACGACATAGGCCGAGGGCTTGCCGGTCGCCATCGCATGGCCCAGCGCCATGTAGGCGCAGGCCTGCTCGTGCCGGGCATGGATCGGACGAATCGCGTTGGTCCGGTCATAGAGCGCATCGAAGAACGGATCGTTCTGGACGCCGGGAAGGCAGAACAGCGTGTCGATGCCGTTGAGCTCGAGCATCGAGACGACGGCCTGGGCGGTGGTCAGCGTTTTCATCGGCCTACTCTACACGCGCGTCGACGGGCGCTCGATCACCCTGGCCGGGATTGTCGCACTGCCGATGGAGATTGTTGGTGACCCATGATATGGTCACCGCGAAGGCGTGGAAATGAGCAGCGGCAGAGTAGGGGTACGGCGGGGCATCGGTCGACCGGCAATCCGGATCGCCCTGGCCGCGCTTGCTCTTTCGATCGTCGCGACCGACAGCTCGGCCCAGACCGCAGGACCGTCGTCTTCCGGGCCCGCTCTCCCGGCGACGACCAGCGCCAGCGCCGATGCCTGCTACGCCGGCTACGGCGTGCTGCCGCGCGAGAAGATCAAGGTCTGCAGCGAGGCGATCGAGAAGGGCGGCTTGAGCGGCATTCCCCTGGCGCTGGCGTATTTCAACCGCGCCGCTGCATCGGGCAGCATCGGCGAGCGGACCGAGTCGCAGGCCGACTACAGGCAGTCGCTGACGCTGTTCAACCAGGCCATCCAGAGCTCGGCGCCGAGCGCGCCGCTCCTGTTCCAGCGCGGCCTCGTCTATCACGCGATGGGCGAGGCCGACGAGGCGATCGTCGACTACAGCGACGCGATCCGCCTGGCGCCCAAGGAGGCCTATGCCTACGTCAATCGCGGCATCGTCCTCTACACCCGGAAGAACAACGACGAAGGCGCCATCCACGACTTCGACTCGGCGATCAGGCTCGACCGCTGCGAGGTGACCGCCCTGATCAATCGCGGCGTCGTCTACAGGCGCCGGGGCAATATCGATCAGGCCGTCTCGGACTTCACCACCGCGATCGCCTGCCTGCCCGCCAATGCCTCGCCGGTGCGGCCGGGCGGCGAGGTTCCGGCCGGCAGGGTCGTGGATGCGGCCTATCTCCAGGGCGTGCAGGCCGCCGTGCAGCTTGCCAATGCCCACTATCAGCGCGGCCTCGCCTATCTCTACCGGGCGGGCAAGGATGCGAAGCAGCCCAGGCCCGCGCTCGACCAGGCGCTGGCCGATTTCTCGGCGGCGATCCGCATCGATCCGACGGTGGCCGCGCATTTCATCGGCCGTGCCTCGGTCTACATGGAGCTGCACGACTTCAAGCCGGCCGTCGCCGACTTCAGCGAGGCGCTGCGGCTCGCGCCGGGCAACGCATTCGCGTACCTGCATCGCGGCATCGCCTGGCATTCGCTGAACGAGGCCGACCGCGCCATCGCCGACTACACCGAGGCCCATCGCCTTGATCCGCGCGACGCCGTTCCCCTGATCGACCGCGGCATCGTCTACTACTCCCGCAAGAACGACTACGATCGCGCCATCGCCGACTTCACGGCAGCGCTCGAGATCGATCCCAAGGCGATCGATGCGCTCCTCAATCGCGGCACCTGCTGGCAGGAGAAGGGCGAGCTCGACAGGGCGATCGCCGATTTCAGCGAGGCGCTGCGGCTCGGCCTGCAGACCGCCGACGCGCTCGGCTTCGGCTCCGGCGATCCGCAAGCGGCCCGCCACTGGGCGCAGGTGGCGGATGCGCGCTACCGGCGCGGCACCGCCTACGCCGCCAAGGGTGAGGCCGACCAGGCGCTGGCCGACTTCGACGAATCGATCCGGCTCGACCCCAGCCGGTCGCAGGCCTTCGTCGCGCGCGGCGGCGTCTGGCTGGTGCGCCGCGACTACAAGCGCGCCATCGCCGATTTCGACGACGGCATCCGGCTCGATCCGGGCTACGCCTTCGCCTACTTCCAGCGCGGCTTCGCCTTCCACGCCCTGAACCAGCTGGACAAGGCCTATGCCGACTACACGAAGTCGATCGAGCTCGATCCGAAATACATCACCGCCTATCTCGACCGCGGCATCCTCGACTACACGCGGCGGCGCGATTTCAACGCAGCGCTCGCCGACTTCGCCACGGCCCTGAAGCTCGACCCCGGCAATGTCGAGGCGTTCATGCATCGCGGCATGGCCTATGGCGCAAGCGGCGACTTCGACAAGGGCCTGGCCGATCTCGACCGCGCGGTCGGCCTGGCGCCGGACTCCGCCAAGCCCTACGCCTATCGCGCCACGCTCCACGCGCTGCACGGCGACAGCGAGGCGGCGCTCGCCGACTTCGGTACCGCCATCCGGCTCGATCCCAAGTCGGCGGACGCCTATCTCCATCGCGCCGGGCTCTATGCGCGCCTGGGCCAGCACGACAAGGCGATCGCCGATCTCGACCGCGCGATCGCGCTCGCGCCGGCCTCGGCCACCGCCTACTACAACCGCGGCTTTTCCCGTTTCGCCGAGGGCCGCTACGACGCGGCCATCGCCGACTACAGCGAGGCGATCAGGCTCGAGCCCGGCCTCGCGGTGGCCTACACCAATCGCTGCCTGAGCCGCGCCATCGCCGGCCAGCCGGCGGCGGAGGCCATGGCCGATTGCGACCAGGCGCTCAAGCTCGACCCTGCGAACCTCGATGCGCGCGACACCCGCGGCTTCATCTATCTCAAAGGCGGCGAGTTCGCGAACGCGATCGCCGAATACAGCCTCGCGCTGCAGGCCGATCCCAACCATGCCCGCGCGCTCTACGGACGCGGCCTCGCCCGGGCGAAGAGCGGCGACAAGGCCGGCGGCGAGGCCGACATGAGCGCGGCGACCCGGCTCGCCCCGACCATCGCCGGCGACTTCACCAGGTTCGGCGTCACCATCAACTGAGCTATCGCGACCCGGGCTGCGCGTTGCGACCTGGCCGCACGAGCTGCACCGACATGCCGATGAAGGTCAAAACCCAGGCGAACAGCGCCGCCCAGAACAATGTCTGCGAGATCGGGTCGAGGAAGGGCAGACCGGCGACGCGGGCGTATTCGTGGGTGGCGGCGGCGTACATGCCGAGCGGAAAGACCGCCGACCACAGGCCGGGGTCGTAGCCGTGCGGGCCGCGCTGCATCTCCTTCCAGATGAACAGGATCACGAGCAGCGGGATCCAGAACGTGCTCGTCGCCCACAACAGCACGGTGAAGGACGGCACCAGGCGCAGCAGCGGCGCCAGCACGGCGTCGCTGCCGGGCAGGGCCATCAACTGCGCGCCGGCGAGCGTCGCGATGGCGACGGCGCCCATGTTGATCCACCACGGCGCCCCCATTTCGGCGGCGTGCATCGGGCGGAAGATCCAGCGGAAGAAGATCAGCGCCGACAAGAGCACGTAGAGCATCGAGCCCAGCAGGTAGAAGGCGAGGGAGGCGAAGACGAGCGGCGCCGACGCTCCGGTCCCGAGCGCCAGCAGGCAGCTCAGCACCGAGAGCGATTCGGTCGCCACCACGAGCAACAGCCAGGCGCCGTTCAGGCCATGCTCGAGGTCGGGCTTGGCGATGCGCACCGTGACGGCACTCAGGAAGCCGTAGACCAGCACCGCCCACAGCCCGACGCTCGACCAGAACAGCGCGGCCAGCAGGCCGGTCAGCACGTGGAAGACGGCGAACTGGCTGCCCAGCACGCCGTTGGCGGCGACGATGGTGAGGAACGTCGGCCCGCGCTCGTGGCTGGCGAGGTCGGCGACGACGGCGCCGGGAAAGCGGATCAGCCGCGCCAGCAGGATGGCCCACAGGACCGGGTAGGCCGCGAGCGCGATCGCGAACAAGACCCACGACAGCGCCTCGTGGTGCAGCAGGCGCGCGGCCACGGCGACGATCCCGGTGCCCATCACCAGGGCGAAGTAGCCGGGAAAGAAGTCCCTCAGCCATCCGGGGCCGGCTTCGGCCGTCGATCCGGTCGCCATCGTTCGCTTCCAGGAAGGGCGTGGTTTCAGTCACCGGATATAGGTATCGAACGTGGCCCATGAGGGACGGTCGGCTACCGGCGCCGCTGTCCCTCGGTCTGCCGCGGCAAAATGTGCCATCTGATCGGTCTGTTCATTTCCCGGGCAGGCCCGCCTTGCGCAGGCCATCAAGGAAATGCTCGACATCCTCGGTACGCTTGAACAGCGCCAGTTGCCTTTGCGTGCCGTCGATCGTGTACTTCGGATCGATCCGCAGGATCTCGGCGGCCTCTGCGTGGGCTCCATCGAGCTGCCCGAGCTGCGCCAGGTTGGCGGCAAGGAAAACGTGACCTTGCCTCATGTTTGGGACCCGCAACGCAAGTGCGCGGAGGGGAGGCAGCGCCTCCGAATACTCGTTCAGCATATAGTGGGCGAGCCCCAACTGGCCCAGCGCCCACGGTGAACAAAACGGATCATAGCGGATGTGCGTCTCGATGACCGTGATGGCCCTCGCAGGCTCTCCCGCGCGCAGTAGCGCCATGCCGAACCACCAATCCGTAAAATTAGGGTTCAGCGCAACCGCCTTCTCGAATTCGGCGATGGCCTGCTCATGCTGGCCCTCGAAGGTCAGCACTCCTCCGAGCTGGGCATGCGTGATCGGTAGATCGGGGCCAAGCTGAAGCGACTTTCGAGCGAAGCGATGCGCGCGTTCGAGGGCGGCAGGGTTCAGGTGGTCTTCATCCAGCGGCTGGATCCAGGCGGCCAGGTGAGTTTGCGAAAGCATGGCGTAGGCGCGAGCGTAGTTTGGGTCGAGGAAAATGGAGCGCTCGAGGAGACGTCGAGCTTCGTAGAGAAGACGCCGCGCTTCGTGAAGGTCGGCCGCGTTGCGCGCCGACCAGACATCTGAAGCGCGCATCAGGAAATCATATGCCTGCCAGGTTGCTGGCGGTTTCAAAAGCGTGCGTTCGGCTTCGGCCTTGCTTACCTGGACGACCAGGATCGAGACGATCGTACGGGAAACTTCGTCCTGGACAGCGAAGACGTCCTTCAGCTCGCGGTCGTAGCGCTCTCCCCAACGCTGCGCGCCGGTCACGGCATCGATGAGCTGAGCACCGATGCGGACGCGATCGCCCGCGCGACGGATGCTTCCCTCGAGGACGTAGCGCACGCCGAGCTCATGGCCGACCTGACGTATGTCCGGTGATCTACCCTTGAACTGAAAGCTCGAGTTCCGGGCGATGACGAACAGCTCGGAGAAACGGGACAGCTCGGTGATGATATCCTCGGTGATGCCGTCACTGAAATATTCCTGCCCCGGGTCGCCACCCATGTTGGTGAAGGCGAGAACCGCGATCGAGGGCCTGTCCGGCAGGGCGAGGCGGGGCGTCGACGGTTGCCAGCCAATCTCCGACCCGCCGGCCTGTTGCTCCAGCACCGTGCCCACGAAGCGGATGCCTTTCCGAGGCACGGTCTTGATAAGACGCTGCGCCTTGCCGTTGTCGTCAATCGCACATCGTGCTGCGTTGATGCGGGTCGTCATGGCCGAGTCGGAGACGATCCGCCCCGCCCAGACGGCGGCAATCAAGTCGCCCCTGCTGACCACACGCCCGCGGTTTCGGATCAGGTACTCCAGAAGGTCGAAAGCTTGCGGCTCGAGCCGCACAACCTCGCTTCGTCGGCACAGTTCCCGCCGGTCCGTGTCGAGCGCATAGTCCTCAAACAGATAGCGCATTCGCTGTTCCGGCAATCGCTGGGCGGCCTCGTCAGCGAGGCTAGCACACGCATCGGTAGGCAAAAACAAGATGGCGGTAAGGAAAAGGAAGCCCTTCTGAAGGCACGGACCACTGCCGAGGCGTATTTTCATGCAGCAACTTCGGACGCCTCGGGTGCGGCCCGATGATCTCGGCCGCCAGCCCGGCTGGGAGGAGGAAGAGCTATGGTACAACCGCGCGAGATCTCTCGGCGCCGATTTGTCCGGGCGACTGCTGCGAGCTCATTGGCACTGGCTGGACTGGGCCCTGGTCGCCCGGCCTGGACTCAACCGACAAGACCGAACATCGTCTTCATTCTGGCGGATGATCTCGGCTACGCCGACGTGAGCTGCTACGGCCAGCGCGACTTTGCGACTGCGAGCATCGACCGGCTGGCTGTCGAGGGACTGAGGTTCACGCAAGGGTACGCCAATTCCCCGGTTTGCTCGGCGACGCGGGTAGCGCTGATGACCGGCCGCTACCAATACCGCCTCGCCGTGGGACTCGAGGAGCCAATAGGTCCAACCAGCCCCGGGAATGCAGGCCTGCCGCCAGATCATCCCACTCTGCCTTCGCTCCTGAAGAAGGTTGGCTATGCCACCGCGCTGGTCGGCAAATGGCATCTCGGCTTCCTGCCTGATTTCAGCCCGTTGAAGAGCGGCTATGACCACTTCTTCGGCGTCCTCGCCGGTGCTGCAGACTATTTCAATCATGGTCCGGACGCGCTGCGCAGTCTCGCGTTCGGCCAACCCGGCGGCCTTGTCTACGGCCAGCTCCACGAACAGGAAGTGCCGGTGGAGCGGCATGGCTACTTGACGAACCTGCTGGGAGACCGGGCCGTCCAACTGATCGAAAAATATGCCAGCTCGCGAGAGCCGTTTCTGCTGAGCCTGCATTTCACTGCTCCCCACTGGCCATGGGAGAGCCCGGACGACGAGGCCGAGTCCTTGCGCATCAGGGACTTCTTTCACCGGGACGGCGGATCGCAAAGAACCTACGCCGCCATGGTGCAGAGCCTGGACAGCAATATCGGCCGGGTATTGCGCGCGCTCGACGCGAATGGGCTTGCCGACAACACCGTCGTCGTCTTCACCAGCGACAACGGGGGCGAGCGGTTCTCCAATGTTTGGCCGTTCACCGGGATGAAAGAGGAATTGCTCGAAGGCGGCCTTCGCGTACCGTCGATCGTGCGCTGGCCCGGGCGGATCGCCGCAGGATCGGTGTCCGAGCAGATCATTGCCACGATGGACTGGATGCCGACGTTGTTGGCAGCAGTCGGCACGTCGCCGGACTCGCTCCATCCATCCGATGGCGAGGACCTGGGGCCGATCCTGTCTGGAAATGTGGAGCCGCATCCGCGCAAGCTCTACTGGCGCTATCATTCCGGATCGCAGCGCGCCATCCGCGACGGCAACTGGAAATACCTGCGCATTGCCGGTAACGAGTTTCTCTTCGATCTGGCCAGAGACCTGCGCGAGAGGGCCAATCTGAAGGATCGGGAAAGAAATGTCTTTGAACGATTGAAACGCGATTGGGAGGCCTGGAACGAAACCATGCTGCCGGAACGGCCGCGGCCGATGCGCTACGGCAATCCGGGCAATGGCATGGCAGATCACTACGGCGTGGTTAATCCGGCGCCCAACTCCGCACCGCTCAGTCTACCCAGGAACTGATGATTGGCTAGGCCGAGCCAATCTGACATGTGTCCACCATGTCCCGAACACGTCGGCCCTGTCCCGGGTCTTAAAACGGTTCGTTTGTCGGGGAGAGGCCGGATCCCTCATGGTCCTCCTTGCGGGCCGGCGCCTTTCCTGACCAATATCTCGCCGCTTCCATCCGGAGGTGCATCATGAGCTTGTGGGAACGGTTCATGCGGATCTTCGTCAAGCGGAAGAAGGTCGAAGCCGCTGACATGGATGCCCGGTTCTACGACGCACGACTCGCCAAGGACAACTTGGACGAAAGCGCCAGACAGGCCATGCGCGCGGCCGACGCTCGCCTTCCGCCCTATTCCGGGGGCTTTCCGATCTAGCGGCGGCATGCTGCCAGGATGCGACAGATGCGCAAACTGACGGCCGCGGCGGCGGTATGCGCTTTCGGCGTTGCTGCCACGACCGCACTCGCTCAAGGCGTGGCGCCCGGCGGATCGATCGGCAACAGCACCGGAATTGGCAGTGGATTGGGCGGCGTGATCGGAGGCACCGGCCCGAGTTATCCCAACGGTACGACGCAGCCAACACTGCCCCCGCCGCCACCGCCGGGCGGCAGTGTCGCGCCCCTGGCGCCGCCGCCTTCGATCTCGACGGCGAGGCCGCCTTCCTACCCGAAGCCACTCGATCCCTTCGGCCCGGCAACAAGGAGCGAGGCGGGCCCGTCGGTTGCACCGCGTCCGCTGCTGCAGCTCCCCGAGCGGCCGGCCAGCGATCTGTCGTTCCTCAAGGGGTGCTGGCGAAGCGACGTGTTCCAGCTTGCCCACGAGTCAGGCGTGGCCACCTATTGCTTCGACGGCACGGGTGGCGGCCGGTTTCTGTACACGCGCCTCGATCAGCCGGGCTTCTTTTGCCGCGCCTCGGCGCAGGCTGCGTACCTAGGCACGGAGCTTCGCCTGCGCATCTTCGCAACGACCTGCAGCGACGGCGGCGCGTATCCCGAGGCGCTCGATTGCAGCCGTGGGGCTGGCGATGCGGCGCAATGCAGCGGCAAGGCGACTACCGTCGCAGGTTCCGAGGCGTGGACCGTTCGCCTCCACAGATCCCGTTAGCGGAGCGCGCGCGGCGAAAGCGCAGCTACCGTTGCGGTCGCCGCAGCAGGAGCCAAACGCCGGAAGCACCGAGGCCGAACGCCACAATCATCAGCACAACGCAAACGGTGAGCATCGAGCAAGCACCCTCGAAGCCACCTTATCGGCTCGCCGGCACGGGGTCTCACCGTTCAGTGTTTCAATTGCAACGCCGGCCTGCAGCGCCCGTCATCCGTCGCGATCCGAGTTCCCGCCGGTCAGTCTTCGTCCCGCCAGGCGCCCAGCAGGAAGAGGCGGCGTTTGCCGCGATGAAGGCCGGCCCGGGTCTGGATGCCGGCGAGGTCGATATCGTGCCGCTGCGCCCAGCGGTCGAGCGCGATCTTCGCCACGAAGCCCAGGATCAGGAAGGATCCGAAATAGACGACCGCGGTCCACAACGCCCTCAAGGATGGCTCCATGTGGATAAGGAAGGCGCAGAAGGTACCTTCGAGGGCAGGTCAGTCCGCATGCTCGATCTTCACGGTCTGTGGTCAGCGCGGCAGCACCTTGCGGTACAGATGCCAGGTCGCGTGCCCCAGCACGGGCAGCACGATCGCGAGCCCGAGCAGCAGGGGGATCGCTCCCACGACCAGCCCGCCGGCAATGATGAGACCCCACAAGGCCATCACGCCGGGATTGGCGCGCACGACACGGACGGACGTGCTGATCGCCGTGAGGACGCCGACATTCCGGTCAAGCAGGAGCGGGAACGACACCACGCTGACGACCGCCGCGACCAGCGCGAACAGGAAACCCACGCCGACGCCGACCACGATCATGGTCCAGCCGGCCGAGGTGGTGAATACCTCTTGGGCGAAACCGTTCAATGATTCAGGTGGCTCCGGACCGAAGCTCAGCAGATAGATGAAATGGGCGGCGAACAGCCAGAGCGCCAGGAGCGCCGCGAGCAGGAGGCCCATGACCACGATCTGCCCCAAGGCCGGCGAGCTCGCGACTCCGAAGGCATCGGCCCAGCCGGTGGCGCTGCCTCTCTCGCGGCGACGGCTCATCTCGTAGAGCCCCACGGCGAAGAAGGGCGCGATGATTGCGAAGCCCGAAACCAGCGGGAAGAGCAGCTGCAGCATGCCGTTGCCGACGATGAAGCGCGACAGGACGATGCCGGCGATGGGGTAGAAGAGGCAGAGGAAGATCACATCGGTGCGATAGGCGCCGAAATCCTCGAAGCCCTTGCGGAGAACGTCGCGCAGGTCGGCAGCCTTGATCCGCTGCACGACAAGCGGCGTCGCGTCACGTGTCTCCCAAGCGCCGTCCATGGAGTGCGCGGCCGCGTCCATGGCGTGGCCGGTCTGCTTCAGTTGGTCCCAACCCCATTCGATCGGGTTTCGGATGTGTTGCATGGCCATAGCTTCTTCCTCCCGGAACGACAGTCCGAAGGCGCGGCCGGTCGTGGTCGACATTTCGTCGTTTCGCCGGTCACGAAGGAGCCGCGAACCTTTACTCAACCACTTGGAAATTTATTCTATGCTTTCCAATCGTTGACGTCGCGGTATCGAACCGAAAAAGAAAGTTCGTCAATGCGAACTAATTGGGGAACCTGTGGTGGAGATCGGCGATTGCTCGAGCCGGCTGCCCCTTGACCCTGGCGAAGCAGCCACGATGTCGCCGAGCTTCATCGGCTGGCCGAACGGAGCGGCCTTGTCATCGCCGCCCCTGCGTCAACCCAGCTCCGGGACGACCCACAGGGCCGGCTCGCCGCGCGCAACACGCTGGACGTTGTCGAAGCCGTTGCGCAGGCGCGTGATGTTGCTCTCGAAGGTCGGGCCGGCAAGATGCGCGGTCAGCACGACGTTATCGAGCTTCAGGAGCGGATTGTCGGGGGGCGTGGGCTCCTCGTCGAAGACGTCGAGACCGGCACCGAACAGTCGGCCGGCGGCCAGCGCCTCGGTCAGGGCCTTCTCGTCGATCACCGGGCCGCGCGAAGTGTTCACGATGATCGCCGATTTCTTCATGAGCGCCAGCTCGGCCGCACCGATCATGTGATGGGTCGACTCGTTCAGGGGCACATGCAGGGAGAGAAGGTCGGAGCCGCGCAGGATTTCCGGCAGCAGTCGGAAGCGCACGCCGAGCGCGTCCTCTTCCTGCTCCTTCAGGCGTGCGATGTCGTAGTAATGGACCTGCATGCCGAAGGCGAGGGCGAGGCGCGCGACCTTCTTGCCAATCGTGCCGAGCCCGATGATACCCAGCACCTTGTTGCGCAGCTCGTGGACCGTCGGCGGCGCATTGCCGTGCCAGCGGCCGGCCGTGACGTTGTGATGCTGCGTGATCAGCCGGCGTGACACCGCCAGCATCAGAAGGAGAGCATGCTCGGACACCGCCACCGAGTTGGCGCCGCCATTGTTGCAGAGCGGCACCCTGCTGTTGCGCGCGGCATCGAGGTCGGCCCTGTCATAGCCGGCGCTCAGCATCTGCACGAGCCTGAGATGCGGCGCATCCTTGTAGAGCTGCGCGGTGACGTATTGCTGCACGAAGCCCACGAAATAATTCGTGCTCGGCAATGCCGCTTTTTGTTCGGGCGAATTGTGCAGCGCCTTGACGATTTCGAAGCCCTTGGGCGCGAGGTCGTCGACCATCGCCAGACAATCCTTCGGACCAACGACCAGAACACGCTCGACCATCACCATCCCTCCGCTGCCACGCGATGACCCTTCAGCAGGCCGGGCAGCCGACCCGGCTCGGTCCGGCCCCAGCCGCACTCGGCGGAGAGCCCGAAATCGTCGACGAACCGGCGCGCCACGGCGATGCGCGCCTTGTCGCCCGCTTCATCGCCGTGATGGAGAAGTCCGAGATAGAGCCGCGTACCGGCCGGGCGCCGCCAATTCCTGAGCGGCGCATGATAGGCTTCGTCGGTCCGTCCCTTGGGTACCGGGATGTGGAAGAAGTCGATCCGCCGCCCGGTGGCGGCCGCGATGCCGTTCATCATCTCGGCAAGAATGGCGGCATCCCTAGGCTGCACCAGGTGCTCGTCGCGCGGCGAGCCGTAGCAAAGATGGTAACCCATTTCGACTTCGGCCGGCACCGCATCGCCAAGCCGCCCCAGCATGTCGAAGATCTGCTGCTTGTAGTGCAGCGGCCGATCCGTGAAATAGTTCTCGAATACCAGCACTTCCTGGCAGACGTCCCACTGGATCGAAAGGTCCTGGCCGGGGATGGCCTTCACGATATTGGCGAGGGCTGCCTTGAGGGCGCGCTCGTAGACGCCGAAGTAGGCCTCGCGGGCGGCAGGGCTGACGTAAAGATAGCCGCTCGCCATCGGCGTCGAGAGGCAGACCTGGAATCTCACGTGCCGGCCGATGATCCCGGCATCGCGCAGGCGCTTGAACACTTCCCAGGAGGCGATCGCCGCCTTGTCGTAGCCGGTCTCGAACGAGACCGTGTCGGCATCGACCCCGGGCTTGAAGCGTATCTGCTCGATCTCGCGTACGACCTTGCCGTCCCACTGGATGAACTTGTAGGGCGGCGCCGTCGGGTCGATCTCCATCGCTGGATGATCGAGCAGCATCTGACGCTGGAAATAGACCCAGCGCGATCGCTCGCCGGTCTCGCCGTCGGGCATGCGACTGAGATGAGGGCCGAGTTCCGCGGCGAGCCGGCGGAAGACCTGCTCGCTGCTGTCGAGCGGAATGCTGCCGATCAGATGCAACCGGTCATTGCTTTGCATTACGCCACCACCTTCTCGAGCTTCTGCAGGGAGCGCAGGTACGTTGGCGTCGGCTTGCCGGGGAAGGTGTTGCTCCAGTTTGTGTAGCTCACCTCGCCGACATATATGTCGCCGCGCGAATCGACGGCGAGCCCGTGGGGCGCCAGGAAGCGGCCAACCTGCTCGCCCGGACCATCGTGCCCACCCAGACGGGCAAGGAGCTTGCCGTCGCCGTCGACGATGCTGAGCCGCGGCCCGAGATTGGGATGATGCGCGTTCACCGGCATGCCAGGGCCGAGCTCGCCGACGACAAACCGCAACGGGTCGGCCGCACCGGCGCAGCAATAGAGAGCGCAAGGCCGGTGGAGATTGTTCCACTGCGCTTCGTACTTGCCGTTGCCGTCGAACACCTGGACCCGATGATTTTCGCGGTCCGCGACGTAGACCCACCCCTCGGAGTCGGCGGCGATATTGTGGGGGATGTTGAACTCACCGGGATCGGTGCCGGTCGTGCCCCAGCACATCAGGTGCTTGCCGTCAGGCGAATATTTGTGGATCCGCGAATTGCCGTAGCCATCGGAGACGTAGATTTCTCCCGTGGGCGAGAGGGCGGTATGGGTGCAGCGGTTGAACGGCCGGCCACTCATGAAGGGGGCGGGCTGGTCCGGCACGCCGATCGTGAGCAGCACCTTGCCTTCGGTGGTCACCTTGCGCACGGTGTGGTCGCCGTCGTCGGTACAGTAGAGGACGTCGTCGCGATCGATGTGCAGGCCGTGCGCGCGCCTGAACAGGCCCTCGCCCCACGAGCGCAGGAAATTGCCCTCGCGGTCGAACACCATCATCGGATGGCGGCCGCGATTGAACACGTAGACCCGATCCTTGCTGTCCACCGCGACTGCGGCCACGTCCCGGAACTCCCAGCCGTCGGGCAAGCTGGCCCAGTCCTCGACCACGCGATAGCGATGCTCACCGGCGCCCAGCACAACGGACATGGTGCCGCTATTGGCCGGCGAGGATGGCGTCCGAAATCTTCTCGGCCGTCATCAGGGTGGGAAAGTTGGTGTTGGCGCAAGGCACGATGGGAAAGACCGAGGCATCGACGACGCGGAGGCCTTGCACGCCCTTGACGCGGCCCTGCGTGTCGACGACCGACATCGGATCGTCCACCCGGCCCATGCGACAGGTACATGAGGCATGCCACACGCCGATCGCGGCCTTCCTGACGAAGGCCTCGAGCGCTTCGTCATCCGTCATGACCTGGTCGAAGGTGAAGCCTTCGACCACGAACTTCTCGATCATGTAGCGGCGCACGGCCGCCGGCCCGTCGAGAAACCTGGCCACGACGCTGGTGAGGAACTTGTTCTTCGCATTGACGACGCCGATCTTGCGCACGCGGTCGGAATAGGAAGCGGGGAAGGGGTTGTCCGTGACCGCTTTCAGGGGCGCGCTCATCTGCAGCGCCGCCATCTTGCGGAAGCCCGTCATCAGGCGGTCGAGATCGCGCTTGTCGGACAGGAGGTTGAACTCGACGGTGGGCTCCGTCCGCCAGTCGCGCGAGCTGAGCTTCACCTGGCCGGTCTCTGAGTAGGTGCGATTGATGAAGGTGAGCAGCGACGCGATCTGCTCGCCGACCGCGTGCCAGGCGGACTTGTTGACGACGGCCACGAACATGTCGCCCTTGGGTACGTCGGGAAGACCGGAGGAATAGCGGATGCCGACGTGGATGTGGCGGCGCGTATGCGCGTTCATGCGCGCACCGCGACGGATGAAGGAGGAGAGCGAGATCGAGGGGTGGTCCATCAGCCGCTGGCCGACGCCCGGCAGGGCGGCAACGACTGGAATGCCCATGTCTTTCAGGTGGCCGACAGGTCCGATGCCGGCGCGCAGCAAATGCGCCGGCGAGTGGATGGCGCCCGACGAGAGGATCACCTCGCGTCCTCGGAACTCCGCTTCCTTGCCGTCGACCACGGCGACGACGCCCACGCAGCGTGCGCCGTCGAACAGCAGCGACCTCACCTGCGTGTCGGTCGACAGAGCGAGATTGGCGCGCTTGCGGGTTTCCGCATCGAGATAGCCCATCGCCGCCGATACGCGCTGCTCGGAGGCGTTGGAGTGGGTGACCGGAAAATAGCCGTCGGTGAACTCGCCATTCTGATCGGGAAGGAAGGCCATGCCTGCAAGCTTGCAGGCTTCGCCGACGGCCTGTGCGTACTTCGTCCAGTGTTCGACGGGAATGCGGCGAACAGGAATGCGGCCGTCCTTGCCGTGCCAGGGGCCGTCGAAATCGAGGTCGCGCTCGACCTTCTTGAAATAGGGCAAGACCTCGTTCCAGCCCCAGCCCTCGGCGCCGCGTTCGGCCCATTCCTGATAGTCGGTCGGAGCGCCGCGATTGGCCATCTGGCCGTTGATCGAGGAGCCGCCGCCCAGCACCCGTGCCTGTTCGTACTTCCGCAGCGGCGGGCGGTTTTCGTGCGGGTTGTTGTGCGACACGATCTGGGTGTGGACCTTGAGCTCCGTCCAATGGAAGCGCGGGTCGAAATAGGCGGTACCCGAGTAGGAATCGCGAATCTCCGGAGGCTCATGGCCGGGCGGCGTATCCTGACCGGCCTCGCAAACGAGCACCCTGTTGGTGCTGCGCGACGACAGCCTGTTTGCCAGCACGGAACCGGCAGAGCCTCCGCCGACGATGATGTAGTCGTATGCCACGCGTTTCCCCGTTTCCAAGCGGCACGCTACGCCTGTGGCGAAAGCGGGGCAAAGAGAGAATGCGGCCGCAACATGCTCTGCGGGCCGGGCGTTGCATTTGGACGCGATCAAATAATGGAGAACCACCAATGCAGCGCTCCCTCTTGATCCTGGCGATTGTCACGGCGGCGGTCGGTACGGCTGCGGTGGCTCAAACTTCGTCGTCCCCGGGCAATACGCCTTCGACCGGGACGCCCGCGCTTCCCTCGGACAAAGGCGGCGGCGGCAACTCGCCGGGAGCCGGAGGACCGGATAGCTCGAACGCGGCCGTGGAGGGCAACGGCGGAAGCAGTGCCATGGGCAATCGCGACAAGTCCGCTGAAGCGCCGAACATGGCCAATTCGACGGGCGAACAGCCGAGCGGTGCCGCTCTGACCGCGAAGAAGGCGATCGAGCGCGATGGCTACAAGGACGTGCAGGGCATCGCCAAAGGCAGCGACGGTCTCTGGCACGCGCAAGCCATGCGGGGAACCACCCGGGTCCAGGTCACCGTGGACCGCAGCGGCATGGTCTCCGCGCGATAAGGCCAAAAAGTTGACACAGGGAATGGGGAGGCTGCGGGCCGACCGGACATCGAGTTCCGAGAGGACGTGGCATGGTGAATCGCGCTTGGCTGGCCGCTGCTTTGGTCCTCGCCGCTTCGGCGGCAAGTGCGCAGACGATGCCCAAGGGCCCGGTGTCGACAAGCCAGACCACTAAGGCCGGCGCGGCCGGCGTCGCTGCACGTCTGCAGTCGCAGGGTTATTCCCAGATCCGGAATCTGCGTCGCGGACCGGATGGCAAATGGATCGGCGAGGCGAAGCGAAACGGCGTCGGCTACACCGTGACGGCAAGTCCCGACGGTACGCTGACCGCCCGCTGAGCTAGCCGAGCTCGCTGCGCACGAGCGCCGCTCCGGCCACCAGTGCTCTCAGCTTGCCGATGGCCGTCTCCCGCGGCAGGTACTTCATCCCGCAATCGGGCGCGGGCAGGAGCTTGTCAGGCGAAAGATACTTCAGGCCGGCGCGGATGCGTCCTGCGACCTTCTGCGGCGTCTCGACCTCGGGGTCGCTGAGGTCGATCACGCCCAGCATCACCTTCTTGGGCGCCAGCTCCTTCAGCACGCCGAGATCGATCCTGGGTTGCGCCGACTCGATCGAGATCTGCTGAGCGACGGTGTCCGCCAGTTGCGGCAGGAAAGAATAGCCGCTGGGCTTGCTGAGGCCCGGCACGACCGCCGCGTAACCGAAGCAAAGATGCACGACCGTGGGAACGGTGATGCCCTGCAGAGCGCGGTTGATCACCTTGACCGCATAGCGCTTTGCCTCGTCGGGGTCGTTGCGCAGCCACGGCTCGTCGAGTTGGATCACGTCGGCGCCGGCCGAGACGAGATCGTGCGCCTCCTCATTCACCGCCCGGGCGTAGTCCATGCACATCGCCTCGGCGTCGCCATAGAACTCGTCCTTGACTTGCTGACCCATGGTGAAGGGCCCGGGCAGGGTGATCTTGGCGGACTTTGCCGTATTGGCGCGCAGGAACTGCATGTCGCGCACTTCGACCGGGCGTGTGCGCGTGATCTTGCCCACGACGCGCGGCACGGGAGTGCGGTTTCCAGTTCGATTCACGATCTCGGCGGGATGATCATTGTCGATGCCGGCGAGGGCAGTGGCGAAATGGTTGGAGTAGCTCTCGCGCCGCATCTCGCCGTCGGTGATGATGTCGAGGCCGGCACGTTCCATGTCGCGAATGGCAAGGATGGTCGCGTCGTCCTGTGCCTGCTGCAGGAAAGGCGCGGCCACACGCCAGATCTCCTTCATGCGGGTGCGGGGCACGACCTTGCTGAGCATCTCCCGGTTCACCAGCCAGTCCGGCTGTGGATACGAACCTACGACGGTCGTCTGCAATAGCGCCTCGGCCATGCTATGGAACCTCGATGCGGTCTTTGCGTTGCCTTCGCCGCAGTTTGAGAGGGGACCAGGTCGCTTGTCCATGTCCGCCGGCAGGATTTTCGTCTTCGCGCTGGGTGGCCTTCTGGTCGGCGCCGTGGTGGCCTGCAGCGGAATGATTCCCAACAGTGCGGTCTCGCGTCATCTCGCGATGCGGTTCACGGGCGCGCTCGATGCGGCGACGCCCATCCCCACCGTCATTCACGACCGCGGCATCCACGTTCCGGATCCGGCGTCGGACGTGCCGATCCTTGACCAGCTCGAGGCCGAGCTGGCGCGGAGCGACGTCCATAGCGCTTTTGCAGGCGTCACCTACGATCTGACGCGCGGGAACAAGCTCGCCGGCGACTGGATTGTCCAGACGCCGAACTGGTGGGGGCGACGCGCCGCCGACCTGCCGTTCTATCCACTCGAGTGCACCAATTGTGAGACCGATGTGCGCCTGCCTGACTGCGCCAGCGATGCCGATTGTGCCGGCGGCGGTACCTGCCATGAGATCTGGCCGAGACCAGGCGGCGCGCGCAATGCCAGGCGCAAGGTCTGTTTCGGTCATTCCGATGCTTTGATCGTAAGGCTTCACGATTTGATCGCGAGCGCGCGACAACGCGTGGACATCAATCTGCTGGAACCGCCGCCGGGAACGCGGTTTCTGGGGACGATCCACGATGCGCTCGATTCGCTCGCCCGCACCCGTCGAACCATTTCGGTGCGGATCCTGATCGGCCAGTATCCCACGGGTGACGTCGACGTGCCGGCGTTCCTGAGGGCGCTGACTGCCGGCCTGGAGGACATCAAGGGATCGGGCCTGTCCGTCAGCGTTTCGGCGATGCGTTCGTGCGTCGCCTTCGAGGATTGCGACAGCTACTCGTGGAACCATTCGAAGGTCGTGACCGTGGACGGCCGCGAGGCCCTGGTCGGCGGCCACAATCTCTGGTCCGAGGATTATCTGATCGACAACCCGGTGCACGACCTATCGATGGAAGTGACCGGCCCGGCGGCGGCAAGCGCGGCGCGCTTCGCCGACGCGCTCTGGCAGTATGTTTGCGCCAATCTTGACAAGGGGCCGGCGATCTCGGTGGCCAGCTTGCCGGCCGGTGCGACCGTTCCGATCCACGACTGCCTCCCCCCGCAACCCTTGCCGCGCCAGCCGCGCGTGTCGGGCGGAGGCGGCATTCCCATTCTTGGCGTCGGCCGACTCGCGGCAGGCATCACGCCGGACTTCGCCAATCAAAGCGAGCTTGCGCGCGACCTGATGCTCGGAGCCGCGCAGCACGATATCCGAATCGTCCAGCAGGATCTCGGCTTCAATCTCGGCCGGGCCGACACGCTTTATCCCGACTCGATGATCGATCGCCTTGTGGACTTCCTGCGCCGAAAGCAGGGTGACATCTATATCGTGCTGTCGGACCTGGGCGCTGTCGGCGACAGTGGCAGCAGCTATTCCAACAATGTGACCCTGGCACAGCTTGCGCAGCATCTGCGCGATGCGGTGCAACGCCGTGTCTACGCCCGCGATCCATTGGCGCGCTACCGGATCCGCACGGGTCCCGACCCGGTGAATGCGTTGCTGTGCAGCCGGGTGCACATCGCACCGTTTCGATTCGGGCCGGATGCGGCATGGCCAGGAGGCCATCCGATCGCCAATCACGCCAAGTTCTGGATGGTCGACGATCGAACCTTCTACATCGGCTCGGACAACATGTATCCGGTGAACCTTCAGGAGTACGGCTACATCGTCGACGATCCCAAAGCTGCCGCCGACATCACCGCCGCCTACTGGACGCCGCTGTGGGAGTGGTCGAGCCGCGCCGCCGTCTCCGGCCCCGGCGTCGAGCCCTGCATCTTCCGCAGCGTCCCCAACAGGTAGCAGCCTCTATGCCGGCACCGGGTCGATCGGCGCCACGACGCCTTCGGCCGCCTCGATCACTTCGCCTGCATCGAGACAGAGATCCTCGCGGTTGCGCATGGCCATGATCTGGATGCCGGTGCGCAACTTGTCATGACGGCCGACGGGGACGGCGAGCCCGGGCAGGCCAAGCAGAGGAGCGATCAACGCGGGGCGCATCGAATTCAGGACCTGCTTCTGCCCCTCGACGGTCACGTCGGCGACCTGCTTGGGCGGCAAGTCGGCAAGCGTCGGGAAAATGACGAGCGGCCATTGTTGCAGGAAGGACATCCAGCGGAACAGCATGCCTTCGCGCTCGGTCAGGGCGGCAACATAGGTCGTGAGGTCGACCGGCTTGTGCAGCTCCAGCCAGGCGCGCATGGCCGCGATGCCGTCGGGATCGCCCATCTTCTGCATTTGCGGCCACAGCCCGGCGAACACATCGGTGACGCAGATCATGTGCCACAGCTCGACACCGCGCTCGAGATCGGGCGGCAGGATCTCCTCGACGACGTAGCCCGCGCCCTGCAGATGCTTGCCCGCCTGCCGTACCGCGGCAGCCTGTGCGGGATGGGTCTTGGCGCCGGGGAATTCCGGCACGATAGCGGCCTTGATCGGCCGCGCCGGCGGCGGACCCTGCATGGGCACGTCGTTCCAGCGCCAGTCACGGCGATCGCCGCGGGCCATCACCTCGAGCGCGAGGCGGGCATCGCGCACCGTCCGTGTATGTGGTCCCTGCACCGCCATGAGCACCGCGCCGACCGGGCGCCCGACATTGGCGCTGCTTGGATTGAAGGAAGGGATGCGGGCGAAGCCGGTACGCAGGCCGACCACGCCATTGCAATAGGCCGGAATGCGGACCGATCCGCCGATGTCGTTGCCGTGGGCGATGGCGCCGATCCCGGTCGCCGTGGCGGCTCCGGCACCGCCACTCGAGCCACCCGGCGTGACGCTCGGATCGCGCGGATTGAGCGTGCGTCCATGCAGGGCATTGTCGCTGAAGATGCGCATGGAGAAGGCCGGTGCATTGGTGCGACCGACGATGATGGCGCCGGCATGCCTGAGGTTGGCGACGACCGGACTGTCTTCCTGCGCGACGAAATCCTTGAGCGGCACCACGCCGTTGTCCGTCGGCTGGCCGGCAACGTCGACGTTGATCTTCACGGTGACCGGCACACCGTGCAGCGGCGGCAGGGCATGGCCGCGGGCTCGTGCGGCATCGGCCGTTTCTGCGGCAGCGCGCGCCTCCTCCTCGTACACACGCACGACCGCGTTGATCACCGGATTCACCTTGCCTAGGCGTTTCAGGACAGAATCCACGGCGTCGACGGCCGAGGCCTTGCCGTTGCGAATGAGCCGCGCCAGGTCGGTCGCGTCGAGTTGCCAGAGGTCCATGTCCGCTCCGTCAGGTCTTCGGGATTTCCATGCCGAAGAAGATCATGTTGCCGTCGAGATCGGCAACATCGAAGTCGCGCAGACCATAGTCGTAGTTGGCGGGCGCCTTGAGTACATTCGCGCCGCGTTTCGTTAGCTCGGCATGCAGCGTATCCACATCGTCGACGAAGATGCACACCCCGCCGTGGCCCGGTTGGCGCGGAGTCCGGCTGGCGGCGACCAGATGCAGCGTGACGTCGCCGCTGCACAGGCCCACGTAAAAGGTCGGCGTGCCATACTCGAACGCAACGTCGAACCCCAGCTTGTCGCGATAGTAGGCGAGGCTCGTCATGACATCCTTGACCGTGAAGACGGTCGTGCTCCCATGCATCATCGGGCTCTCCCTCGGGTGACGTGATTCTGGAAGGCGACAAGGGCGCTGGAACACAGCATGTCGCGACGGCGGACGAACACGGTCTGCACGCGCGCCTCGGCCGGTGGCAAGCGGTGAGCCGCTATGCGGCTGCCCCGCCAGGCCGGGCCGATCAGCGATCGGGGGAGCAGCGTGATGCCCAGCCCGGCGGCGACCGTGCCAAGGATCGCCTCCAGCGTGCCGAACTCGAGGCGGCGCAGGCCGACGATGCCGCGGCGCGCCAGTACCTCCTCGAGGCGCTGCCGATAGGAACAGCCAGCGCGCAGAATCACGAGGCGCAGATCGGGCTGGCCGAGCAGTTCGGCAATCGATTTCCTCGATGGTGCGCTGAGCAGTGCCAGTTCCTCCACGAACGTCGACGTGGCCGCGAGTTCGGGGTGAACGACGGGCCCGCAGACGAAGGCGCCTTCGAGCTTGCGGTCGAGCACCTGCTCGATCATTTCCGCCGTGGTGCCGGTACGGAGGACCAGGTCGACATGTGGATGCGCGGTGGCATAGGAGGCGAGGAGAGGCGAGAGGCGCAGCGCCGCGGTGGTCTCGAGCGCACCGATGGCCAGCGTGCCGCGCGGCGCACCATCGTCGCGCGCGGCGCGAGCGGCCTCGACCAGCAGCGCGTCGACGCGCGCCGCATAGGGCATGAGCCGTTCACCTGCGGCAGTGAGCCGGGCGCCATGCTGGCTGCGTTCGAACAGGCTGACGCCGAGCGCCTCCTCCAGTCGGCGCACGCGCTGCGTGACGTTGGATTGCACCGTGTTCAATTCACGCGCGGCCCGGCTCATGCCGCCGAGGCGGGCGACGGTGGCGAAAGTGGCAAGATCCCTTGTATCCATGGCGATCACTTTGGCAGATGGCTTCAATCGATATAAATCACTGTCCGAGATATCATGCCGGCGCTAGACTTGGATCGGAAGGAGAATCCGCATGAAGTGGCAAGACCATCGTCTGCTTGAACTATTCGGCATCGAGCATCCGATCCTTCAGGCGCCGATGGCGGGCGCAAGCTCGACCCAGATGGCGGTCGCCGTGTCGGAGGCGGGTGGATTGGGCGCGGTTGCCGCGGCGATGCTCACGCCCGACACATTGCGTGCCGAACTTCAGCTCGCCCGACAGGCGACAGCGCGGCCGATCAACGTGAATTTCTTCGTTCACAAGCCGCCTGTCGCGAACGCCGACCGCGATGCCCATTGGCGCAAACGGCTGGCGCCATACTACCGCGAACTCGGCCTGGCGCCCGATGCCGGCGTCGGCGGGCCGGTGCGCGCACCCTTCGACGCGGCACTCTGCGAAGTGGTGCTTGAGTACAAGCCCAAGGTCGCGAGCTTCCATTTCGGCTTGCCGGACGAGGGGTTGGTGCGGCGACTGAGGGCCGGCGGTGTCCTCGTCATCGGCTCGGCGACGAGTGCCGAGGAGGCGCGCTGGCTGGAGCAGCACGGTTGCGACGCGGTGATCGCCCAGGGCGCCGAGGCAGGGGGCCATCGGGGCATGTTCCTGAACGACGATATCGCGCGCCAGGCCGGCACGATGGCGCTCGTGCCGCAGGTCGTGGACGCGGTGAAGGTGCCGGTGATCGCAGCCGGCGGCATCGGCGATGGCCGGGGAATCGCGGCTGCCCTTGCGCTGGGGGCGGCCGGGGTGCAGATCGGCACCGCATTCCTGCTCACGCCCGAGGCAAAGACGGTTCCTCTCCATCGTGCGGCGCTCAAGCAGGCCGACGACAACAGCACGACGCTGACGAACATTTTCACGGGCCGGCCGGCGCGCGCCATCGTCAACCGCTATGTGCGCGAGGTCGGGCCCATGAATTCCGATGCGCCGGCCTTTCCGCTGGCGGCGGGAGCGGCCTATCCGCTGCGGGCTGCGAGCGAACCCAAGGGCTCGAGCGATTTCATGCCGCTCTGGAGCGGACAGGCGCCGACGCTCGCGCGCGAGATGCCGACGGCGGCGCTTGTGGCGGCATTCGTCGAGGAGACGGCTGCGGCCCTCGAGCGTCTTGCCTAACGTGTATTGCTTTCGATCCAGTCGGCGTACGGTGCGCTGATGTGCGCAAAGGCGAAGGCGTGGATGGCCGGCAGCTCGTAGGAGTGCAGGTCGCGGATCGCGTGCTCGATGGCGCCATAACGCTCAACGGTGGTCTTGAACAGCACGCGATATTCCTTGCCGTGCTCGATCGCGCCTTTCCAGGCATAGACGCTGTCGATCCTGGAGATCTGCGCGCATGCCGCGAGGCCGGCCTCGACCAGCGCATGCGCCATGCGGCGCGCCTCCTTCTTGCTGCTCACCGTGGTGACGACGGCAATGGCGGTCATGGGGCATCCTTCACAAGATCGAGAAGTATTCGCGCTGCTCCCAGTCGCTGACTTCGAGGTTGAATCGGTCGATCTCGGCCTGTTTCAGCCTCGCATAATAATCGACGAAGAAGTCGCCGAAGCCGGCGCGCAGGACTCTGCTTTCGCGAAGCGCCGCCAAGGCGTCGCCGAGCGTGCGCGGCAGCATCGGCGCCTTGGCCTCGTACGGCGTATCGGCCGAAGGACCGGGATCGGCCGTGCGTTTCAGGCCGTCGAGCCCGCACACCACCTGGCTCGCCATGTAGAGATAGGGATTGGCGGCGGGCTCGCCGAGCCGGTTCTCCAAATGGGTCGTCGGATCGCCGGGTGCGCCCAGCACCCGTATCATCACGCCGCGATTGTCGCGCCCCCAGACGGCGCGGTCGGGCGCAAGCGAGAAGGGGCGGTAGCGTTTGTAGCCGTTGAGGGTCGGCGTGCTGAAGGCTGCCGCCGCCCGCGCATGCTCCAGCAGGCCGGCCATGAACGACATGCCGGCCGGTGACAACAGGTCCTTTCCGTCGGCGAACGCATTCGACCCGGTCTTCCGATCCCGGAGCGACTGATGGAGATGCCAGCCGCTCGACATGACGTTAGGCAGTTTCGGTCGACACATGAAGGTGGCGTGGTAGCCGTTGCGCTCCGCGACCTGCTTGGTCGCACTCCTGAACAGGACCATCGCATCCGCCGGCTCCAGGCCGGTCCCGGCGCGGAACGTAAACTCGACCTGGCTCGGTCCGAATTCGACTTCGAGCGAACGCAGCGGCAGGCCGAGGCCGGCAATGTTGCTGCGCAGGACCTCGAGGATCGGATCCATCGCGTCATAGCGCTGCTCCGTCAGGTATTGATAGCCCTGGTTGAGCAACGAGATTTCGGGCGGCGCTCCCGGCTGTCCGGGCTGGCCTGCGTCGGCCGGACCGAGCCTCGGCTTCTCCAGCTTGAACAGATGGAACTCGACCTCGAGGCCGGCGAAGAAGTCGTAGCCGGCGTCGGCCAGGGATGCGAGCGCCCGGCGACAGACATGCCGCGTGCTGAGCGGTACCGGCTGGCCGTCGGCGAAGACGATGTCGCATAGCATCCAGCCGGTGTGCGGGGCCCAGGGCAGCACACGGAAGGTCGAGGGATCGGGCAGCATCAGAACATCGGCCGCGCCCTCCCATTCCCTGGCGCCGAACGGCCCGCCCGGTCCCCACACGGGAAAAGCCGTTCGATGCGACGTATCCTTGAGCAGCATGGTGGCGCTGAAGCCCACGCCGCCTTTCATCGCCTCAGCGATCTCGCCTGCAGCCAGCGTCTTTCCGCGCAGGATGCCATGCTGGTCGGCAAAGGAGAGTCGCACGACCGTGAGCTCGCCAGCCTGGATGCGGCGCTCGACCTCGCGAGCCGCCGCCTTGCGGTCGTCGGTCCAGAGACCGGCCTTCTCGGCGAGATGCATCTAGGCGGCGAGCGGCGAGCGGGTCGACGCTGCCCAACTCGAGCCGCTGCGGCGGCGGGCATCGAACTCCTTCCAATAGGCCTGCCAGCCTTCGGTCGGACCCATGCCATCTACCGTGACCGGCCCCCGAATCGCCGCGGCCCGCGTCGTATCGAGCCACATCGGCGGCTTGTCGCCGTTCGCCACCTGGCCGATTGCCGACAGCAACATGCGGCGATAGGCGACGATTGCCTTATCGGAGGTGGCGAGATGCTCGCGCGTGCGGTCCTGGATGCGGCCCTGGCTTTCGATCGCCCACTGGTCATGAACGTTGATGTCGAAGCCCATGCCGGTGAAGGTCTGGTTCCTCTGCTCGTTGACGTCGTAGCCGTAGCGATTGTGCCGGCCGAGGCGCGGGCGATAGTCAGGGAGCTCGTAGAGCTGTAGCCGCTGCTCGCGCATCTGCCGGTGATCCACCGGCTTGCCGAACGACGTGAAGATCGCGTACCAGTAGCAGGAGGTGTCGTCGATCGGCACGTGCCACTGCGTGATCGTCATCTCCGGGCTCATCGGGATCACGAACGCGTACGGAAACACCAGGTTCGTGACGCGCAGGTGGGTGACCCCGTCATTAATCCTGCGCCGGGTGAACAGGCGCAGCCCGTAGTCGGTGCCCTCGACGTCGATCTGCGGCCGCGGATAGTCGCGCATCAGACGCGCCATCGGGACGTCCGAGTCGGAGGAGGAGGCGCGGAACTGCCGGCCGTAGCTCTCGCCGGAGGGGTCTTGGTCCTCGTAGAAGCGATGCAGGAAGGAGGCGTGTGCCGGGTCGATCCCGACCTCGAGCGCCTGCAGCCAGTTGCAGTCGATCAGGCCCTTGAAGGCGAAGGCGTGCGTGAGGGGCGCCAGGAAGCAGTCGAGGTCGGGAAACGCCGGTGGCTCGCCTTCGCCGAGATAGGCGAAGACGATGCCGTTCTTCACGACCACCGGATAGGCACGCTGGCGCACGCGCTGGCAGAGGACGCTGCCTTCGGGCTCGGCGGGGGTCTCCAGGCACCTGCCGTCGACGTCGAACAGCCAGCCGTGGAGCAGGCAGCGCAGGCCGCCGTCCTCCAATCGGCCATAGGAAAGATCGACGCCGCGATGCGGACAGCCGCGATCGAGCAGCCCGTGCCGGCCGCGCTCGTCGCGGAACAGGACGAAATCCTCTCCCAGCACACGTACCGCCCTGGCCGGTCGGTCGTCAGGCAGCTCCTCGACGAGTGCCACCGGATGCCAGTAGTGCCGCATCAGCGCGCCGCATCTGGTGCCGGGGCCGACGCGGGTGATCAGCTCGTTCTGTTCGGCACTCATCATGGCTAGTCCTCCGCACCGATTATACGACAGCCGGCGATGTTCAATTAACGAACATTCGTTCTATAATACTCCCATGAGCCGACTTCGCCCGCAAGACGCCGAGAAGCGCGCCCGCCGCGCAAATGGCGCCGACTTTTCCGAGGCGCTGGCGAGGGGGCTCGCGGTCATCAATGCCTTCGACCGGCAACGGCGGCAAATGACGCTGAGCGACGTCGCGCGTGCGATCGACCTCCCGCGCGCCACGGCGCGGCGGGCGCTTGCGACCTTGGTCGCGCTTGGCTACGTCGAAAGCGAGGGCCGCTTGTTCCGGCTCGCGCCGCGGGTCCTGAAGCTCGCCATCGCCTATCTCTCGGCCGATCCGGTGCCGGGCATGCTGCAGCCGGTTTGCGAGCGCATCTGCCGTCAGGTCGGCGCCTCCTGTTCGGTGGCGGTGCGCGATGGCGAGGAGTGCGTGATGATTGCTCGTGCGGTGCCGGCGCGTCCGGCCTCCGTGGGTCTCGGCATCGGCTACCGGCTGCCGCTCTTTTGCAGCGCTCTCGGCCGGGTGCTGGCAAGCGCCATGCAGGATCGCGAGCTCGACGCCTTTCTTGCGCGACTGAGGCCCGTCCGCTTCACGCGGCAGACGGTCGTCTCGAAGCCGGAGATTCGCAGACTGATCCTCGACGTGCGAAAGAAGGGCTATGCGCTCGCCGATCAGGAGGCGGAGGTGGGCATCCGCTCGATCGCCGTGCCGCTGGTACGCTTCGATGGCAAGGTGGTGGCGGCAATCAATATCGGCGTGCAGCCCGAGCAGGTCCCGGCGAAGGTGATGATAGCCGACTACGCGCCCCTGCTCCTGAAAGAGGCCGCCGCCCTCAAGCAACAGCTCGTCTAGCCATGGAGTGATCGCAGCCGCTAGATTGGCGGCGATGAACATATTGAATGGCATGCCCGGGCCGACGTCCCGGCACTTCTTCTCCCAGCGCCTGCGTCTTCATTACGTGGATTGGGGAAATCCGGATGCGCCGCCGCTCTTGCTGGTGCATGGCGGCCGCGATCATTGCCGCAACTGGGATTGGGTGGCGCAGGCGCTGCGCCGCGACTGGCACGTCATCTGCCCTGATCTGCGCGGGCACGGCGACAGCCAATGGTCGCCCGACGGCAACTACTCGATGTCGGCCTATATCTACGATCTCGCACAGCTCGTCCATCAGCAGACCTTGGCGCCGGTGACGATCGTCTCCCATTCGCTGGGCGGCAATATCTGTCTGCGCTACGCCGGCATCTATCCGGACAAGGTGCGCAAGCTGGTGGCGATCGAGGGGCTCGGGCCGTCGCCCAGGGCGATCGCTGAGCGCGCCGACAAGACCATGGCCGACCGCATGCAGGAATGGATCGACGAGCAGCGCAAGCTTTCCGGCCGGCTGCCGCGCCGCTACGCCAGCATCGAGGACGCGTTCAGGCGCATGCAGGAAGAGAACAAGCATCTTTCGGCCGAGCAGGCCCGTCATCTCACGCAGCAGGGTGTCAACCAGAACGAGGACGGCACTTATAGCTGGAAGTTCGACAACTATGTCCGCACCTGGCCGCCGTACGACATGAGCCATGCCGACATCGAGGGCCTGTGGGCGCGCATCACCTGTCCGACACTGCTCGTCTACGGCAGGGAGAGCTGGGCCTCCAATCCGGAGAAGGACGGCCGTCTCCAGTATTTCGCGACAGCCAAGGTCGTTGAGTTCGACAATGCCGGCCATTGGGTGCATCACGACCGGCTGGAAGGCTTTGTCGACACCGTCCGCGCTTTCATCGCCTAGGACCGATGCCAGAGTCGAAAGTCGAGACATTGCTCGAAGAAGTGCGGGCTTGCACCGTTTGCGCCGGCGCGCTACCGGCAGGGCCGCGTCCGGTGGTTCAGTTCAGCCGCCGTTCGCGACTGGTCGTCATCGGTCAGGCGCCCGGATCGCGCGTTCATGAAAGTGGCGTGCCGTGGCACGACCGCAGCGGGCTGCGGCTGCGCGAATGGACGGGGCTCAGCGAGTGCGAGTTCTACGATTCGGCGAAGGTCGCGCTTGTCCCCATGGGCTTCTGCTACCCTGGCGCCGGCAAAAGCGGGGATCTGCCGCCGCGTCGGGAATGCGCGCCTCTCTGGCATGAGCGTATTCTCGGGGCTCTGAAGGGCACGCACCTCATTCTGCTGGTCGGCAGCTTCGCCCAGACGCGGTATCTGCCGCGGACCAAAGGCCAGACGCTGACGGAGACCGTGCGGCATTTCGCACAGCACGGCCCGAAGTTTTTCCCCCTGCCACATCCCTCATGGCGAAGTGGTATCTGGATGCGACGTAATCCGTGGTTCGAGGTGGACGTCCTGCCGGCGCTTCGTTCAGCCGTGCGGCGTGCCTTGTCGGGAGGAACCGGCCAATGAGAGCAACCATCTTTCGCAGCGGCGACCTGGTCGTCGATACGATGCCAGCGCCAATACCGGCCGAAGGCCAGATGCTGGTAAAGACGCTGGCCTGTGGCATCTGCGGCTCCGACCTGCATGCGGCCAAGCACGCCCATCGCATGGTAGAGGTGACAAGGCGCGTGCCGGGCCGTGTGCCGATGGATCTCTCCCGCGACATCGTGTTTGGGCACGAGTTCTGCTGCGAGGTGCTGGATTACGGCCCGAGGACCGAGAGGAAGCTGAAGCCTGGCACTCGGGTCTGCTCGATGCCGGTGATGATGGAGGCCGACGGGCCCAAGGGCGTCGGCTATTCCAACCACTACGTCGGCGGCTACGCCGAGCAGATGCTGCTCTCCGCGCCGCTGGTGCTGGAGGTGCCGAACGGCTTGGCGACGGAGCATGCCGCGCTCACCGAGCCGATCGCGGTCGGTGTGCACGCGGTCGAGAAAGCTCTTCTGAACGGCGACGAGGCGCCGCTGGTCGTGGGCTGCGGGCCGGTCGGGCTGGCTGTGATCGCGGCCCTTCGGCTGAAGCATATCCGCCCGATCGTGGCAGCCGACTTCTCGCAGAAGCGCCGGGAGCTCGCCGTCAGGATGGGCGCAGACATCGTTGTCGATCCGGCCGACGAGGATCCCTATGCCAGGCTTGCCGCCGGCAGGTGCGCCGTCTTGTTCGAGTGCGTGGGCGTGCCGGGCCTGATCCAGCAGGCCCTGGAGAAGGCGCCTCGTGACGCCAGGATCGTCGTGGTCGGAGTGTGCATGGAGCCCGATGCCATTGAGCCGATGTTCGGTATCGTCAAGGAGATCAGCCTGCAATTCGTGCTGGGCTACACGCCTGAAGAGTTCGCGCGATCGCTGCGCTTGCTGGCCGAGGGAGCGATCGACGCGTCGGCGTTGGTTACTGGCAAGATTGGTCTTGACGATGTCAAGAACGCATTCCAAGAGCTCGCCAATCCCGAAAGGCACACCAAAATCCTGATCGAGCCATGGCGGGGACACGATCCTTCGGCGGTCCGGATGACATGGTTTTGCGATTCGACCAACTCCGGAACGAAAAGGGGAATGAGGCAATGAAATTCTACAACTCGCTCGGGCCCAACCCGCGCATGGTACGGATGTTCATGGCGGAGAAGAGATTCACGGTGCCGAAGGTCGATGTCGATCTGCGTGGCGGGGAGAACCGGCGCGAGCCCTATCTCAAGATCAATCCATCAGGACAATTACCCGCACTGGAGCTCGATGACGGCACGGTGCTGGCCGAGATCACGGCGATCTGCGAATACGTGGACGAGGTCAAGAACGACACGCCGTCTTTGATCGGCGAGACGGCTGACGAACGCGCGAGGACCCGCATGTGGACGCGACGGATTGATCTCAACATCGCCGAACCTGGAACCAATGGCTTCCGCTACGCCGAAGGCCTCAAGATCTTCCAGAATCGCATTCGCTGCATACCGCAGGCCGCCGACGATCTGAAGGCGGTCGCGCGCGAGAAGATCGCCTGGCTCGATGCGCTCATGGGCGACAAGCCGTTCATCACCGGGGCCAAGCTCACGATGGCCGACATTCTGCTCTTCGCTTTCATCGATTTCTTCAAGGGCGTCGGCCAGCCGCTCGACCCGGCTTGCAAGAAGCTGACGACATGGTTCGAAGCGATGAAGGCGCGACCAAGCGCCGCCGCTTGAACGAATTGGGGCGGGTTGCCTTTTTTTCGTCGTTTTCCGAGACCTAGGTTCGCGCCCGCGAAAACGGGGATGATTCAATAAGACGCAGGGATCACAATGCGCCGTCTGATTGCTCTACTGGCTCTTACCGCCACTTCGGCTCTTACCGCCGTCCAGGTCTTCGCCGCTCCAACACATCAACCGGCACCGGTGCCGGCCGCCGCCACCGCATCGACGGCGACGGCCAAGGGTCTGTGGCTGCTCACGGACTATCCGTCCCAGACGGTGCGCGCAGGCGAAGTGACGAATGTCCACTTCAAGCTGCAGAACATGGGCTTGCCGCCTGAGCCACTCGCACTCTCGGTTAGCGACGTGCCGGCCGGATGGAAGATCGAGTTGATGGGCAGCGGCCAGCCGGTGGCGGCGGCGATGCCTGCGATTAACGAAAGCGTGAGCCTTCAGTTGCGCGTCGAGGTGCCCAAGGGCGCGAAGCCCGGCTCGCACGTCGTCACGATCCACGCCAAGGGTCCGAGCCAGTCGATCGACCTGCCGGTCACCCTGACGATCGGCGAGATCGCGCCCGCCAAGCTCACCATCAAATCGAGTCTGCCGGCGCTGCGCGGCACACCCAAGTCGTCCTTCGATTATACGCTGTCGGTGACCAACGATAGCGGCAAGGACCTGACGGTGGCGCTGAGCGCCCAGGCACCCAGCAACTTCCAGACGACCTTCACCGAGGGTTATGGCAGCAACGAGATCAGCTCGATTCCGATCACCGCCGGCCAGTCCAAGGACATCAAGATCAAGGTCACACCGCCGCGCGAGGTGAAGGCCGGCGACTATCCGGTGCTCGTGAAGGCGGCAGCCGAGGGTGCGACCGCCGAGCAGCGCGTGACGCTGCAGATCAGCGGCCAGGGCAAGCTCTCGCTCAGCACCAAGGACGGTCGGTTGAGCGGTGACGCGACGGTCGGCAAGACGGCTACCTACAATCTGGTTGTCGGCAACGACGGCACCGCGCCGCTCGAGGATGTCGAGCTTTCGGGCACCGTGCCGACCAACTGGAAGGTCGAGTTCAACCCCAAGACCATCGCGAGCATTGCGCCGGGCGAAAAGAAGGAGGTGCAGGCGATTGTCACGCCTTCGGACAAGGCGATCGCCGGCGACTACGTGGCATCATTCCGCGCCGGCGCGCGGGGCGACTCCGCCAACGCCGACTTCCGTATCACGGTGACGACCTCGACCTTATGGGGCATCGTCGGCATCGGCATCATCGCCGTGGCGCTGCTGGTCCTGCTGGGCGCGGTTGCGCGCTTTGGCCGTCGGTAAGCTGCCGGCGATGAGTGACAATGTGATCGAAGCCCGCGGGCTGTTGAAGCTCTACGGCGCGGCGCGCGTGGTCGACGCCATCGACCTCAGCGTCCGCCGAGGCGAGATCTTCGGCCTGCTGGGCCCCAACGGGGCGGGCAAGACCACGGCGATCCTGATGATGCTCGGCCTCACGGAGATCAGCGGCGGCTCGGTCGACGTGCTGGGCTTCAATCCCGTGCGCCAGCCGCTCGAGGTCAAGCGGCGGGTCGGCTACCTGCCCGATGCGGTCGGCTTCTACGACAACCTGACGGCGCGCGAGAACCTCACCTATACGGCGCGCTTGCTCGACGTGCCGAGGCGGGAGACCGACGCCCGGATCATGGACGCGCTGCGAAGCGTCGATCTGGCCGAGGTCGCCGACAAGCGGGTCGCGACCTACTCGCGCGGCATGCGCCAGCGGCTCGGCATCGCCGAGATCGTGATGAAGAAGGCCGAGGTGGCGATCCTCGACGAGCCCACTTCGGGTCTCGATCCGCACGCCACCTTCGAGCTTCTGGAGATGATCCGGCGGCTGAAGAAGGCCGGTGTCGCGGTTCTGCTTTCCTCGCACCTGCTCGATCGCGTCCAGAGCGTGTGCGACCGCGTGGCGCTCTTCAACAAGGGCAGGATCGCCCTCATGGGGACAGTGGTCGAGCTCGCCAATCAGGTTTTGGGGGCGGGTCATCCGCTCCTGATCGAGGCGACCGGCAACGACGTCGCGGGCACCCTGGGCGGCATTGCCGGGGTGCGGCAGGTCGTGCCCGCGGGCGAGGGCGCCTGGCGGGTGACGGCCGACCACGACGTGCGCGCCGAGGTGGCGCAGCGCATCGTGACGGCGGGCGGGGCATTGACCAAGCTCTCCGACCTGCAGCCGAGCCTCGAGGAGGTCTATACGCGCTACTTCCAGGAGGCCCGTCATGCCGCGTAGCCGGGCCGACCGCGAAGGATCTCCCTTCACCGGGATCGGCCCGGTCTACATGAAGGAACTGGCCGATCACCTCAGCAGCATCCGCATGCTGGTGCTGACGCTGTTCATCATCGTTTTCGGCGCGTTTCCGGTGGCGTCGTCGCTGCAGCAGCTTCGTACCACCATCGGATCGGATGCCTTCCTGTTCCTGCGCATCTTCACCATCGAGCCGCAGCAAGTGCCGATTCCCTTCGTCCAGGCCCTGAACTTCGTCATTCCCCTGATGGCGATCGGACTCGGCTTCGACCTCGTGAACAGCGAGTTCAACCGTCGAACCTTGAGCCGGGTGTTGTCGCAGCCGCTCTATCGCGATGCCTTGCTGCTGGGCAAGTTTCTGGCCGGCCTGACGACGCTGGCCGTGGCGATGGTGGCGCTGTGGCTGATCGTGTTCGGCGCCGGCCTGCTGCTGCTCGGCCTGCCGCCGCGCGGAGTGGAGGTGGCGCGTGCCCTGGGCTTCCTCGTGGTGGCGATCGCTTATGGCGGCGTATGGCTCGCCGTGGCCATGCTGTTCTCGGTGATCTTCCGATCGACCGCGACCTCGGCATTGTGCGCGCTCGGCCTGTGGCTGTTCTTCTTCATCCTCTGGCCGATGATCGCGCAAGCGATCACCATGGCGTTCGTGCCGCCGGAAATCACCAGCCTCGACCAGTTCATCGGCCTGCAGGAACTGGCGCTCGCCCTGCAACGGGTTTCGCCCGGCACCCTGTTCAGCGAGGCGGTGTTGGGCCTGCTCAATCCCGAGACGCGGACGCTCGGTCCCATGCTGCCGAGCCAGATGCGTGGGGCGATCATGGGGGCGCCGCTGCCGCTCGATCAAAGCCTGCTCTTGATCTGGCCGCAGGTTACCGGTCTGATTGCCGGCATGATCGTGGTGTTCTCGGCCACCTACGTCATCTTCCAGCGCGAGGAAGTGCGCGCCTGAAGGACTGGACGATCACCGCCGCGCTCAACAATGCGCGCTGGTGCAATGCCGTGTGCTTCGCGCACGGCACCGCGGGGAGGTTTTTGGTCCATACCTGGGTGAACGCCGAGCCGGCGCCGCGCTTTTATCCCAACGTCGTGACGCTGACGGCCGGCGACACCGACATCAGCGAGCAGCGGCAAGCCGTGCGCATCCTCCTGAAGTCCCACCTGCCGGGGCGTTGGGCGGTAAAGGACAGCTTCCACACCCTCGATATCGCCCGGCTGGGCTTCGAGGTGCTGCTGGAGGCGAACTGGATTCGCAAGCACCACCCGAAACCTGCTCAGATGGCCTCGGGCCTGACGTGGGAACGGGCGGGACCGGGCAACGAGGGATTTCCTGCCGCACTCTTCGGCGACGGAAATTTCGTCATGTTCTCCGGTCGCCGCGCCGGTACGATCGTGGCCGGCGGGACGCTCTATCGGACGGACAAGGTCGTCGGCCTTTCCAATGTCGTGGCCGATGCCGATGATGAGCCTGCCGTGTGGCGCGATCTCAGCTCTCTGGCCGCGGCGACGTTTCCCGGCCTGCCGCTGGTCGGATACGAGTCGGGGGACGAATTGAATGCGGCGCACAAGGCCGGGTTCGAGATCGGCGATCCGCTGCGGATCTGGGTCAAGGCACGGGACTGACATAGCCGCATGCCTGCAGCGCCTCGAGCATGTGCGGTGGCGGCGACGCCTCGACCTCGATCGGCGGCCTGGTCCTGGAAAGCGGCAGGACGATCGCCCGTGAGTGGAGATGGAGCTGCAGGCCAGCCTCGGCCTTGCCGTAGAGGCGGTCGCCGAGCACAGGACAGCCGGCGTGCGCGCAATGCACGCGGATCTGATGCGTGCGGCCGGTTTGGGGCTTCAGCTCCAGCCAGCTCACACCGGACCCGCGGCCCATGATCCGGTAGCGTGTGCTGGCGTTCTGGCCGTCGCCGGAAACATGGACCGACCAGCCGCTCTTTGTATTCACCTTCAGCAGCCGCCAGTCGAACAGGCCTTCGTCGGCCGGCGGGCTGCCATGGACGACCGCCCAGTAGATCTTCTCGGCGCCCCGGCCGGCAAACAGGCGTCCGAGCTTGCTCAGCGCCTTGGGATGGCGTCCGAGCACGAGCACACCGGAGGTGTCGGCATCGAGTCGGTGTGCCAGTGCCGGCGGCCGTGGCAGACCGTAGCGCAGGGCTTCGAAGCACTCCTCGAGGTTGGGTGCCCGGCTGGGGCCCGCGTGGACCGCGAGCCCGGCCGGCTTGTCGATCACCAGGATCAGTCCGTCGCGATGCAGCACGCGGCTCTGGATTTCTTCGGCTGAAAGCGGCGGCCGTCGTGGAGCCGAGTGCTTCAGAGGTCGGGCCATCGCGACAGCCAATCCTCGCTCGCCTCGTACAGCGCCGCGGCACGCAGCACCGAGGCATCGTCGCGGAAACGTCCGACGAATTGCAGGCCGATCGGCAGGCTCTCGCTATCGTAGCCGCAGCAGAGCGTCAGGGCAGGGTGGCCTGTGATGTTGAAGGCCATGGTGTAGGGGAACCAGTTGCGCCGCAGCTCGCCCACCTCGACGCCATCGATATTGATCGGTTCGAACAGGTCCTGGTCGATCGGCAGTGCCGTACGCGAGAGCGTCGGCATGACCAGAAAATCGACCCCTTCGAACCAGCCCTGCACCAGGCGGAAGATCTCGGCGCGTTGAAACATGGCACGCTGGTAGTCGGCGCCCGTCCAGTCCATGGCCATCGCCACCTGGCGCACCAGCGAGGGCGACATGCGCTCGCCGTCGCGGCGGATCATGTCGTCGAAGCGCGCGCGCCAGGTGGTGTGATTGATCACCTTCCATACGGCTTCCATATCGGGCACCGCTTCCGCCAATTCGACCAGGTCGGCTCCGAGCTCGCGCAGGCGGGCAAGCGCCTGCTCGAAGGCCGCGCATACGTCCTTGGCGACAGCCTTGTTGCCGAAGGTGAGGCTGTAGAGGATCTTCCTGCCCTTGAGATCGCCATCAGCCTGCGCTGCGGCGAGATAGTTCTGCGGTTCGACGCCGATCGACCACGGATCGGAGGGATGCGAGCCGGCCATTGCCTGCATCATCAGGGCCGTGTCCATCACTGTGCGCGTCAACGGCGTGACGTAGGTGTAGTTGCCGAAGGCATCGACGGCCTGGCTGTGCGGAATGGTGCCGAGATTCTGCTTCAGCCCGACCATGCCATTGGCCGCCGCGGGAATACGTGTCGAGCCCCCGCCATCGGTGGCGATGGCGATAGGGCCGATCCCCGCCGCGACCGCGACCGCGGCGCCGCCACTCGATCCGCCCGAGCTGCGTTCGGCGCTCCAGGCATTGCGCGTGCGACCGAACAGGGGTGCGTCGGTCAGCGCCTTGTGGCCGAATTCCGGCGTGGTTGTCTTGCCGAACAGGATGGCGCCGGCTTGCCTCATGCGCGCAGTGGCCACGGCATCCTCGCCGGGCACATTATGCTCGTAAAGACGCGAGCCGAAGGTCGTGCGGACTCCTGCGGTATTCACCAGATCCTTCGCCGAGTAGGGAATGCCGTGCATCAGGGCGAGCGGTTTGCCCTGCATGACGGCGTTCTCTGCGTCTCCCGCGGCCTTCATCGCCTCCTCGGGCACGAGCGTGATGAAGCAATTGAGCACGGGCTGCAGCTTCTCGGCCCGGCTCAGCACCGCCTTCATCAACTCGACTGGCGAGAGCTTCCTCGCCGCGATGTAGTCGCGCAACGTCGACGCGGGCAGGCGGCAAAGATCGTCGTTCATCGCAGTACGCCTCGCTTCGCCAGATTGCGCATCAGAGCCGAGACGCCGAACGTCCAGGGCGGAACCTTGTCGCAGTGATTCACCCTGTTGCTGAGGGTGCCGAGCTTGGGCGAACGGATGGAGACGAGATCACCCACCATGTGGGTGAAGCCCGGGCCGCCCGGCGTGCGCGGTTCGGTAGGCGCGAACAGCGTGCCGGTCATCAGCGCCATGCCATCGGGATAGTTGTGCGTCCTGCCCATCGCGTGCGCCACCAGTTCGGTCGGGTCGCGGCTGATCTTCGACAGGTCGCTTTGGCCCCGCAGGCGGAACTGGTCGGGTCCGCTGACCTCGAGTTCGACCTTTGCCCGACGCACGTCGTCGAGAGTGAAGGTGGCATCGAACAGGCGGATGAAAGGGCCGATGGCACAGGAGGCGTTGTTGTCCTTGGCCTGGCCGAGCAGCAGTGCGCTCCGGCCCTCGATGTCGCGCAGATTGACGTCGTTGCCGAGAGTGGCGCCGACGATCGTGCCCTTCGCATTCACGATCAGCGTCACTTCCGGCTCGGGATTGCTCCAATCGGAGTCGGAACGGATGCCGATCTCGGCGCCATGGCCGACGGCTGCCATCGGAGGCGCCTTGGTGAAAATCTCGGCATAGGGGCCGATGCCCACTTCGAGGTATGGCGACCATGCGCCGCGTGCGAGCAACGTTTTCTTCAGGGCCTCTGCTTCGGCCGAGCCGGGCTTGATGGCGCCGACGTCGGTACCAACGATCGTGTTCAGCTCCCTGCGAACCTGCCCGGCGCGGGCCGGATCGCCCTTGGCATGCTCCTCGATCAGCCGCTCCACCAGGCTCACGGCAAACGTGACGCCAGCGGCCTTGATGGCCTGCAGGTCGATCGGCGCCAGCAGGTCGGCCACGACATCCTCGAGGACGCCGATGCGTTCACCCTTGCTGCGCGCCATCGACACCGGATCGTCGGCGTTGCAGAGGTCGGCCGTCGTGGGCACGGCGTGGGTGATGTCGAACACGCCGTCGGCGCGCACGCAAACGACGCTCGGGCCGGCCGCTCGCCGCACCCGGCCAACCAGAGTCCCTGCGGTTCCGTCATCGGGAAGGATATCGTGGGTCGAAGCCACTGGACGTCTCCGGCGCTTCGTTGCAAAACAGGTGCGCCATTCCCCGGAGAAATAAAATCATGGCCGCAGCGCGGATCAAAGGCGTTCTTTCGCCGGTCGTCACTCCTTTCAAGCGCGACTTGTCACCGGATGTCGGCCGCTTCGTTGCGCACTGCAAGTGGTTGCTCAGCCAGGATTGCGGGCTGGCCATGTTCGGGACCAACTCCGAGGCCAACTCGATGTCGGCGGGCGAGCGCATGGAGCTCCTGGAGAAGGTCGTCGCCGCCGGGGTGCCGACCGACCGGATGATGCCGGGCACCGGTGCCTGCTCCATCGTGGAGGCGGCCAAGGTGAGCGCTCATGCCACCAGGATCGGGGTCTCGGGGGTGCTGATGCTGCCGCCGTTCTACTACAAGGGTGTCCCGGAGGAGGGATTGTTCCGCTTCTTTTCGGAGGTCGTGCAGCGGGTCGGCGACGATCGCCTGCGCATCTATCTCTATCACATCCCGCCGGTGTCGGCCGTGCCGATCACCCACAGGCTCGTCGAGCGGCTGATGAAGGCATACCCCAAGCAGATCGCGGGAATGAAGGACTCGTCGGACGACTGGCCCCATACCAGGAGCATGATCGATGCCTTTGCGAAGGATGGCTTCGACGTCTTTTCGGGCAATGAAAAGCCATTGATCGACAATGTGAAATCGGGGGGCGCGGGCTGCATCAGCGCCACCGCCAACATCAATCCCGGCAGGATCGCCGAGACCTACAAGAAGTACGCGACGGCCGAAGGCGAGAGGCTTCAGGGCTGGATCAACGAGGTGCGGGCAGTCATGCAGGGCTACGTGATGATCCCCGCGCTCAAGTACTGCATCGCCCACTACGGCAGCGATGCCGGCTGGGCGCCGGTTCGGCCGCCACTCGTGGAAACGGCCGACGCGCAGGGCAAGGACATGATCGCCAGGCTCGACAAGCTCGGCTTCGCCATGCCCGGCCTCAAGCAGGCCATGGCTGTCGCTGCGGAGTAATTGACAAGCCGCGCCGCCCGGCCCTATACACGAACCATGACCACGAACCTGCTTCAGAAGGGTTGGTACTTTACGTCGCTAAAATAGGCGGCGCGAAGGGTCATGACCAAACGAAGCCGCCGCATCCCGGCGGCTTCTTTGTTTCTGGATCGGCCTCCGGGCCGCGGCGGGACCGCAGACGGAGGATGAAGTGTCGATCGTTGATGCTGAAGGAATAAAGGCGGTGGCCCCGCCGCTCTCGATTCGCGTGCGGCTGGGGGGACCGCGCGACTGCGATGTGCTGTGCACGCTGCTGGACAATCCCCTGCATGCGCGCGAGCAGGTGATGACGTGGATGTCGAACCCCGCGACTACGCTCCTGGTAGCGCAAAGTGAGATCGGCGTGCTGGCCGTCGCGGTGCTGGTGACTCGGATCGTGCCCCGACCGGAAGGCGGCATCCACAAGGTGGTGGAAGTCGACAATCTCGTCGTGCGTGCCGACCAGCGCGGCCGCCGCATTGGACGACGGCTGCTGGCGGCCGCAGTCGAGTGGTCCCGCCAGCGCCGCGCCGTTCAGGTCGAGGCTTTCGTAGGCGACGTCAATCGCGATGCCAAGCGCTTCTACGAAAGCTTCGGTTTCGCGCGTTCCTCCGATCGCCTTGTGTTGGCGGCTTGACCTCGGGGCTTGACGTCAGGTGAAGTCGAAGCCGATCAACGCCGCGTAGCCGAACCCGATCCAGGCCATCAGCCCCAGGATCACGCAAAGCGTGAAAACGGCCATCAGCCACCGTCCGCGGGTATCGAGCAGCTTGTCCGGAGCCAGTGACGCCAGGAGCTCGACTCCGATCCAGAACGGGAAGCCGATCAGCCGTGCCATCAGCGGTTCGCGGCGGAACGCATTGCGGTAGGCGTACGCCCGAAGATGGCCGAAAGGCGGGGGTTCCGAAACGGGGCGGGTCGGCGGTTCGGCCGCGCGATTGGCTCGTTCGGTCTCCGGCGCGTCGGGATGTGCAGTTGCGTCGTCCGGCGACCTGATGCCGAGAGCCGAAGGCCAGTCCGTCTGTGAGAGGCGGAGTAGTTCGTTTGCCTTGCGGATCGCCGCCAAAGCCTCTGCGTCATGCGCACTGTCGGTCAGGTTCAGGAGCTTCGCCAGACGATCCTTGTCGAGTTCCACCTGCGCCCCCGGAATGAGCGCCGGTCAGGCCGGCTCCTTGTCGCGCATCTCCCACATCTTCCTGAAGGCCGGCCGGCTTTGGCAAGCATCCAGCCAGGCCTTCACCCCTGGAGCCGCTTCGAACAATTCGGGAGCGGGTACGGCATAACGGACGATCTCTGCGGTGTTGATGTCGGCCACTGTGAAGCGACCGCCCACGAGATAGCCGCTCGCCAGCGCCCGGTCGAGCACGGTGAACGGACCGCGCAGTGCCGCCACGGCGGCGTCGGCAATCTTTGGATCCTTTGGACCGCTCGGATTGCCGACACGATGGTACATGATGTCGAGCGCCTTGGTTTCGAGCTCGGTCGCGGCCCACAGCGCCCACATCGTCATTTCACCATCTTCCGCGACACTGGCCGGCGCCAGCGGACCGCCATGCTTCTTGGCGAGGTAGAGATTGATTGCCAGCGATTCGTGGAGGACCAGGCCGTCATCGTCGATCGATGGCACATGGCCGTTGGGATTGACCTTGAGGAAGGCTGGCGATCGCGTATTGAGCGGTGCATCGGGCGCTGTCGCATCGGCCAGCCGGTAGTGCTGGATCACCGGCACGTGCTTGAAAGGCAGGCCGAGTTCGTAGGCCAACCATATGTTGCGCGACGCGCGCGACCGATAGATGCCGTAGATCGTCAGCATGGCACGCCTGTCTATCAGGTGCCGGCCGTCCTGTCCGTGCCAAAAAACTGCAGTAGGGACCGTGCTTGCCGGCGAAGTCGCGTAGGTCTAGGCTTTTTCACAATGGACACGCGACCACTCCAGCCGGTGAAGGACGCCAGCCATCTCTACGAGGTGGAGCATCGGGCACGGCATGTCGTGCGAAACGGCTTCCACATCAGCGAGCTGCAGCTTTCGCCCGCTCAGAAGGTCCCTTGGCACTATCACACCAACGTCAGCGATACGTTCTACGTGCTCGAGGGCCGGATGCGCCTTTTCCTCCAGGATCCCAAGGAAGAAGTGCGGCTGGGGCCCGGCGAAAGCTTCGTCGCCAAAGCCAAGCGACCACACCTCGTTACCAACGCCGGAACGACATCGCTTACCTTCCTCGTCTTGCAGGGTATCGGCGAGTACGACTACGTTCCAATGGTCTGAAACGATCAAGTGATCGCCGGCTTGTCGGCCCCCACGAACTGAGTCCGCAATTCGCGCTTCAACACCTTGCCCGTCGCGTTGCGAGGCAGGGCTTCGACGAAGGTGACCGATTGCGGCACCTTGAACTTGGCCAGCCTGGCGAGGCAATGGCGGATCACTTCGCCTTCTTCCAGGGCGTGGTCTGATTTGCGCACGATGATGGCCATGCCCACTTCGCCCCAACGCTCGTTCGGCACACCGATTATGGCGGCGTCCGCGACCTGGGGGAGTTGGAAGAGGACATTTTCGACTTCCGCCGGATACACGTTCTCGCCGCCCGAGATGTACATGTCCTTCCAGCGGTCGACGATATAGACGAAGCCTTCTTCGTCCATGCGGGCGGCGTCGCCGGTGTGGAGCCAGCCGTCGGTGAAAGCGCTGGCCGTTGCTTCCGGCTTGTTCCAGTAACCCGGAGTGATGTTCGGACCCTTGATCAGCAGCTCGCCAATCGCGCCGCTCGGCGCATCGCCGCCCGCCTCGTCGGCGATGCGGATGGCGGTATGCATCATGGCCTTGCCGGCCGAGCCCAGCTTGCGGATCGCATCTGCGGCGTCGAGCATCGTGCCGGCAGGGCTGGTCTCGGTCATGCCCCAACCTTGCACCAGCGGCACGCCGCGCGCCGTCCAGCCTTCCAGGATCGAAAGTGCGCACGGTGCGCCGCCGACGCCGGCCACCTGCAGGCGCGAAAGGTCGGCATCCGGGAACTTCGGATGCTGCATCATGAACTGGTAGGGTGCGGGGACGCCGAAGAAGTGCGTGATGCCGAGCGCGGGGTCGGAAAGGCAGTCCAGCGCGAGGCCCGGATCGAAAGTACGCATGATCAGGATCGTGCCGCCGGCATGCAGAACCGGGTTGGCGTAGCAATTGAGCCCGCCGGTATGGAACAGCGGCAACACGACGAGCTGGACGGTTTGCGGAGAGATGAGGGCCGGAATGCCGAGATTGACGCAATTCCAGAACACCATGCCGTGGGTGATGATGGCGCCTTTGGGGTGTCCCGTCGTGCCCGATGTGTACATCACCATGCCGATATCGTCGTGACTGAGCACGACGGGCGTTGGCTCGGCGGCAACGCCGGCGAGGGCATCCTCGTAGGCGCTCGCAGGACGCTCGTGATCGATCTCGATCAGGTGCGGGATCGCGCAAAGTATTGCCAGTTCGGCCGCGGCGGCGGCAAAGCTGCTGTCGTGAATCAGGAGCCTGGGTGTTGAATCGCCCAGGATATATTGGAGCTCCGGCACGGTGAGCCGCCAGTTGAGAGGCAGCATGATCGCACCGATCCTGCCGCAGGCGAACTGGAGCTCGAAATATTCGGCACAATTGGGTGCCAGCAGCGCGACCCGATCGCCTTTGGCGATTCCCCGCGCCGCGAGCGCCGCCGCGAGTCGATTCGTGCGGCGGTCGAGATCGGCATAGCTGAATTTCCGCGTCGTCTGCAGGTCGTGGATCGCGAGTTGCCGGGGGCGACGGCCGGCATGGTGGGCGATCCAGTCGTAGTAGGGAGGGACGCCAGACATGATCAGCTCGCGCTATTGCCTTCCGCGTCGATCAGCCGGACTCCCGGCAGCAGGATTGTCGCCTTGCCGAGAAGCGGTTCGGAGATCGGCGTGCTGCCGCAGAGGATGGCCGACAGGGTCGAGAGGTCGAAGTCGCTGAACCGGCGATGCGAGAGGAGTTGATCGATCATATCGGGACGAAGCTGTGCATGTGTGACCTTGTCGGCAGTGACGATCTGCAGCACTTCGCGAGGCTCGAAGCGCGGCACGAAGACGTGGCGGCCACCTGCCAGGGTGACGCCAAAGGTCAAGGCGTCTTCGGCCAGCTCGAACATCGGCGAGGCGTGAAGGTACACCGTGTTGCTGTCGAAGCCGAGATGGCCGATGGCCTCGACGGCGTTGCCGACCATGGCGCCATGCGTGAGGGCGGTGCCGGCCGTATTTTCGGCCATGCCGTCGTAGAAAAGACCGGCAAGGTCCGCACCACTGGCGCCGGCATCGGGTACCAGTTCGTCGGCCGACAGATCTTCGTAATGCAGCATACCCTCCGGCGAAGCGATGTCGTCGATCCAGACCACCTCGCGGACGTGAGGCACCCTGTGCTGCAGGGCCGTCAGATGGTGGGCCATGGTTCCGTCGATGAACAGGATGGAGGCGTGCGAATCGGCAAGGATGTGTTCGATTTCCGCCGAGCCAAGTCCGGTGTTTATCGGAACCAGGACCGCGCCCACCCAGGCCACGGCATACATAAGCTCGAAATAGCGGTCACTGTTCTGGGCCAGGATGGCGACCCGGTCGCCGCGTTCTACCTCAAGTGTAGCCAGCGCGCCGGCGACCCGGCCGACACGATCCGCCGTTTGCCGCCAGGTCCGTCGGCGCGGCGCGAAACTCGTGGACTGCGCGTCGGGTTTCCGCTCGACCGCCTGGCGCAGCCCCAAGGTCAATGCATGCATGGTGCGATGCTAGGGTGGCCGTCGTTCGCGCCGCAAGCAGTATCGTGCTAGAGGAGGATCATGAACGACATGAGCCGTCCGGCGACAGCGACGCCACTGGTCTTCGATCCGCTTGATCCCGCCTTTCTCGCCGATCCCTATTCCTTCTACCGCCGGCTGCGCGAGCAAGCGCCTGTGTTCAAGGCGGAGCAGGGCTTCTGGCTGCTGACGCGATATGAGGACGTGGCGTTTTCACTCCGCGACAAGCGCTTCGGCAAGGATTTCGCCGGGACCATCCGCCGCCGCTATGGCGAGGATCGGTTGCGCGAACCGACTATCGCCAATTTGTCCCGCACCATGCTGGTCCTCGACCCGCCCGACCATACCCGCCTGCGCAGCCTTGTGACCAAGGCCTTCACCGCCCGTCGCATTGCCGACATGCGGCCGCGCATCCGACGGCTGGTCGATCAGCAGCTCGATCACGTGGCCGGCAAGGGAGGCATGGATGTCATCCGCGATCTCGCCCATCGACTGCCGGTGATCGTGATCTGCGACATGCTCGGCATCCCCGAGGAACACCGGGCGGCGTTCCTGGCAGGCAGCAACGTCAGCGGCCGCGTCCTCGACCCGGTCCCCATGACTCGCCAGGAGCTGGACCATGCCAATGCCATGACCGAAGCCGGCAACGCCTATTTCGACCAGCTCTGCGAGTTGCGCCGCCGCCAGCCGCAGGACGATCTGACGACTGAACTCGTGAAGGCGGAGGAGGCGGGAGACCGGCTGAGCGCCGAGGAGCTGCGCTCCAACATCGGCCTGCTGTTCGGCGCTGGCCATGAAACCACCACCAATCTGATTGGCAACGGCCTGCTGGCGCTTCATCGGTCACCGGATCAGTGGCAGCGGCTGAAGGACGAGCCGTCGTTGATCGCGGGGGCGGTCGAGGAGCTGCTGCGCTTCGATTCGTCGGTGCAGATGACCGGCCGCGTGACCAACACCGAGGTCGAGGTCGGCGGCGTGACCATCCCGGCCGGCGAAAGCATCATAATGCTGCTGGGAGCGGCGAACCGAGATCCGGCGCAGTACGACGATCCCGACCGGCTGGACGTGGCACGTGAGAACGTGCGGCCGATGTCGTTCGGCGGCGGCATTCATCACTGCCTGGGCGCCCAGCTTGCCCGGCTGGAGGCCGAACTGGTCTTTACCGCCCTGGTCGAGCGCCTGCCCTCGCTTGAATTGCCGGAAAAGGACCGCCCTGACTGGCGGCGCAACTTCACGCTGCGCGGCCTCAACAAGCTTCCGGCGGTGTGGCACTAGGACATGAGTTCTCGCTGGCGGGGCGAGGGCGGCCAGCATCGCGGTGGTCGCCCCTATCAGGAAGACAGCTGGGCATTGCGCCCGCTCGCGGATGGATCGCTGCTCGCGATCGTCGCCGACGGCATGGGAGGCCATTCCGGCGGAGCAACGGCGTCGAAGCTCGTGGTCGAGGCGGTGGTGAAGATGGTCGAGCGGGGTAGCTCGCTGACCGATGCCCTGCAGGCGGCGAACGCGGCGGTGCGGGAGGGCGGAAAAGGCCGGCCCGAGCTCGAAGGAATGGGCTCGACCGTGGTTGCGGCCCTCGTCAACGAAGACGAGGTGCAGTGGGTCAGCGTGGGCGACTCGCCGTTCTATGTCGTTGCCGGCAAGACGATGGAGCGCTTGAATGCCGATCATTCGATGGCGCCGCAAATCGATGCACTTCAGGCGCGTGGCATGCTGACGGCCGAGGAAGCCGCTGCCCATCCCGGACGCCATACGTTACGCGAGGCGGTCATGGGCGAACCGCTCAGCCTGATAGACCAGGGCAGTCGGCGATTGGACCGTCATGTGCGGCTCCTTTTGTGCAGTGATGGCGTGCACAGTCTGGGTGCAGACGATGTCGCGGCGCTGGCGGCGCAGCCGGTGCGGAAGTTGATTGCCGCCGTACTCGCGGCCGGCGTTCCCCACCAGGACAACGTCACGATCGTCAAACTGGAACGGGAATCGTGAGCAACGGCCCTGTCGTCATCGAGGTCACGCGGGGCCCCGTGGTGGAGAGCCGGCACGAGGGTATTGCCGCCGTCATGAAGCCCGACGGCACAATCGTAGCCTCGTGGGGCGACATCGATGCCGCCATCCTTCCGCGATCGGCCAACAAGCCCATCCAGGCGATGGCCTTCGTCGAGAGCGGCGCGATCGAGCGGTTCGGCCTCGGCAACGAGCACATTGCCCTCGCCTGTGCCTCGCACAACGGCGAGCCGCGCCACGTCGAAACGGTGCGCGCATGGCTTGGCAAGGTCGGGCTGCGCGAGGCCGATCTCGAATGCGGCACCCATCCGCCGCGCCTGCAGTCCACGATCGAGTCGCTGGCGCGCGAGGGCACGGCGCCCACGCCCGCCTTCAACAACTGCTCGGGCAAGCATAGCGGCTTCCTGTCGACTGCCGTGACCTATGGCGAGCCGACGCGCGGATACATCAAGTACGATCATCCTGTGCAGCGTCGACTGCGCGACGTGATGACGGATCTGTGCGGGACGGACGCCAACGACTTTGCCTATGGCACCGACGGCTGCGGTATCCCTACTCTTGCCACGCCGCTCAGGAGGCTTGCCCGGGCGATGGCCAACATGGCCGAGCCGTCGCGACTCTCGAACAGGCGGGCCGAAGCGGCCGGCCGCATCCGCGCGGCGATGAATGCCGAACCGTTCATGATGGCGGGCACGGGGCGCTTCTGTACGCGCATCAACGGCACGCTTGCCGGTGTGGCCCAGGTCAAGACCGGCGCCGAAGGCGTATTCTGCGCCATGCTGCCGGGCCTCGGCCTGGGGATCGCGCTCAAGATGTGGGACGGCGCGGGCCGTGCGGCCGAGCTCGCGATGGCGACCCTGCTTGGACACCTCGGCATCCTGGCGGCGGATCAAATGCAAGAGCTCCTGCATCCACCAGTCAGGAACGTGGTCGGTCTGCTGGTCGGCGAGATGCGCCCGGCCAAGAGCTGGTTGGGGTAGTGAGTGGGAGCGTGACGCTCACGCTCGACATCCTGGAAGTTGGCGCGCGTGGCGATGGTGTCGCGGAACAAGGCGGCAGGCGCTATTTCGTACCATTCACGTTGCCGGGGGAGACCATCGAGGCGGAGCCCCTGGATCAGCGCGGCGGCGGGATCGCCGCCCGGCTCGTCGAGGTGCGGTCGCCATCCCGCCATCGCGAGACGCCGCCTTGCGCACACTTCACCATGTGCGGCGGATGCGCGTTGCAACATTGGCGCGGCGATGTCTATGCCGCATGGAAGTCGACCCTTGTTGAACGCGCGCTCGAGCAGCGCGGTGTCGAGACGCCGCGGTTCGAAGCGCCCATGGTTGGCCTGGCTGGCGAGCGCCGGCGGGTGGACTTCGTCTTGCGCCGCCAGGGGCGGCGCGTGCTGGCGGGCTTCCATGAGCGGGTGAGTGCGCGCGTGGTGGACATCGGCACGTGCGTGGTTGCGCGGCCATCTCTCACCGCGCTTCTCCAGACAATGCGGGCCACGATGGGCGAGGTTCTGCCGGACGGCGGCGCCGCCGACGCGGTCGCGAACGAGACGGATACCGGTCTCGACGTGCTCATCCGCCCGCACAAGCGCTTCGACCTTTCGCTTGACCGGCGCCGATCACTGGTCGGTCTCTCAGACCGCGCGGATCTCGCCCGGCTGAGCTGGGGCGATCGAGCGCATGCCGAACCCATCGTGATTCGCCGGCAGCCGGCGCTCACCTTGGGAGATGTTACGGTTGAACCGCCGCCCGGGGCCTTCATGCAGGCGACAAAGCGCGGTGAGCAAACCATGCGGGCGGCCGTCACATCTTGGGCGGGTGGGGCGGCGCGGCTCGCCGATCTCTTTGCCGGCATTGGCTCGCTGTCGCTTGGCAGGCAGGGGCGGGCCTGCCTGTTCGAGAACGATCGATCGAGCGTGGCTGCTGCGGACGCCGCTGCCCGCAAGGAGGGCAGCAATCGTGTCACGGTCGAGCGCCGCGATCTCTTCCGCAATCCCTTGCCGACGAGGGAACTCGACGATTTCGACGCCGTGCTGCTCGACCCGCCGCGCGCCGGCGCGGCGGCGCAGGTTGCGGAGCTCGCCTCCTCGAGCGTGCCGCGAATCGTCCATGCCTCGTGCGATCACGGCAGTTTTGCCCGCGATGCGCGCACATTGCAGGACGGCGGATACCGGCTGGAGAAATTGATGCTTGTCGACCAGTTCCTGTGGTCGGCGCATCTGGAGTTGATCGCGCTCTTCAGCCGCCGCTAAGGTCGCCGCAACACGGGACGAGGAGATGACCTGATGATGTTCGACCTTTCCGGCAAGGTGGCGGTGGTGACCGGCGGCAGCCGCGGTATCGGCCGCTCGATCTGCGAGCAGATGGCCGCGCACGGCGCCAAGGTCGTGGTCTCGAGCCGCAAGCTGCCGGCGTGCGAGGAAGTCGTGAAGGGCATCAAGGCAACAGGCGGGGAAGCGACGGCGGTCGCCGCCAGCATCTCCGACAAGGTGCAACTCGAGAACCTGGTCGCCACGGCGCGCAGGACCTACGACAAGATCGACATCATGGTCTGCAACGCCGCTTCCAATCCCTATTTCGGACCGCTCACCGGACTGAAGGAGGACGTGTTCCAGAAGATCATGATGAACAATGTGATGTCCAACCTCTGGCTGATGAACATGGTAGGGCCGGAGATGGCGGAGCGAAGGGACGGCGCCTTCATCGTCGTCTCGTCGATCGGCGCTCTCGTCGGGTCGGCCCATATCGCCGCCTACAACATGAGCAAGGCAGCCGACCTGTCGCTGGTGAAGTCGCTCGCCATGGAATGGGGCAAGCACAATATTCGGGTGAATGCCATCGCGCCGGGCCTGATCCAGACCGATTTCGCCAAGGCCCTGTGGGACAATCCACAGATCCGCAGCGCCCAAGAGAGCAAGGCGGCACTGAAGCGGATCGGTCAACCCGAGGACATCGGCGGCGTGGCGGTCTTCCTCGCGTCCAAAGCGGCAGCGTTCGTCTGCGGTCAGTGCATCATTGCCGACGGCGGCGTGATCGGCTCGGGAGCGGAGTAGGCGTCAAGCGAGGTCCAGCGCGCACCAGACCGGCACGTGGTCCGAAGGCTCCGGCTGGCTGCGTTCTTCCTTGTCGATACCGACGGCGGCGAGGCGGTCGGCGGCCTGGGGTGAAAGCAGCAGGTGGTCGATCCGCAGACCGTTGTTCTTCTGCCAGGCACCCGCCTGGTAGTCCCAATAGGTGTATTGCGGTCCTTCGATATCGAAGGCGCGTACGGCGTCTGTCAGACCGAGATTGAGCAATGCCCGCAATGCCTGGCGCGACTGTGGTTGACAAAGGGCGTCGTCGGCAAAGGCGGCGGGGCTGAACACATCGGCATCGGTGGGGCAGACATTGTAGTCACCGCCCAGCACGAACATCTCTTCCCGCGCCAGCAGCGACCGTGCCCGCTGGCCGAGGCGGTCCATCCAGGCGATCTTGTAGGCGAACTTGTCGGTGTGGATCGGGTTGCCGTTGGGCAGATAGAGACCGCCCACGGTGAGCGGTCCCTTTGGCGTCTGCACCCGGCCCTCGACATAGCGCGCCGGCTCGTCGGCTGCCGGATCGGGCAGGCTGCGGGCCGTGATCTCGACCGGGTGCAGCGACAGGAGCGCCACGCCATTGAATCCCTTCTGGCCAACGATCTCGACCTTGTAGCCGGCCGCCTCGATCTCGAGGCGGGGGAACTGCGCCTCCTGGGCCTTGATCTCCTGCAGCACGACGATGTCGGGTTTGGCTTTTTGCAGCCATGCCAAGAGGTTGCCCGTCCTCTTGCGGACGGAATTCACATTCCAGGTCGCGATCTTCATCGCGGCCGGATCACACGCTGAAGGAGTTGCCGCAACCGCAGGACGAAGTGGCGTTCGGGTTCTTTACCTGGAAGGACGAGCCGACCATTTCCTCGACGTAGTCCAGCTCGCTGCCCTTGAGAAGCTCAAGGGAGGTGCTGTCGACCAGCACGGCAGCGCCATTGCGCTCGATCACGAGATCGTCGTCGTTGCGCCGCTCCTCGAACGAGAAATTGTACTGGAAGCCCGAGCATCCACCGCCCAGCACGGCGACCCGCATCATGACTGGCTTGGCTTCTTTGGCTGCCAGGAAGGCGATCCGCTTGGCGGCGTTCTCGGAAACGGAGAAGGGAGTTTCACTCATGCCCTACAAGATGTGGATCGGAAGCCTTTTCGTCAATGCCAAGAAGGAGCGGACAGAGAGCTGAGGCCGGCGACAAACCATAGGCAATTGGGCTATCTGGCGGTTCCGGCACCGTGCGAGCGGGCCGCCGCGGTCTCAATGCAGCCAGCGCTTGCGCCGCTTGTAGTGCTTGGTGTCGTGATAGGATTTGCGCGTCCCGCCCTCGTTGAGGCCGAGATAGAACTCCTTGATGTCGGAGTTGTCGCGCAGCTGGGCCGCTGGACCTTCCAGCACGATGCGGCCGTTTTCCATGACATAGCCGTGCTCGGCCACGGCCAGCGCCATGGCGGCGTTCTGCTCGACCAGCAGCACCGACAGCTTCTCCTGCTTCACGAGCCGGCCGACGATGCCGAAGATCTCCTCGACCAGCCGGGGAGCCAGTCCCAGCGAAGGCTCGTCCAGCAAGACGACACGGGGCCTGCTCATCAGGGCGCGGCCGATTGCCAGCATTTGCTGCTCTCCGCCCGACAGATAGCCGGATAGTTGGCTGCGCCGTTCGCGCAGCCTCGGGAAATAGGTGTAGACCATATCGATGCCCTGCTTGACGGACGGACCGCTCTGTACATGACCGCCGGCGATCAGGTTCTCCTCGGCCGTCAGGTGCTCGAACACACGCCGGCCCTCGAAAACCTGGGCGAGGCCGAGCTTCGTCACCTCGTTCGCGCGCATGCCGTCGATGCGACGCTCGCCGAAGCGGATCGTGCCCTTGGTGACCTCGCCACGCTCGCTGCGCAGGACGCCGGAGATGGCCTTGAGCGTCGTCGTCTTGCCGGCGCCGTTGGCGCCCAGCAGGGTGGTGATGCCGCCTGACTGCAGGGAAAAGCTGACATCGTGCAGGGCTTGGGTTTGGCCGTAGAATGCTTTGAGACCTTGAGCCTCGAGCAGCGCGGCCATCTTACGCCTCCGTTCCGAGATAGGCCCGGATCACTTCCGGATCGCGTTGCACGTCGGCCGGCGAACCTTCGGCGATCTTCTTGCCGAAATCGATGGCGACCACCTTGTCGGAGACCGACATCACCAGGCTCATGTGATGTTCGACCAGCAAGACCGTGACGTTCTGGGTGTCGCGTACCCGCCGGATTTGGCCGCGCAGCACGTCGACCTCGTCATGGTTGAGCCCGGCGGCGGGCTCATCCAGCAACAGGAGTTTCGGGCGTCCCGCCAGGGCCCGCGCCAGCTCGACGCGTTTGCGCACGGGAAACGGCAGCGGCCCGGCCGGCAGCCGCGCAAAGCCGTCAAGTTCCATGAAAGCGATCAGTTCGAGCGCGCGCTCGCTAATCTCGCGTTCCTCCGCCTCGTGTCTGGGCAGACGCAAGGCGTCGGTGATGAAGCCGACGGAGGTGCGGCTGTGGCAGCCGACCTTGACGTTGTCGAGCACGGACATGCGGTCGAACAGTGCCACGTTCTGAAAGGTGCGCCCGATGCCGAGCTTGGCGATGGCGTGCCGGCTCTTGCGCAAAATCGAGCGCCCCTCGAACAGGATGTCGCCCTGGTTCGGGATATAGAGGCGGCTCAAACAGTTAAAGAGCGTCGTCTTGCCGGCGCCATTGGGGCCGATCAGACCGGCAATCTGGCCGGGCTCGACATCGAAGGACACGCCATCCAACGCCACGATGCCGCCGAAGCGAACGGAAATATCACGCACGCTCAGCAGCGAGCGGGCATCGCCGGCTCCTGCGGGCGTGGTGCGCAATCGTGTTTGCGCCACCAT
>NZ_DATBFE010000012.1:0-80915 GCF_036558665.1 Reyranella sp. | reverse complement strand
ACAAGCGCCAGATCGCCATGATGGTGGCCCGCCTGCTGCCCGGCTGTTCGGCCAGCGCCGACGCCGCCGATGCGCTGGCCGTCGCCATCTGCCACGCCCATCATCGGGCCACGGCGAAGCGCGTGGAGGCGGCCCTTTGATCGCCAAGCTGAAAGGCATCGTCGATTCGGTCGACACCGACTCGGCTGTCATCGACGTCGGCGGCGTGGGCTACCTCGTGTCGGCCTCTTCGCGCACCCTGCGCGATCTCGTGGTCGGCGGCGACGTGACCATGCTGGTCGAGACCATCGTGCGCGAGGATGCGATCGCGCTTTACGGCTTTCTCGAGACCGCCGAGCGCGACTGGTTCCGCATCCTGACGACCGTGCAGGGCGTCGGCGCCAGGGTGGCGTTGTCGATCCTCTCGACGCTCGCGCCCGACGAGATCGCCCGCGCCATCGCCGCCCAGGATCGCACGACACTGAGCCGTCCCGCCGGCGTCGGCCCCAAGCTCGCGGCGCGCCTCGCGACGGAGCTCAAGGACAAGGCGGCTGCGTTCGGTGTGGCGCCTGTGGCCAAGGGAACCGCGGCGGCACCGGCCGCAGTGCCGTCAGGCTCGATCAACGAGGACGCCGTCTCCGCCCTGGTCAATCTCGACTACAAGCGCGTCGAGGCCTTCGGCGCGGTGGCGCGGGCGACGCAGCGGCTTGGCGACGGCGCCACGTTCGATGCGCTGGTCCGTGCTGCCCTGCAGGAGCTGGCGCGATGAGCGGCGAAGAGAGGCTGGTCACCTCCAAGCGCGCCGAAGAGGACGCGGCCGAACTGGCGCTCAGGCCGCAGACGCTCGACGACTTCATCGGCCAGAAGCAGCTGCGCGAGAACCTGAAGATCTATGTTGCTGCCGCGAAGGCGCGAAAAGAAGCGCTCGACCATGTGCTGTTCCATGGGCCCCCGGGCCTCGGCAAGACCACGCTGGCGCAGATCGTGGCGCGCGAGATGGGCGTGGGCTTTCGCGCCACTTCCGGTCCGGTGATCCAGAAGGCGGGCGATCTCGCGGCGCAGCTTACCAACCTGCAGCCGCACGACGTGCTGTTCATCGACGAGATCCATCGGCTCAATCCCGCGGTCGAGGAGATCCTCTATCCGGCGATGGAGGACTTCCAGCTTGATCTGATGATCGGCGAGGGACCGGCGGCGCGCTCGGTGCGCATCGAGCTGCCGCCCTTCACCCTGGTCGGCGCGACTACGCGGTCGGGCCTCATGACGCGCCCTTTGCGGGAGCGTTTCGGCATTCCCCTGCGCATGGTGTTCTACGAGCCGGCAGAGCTCGAGACGATCGTACATCGCGCAGCGCATGTCCTGAAGGTGGAGATGGCGAAGGACGGCGGCGCCGAGATCGCCCGGCGTTCACGCGGCACGCCGCGCGTCGCCAATCGCCTGCTGCGCCGAGTCCGCGACTTTGCCTCCGTCGCAGGCCATGCCGTCATCGATGCCGAAGCGGCCGACGCAGCCCTGACAAGGCTCGAAGTGGATGCGCGCGGCCTCGATGCGATGGACCGCCACTACCTCGCCTGCATCGCCGAGAACTACGGAGGCGGGCCGGTCGGCGTCGAGACGCTGGCCGCCGCGTTGTCGGAGCAGCGTGACGTGATCGAGGACGTCATCGAACCCTACCTGATGCAACTCGGCCTTCTGATGCGCACGCCGCGCGGCCGGCTGCTCTCGGAAGGCGGCTATCGCCATCTCGGTCGTGTGCTGCCGAAGGAACAGAAGCGTCAACTCGACTTGCTCGCGACGGGCGGGCAGGCGGACGAGGCGTGAGCGCGCCGGCGGCCCAGCCCACGTCGGGGCGCATCGAGGGGGGACGGCACGTCTTGCCGCTGCGGGTCTACTACGAAGACACCGACGCCGCCGGCATCGTCTATTACGGGAACTGGCTGCGCTTCCTCGAACGCGGCCGGACCGAGATGCTCCGGATGCTCGGCCACGAACACAGCGCGCTCCGCGTCGATAGTGATGTGAACTGGATCGTGCGCCGCTGCGCGATCGACTACCTCAAGCCCGCGCGACTGGACGACACGATCGAGATCGTCACCTGCTGCGGCGAACTGCGCGGCGCATCGCTCGACATGCTCCAGGAGGCGCGGCGCGGCGTCGAAACGCTGCTGCGCGCCGAACTCGTTGTCGCGTGCATGAGCTCGGCCGGTCGGCCGGTGCGCCTTCCAACCCAGATTCGGCAAGCCCTGCAAGCGGTTGGCCCGCCGGACCCGCCCCGCTCACGCCATATTCGGATATAACGCTCTGCAACGGACGGAGAATACCAATGGACCCGATAGCGCCGGTCGCCAGCACCCCCCTTGGCGGCAGCAGCCCCCCCATCGACATGTCGGTCTACGGCCTGTTCCTGCAGGCCGACTGGGTTGTGAAAGCTGTCATGATCGCGTTGCTGCTGGCCTCCTTCTGGTCGTGGGCGATCATCTTCGAGAAGATGATCCGCCTGCGCGCGCTGAAGCGCAGTGCCCAGCTTTTCGAGGACACCTTCTGGTCCGGCGTTTCACTCGAGGACCTCTATGACCGTGTGGGCGGCAAGCCGGACGATCCGATGTCGAGCATCTTCTCCGCCGCAATGCGCGAGTGGCGCCGCTCCGTGTCCAAGGGGCTTGCCGCGAGCGCGTCGGCAAGGGCGGGACTGCGCCAGCGCATCGAACAGGTGATGAGCGTCACCATCCAGCGCGAGATGGAGGCGATCGAGAAACGGCTGGGCTTTCTTGCCACAGTCGGCGCGAACGCGACCTTCGTCGGCCTGTTCGGCACGGTATGGGGCATCATGAACAGCTTCGGCCACATCGCGGTGTCGAAGAACACTTCACTGGCGGTGGTGGCGCCAGGCATCTCCGAAGCGCTGTTCGCCACCGCGATCGGCCTCGTGGCCGCCATTCCCGCTGCCGGCGCCTACAATATCCTGTCCGGCCAGATCCAGCGCTACGCCCTGCAGCTCGAGGCGTTCGCGGGCGAATTCATCACCATTCTGTCGCGCCAGCTCGAGGAGCACGTCTGATGGCCGGGATTGTTCCCTCCGCCGGCGGCGCGGGCCGCTTCCGGCGGCGGCGCTATCACCCCATCGCCGACATCAATATCACGCCGATGGTCGACGTCATGCTGGTGCTGCTGGTGATCTTCATGATCACCGCGCCGCTCCTGCAGGTCGGCGTGCCGGTCGATCTGCCCAAGACCAGCGCCCAGCAGGTCGGCGGCAAGGACGAACCGCTGGTCGTGTCGGTCAATGCCAAGGACGAGGTCTTTCTCGGCGAGACGAGGTACGAGATCGACGATCTCGCCACCAAGCTCAAGGCCGTGCATGACGAAAAGCCCGACCAGCGCGTCTTCATCCGCGGCGACAAGACGATCAACTACGGCCGCATGATGCAGGTGATGGGCGTCGTCATCGATGCCGGCTTCCGGCAGCTCGGGCTCCTGGGCGAACAGGCCGAGCCCCCGTCATCCAAATCGGGCGCGCCGGCGCAACCGGCAAAGAAGCGGCGCTGATCGGCAGGTCCCGGCCGATGTTCCGCCGCTCCAGCACCAGCGTCGAAATGCGCACACCGGCCTTGCTGTCGGTCGGATTGCACGCCGTCGCGCTGGTGGTGGCGATCGTGAACTTCGACTTCTTCGATCGGCCGCAGATCGAGCCCGAACCGGTGATGATCGACTTCGAGGCGATTGCACCGCATGCCGCGGCGCCCACGGTGGGCAACCCGCCGCCGCAGCCGAAGGACGCCAAGATCGACAAGGAGACGACAAAGGCGCCGCCGCCCAAGACAGCCGAGCCGCCGCCCGCGCCGCCGGCACCGAAGCCGGACGAAGCCAAGACCATTCCGATTCCTCCCGCGCCGGTGGAGAAGCCGAAGCCCGAGCCGCCCAAGCCCGTGGATGAGAAGATCGCGCTCAAGCCCAAGGAGCCGGAGCCGCCGAAGGTCGAGAAGCCGCCGGAGCCGCCCAAGCCCGCACCGAAGCCGGAGGTCAAGAAGGTCGAGCCGCCCAAGCCGGCGCCGCCCAAGCCGCAACCGCCCAAGCCCAACGTGGACAACCTGATCGACAATATCCTGAAGAACCAGGAGTCGCGCACCAAGATCCAGACACCGGAGCAGCAGCCCAAGCCGGTCGAGCAGGTGACCCGGCAGGCGCCCAGCGCACCCAATCTCGCCGCCGTGGTGTCGGCGAGCGAGATCGAGGGCGTGCGCAACAAGATCCGGCCGTGCTGGAATTCGTTCGGCGGCTCGAAGGAAGCGCCGATCGTCACGTTGTTGGTGCAGATGAACCAGGATGGCACGCCGACGAACGCGGAAGTCAAGGAGACCGGTCGCTACAACAGCGATCCGGTCTATCGCGCCGCCGCCGATGCGGCATGGCGGGCGGTGATGAATCCGCGTTGCCAGCCCTGGCCGTTGTCACCCGAAAAGTACAACGCGTGGCGCACCATCACCTTCCATTTCGATCCCCGCGACTACTGACGATGGTCGCGCTATAGAGACTGCCCCCCAACGACCAATGAGGTTCGACATGATGCACTTCAGACATCTGCGGACGATGCTGTGCGCCGCAGCCCTTGCTGCCTTCGCGGCGCCGGCGCACGCCCAGCTCACGATCGACATGACGAGACCGAGCTTCGAGCCGGTGCCGATCGCCATCGTCGACTTCGCGGGCGATTCGATGGGCGCGCAGATCGCCGAAGTGGTCCGCAACGACCTGCAGAATTGTGGACTGTTCAGATCGATATCGCCGGGCTCGTTCATCGAGCGCAATGTCAACGCCAATGCGGCGCCCCGCTTTGCCGACTGGCGCAGCATCGGCGCGCAGGGGCTGGTCGTCGGACAGATCGCCCAGGTAGGCGGCAACATAAAGGTCGATTTCAGGCTGTGGGACGTCGTGGTCGGCCAGCAAGCGACCGGTCTTTCCTTCACCAGCCAGCCGAGCAACTGGCGGCGCCTCGGACACATCATCGCCGACGCGGTCTACAAGCGCGTGACCGGCGAGGAAGGCTACTTCGACACGCGGGTTGCCTATGTGTCGGAAACCGGTCCGCTGACGACCCGAACCAAGCGCATCGCGATCATGGATCAGGATGGCGCGAACAACCGCTTTATCACCGACGGCCGGACGCTCGCGGTGACGCCGCGCTTCTCTCCGACGCTGCAGGAAATCGTCTATATGGCGTATGCCGACAATAACTCGCCGCCGAAGGTTTATCTGCAGAACGTCGATTCCGGGCGCCGCGAGCTTCTGGGAAACTTCCCGGGCATGAGCTTTGCGCCGCGTTTCTCGCCCGACGGCACCAAGGTCGCGATGAGCCTGTCGAAGGACGGCAACACCGACCTCTACGAAATGGATCTGCGCGGCCAGAACCTTCGCCGCCTCACCAGCACCGCGGCGATCGACACCTCGCCCTGCTACTCGCCCGACGGCACGCAAATCGTCTTCAATTCCGACCGTGGCGGAACGCAGCAGCTCTACGTCATGGGCGCCGGCGGCGGCGCTGAAAGGCGCGTCAGCTTCGGCGACGGCCGCTACGCCACGCCGGTATGGTCGCCGCGTGGCGACTACATCGCCTTCACCAAGATCATGGGCGGCAGCTTCGGCATCGGCGTGATGCGGCCCGACGGCAGCGGCGAGCGGATGCTGGCGAGCGGCTTTCTCGTCGAGGGTCCGACCTGGGCGCCCAACGGTCGCGTGCTGATGTATTTCCAGCAGCAGCCGAACTCGGGCGGGCGCGCGGGCTCGGTGACGCTTCATCAGATCGACATCACCGGACGATTCGGAAGACAGGTGCCGACGCCGACCGATGCATCGGATCCCGCATGGTCACCCTTGATTCCGCAATAGCGAGCGATATGATCGGGTTGTTGGCCCGAGCGTAACACGCTCGGGTCATCATCGTTTGGGAGCGGTGGAACCGAGTGGGAAACCGAGAGGAGCGTGTCGTGCAAGCGACGCGAAAGGATTAGATGCGCACGATCAAGGCACTCGCTGCTGCGGCGGCAATGATTCTCATCACCGCCTGCAGCAACACGCAACAGGCTGCCGTTCCGGCCAGCACGACGGTGACCCCCGGATCCGTCGCGGACTTCAAGCAGAATGTGGGCGATCGCGTCTACTTCGACACCGACATGTCGGGCATCCGCCCGGACGGCCGTGCCACGCTCGACAAGCAGGCGACGTGGCTCAAGCAGTACACGAACTACCCGATCACCATCGAGGGCAAGTGTGACGAGCGCGGGACGCGCGAGTACAACCTCGCGCTCGGCGAGCGTCGCGCCAACGCCGTGAAGCAGTATCTGGTGGCCCAGGGCATACCGGCCTCGCGGATCCAGACGATCAGCTACGGCAAGGAACGTCCGGAAGTCCTCGGCTCCGACGAGGGCGCCTGGGCGCGCAATCGAGTCGGCATCTCTGTGTTGCAGTAGACCAACGTTTGAGGCGAATTCAACGCCGGTCGCCCAGCGACCGGCGTTTTCGTTTGAGGGCCAGCCAGTCCTGCCCGAAAATGGCCGGGTTTGAACAGAGACTTGCGTCTGACATGAAAATCCTCACCCCCGGGCTCCTGATCCTGGCGCTGGCATTGCCATTGGCGGCAGCGGCGCAAAGTGGCAACGCCGTTTACATCGACGACCGGCTGAATCAGCTTCAACAGTCGATCACCATGCTGACCGGCCAGATCGAGCAGCTCCAGTACCAGAACCAGCAGCTTCAACAGCAGATGGAGAAGATGCGGACAGATTATGACTTCCGCATCGATCAGCTCGAGAAAGGCGGCAAGGGAGGGCCACGTCCGGCCGGGCCCGCACCGGCCGCGCCTTCGGCCCCTCCGCCGTCATCGTCCGGACCGGGCCCCCAGCAGGCGGCGACGTCCACGGCCTCCGCCGATCAACTCTATCACAGCGCCTTCAAGCTGCTGCAGGACGGCGACTATGCCGGTTCCGAACGGGACTTCCGCGCGTTCGTGCAGCGCTATCCCAAGCATGTCCTCGCCGGCAACGCGCAGTACTGGTTGGGCGAGTCGTACTACGCCCGCCGCGACTACCAGAATGCCATGACCGCCTTCGCGGAAGGCTACAAGGTCTACAAGACCAGCCCGAAGGGGCCCGACAACCTTCTGAAACTCGGCATCACGCTCGCCGTGCTGGGTCGCAAGAGCGATGCCTGCGCCGTATTCGCGCGCTTCACCCAGGACTATCCGCATGCGACCGATCTCCAGAAGCGGCGGATCGACCAGGAGCGGCAGCGGGACAATTGCCGGTGAGCGCCTGAGTGCCAGGCGCGATCGCCCGCGACGAGTTCGCTTCTCTGATGGCGCCTCTGGGGCCGTTCGAGACGAAGCCCGCCGTGGCCGTCGGCGTCTCCGGAGGCCGGGATTCGCTGAGCCTGGCCTTTCTGACGCGCGAATGGGCGGCCGACCGCGGGGGGCGTGTCCTCGCGTTGATCGTCGATCATGGTTTGCGCCCCCAGTCCTCCGCCGAGGTCGAAGCAACCCGCGCTTTGCTGGCCAGACACGATATTTCGTCCGAAGTCCTGGCCTGGTCTGGCAGGAAGCCGGATAGCGGCATCCAGGCAGCGGCAAGATCTGCCCGGTACCGGCTGCTGTTCGAGGCCTGCCGCCGCCACGGCATCCTTCACCTCCTCCTCGGCCATCACGCCGACGATCAAGCCGAGACCGTGGCCATGCGCGCCGCGCGGGCAACCGGACCGGATGGGCTCGCCGGCATGGCGGCCGTGGTCGAGCATCGCGATGCACGCCTGCTGCGGCCCCTTCTGGCCGTTGCCCGGATGCGGCTGACAGCGACCTTGATGGAACGAGGGGTCCGCTGGATCGACGATCCCTCCAATGCCGATCCGCGCTTCGAGCGCAGCCGCCTGCGCGGCCGGCCACCGGCCAAAGCGACGCACCGGCCCTCGGCGGCCGCGGACCGTGCGGCGCGTGATCGCAGTCTGGCCGACATCGCGTTGGCAATTCTCGATCTCGAACCGCCGGACGCAGTGGCTCTCGATCGCGCCGCCTTGGAGGGCCTCGACCAACCGCAGGCGGCACGGCTGCTCAGCCGGGTTGTCCAGGCCTTGGGGAGGCGGGATCACCCGCCACGGCGGGACCGGCTGGATCGCGCAACGGCGCGGCTTTTGCGACCGGTGGATCGCGGCAAGTCGGGAAAAAGCCAGGATTTCACGCTGTCTGAGTGCCGCCTTATGCTTCGGCGAGCGCCGGACGACCACCGCCTGCGCTGGATTGTGCGGCCGGAAAATGGCAGGAAGGGTCGGGAACAGGCCGGTCAGCCCCTCGTTCCGGCGGCATTTTTTGCTTGCGGCACAAAGGCTGCGCCCCATTTAAAGTGAAACCACAGTCACCGGACCGAAATTGTGAACCCGTTCAACCGTAACGCTGCCTTGTGGATCGTCATCGTTTTGCTGCTGGCGCTGCTCTACAGCGTCTTCCAGGGGGGTACGACGCGGGCCGCCGGGAACGCCATTTCCTACTCCGATTTCGTGCGCGCCGTCGATCAGCGGCAGGTCCAGGACGTTCGCATCTCGGGCAACACCATCACCGGCACATTCCGCGAGCCGCGCAACGGCATGCAAAAGTTCTCGACCTACGCCCCGAGCACGCCGCCCGACGAGCAGCTCATGCCCATGCTGATCAAGAACGTCGACCGCGTCGATGCCGGGCCGGCGGAAGAGGGAGTCAACATCGGCAGCATCTTCGTGAGCTGGCTGCCGGTTCTGGTCCTGGTCGGGGTGTATATCTTTTTCCTGCGCCAGATGCAGAGCGGTACGGGTCGCGCCATGGGCTTCGGCAAGTCGCGCGCCCGTCTGCTGACGGAAAAGCACGGCCGGGTGACTTTCGAGGACGTCGCCGGCATCGACGAGGCCAAGGGAGAGCTCGAGGAGATCGTCGACTTCCTGAAGGACCCGCAGAAGTTTCAGCGTCTGGGGGGCAAGATTCCGAAGGGCTGCCTGCTCGTCGGTCCGCCCGGTACCGGCAAGACGCTGCTGGCGCGTGCGATCGCGGGCGAAGCGAACGTGCCGTTCTTCACCATCTCGGGCTCGGATTTCGTCGAGATGTTCGTCGGTGTCGGCGCAAGCCGCGTGCGCGACATGTTCGAGCAGGCCAAGAAGAATGCACCCTGCATTGTCTTCATCGACGAGATCGACGCGGTCGGCCGCCATCGCGGCGCCGGCCTCGGCGGCGGCAACGACGAGCGCGAGCAGACCCTCAACCAGTTGCTGGTCGAGATGGATGGCTTCGAGTCCAACGAGGGCGTTATCCTGATCGCCGCCACCAATCGTCCGGACGTGCTCGATCCCGCCTTGCTGCGGCCGGGCCGCTTCGATCGTCAGGTCGTGGTTCCGAATCCCGATATCGGCGGCCGCGAGAAGATCCTCAAGGTGCATATGCGCAAGGTACCGCTGGCGCCCGACGTCGATCCGCGGGTGTTGGCACGCGGCACGCCGGGCTTCTCCGGCGCCGATCTCGCCAATCTCGTGAACGAGGCCGCACTGCGCGCCGCGCGCGTGGGCAAGCGGCTCGTGACGATGGCCGATTTCGAGTACGCCAAGGACAAGGTGCTGATGGGCACCGAGCGCCGTTCGATGGCGATGACCGACGAGGAGAAAAAGCTCACGGCGTATCACGAGGCGGGCCATGCCCTGGTGGCGCTGCACGTTCCCAAGAGCGACCCGTTGCACAAGGTCACGATCATTCCACGCGGTCGCGCGCTCGGCGTCACCATGCAGCTGCCGGAGCGCGATCATCTCAGCCACACGAAGCTGTTCCTCGAATCGCGGTTGGCGATCATGTTCGGCGGTCGCATCGCCGAGGAGATCATCTTCGGGCCGGAGAGCGTCACGACCGGTGCTGCCAACGACATCCAGGTCGCCACCCAGATGGCGCGGGCCATGATCACGGCCTACGGCATGTCCGACAAGCTCGGCCGCGTCCGCTACCAGGGCAATGAGCAAGAGGTGTTCCTAGGCCACGCTGTGACCCAGACGCAGAACGTCTCCGAGGCGACCGCCCAGCTCATCGATCAGGAGGTCCGCCGCCTGATCGAGGAGGCGGAGAGCCACGCCCGCAAGATCTTGACTGACCGCCTCGAGGATCTGCACACGATCGCCAAGGCGTTGCTCGAATACGAAACGCTGAGCAACGACGAGATCGGCCAGATCCTGCGTGGCGAGCCGATCGTGCGTGACGATACCGGCGGCGCCGGTTCCGGAACGGATCGCCGGCGCCGGGCCTCGGTGCCGTCCAGCACGGGCTCGGCTCCCGGTACTTCCCCCGGTGCGAATCCCGAGCCGCAGCCGGGCGTTTGACGCGAACCCTCGCGGGGCTCGTCCTCGATCGCCCGAGGATCATGGCGATCGTCAATGTGACTCCCGACTCTTTCTCGGACGGCGGCGAACGCCTCGATCCGGCGCAGGCCATCGACGATGGCCTGCGTTTCGTTTCCGAGGGCGCCGATATCGTCGATGTCGGTGGCGAATCCACGCGGCCGGGCGCCCATCCGGTTTCGGAGGAGGAGGAACTGCGCCGCGTCTTGCCGGTCGTTGCCGGGCTCGCGGCACGACAGGCGCTCGTTTCCGTCGATACCCGGCACGCCTCGGTTGCCCGTGCCTGCCTCGATGCCGGGGCACGCATGGTCAACGACGTCTCCGCCTTGCAGGACGATCCCTCTCTCATGCCGTTGCTCGCGGGCCGGACGGCCGCGGTCGTTCTGATGCATCGCCGTGGCCGGCCGCAGGGCAACTATGACGGTCCTCCCTATACCGACGTGGTCGCGGAGGTCCGGCACTTTCTGGTCGATCGCGCGACAATCTGCGAAGGGGCCGGCATCGATCGGCAGCGGATCGCGCTCGACCCGGGTATCGGCTTCGGCAAGAGCCCGACGGAGAATCTCGCCCTCATTGCCGGCGCCGGCAGCCTTGCCGACGCCGGTTACCCTGTTCTTATCGGATCTTCCCGCAAGGGATTCATCGGCAAGCTGACGGGTGTGGAGGAACCGCGCCGACGCGATCCGGCATCCGTTTGGCTTGCGGTCGAGGCGGCGCGCCGCGGCGCCTCGATCGTCCGTGTCCATGATGTGGCCGGTACGCGGCAGGCACTCGCTGTCGCGGCAGCAATACGATAAAATTCGGGCGCTATGTCTCGATCCCTCTTCGGTACCGACGGCGTTCGCGGCCGCGCCAACACTGCGCCGATGACCGCCGATACCGTCATGCGAATCGGCATGGCGGCAGGCCGGGTCTTCAATCGGGGCAGTCATCGGCACCGCGTCGTCATCGGCAAGGACACGCGACTTTCGGGATACATGCTCGAGCAGGCGATGACGGCCGGCTTCCTGTCGGTCGGGATGGACGTGCTGCTGCTGGGCCCGATTCCGACGCCTGCCATCGGCTTCCTGACGCGATCGATGCGGGCGGATCTCGGCGTCATGATTTCCGCCTCCCACAATCCGTACGAGGACAACGGGATCAAGCTGTTCGGTCCCGATGGCTTCAAGCTTTCGGACACGGTCGAGCATCACATCGAAGAGCTGGTCGAGCAGCCGTCGACCATTCCTCTTGCGGGCTCGCCGGCAATCGGCCGCGCCAAGCGCCTGGACGATGCGGAGGGCCGCTACATCGAGGCCGTCAAGGGCTCTGCCGCGCGCGGTCTCGATCTGTCCGACCTCAAGATCGTCGTCGATTGTGCCAACGGCGCCGCCTACAAGGTGGCGCCGACCGTGTTGTGGGAACTCGGAGCCGAGGTCATTCCGATCGGCGTCTCGCCCGACGGCTTCAATATCAACGACAACTGCGGCTCGACGCATCCCGCCATCCTGCGGGACCATGTGGTGGCGCACGGTGCCGATATCGGCGTCGCGCTCGACGGCGATGCCGATCGCGTGGTGCTGGTCAGCGAGAAGGGAAACCTGGTCGATGGCGACCAGCTCATGGCGACCATCGCCGACCAATGGAAGAGGGACGGGCGTCTGCACGGCAATGGCGTGGTGGCGACGGTGATGTCCAATCTCGGCCTCGAACGGTTCGTGGCCACGCTAGGGCTCGCGCTGGTGCGCACCCAGGTCGGCGACCGCTATGTGCTGGAGCGCATGCGCGCCGATGGCTTCAATCTCGGCGGCGAGCAGTCGGGCCATATCATCATGACCGATCATGCGACCACTGGAGACGGATTGATGGCCGCGCTCCAGGCGCTCGCGGCGATGATCAAGAGCGGCAAGCCGGCGAGCGAGACTTTTTGCGCCTTCGAACCCGTACCCCAGCTCCTCAAGAACGTGAGAGTGGACGACGCCAATGCAGCGTTGCACGCGGCGACCGTCGTGTCGGCGATCGCTGCGGCGGAGAAGAAGCTCGGCAAGAGCGGACGCGTGCTGGTGCGCAAGTCGGGCACCGAATCGATGATTCGCGTCATGGCGGAGGGCGACGATTCGAACCTCGTGAAGACCGTCGTCGATCAGATCATCGAGGCGATTCCGCTTCAGGCCGCCTGAGGTGCCGGGGTGAAGGGCCGCGTCCTGATTGTTGCCGGCTCCGATTCCGGTGGCGGCGCCGGAATCCAGGCCGACATCAAGGCCGTCACGGCGATGGACGCTTTCGCCGCCACCGCCATCACCGCTCTCACGGCGCAGAACACACTTGGGGTCCAGGCGGTCGAGCCGGTCGCGCCGTCCTTCATTGCCAAGCAAATCGAGGTCGTGCTGACCGATATCGGCGCCGATGCACTGAAGACGGGTATGCTGCACAGCGCCGACGTGATCCACGCCGTGGCGTCGGCATTCCAGCGGCACGCAGCCGATGCGCCGCTGGTGGTCGACCCGGTGATGGTGGCCAAGGGCGGCCAGCGGCTGCTGCTGACCGAGGCCGAGACGGCGTTGCGCGAGACGCTGCTGCCGATGGCCACCGTCCTGACGCCGAACCTTCCCGAGGCGGAGGTGCTTGCGGGCTTCCCGGTACGCGTCGAAGCCGACATGGTGCGGGCAGCCGAGAGGCTGTCGGCCCTGGGCGCAAGAGCCGTCCTGATGAAGGGTGGGCATCTCGAAGGAGAACGCGTGGTCGACCTGCTGTTTTGCGACGGCAGGTTCGAACGGTTCGAGGACAGTCGAATCGCCAGTCGTTCGACCCACGGCACGGGTTGTACGCTGGCCTCGGCGACCGCCGCCGGCCTCGCGCAGAAACTGAGCCTGCGTGACGCCGTTGCCCGCGCCCGGGCTTATGTCCGCAAGGCGATCGAAACGGCGCCGGGCCTCGGCAGTGGCCACGGCCCGCTCAACCACGCCGTGACGGTCAGATCGGACTGGCGTTAGCCTCCGCTGCTGAGCCGGGCGTCCACTTGCCGGACTCGACCAGGGCGACGAAATTCCACAGCTCGCGATTGAACGCGTCCGGCTCCTCGATGTTCACCGTGTGGCCGGTCTTCGCGAACATTGCCAGGCCGGCATTGGGCAGCGTGCGCTTCAGATAGAGGCTGGGTTGCAGGCAAGGCTGGTCCTCGTCGCCGCAAATGATCAGAACAGGAAGATCGAGGCTCTGCCAGTCCGCCTCGAAGTCGTAGAGCGACGGCCGCTTGCCCTGGTAGTTCTCCATGGTAAGGGCTGCGCCGAGGTCGGGATGCTCGGCGAGATGCCTCGTGAACTCGGCGAAGCCGCGCGGATCCTTTTGCCTGAACCGAGAGCGTGTCGGATTGGTAGCAAGACCTGCCGCATACCTTGCCATACCATCCTTGCGGATCAGCGCCGCCGCCCGCCGTGCGCTCTCCTTGAACTGCTCGTGGCCGGCGCGCTCGGCGCCGGAGCCCACGCCCGCGAGCGTGAGCGACAGGGCCCGGTCAGGATGGAGACGGCCGAAGTGCGCGGTGGCGAAGGCGCCTTGCGACAGGCCGACGATATGCGCCCTGTCGATCCTCAGATGATCGAGCATGTTCCTGACGTCGTCGATGGCCTGTTGCTGGCCATACATCGCCGCCCTGTCGGGCACATCCGATCCGGGATAGCCGCGGAACGAATAGGTGATGCAGCGATGCCGACGCGAAAGAAAGCGCATTTGTGGCTCCCAGCTCCGCCAGTCGCCGCTGTATTCGTGGACGAACAGGATCGGCGTGCCGCTGCCGGCCTCTTCGTAGTAGAGCTTCACACCATCGGGCGTGGTGGCGTGTGGCATTGCTTTCGCTCCGTCGATCGAGTTCAGGCGCCGAAGCGTTCGAGCCGCTCCAGCACGGCCGGAATCCTGTCGTCGGTGACGTTGGCGAAGGCCAGCCGCACGAAGCGCTCCTGGCCCGTGCCGAACATGTCGCCCGGAATGGTCAGCAGGTTCTCTTCGTCGGCCATGCGTCTCGAGATGTCGGTCGAGCGCTCGCCGGCGAAGGGATGCTCGACGTAGGCGAAGTAGGCACCGATGCTCACCAGCCGCCAGCGGTTCGAGCGGGCGAGGCCGCGGCCGAGCAAATCGGCGCGCGCCTCGAGGCCTTCGGTGTTCTTGCGCGCCCACGGAAGAAGATGGCGCAAGCCGTAGAGTGCCGCCTCCTGGGCGAGCCGGGGCGGGCAGATCGACACGCAGTCCATCGCCTTCTCGATCTCCGCCATGAGGGCCGCGCCGGCGGCGACGCCGCCGACACGGTAGCCGGTCAGGGCGAACACCTTTGAGAAACTGTAGAGATGCACCAGTGTCTCCCGCCAGCCGGGATCGCTGAACAAGTCGTGTGGCCGCGCTCCCTCGGACAGGAAATCCTTGTAGGTCTCGTCGAGCAGCAAGGCGATGCCGTGCCGGCGGGCGAGCTCGTAGAAGGCGTGGATGGTCTGGCGCGGATAGATCGCCCCCGTGGGATTGTTCGGCGTGATCAGGACGATGCCGCGGGTCCTCGGGCCGATCAATTTTTCGGCATCGCCGGCATGGGGAATGGCTCCCGACCCCGGCCGGAAATCGAGCGGCACCGGCTCGACCCCCTGCATGCGCATCCACATGTCGTGGTTGAAATAGTGCGGCCGCGGCAGGATCACCTGATCGCCGGCCTTGGCGATGCTCATCAGGGCAAGGCAGAAGGCCTGATTGCAGCCGGAGGTGATACCTACCTCGCCCGGTGTAATCCGGGCGCCGTAGAAGGAAGAAAGGTGGGCGGCGTAGTCCTCTCGCAACGCCGGCAGGCCAAGAATCGGCGTGTAACCATGCACGCCCGGGTCAAGCAGCATTTCGCCGAGATGCCGGCGCAATTCGAGCGCCGGCGGATAGCCGGGCACGGCCTGGCTCAGGTCGATCAGAGGTCGGTCGGCCGGAAAGGTCCGACCCAGCACCCAGCGCCTGGTTTCGCCGATCGGCGAAGGATCAACCGCCGCCAGCCACGGATTAGGCGCAAGTTTACGAAGGGTCGAAGCGGGCTTGTGATGGCAAGCGTGCAATTTGTCGCCCGAGGATTCCACAGGTTCTTGAAGCAAGATCTCTTCCTCATCCCGTTCCGCCTGATCGGAGCATCCCGACGCCCTTGTCCGCTGTCAAACGACGCGATCGGCCTCCCTCCGTCCTAAAACTCATTGCCTGCCTTCCACCTTCTGCATAGCATCCCTAACAAGGCTTCGTCTGAAAGTCGTTGCGCGTGGCCAAAGCGCGCAGAGTCGCCGCCTGGCCGGCGTTGAGGAGGAATTGAATGGGCTTCAGGAAAGTTAGTCGTCGTCGTTTCGTGGGTGGCACCGCTGCCTTGTCGTCTGCCATGGTCGCCGCTCCCTTCGTGCGTGGCGCCCATGCCGCAGGCAAGCTCTCCGTGGCCTTCTGGGACCACTGGGTACCCAATGCCAACAGCGCCACGGAGAAGGCGGTCAAGGAGTGGGCAGAGAAGGAGAAGGTCGAGGTCCAGATCGACTTCGTCACGTCGCAGGGCAACAAGCTCTTGTTGACCGCGGCTGCCGAAGCGCAGGCGAAGTCGGGTCATGACATCATGACCCTGAACACCTTCCTGCCGGCGCGCTATGCCGAGCAACTTGTGCCGGTCAACGCCGAGATGGACAAGCTCATCGCCGACAACGGCAAGGTGAACGCCACGGTGGAGTATCTCGGCAAGGTCGGCGGCAAGTGGCTCGCCATTCCGGCGACGGTCGGCACGCAGTTCAAAGGACCGTGCTCGCGCATCGACTACATGAAGCAGTTCGCCGGCATCGACGTGCAGAAGATATATCCTGCCGGTGCCGAGCCGCAGGACAAGGACTGGACTCTCGACGCCTTCATGAAGGCGGCTGAGGCGTGCCACAAGGCCGGCCATCCGTTCGGCATCGGCCTCGGCACGACATCGGATTGCGTCGACACGATCGGCGCGATCTTCCATTCGTTCGGCGCCGTAATGGTCGATGCCAAGGGCGAGATCGTCGTCAAGAACGACCAGGTCCGTCAGGCGCTCGACTGGTACAAGAAGTTGATGGGCTTCCTGCCGCCCGACGTGGCGGCGTGGGACGACGCCTCGAACAACAAGTTCCTGGTCTCCGGACAGGCGTCGATGATCATGAACCCGCCGAGCGCCTGGGCGGTCGCCAAGCGCGACGCGCCGCAGGTCGCCGAGAACTGCTGGACGCACGGCTTCCCGGCCGGACCCAAAGGCCGCTTCGGACCTTTCCTGCCGTTCTTCTGGGGCATCTGGAACTTCAGCAAGAACGTCCCGGCGGCAAAGAGCCTGCTGGCCCACCTTTCGTCGGCGCCGGTGGTCGAGTCGATGGTGGTCGCCAGCGGCGGATACGATCTGCCATCGTTCGAGAACTACACCAAGTTCAAGGTCTGGGCGGAGGCAGAGCCGCCCAAGGGCACGCTCTTCCACTATCCCGATCCGTACCATCATCAGACGACGGCGATCGCCTGCGCGCCGGCGCCGCACAAGATCGCCGAGCAAATGTACAACCAGGGCATTCAGACCCAGATGGCGGTGCGCTACTTCAAGGGCGAACCGCTGGAGAAGACGCTGGACTGGGCGTCCAATGAACTCGAAGGCTTCATGCGCAACTAGCGTGAAGCGGAAAGACAGGGGGCGTCGCCTGTAGGCGGCGTCCTCTCCTTATCGGCACCACACGGAGCACACCATGGCAGACATCGCCGCCCGCAATGCCGCAGTCGTCGGCGGGGAAGCTCGCACCGGGCTGCACAAGCTCATGCAGCGCAAGTCGACGATCGCCTTCCTGATGGCGTTGCCCCTGATCCTGCTGATCGGCATCCTGGTCGCTTACCCGGCAGGCTATGCGATCTATCTGGCGATGCTGAACAAGTCGATGACCAAGTTCGTCGGCCTCGGTACTTTCGAGTTCCTGTTCAAGCGGCAGGTTTTCTGGGATGTGGTGTACCAGTCCTGCCTGTTCGCCATTACGGCGGTCATCTTCAAGGCGATCATCGGCTTCGTCGTCGCGCATTTCGTGCACAACATCCCGACCAAGGGCCAGCGCAAGTGGCGCGGCATGCTTCTCGTGCCGTGGGTCATCCCGCCGGCGATGAGCACGTTGGCGTGGCTGTGGCTGTTCGATCCGTCCTACAGCGCCTTCAACTGGATCCTGGCGCATTTCGGCATTTCCGGCATCCCCTGGACAGGTGAGGCAGGCTGGGCCCGTTTCGCCGTCATTCTGGTCAACATCTGGGCCGGTGCGCCGTTCTTCATGATCATGTACCTGGCCGCCTTGAAGTCGGTGCCCGAACAGCTCCACGAGGCGGCGGCGATCGACGGCGCCGCGTGGTGGCAGCGCATCTGGTACGTCAACCTGCCGATGATGCGCAACATCATCGCGATTACGGCGCTGTTCTCCCTGATCGTGACCTTCGCGAACTTCGACATCGTGCGCGTCTTGACGTCGGGCGGCCCGTTGACGGCCACCCAGATCTTCGCCACCTGGGCCTTCAAGGTCGGCATCGAGAGCGGCGACATCCCGCAAGGCGCGGCGGTGTCATTGTTCATGGCGCCGATCCTGGCCGTCGCGGCGGCCTTCATCCTGCGCAACATCAGCCGACGGGGGAGCGAAGTCTGATGGCCAACGCTTCGATCGCAGCGGGCGCCCCCACGCGCCCCGTCAAGTACCGCAGCATGAGTCGCGACCGGCGCTGGGCCATGCGCTGGTCCTATTTCTTCCTCGTGCTGTTCGTCGTCTTCTTCCTGACGCCGCCGATCTACATGTTCATCACGTCGCTGAAGAGCAGCGGCGAGATCTCGGCGGCCAAGAACCCATGGTGGGTGTACGCCCCTACCTTGAGCAACTACGAGGAGCTGCTGGGCCAGAACCAGTACCTGGTGTTCTTCCGCAACTCCGCCATCGTGTCGGTCTGCGTGGTCGCCGTCACGATGCTGATCAGCGTCACCGCGGCGTTCGCGCTGGCGCGCATGAAATTCTGGGGCTCGGCCACGCTCGCCACGGGCGTGTTCCTGACCTACCTGGTGCCGGACACGCTTCTGTTCATTCCGCTGTTCAAGATGTTCGCCTTCGTACGCGACACGACAGGCATTGAGCTGATGAACCACTGGTGGACGCTGATCATCATCTATCCGACCCTGTCCGTTCCGTTCGCGACATGGATCATGATCGGCTATTTCGCCTCGATCCCGAAGGAGCTCGACGAGGCCGCGCTGATAGACGGCGCGACCTGGATGCAAACGCTGACCAAGATCTTCATTCCGGTGGCGATGCCCGGCATCATCGCGGCTACGATCTTCAGCTTCACCGTATCGTGGGCTCAGTTCCTCTATCCACTCGCCTTCACGACATCAATCGACCAGCTGGTCCTGCCCGTCGGCATCGTGACCTCGCTGATCAAGGGCGATGTCTTCAACTGGGGGCAGATCATGACCGGCGCGCTGCTCGGCGCGGCGCCACCGCTCATCATCTACGCCTTCCTCATGGATTACTACATCGCGGGTCTCACCGCGGGCGCCACAAAGGGGTAGGTTCACTCATGGCTCAGGTTACGCTGCGCAAGGTCGTCAAGAAATACGACGAGGTCATGGCCGTTCGCGGCGTCGATCTCGACATCGCCGACAAGGAGTTCATCGTGCTGGTCGGCCCGTCGGGCTGCGGCAAGAGCACGACCCTGCGCATGATCGCGGGCCTGGAGGAGATCTCCGGCGGCGATATCGCGATCGGCGGCGACGTGGTGAACGACGTGCCGCCCAAGGACCGGGACATCGCGATGGTGTTCCAGAACTACGCGCTCTATCCGCACATGAACGTCTATGAGAACATGTCGTTCGGGCTGAAGCTCAAGCGGACGCCGCGCAACGAAATCGAGCGTCGGGTGAAGCAGGCCGCGCAGATCCTCGACATCACCGAGCTCCTGGACCGCAAGCCCAAGCAGCTGTCCGGCGGCCAGCGCCAGCGCGTCGCGATGGGCCGGGCGATCGTGCGCGACCCCAAGGTGTTCCTGTTTGACGAACCGCTGTCGAACCTTGATGCCAAGCTGCGCGTGCAGATGCGTACCGAGATCAAGAAAGTGCACCAGAAGGTGCGCACGACGACGGTCTATGTCACGCACGATCAGGTCGAGGCAATGACGCTCGCGGACCGCGTGGTCGTGATGAATGCCGGTCTGATCGAGCAGGTCGGATCGCCCAACGATCTCTACCATTCGCCGATCACCAAGTTCGTGGCCGGGTTCATCGGCTCGCCGGCGATGAATTTCATCCCCTGCCAGCTCGAGCAGGCTGCCGGCGCCCTGCGCATGCGGCTGAACGACAAGCTCTCGCTGCCCGTTCCGGCGTCGCGCAGTGCGCGCTACAGCAGTTTCGCGGGCAAGCCCAATCTCGTCCTCGGACTCAGACCCGAGCATATCACCGAAGCGCGGCCGCACGTCGAGCCCGACCAGCACGACTTCGACATGACGATCGAGGTGGTCGAGCCGATGGGCATGGAGACGCTGGTCTATTTCACGATCAGCGGCGCGGAAGTGTGCGGCCGGGTGAATCCGAATGCCAGCGCGGCGGCAGGCCAGGCGATGAAGCTGCGCGCCGACCTGAGCAACATGCATCTGATCGACGACACGACGGGCAAGGTGCTCTGATCGGCGACTGGCCGACGCAGGCGATCGGGGAGAGTTCGATGGGTGCGTTGACGGGCCGGGTCGCCTGGGTGACCGGTGCAGGTTCCGGTATTGGCCAGGCGGCGGCGCGCGCATTGGCGAGGGAAGGAGCCACGATCGTGCTGACCGGGCGGCGCAGGGAGCCGCTGGAAGAGACGGCCGGCACCATCAAGAGGGACGGGGGCAAGGCGGTAGTGAAGCCTGGCGACCTGATGAAGGCGTCGGCCGTCACCCGCATCGCTGCCGACATCGACAAGAAGTTCGGCCGCTGCGACGTCCTGGTGAACAACGCCGGGCTCAACATCCTGGAAAGGAGCTGGAAACAGCTTTCGCCTGCGGGGGCGGAGCAGGTGATCGACGGCAACCTGTCGAGCGCCTTCTATTGCACCACGGCCGTGCTGCCGATGATGCGCAGGCACAAGAGCGGCGTGCTGATCCACACCTCGTCGGTTGCGGGCAAGCAGCCCAGCCTGCTGAGCGGTCCGGCCTATTCCGCTGCCAAGCATGGCGTCGTGGCCATGAGCCACACGATCAACATGGAGGAATGCGTGAATGGCATCCGCTCCTGTGTGGTCTGCCCCGGCGAGGTGGCGACGCCGATCCTCGACAAGCGGCCGGTGCCGGTGACGAGGGAAGAGCGAGCCCGCATGGCCCAGTCCGAGGATGTCGGCGATCTGATCCGCTACATCGCCTGCTTGCCGGCGCACATCGTCATCAACGAGGTGATGATCAATCCGACCTGGAACCGCGGCTATGTCGCGAACCTTCAACGCGGCAAGTCGTGAACCCATAGGGTACGATCCCGAAGAGTTCTGTCAGGAGTGCCTATGGGTACAGTGACGATCAAGGCGAGGGCGCTCGAGGCCTTCGTGGCCGATCTCTTTGCGGCGGCCGGTTGCTCGAAGGAGGAGGGCGCGCGCATCGGCCGCTATTTGGTGAGCGCGAACTTGTCGGGCCACGACAGCCATGGTGTCGTCCGCGTGCCGCGCTACGCGAGCCAGAAGAAGAACGGGACTGTGATCGCCGATGTGACAGTGGATATCCTGGTGGACACACCCGTGATCGCCGTGGTCGACGGCAAGTACGGCTTCGGTCAGACGGTGGCGCCGCAAGCGGTCCGCATCGGTATCGACAAGTGCAAGAAGGGCGGCCTCTCGGCCGTGACGCTGCGCAACGCCGGCCATATCGGCCGGGTCGGCGACTGGGCCGAGACGGCGGCCGCCGAGGGTCTGGTCTCCGTCCATTTCGTCAATGCCTCGGGCAGTGTCCTCGTGGCGCCCTATGGTGGGGTCGACCGGCGGTTCTCGACCGCACCCTATTGCGTCGGCGTCCCGCGCCGTGGTCAGGACCCGCTGATTCTCGACTTCGCCACGTCGATCGTCGCCGAGGGAAAGGTCCTGGTGGCGAGTCAGGGCGGCAAGAAGGTGCCGGAGGACGCCTTGATCGGGCCGGACGGCAAGCCGAGCAACGACCCGCATCTTCTCTATGGCGGCTACACCCCCGTCGGACCACGTGACCATAGCAAGGGGGCGGGTGCCATCCGCGCCTTCGGTGAGCACAAGGGATCCGGCCTGGCCTTCATGTGCGAGCTCTTGGGCGGCTCCCTCTCCGGGACCGGGGCGACCGATCCCGAGCGCGGCCGCTTCGCCAACGGCATGCTGTCCTTCTACATCGACCCGAAGGTGTTCGATCCGGCGGGATTCTTCCCGCAGGACGTCGCGAGATATGTCGGCTTCGTGAAGAGCTCGCGGCCGGCCGGCGCCGGCGGCGAGATCCTGGTCCCTGGCGAAACGGAAGCCAGAAGCCGCGCCAGGCGTCTGGCCGAAGGCGTGCCGCTGCCGTCCGACACCTGGGCCGCCATCGTCGAGGCGGCGCGCTCGGTCGGTCTCGACGAGCGGCGCATCCAGCAGGCGACGATGTAGTCAGCGAGCGCGCCGGAGGCGGTCGACGGGGCCCAGGACCGGATCATCGAGAACCGGCGTCGCCGTGTAGTCGCGGTGCAACATCGTCCGCAGCGCCGCGACGCGGCGATTGTCTGCAATCATGTTGGTGTCCTTCTCGAGCTGCCGCTCATCGACGCGCCACAAACGGATGACCAGCACGTCGTAGCCCAGATCCAGCGCACGATCGATCTGATGCTTGAGGTCGGCGACCTGGCGATCGTCGTCCCAATCAGGATGCCAGAGCGCGTCGTAGCCGAAGCCGATCCACTTGAACTTCGGCGCCGCTTGAGGCGCAGGTCCCAGAAGGTCGGTGCCGACTTCCTGCGGGCCCCAATAGAGCCGGGCGTAGTTCACCGTCCAGTCGAACACGTGCACCAGAAAGACGGTGCGGCTGGGATCGGCCCGGCGCTCGATCGTCTCGAGCGCCTGTCGCCACGCCGTATCCGCGCCGCGCTGCGGGACCATGCTCCAGACGTTGTAGGCGAAGAGGGCGAGCGTCAGGCCGCCAAGCGCCGCCGATCCGCGCCAGGCCCATCGGTCACGCACTGCCTGCAGGGCCAGGGCCCAGGCCACGGTCAGCCAGGCCATGACGTTGATCTGCATCTGCGGATCCTGCGGCTGGGAGTAGAGATTGAAGATCTCACCGGCGACGAACGTACCGCCGAAGACGACAATCACGCTACGCACGGAAGCTTTGTGTCGTCGCAGCCAGACCGCGTGCGCCGCTACTGCCGCCGTGGTCAGCATCCAGGCAAGCGCGAGGTAGCGCCAGATATCCCAGCCGGGAATCGTTTCGTCGCGCGTGACCGCCGTGCCGAGGAGATATCCGGCCATTCCGTCGGACAGGTAGCTCACCTTGGGCCAGGAGAATCCGGCCCATGCCGAGACGACGGCCTTGCCGGTCCAAAGAAGGCCGATCGGTTCCACCGCGCCTTCGTGGCCGCGCCAGGCCCAGGCGGTGACGCCGGCGGTGACCGCCATGGTGGCGAGGAACAGGCCGATCCAGATGAACCTGAAGTTCCGCCGCCTTTCACACGCCCAGAGCGCGGCAAGCATCGCCGGCAGCGTTGGAAACATGAGGCGCCATTCGAAGAGCCAGCCGATGCTGAAGAGGACGGCAACCACCAGGACCCGGACCGCAGCCGGCCGCGCGAACCACAGGCTTGCCAGGGCCATCGATGCCAGCATTATCGTGTAGCTCGGCATGATGTCTTCGTTGGTGATGGCGAGAAGGAGGACGTAGTTGCAGGCGCCGTGGAACAGCGCAGTCAGCACCGCCACGATCCTGTCGCCCGTCATCACCCGGATCAGGGCGTAGACCACGCAAAGGCAGAGCGAGGCGCTGGCCGCATTCAAGATGGTTAGCTGGCGGCGTGGATCGCCGGGGAGAATGCCCAGGGCGTCCAGCAGCCGGCAGAGCGCGCCATAGACGGGATAGAACAGGTAATTCGCCGGATATAGGGGCGCGTGGGATGGATCGGCGATCCAGGGTTTGAGTTCGAGGCTTTTCGCGATGCCATTGCCGGTCAGACCGCCTTGCGCATTGTCCAGCCAGACGATCAGTCCGACGAAGAGGAGGAGTGCGCCCGCAGCAAGCAGGACCAGGTCGAAAGCGGGGGCCCCGGACTTGCGCCGTAGGGGTGGGGCGGACGCGAGCAGCAAGACCGGGACGGGCTCCTGGAGACGGATCGCGGCCAGCATGCCGGTCCGCCTGTGCCAAATCCAGACCCGCGCTTTCGGCGCGCCCTCGGAGGGCCGTCAGCCCCTCGTCACAGGCAAAAAACCGGATGCGCCGGCGGCACTCGGGGGTTGCCGCCGGCGCGGGCCGCGGCCGACGTGGTGGAGGGAAGGCTGCAGCGGCGGCAAGATGGCCTTGCCGACGTACTGATGGCCAGTGACCATTGGCCATCGGTGGCGCGGGTCGCCGGGAAACCTGCGTCAAATCTGTGGCCGAGCATGTTCTCACATTTGTGCTGCGAGGCACCCTCTATGAGGGGGCGTCGGGCCGTTGCGAGGACGCGGGCCGGAACGGTGCCAGTGATAAGATGCGAGCTTGATGCAAAGGCGATACACCATAGCCCGCGAAGCAGGAATCGATCGCCTCTACCACTTCGCGGCCTTCGATATGGCGCGCATATATCCGATCGTCGCTTTCAACCGGCTTTACTTTTCCCGGCCCTGCGGATTCAGCGACGCCTGGGATTGCCGGCCATTCTTCGACATTGGCCGCATCGACGACTCGTCCTGGCGCGAGGAGACGGCGCAGTGGCTCGAGCGGCTCTACGCCCATGGCCTGTCCGAGCTCACGCCGGTGGCGCGGGAGAGATTTAGGAGGCTGCTGCGCGAGAATGGCGAGATCCTGCGGCGGATGGTAACCGAAGCGAACGCCATGGCCGGCTGGATGAACGACGTATTCCGCATCTTTTGCCTCTCTGCCTACGCGGATCATCCGCTGAACTGGGCGCTCTACACGAACAGGCACACGGGCGTCTGCCTGGAGTTCGAAACCAGCACCGTCTTCTTCGCCGAGGCGGCGCAGGTCACCTATCGCGATGAATATCCGGCCATGCCCCTCAAGATCAAACAGGAAGAGGATGCGCTGCTGCCGATTCTCGCCAAGCCCAGCCACTGGAGCTACGAATCGGAGTACCGGCTGATCGCGCAGGAGCGGTCGAAGAAGCTCAATCACCAGACTCTGATTGCGGACGACCACTGGGTACGGTTTCCCGGCCAGAGCCTGAAATCGATCATCGTGGGATGCATGATGGGAAAGAACGAACGTGAGGCGATCAAAGCGCTGGTGAAGCACGCGCCGACTCCGATCGCGCTGAAGCAGGCGATCAAGGTTCCCAGTCGATACGAACTGCGGATCGTGCCGCTTGCATGATTTGACGTCGGCCGATCCGCGCCGGCCGTGCACTACGAGTTTGAATGTTGCCCGCGGGAACTGCGATGGAACTATGGCCGGTGACGTGTTGTCTTTACCGGCACACTGGCATGGGAAGGGTGGCCTTGCTCGCGATGAAGCACTTGTTGCCTGTCTTTGTCGGCTTGTTGGCGATTGGCGCCCAGGCCCAGGCTGATGGCGTCTCGAAGAAGACAGCGACGGCGGCAGCCTACTGCGCCGGATTCAGGTGGGGAGAGCTGGTGCAGACGCCCGACAAGTCCGAGGCGATGAGAGTCCGGGTCCAGCAATCGAATGACCTGATGCAGGGCGTGATCGAACAATCGGTTATCTCCCAGCGTGAAGCGCAGGCCGCCTACGACAGGGGCGTCAAGGATGCCCATTCGTGCAGCGTGGACGCGAGGGACGCGGCTTGCCAAGAGGCCCGCAGGGCGTGCCCGTAAGGGTGAACGGGCGCCGACCCGCAAGGCGCTGATTTGATTGGCCCTCTCAACGGGAGTCGAACCCTTTTCTGTCTTGAGAGGGCGCGGCAGTCTCGTTTGAATTTAATGGGTTGCGATGCAAGTCGCGCACTTCGCCCCCATGGGCTAGCGACTGGTTTCGCGGCCACAACAACCGACGACGATGATAGCTTGACAAGGTCAGAAGGGAGGGACGGCCCGGCTTCCATCAGTGAAATCACCTCGCGCGGTCCTGCCGACGGGAGTCCAGTTCAGGAGAACCTCATGTCCGATGATCGCCTCGCCATCTATGACGCCGATGACAGCTCTTGCCGCAGCTTCGGCGAGAACCGCGACGCCTCGCGCAAACTTGCAATATCAGGCGGTGTTGCTGCCTTGAAAAACAGCTGGGACAGCTTCGTCAAGTCGCCCGGGGGTCCTTATTCACGTGTGGTGTTCGACACCCATGGAAATAAAGGAATGATCTTCTTCAAACACGAAGCCGTCCACTGGGGAGATGTTTCACGCATTTTTGGGGGCGTTGACTACGGGCGTATCTTTCCGTCGTTCACGCGCGTTTATTTCGATGGATGCAACGTTGCCGAGGGCGACTTTGGCTGGCTCTTTCTGCAAGAGATCGCCAAGGCGCTATGCGCAAAGGGCGGCGGCGTGGTGTTTGGTTGGACGTCGAAGGGGTATGCACTTAGCGTGTGGGGGCACACTGCACCACACAAGTGGTTTCATCCATGGGGTAAGGTTCGATATGTCGTCGCAAAACCGGGTGGATCTATCGATGACATGTTCGACACGGAAGACATTGCGTCCGCGATCTCCCCGACGCCCGCAGAGCGTCGGTTTGGCCTGCCCGGCGATCCGGTAGCAAAGCAAAGGTACAATCTTGTCAGGGAGTGGTGAAGCAGTTCAGGGCCCGATGGCTCATGACGCGAGGGTCGCGAATTCCTCCGCCGAGCTACCGATGACCGTCCATGCGGGGGAACGATAGACGAACGCGTCCCGCACCATTCCCCCGATACTCGCGACATTTGGCTGTGCGGGGTAATCCACGCCACGTTGTGCACAGGCGATTGCGCCGACCAACTTCCGTGAAATGTTGATTCATCTGGATTTTAGATTGGCGCTCCCAACGGGAGTCGAACCCGTGTTTCAGCCTTGAGAGGGCCGCGTCCTAGGCCTCTAGACGATGGGAGCGAGGCAGGTCGAGACTGATAGTCGAATGGTTGTGCCGGCGCAACCCGCGAATCAGACGGGCTTGCGGCCGGCGATCCGCGACAGGACGCCAGGAACGAAGGGATGGACGGCGACGTCGGCGAAGCCCGCATCGCGCAGATAACCCTTCACCTCGGCTTCGGTGTGGGCGAGGCCGGTGCTGCCGAAGACCGCTTCGTTCAGGCCCCACAGCGCCGCGGACAGCGGTCCGCGCCGGTCGTCATGCAGCGTCTCGCCGATCAGATGCATCTCGCCACCTGGCACGAGCGCGGCAAACGCCTTGCCGACCACGAGACGGATCAGGGCCGGCTCGTATTGCGGCAGGTTGCTCGCCATCACCACGACGTCGACTCCGGGCGGGAAGGGACTGGCCGTGAAGTCGCCGGCCAGCGTGCTGACGCGATCTTTGGCGCCGTTGGCCTCGATATACTCGTTGGCCACGACGGTGACCGGCGGCAGGTCGAGCACGATCGCCTTCAGTCCCGGATAGGTCGCCGTCGCGACGATGCTGTAGGCGCCCGATCCGCCGCCGAGATCGAGCAGGAGTCGGCGGCCGGTCAGATCGACGCTGCGGCTGAACAGCCGCGCCGCTCCCATGCCGATCGAATAGGTGGCGGCGTGGTAGCGACGCGCGTCCTCGATCGCGAACTCGGTGTAGGCACCCAGGGGATTTTCCACTGAATTCCTGAGTCTTTGGCTCAGCTCGCCATAAGCCGTCCAGCGCGGCTTCGTGAACAGGATCCACGGACCGGCATAGCGGTCGCTGTCCTTCACCAGGAAACGCTGGACGTCAGGCGTATTCGAGAACCGGGCATTTCGCTCAGGGCCGCTGCGGTCGAGCAACGTCATGGCGACCAGCGCCGTCAGTAATCGCTCGGCATTCCGTTCCGTGATGCCGACCACCTTCGCGAGCGCGGCGATCGTGTCGTGGCCGCGCGCGATTGCCGTGAAGATCTCGAGCTCGACGCCGGCCATCAAAGCGGCGCTTTCCCAGTAGGCCTGGGCGATCCTCTGCAGACGCGTCGTGTCGAGTCGGGCTTTTGATTGGGGCGTGTCAGGCATGGCGCTTCCTCTTGCGTTGCCTCATTCTAGCCGAAGCTCATGACCCGCCGATTCCGCCGGGAGGAACGCCATGGACATGCACATCGCCCAGGACCTGCCGCTCACCGGCATCGACATCTATGCGCTGCCGCCGGCCGAGGGCGAGGCGGTCTTGCGCCGGCAGCTCGCGGCGGCTTACCGCCTGGTCGATCATTTCGGCTGGACGGAGCTGATCTACGGTCATCTGACCGCCCGTGTGCCCGGCGAAGCGCCACATTTCCTGATCAATCCCTACGGCCTCAACTACGACGAGGTGACCGCCTCGAACCTCGTCAAGATCGACCTCGACGGCAAGGCCGTCGAGCCGAGCCGGTATCCCGTGAACTATGCCGGCTTCATCATCCACTCGGCCGTGCACATGGCGCATGCCGCCCGTCACCGGGTCGTGATGCACACGCATACGCGCGCCGGCATGGCGGTGTGCGCGCTGAAGGACGGATTGCTGCCGATCTCGATGGTGTCGACGGCGTTTCACGGGAAGCTTGCCTACCACGACTACGAGGGACCGAGCCTCGATCTCGACGAACGCGGTCGGCTGCTTGCGAACCTGGGCGACCACCAGGCGATGCTGCTGCGCAACCACGGCCTGCTCGTGACCGGCCGGTCGGTGCCGGAAGCCTTCCTGCGGCTCTATCGCCTCGAACGCGCCTGCCAGATCCAGGTCGACGCGGCGGCGGCGGGAACGCTGAACGTCATGGGCGACAATCTCGCCGGCAAGTCGGGCGCGGACATGGACCGCTTCTCCGAGATGGAGTCGGACACAGGCATCGGCGATCTCGAATTCGCGGCGCTGATCCGCAAGCTCGACAAAAAGGATACGAGCTGGCGCCACTAAGGAACTTGTAGAGGGCGGGCAACGAACTGTTGGGCCGCTCGCTTCGATCGCAATGACTCCGACCCTGTGATCGACGTCATTGGGATGCCAGGTGTCAACTCCGGCGCTCGAATGCCGGTATCTGATGCGCGGTCACAGGCGGAGCCGGGCCATCGAAGCGTTCGATCTCGACCAGGCATGTCTGGGCGATGCAGCCCTGGCTGAGCTTGGAGGCCCCGATATCGAGGGTCAGGGCATTCGGATTGCCATGCTTCTCGAGTGGCAGATTGGAGCCGGCATCCGCCGGGTCGAACCAGGCGCCGGTCGAAAGACGCACCACGCCACGCCGGATACGGTCGCTGAGATGGGCAGCCGCGAGACAGGCGCCGCGGTCGTTGAACACGCGCAGAAGATCTCCGTCGGCGATGCCGCGGGCGGCAGCATCCTGGGGATGGATCGTGATCGGCTGCCGACCCTTGATCTTGGTCGAACGGGCATGCGGGCTGTGGTCGAGCTGGCTGTGCAGCTTGTCGGTCGGCTGGTCCGACAGCATGTGCAGCGGATGGCGGCGGGCCGTCCGGCCGCCCAGCCATTCCGCCGGCTCCAGCCAGGCCGCATGCGGCGGACAGTCGTCGAGGTCGAACGAGGCGATCGTCTCCGAGTAGATCTCGATCTTACCGGACGGCGTCTCGAGCCTGTTCTCCTCCGGGTCGGCGCGAAATGCCGCAAGCATCACGGGCTCGCGCGGCTCGCCCTTCGCCTCCGCCAGGCCATCGCGCCAGAACTGGGTGAACGGCGGTAGCGCGACCCCCGCTTTCGCCGACCTCTCCCGCGACTCTTCGTAGAGATGCTCCAGCCATTGGCGGCTCGAGGCGCGGCCTTCGGAATGCGCCTCCGCGACGCCGAGGCGGCGGGCCAGCGCCTGGAAGATCTCGTAGTCGTCACGCGCCTCGCCCAAAGGCTCGCGCGCCTTCTTCATGGCGACGACGAAGGGCTCGCGGCTGCCATAACCGATATCGTCGCGCTCGAGGCTGGTCGTGGCGGGCAGCACGATGTCGGCCATCTTGGCGGAGGCCGTCCAGAACTGCTCATGGAAGACGATCGTGTCGGGTTTGCGCCAGGCCTGCCGCAGGCGGTTGAGATCCTGATGGTGGTGATAGGGGTTGCCGCCGGCCCAGTAGACCAATCGTATATCCGGATAGGTGTGGCGACCGCCGTTGTAGTCGAAGGCTTCGCCTGGATGCAGCAGCATGTCCGTGAAGCGTGCCACCGGAATGAACTCTTTCACCGGGTTGACGCCCTGCGGCAATGTCGGCCCGGCGTATTTGGGATGCGGGCTGCCCATCAGGTTCACCGGCCCGTAGCCCACGCCGAAGCCGCCGCCCGGCAGACCGATTTGGCCGAGCATGCAGGCCAGCGTAACCAGCGCCCAGAAGGGCTGCTCACCGTGATGGCTGCGCTGCAGCGACCAGCCGATGCTGACCATGGTGCGGGTTGCCGCCATTTCGCGCGCCAGGCCCTGGATGCGCACTGCCGGAATGCCACAAATACCCTCCGCCCATGCCGGGGTCTTCGGCTGGCCGTCCTTTTCACCGGTCAGATAGGGCACGAACTTCTCGAATCCCACCGTACAGCGGTCGAGAAAATCCCGGTCGCAAAGCTGCTCGACATGGAGGACGTAGCAGAGCGCCAGCATCATCGCCGCATCGGTGTTGGGTCGGACGGCGAGCCATTCCACCGGACCGCCGGTGTCGACGTCGTCGGCCGTCGGTGTCACATTGACGAAGCGCACGCCCTTGTCACGCATCGCATAGAGGCCGCGCTTGACGTGGTGCAGCGTGGCGCCGCCGGCGTTGATCTGCGCGTTCTTCCGCGGCACGCCGCCGAAGGTGACGAAAAGCTTGCAGTGTTCGGCAAGCACATCCCAAGGCGTATGCATGGCTTGCAGCTCTTCCATCGACGCCACGATATGCGGCATCACCACGCGCGCCGCACCCAGGCTGTAGGAATCCTGATGGCGCACGAAACCGCCGTAACTGTTCAGGAAGCGCTTCACCTGACTCTGTGCGTGGTGGAAGCGGCCAGCGCTCGACCAGCCGTAGGAACCGCCGAAGATAGAGCGATTGCCATAGGCCTCCTTGACGCGCCTGAGTTCGTTCGCGACGAGATCGAGGGCCTCGTCCCAGGGAACTTCCACGAACGGCTCCTGGCCGCGCTGGTCGCAGGCTGCGCCCGGACCCTTTTCCAGCCAACCCTTGCGGATGGCCGGCCGGCGCACGCGCAGACGCGCCACCTCGTCTGAAAGCATGTGCAGGCCGATCGGCGAAGGATCGGGATCCTTCGAGAAGGGTTGCAGTCTTCGAGCACCGCCTCGTTCGTCGTATTCGACCTCGTAGACGCCCCAATGGGCTGCTGTAAGCGTACGCTGACGAGTCATGTCGGAACCTTGAGACGTTGTGCTGCCTTGGCAATGGCGAGGAACTGGTCGACCTGGGTGACGTCGGTGTCGAACGCAGTGACCAGCCGGAACGCCCGCTCGCCGGGCCGGTCAGAGGGCCAGGGATGATACTGCGCGCCGGCATCCTGCAGGGCATCGTGCATGTGCGCCGGCAGAACGATGAAGATCTCGTTGGCGTCGACTGGATAAAGCAGCGATGTACCCTTGAGCGGCGTGAGGCCGGCCACCAGACGGCGCGCCATGGCGTTCGCGTGGCGGGCGTTGGAAAGCCACAGCCCGTCGGCGAAATAGGCGTCGAGCTGCGCCGACAAGAGCCGCATCTTGGAGAAGAGGTGACCGCCGCGCTTGCGGCGGAACTCGAACTCGCGCGCCAGCTCGCCGTTGAAGAAAATCACCACCTCCGCCCCCATGGCGCCATTCTTGGTGGCGCCCAGGCTGAGCACGTCGACGCCCGCCTTCCAGGTGAGCTCGGCCGGCATGCAGCCGACGAAGGAGAGGGCATTGGCGAAACGCGCGCCATCCATATGCAGCTTGAGCCCGTGGCGGCGAACCGACGTCGAGATGGCAGCGATCTCCTCGGGTGCATAGGCGGTGCCGCACTCGGTCGCCTGGGTGATGCTGACCGCCGCGGGCTGTGGATGGTGCACGACGCCATAGACCGGCTCGGCGAGGATCGAGGCGAGCTTTCGCGAGTCGATCTTGCCGGCGGCTCCGTCGATGCGAACGAGGGCCGCCCCGGACGTGAAGAACTGCGGCGCGTTCGCCTCGTCGACCGCGATGTGCGAGGCCGGATGGCAGAAGATCGCGCCCCAAGGTGGCGCACAGCAGGCGAGCGCCAGTACATTGGCGGCCGTACCGGTCGCGACCGGATAGGCATTGAGGTCCGGCTTCTCGAAGATCTCGCGCAGCCGTCGCTCGACCTTCTGCGTCCATTCGTCCGCGCCGTACGAGAAGGCGCTGCCGGCGGCGAAGGCGCGGCCCACCGCCTCGATGATTGCCGGATGTGCGCCTGCCTCGTTGTCGCTGCGGAAGTTCATCGTCAATCCTCGCGCTGGTGCGTGACGGCTTCGATGCGGTTGCCGTCGGGGTCGCGCACGAACGCTGCATGGTAGTCCGCGTGGTATTGCGGCCGGGGGCCGGGCGCCCCATCGTCGGTGCCACCGTGAGAAAGGGCCGCGGCGTGGAAGGCGCGCACCGCGGCACGGCTCGACGCGCGGAAGGCCCAATGGCGGTTGTCGGGCAGCAGTCGACCCGTACAGAGATAGATCGAGATGTAGGAGGCCGCGCCCGGCGCACGTTCACGCACTCCGTAGCCGATGGCGTTCGGCCGGCGATTGACGCGCGGATAGTCAAGTGCGCCGAGCGCCGCGTCGTAGAAGGTCTGGGCGCGATCGAGGTCGGTGGCGGTGATCGACAGGTGGTCCAGCATCGTCAGTGTGCCGTCCCCGGCGGGAAGGCGATCGTGCCGAGCAGCGCGCCGGTCCGCGGATCGACGACGTACGCGGTCGACAGGCCATCCGCGTCCTCGACGTGCACCACCAGCCGGTCGCCGGCGGCGTTCATCGACAGGACCTGAGCCCCCGAGGGCAAGGCAATGCGCTGCGCAAAAGCCGCGCCGACTGGCGAATGCGAGGCGTTGGAGGTAGACATGCGCCGGGCGATCTCGGCCGCGATCACGATGAAGCCCGCCACGATCAGCAGGCCCATCACGACCACCAGGACCTTCAGCCAGAGCGGGGCGTAGGCGTGGGAGGGACGGGCCGAAGCAGGGGACGCCAAGAAATCTCCATGAGCGAAGCCGGTCGCCACATCGTGACCTTCGACGATCGCGCTGCCGGCGACCGGCTGGACCGCGCGCTGGCGGCCGCCTTGCCGGCCCTCACGCGCAGCCGCGTGAAGGCGTTGATCGAAGGGCGCCATGTGGCACTGGCGGGCGGCGGGACGATAGAAGAGCCGTCCCGCAAGGTCAAAACCGGCGAGCGCTTCATCATCGATGTTCCGGAGCCCGAACCCGCGCAACCGCAGGCGCAGGCGCAGGATCTCGACATCCTCCACGAGGATGTCGATCTGCTGGTGCTGAACAAGCCCGCCGGCCTCGTGGTCCATCCCGCCCCCGGCAATCCCGACAACACCCTGGTCAACGCGCTGCTGGCGCATTGCGGGCCGAGCCTGTCGGGCATTGGCGGCGTGCGGCGGCCGGGCATCGTCCACCGCCTCGACAAAGACACCTCCGGGGTCATGGTCGTGGCCAAGAACGATGCCACGCACCAGGCGCTCTCGAGGCTGTTCGCCGCCCACGATCTGACGCGGGCTTACCAGGCCATCGTGTGGGGCGCTCCCAGGTCCAGGAAAGGGACCATCGAAACCGCCATCGGCCGTCATCCAGGCGATCGCAAACGGATGGCGGTGCGGCGCAGTGGAGGCAAGCATGCCATCACGGATTACTGGCTGGAGCAAAGCTTTGGCCCGCCCGTCAAGCCTTGGGCCAGCCTGATGGGAGCCCGACTTCATACCGGGCGGACGCATCAGGTGCGCGTCCATTTGGCCCATATCGGCTGTCCGGTCGTCGGCGACCCGGTTTATGGCCGCAGCCGGATCACTGCCTGGAACACCGACATCGCAATGTCGTTGAAAAGCTTTGGACGGCAGGCGTTGCACGCCGCGGTCCTGGAATTCCGCCATCCGGGGACTGGTCGGGAGATGAGGTTCGCCGCGGAATTGCCGTTGGACATGGAGACACTGCTCGCTCGACTGAACGACGTTAAGTTATCCCTCTAATTGTTGAGGAAATTAGTCGGATTTTTGAATTGACCGGATGGCTATCCGACTCCTAGACTCGGAATTAGCAGTCGACGGGCGAGAGTGCTAAACGCCCGTTCACACGGAAAGGGGGAGTCCCCAATGAGTGCTGTGTCCGCAAATCTTCCCGCCCTGCCGTCGACCTTGTCGCCGGAGGGCAATCTCAGCCGCTACCTCCAGGAGATCCGCAAATTTCCCCTGCTGGAGCCGCAGGAGGAATTCATGCTCGCCAAGCGTTGGCGGGAACATGGGGATTCCCAGGCCGCGCACAAGCTGGTGACGAGCCATTTGCGCCTGGTGGCGAAGATCGCCATGGGCTATCGCGGCTATGGCCTGCCGGTTGCCGAGCTCATTTCCGAGGGCAACGTGGGCATGATGCAGGCGGTGAAGCGCTTCGATCCCGACCGCGGCTTTCGCCTCGCCACTTACGCCATGTGGTGGATCCGCGCCTCGATCCAGGAATACATCCTCCATAGCTGGTCGTTGGTGAAGATGGGCACCACGGCGGCCCAGAAGAAGCTGTTCTTCAATCTGCGCAAGCTGAAGGGTCAGATGCAGGCGATCGAGGAGGGCGATCTGTCGCCCGAGCAGGTCTCCAAGATCGCCACCCGCCTCGGCGTTCCCGAGGAAGAGGTGGTGAACATGAACCGGCGGCTCGCCGCGCCCGACAGCTCGCTCAATGCTTCCGTCAAGGCCGAAGGGGACATGGAGTGGCAGGACTGGCTGGTTGACGAATCGCCCAACCAGGAGGCGCGTCTGGCCGACAGCCAGGAGCTCGGCCAGCGTCAGCGCATGCTGGCGGCGGCGCTGAAGCAGCTCACGGACCGCGAACGGCACATCATCGTCGAGCGCCGCCTGATCGACGAGCCGCAGACGCTCGAGGATCTGTCGACCAAATACGGCATCAGCCGCGAGCGTGTGCGTCAGATCGAAGTCCGCGCCTTCGACAAGCTGCAGAAGGCGATGAAGAACATGGTTGTCGAGGCGGCCGCTGAATCTTCGCGCAAGGCAGAGGCACGGTCGGCGGCACGTTAGCCGACTGCCGGCGCGCCTTAGCTCTTGGGGACGCCGGCCAGGAGAAGGCCGTCGCTGAGCCGATGCATGAAGGACGGTGGGAACGGCCAGGCTCGCCGGGCGATATCGACCGTCAAGCTCTTGTCCTTGCGCAGCAGCCGGCGGGCCGAACGGCGCGCGTCGCTGCGGGCGCCCGCCAGCGCGGTGCCCGCCACGACGATCCGATCGGCCCAAAAGGAATCCGGTACTGCGGCCGTGCCGTCGCGGATCCAGCCGATGGCGCGGTCGTAGCGGCCGGCGTTGAAATGGACGCAGCCGATGCCGATGAAGATGAGATGGCGCAGCGGCTCGAAAGGCATCAGCCGGAGCGTGATCATGAGCTCCCGCAACGCACCGTCGTCGTCCCCGGCATAGGCCGAAAGCCAGCCTCGGCGGACCCAGCCCCAAGGCGACCAGGGATCGATGGCGAGTGAGCGCTCGATCAATCGGTCGGCGTCGCCAAGTCGCCGTGTCAGCGTCATGGCGCCGGCGCAGAGGCTCAACGAAAGGGCATCATGCGGCGCCAGCCTCTTGGCCTCGCCAGCGAGCCGCACCGCCTGCGCGTGGTCGAGCTGTGGCGTGCGGCTGAAATTGTGCGCGGCGCGCTGGCTCCAGCACCAGGCCGCGATGGCCTTCGGCAGGGCGAGGTGCGGCGCCAGTTCCTGGGCCCGCTCGACATCGGCGATAGCGGCCTGACAGGCGGCCGGGCCGACGCCGAAAGCCGACGTTATCGCCCGCCAGCTCAGCCGCAGTGCTTCGTCGTCGAAATGGTTGTCTCTGTCGCCCGGCCCGGATCTGGCTGTCCTTAGGGTTTGCGACGGCAGCTCGCCGAACTGCCGCCGGTAGTAGGCGGCGAAACGGCCCAACTGCGTGAAACCCGTCGCCATGGCGACGTCGGTCACGCTGGCACTGTCGGGGGCGGACAACAGTTGCTGTCGTGCCCGCGCAAGGCGCAACCGCCGCGCCCAGCCGAGCGGCGTCGTACCAAGATGACGCTTGAATTGCGCTTCGAGGGTTCGCGGCCGGAGGCCGGCGATGGCGGCGAGCGTTTCGAGCTGCACGGGCTCTTCCAGCCGTCCATTGAGCCAAGCGAGGGCGCGCCCAAGTCCGGCCGGCAGCTTCCTACCGGCGTCTTGCTCTCCGCCTATCGGACGATGCGCTCGATCATCCATGTCTGCTCTCTGTCGACCGGTCACCGGGCGAAGCGGATTCTGCACTATCCGGCGCTAGCTGCATAGCGACGTGCGATCGCACCGGGACACCCTGTGTCCATCCGAGATAGCTGGAGGAAATGCCATGACCACGACAATGACTGCGCCGACGACGGTGACCGCGGCCGCGTCTGCGCCCGATCTTGCTGCCATCAAGGCCCGCCAGCAGGGCGTGTGGTCTTCCGGGAACTATGCGCTGGTCGGCGCGACATTGCAGATCGTCGGGGAGATGCTCTGTGAGGCGCTTGATCTGCGCGCCGGGCAGCGCGTGCTCGACGTGGCGGCCGGCAATGGCAACGTGACCCTGGCGGCCGCGCGACGCTGGTGCGATGTGACCTCGACCGACTACGTGCCGGCCCTGCTGGAGCACGGCAAGAAGCGGGCGGCGGCGGATGGCCTGGCGGTGCGCTTCCAGGAGGCCGACGCCGAGGCGCTGCCTTTCGCAGACGCGACCTTCGACGCCGTGGCGTCGAGCTATGGCGTGATGTTCACCCCCGACCAGCAGAAGGCGGCGAGCGAGATGCTGCGCGTGTGCCGGTCCGGCGGCAAGATCGGCTTGGCCAACTGGACGCCTGCCGGCTTCATCGGACAAGTGTTCAAGGTTATGGGCCAATATGTGCCGCCGCCGGCCGGGGTCAAATCGCCGATCCTGTGGGGCACCGGGGAGCGCCTGACCGAGCTGTTCGGCTCGGCCGCCCGGTCGATCGCGGCCGAGCCGCGCGACTTCGTGTTCCGCTATCGCTCGGCCGACCATTTCATCGACGTGTTCCGGAACTACTACGGCCCGGTCCTGAAGGCGATGTCGTCGCTCGACGATAGCCGGCGCGCTGCGCTCGTCGCCGACTTGCAGGCGCTGATCGGCCGTCTCAACAAGGCCGATGACGGCACGATGGTCGTGCCGGGCGAATATCTCGAGGTGGTGATCGTGAAGAAATGACGGCAGTCTTTCGAAGGGCCGTCACATCGCCCTGGCATAGCCGACGAGCTGCTCCAGCACGGTGCCCAACCCTGATGGAAGCCCATTTTCCCGTGCTTCTTCCGGCCATCCTCGTCGCGGTGGATGGCGGTCGCGGTACAGCGCGTACCCCTGCCGCTGGATCGGCAGGGGCTCAGACAACGGAGTCGATGGTTTTTACCGCGGCAGCCATGCGGCGTCTTTGCTGCCCCTCGATACTTGGATCAATGTCTAAGTGTCGTGACGCAGGTGGGGCAGTCAGGCGTAACCGATTCGCTTGAAGAAGCGGTCGATCTCCATCGCTGCCGCGTCCGGCGTCTCGTAGTGCACGAAGTGGCCGGCATCCTCGGCGATGCCCGCCTCGACATCCTCGAAATAGTCTCCGACCACATCGATCCAGGTGCTCCTGAGCACCGGATCATGCCGGCCCCAGAAGACGCGGGCGGGTTGTCTGATCTTGGGCGGCTTCGGCGCCGAGCCGGACATGACGGCCAGCCGCCCGGCGTTCTGCGAGAGGTACCAGTTGAAACCGCCTTGCAAATTGCCGGGCCGCAGGAAGTTGTCGATCCAGCGCTCCAGCACAGCCTCGAAGGCGTCCTTGCGATACGACCAATGGCGCAGGAAGTAGCCGATATAGGCGCGGCAACTGTCGCGCGTGGCGCCGACAAACTCCGGCGCGAACGGCATCTGATGGAAGGTCTGGTACCAGATCTCGTTGATCTGCTGCGGATCGCGCCAGCGCGTGCCGACGCCGTGGGTGGCGCAATTGAAGAAGAACAGGCCTGCGACCTTGTTCGGATGGTTGAGTGCCAGGCGCTGCATCACATAGCCGCCGACATCGTGGCCGACGAAGCTGGCACGCTCCAGCCCGGCCGCCTCCATGAAAGCGGCGATGTCGTCGGCCAGCACGTCGGGCCCGGCCTGGTCGGAGCGGCCTCGATCAGGATTGCCGCTCTCGCCGAAACCCCGGAAGTCGGGCGCGATCAGGCGGTAGCGGTTGGCGAGGCGCACGAACATCGGCTCCCAGGTGGCCCAGAATTCCGGCCAGCCATGCAGCAGGATAAGCGGTGGCCCGTTGCCGGTTTCGGCAACGTGCATCGTGAAACCGCGCGCCTCGAGGAAAGTGTGCTTCACGGCCGCCATATCGTCGCCTCGCTGCCGACCAGCCTGTTACCTCACCTCGACAACGACCGAATCGTGAGAGATTTCGCTCGTGCCATAGACGTTCCAGTCGAAGCGGTCGGTTCCGTGAAATCCGGCTGTCGGGGCATACCGGAGACTGGTCCCGGTGTAGGTCTTGCCAGTGCAGTCGGCCTCGCCCTCGCGTATCTGGTCGACCGTGAGGGGAGCGGGACGGATCGATGTGGTGCCGTGCGCCGGGGGCGTCAGGATCTCGATGCTCGGCGGCTCCGCCGGTGAACAGTCTCGGTGCCAACGCGCATACGTGAAGATGCGAACCTCGCCGCCGGCCCGGACCGAGCGTTGGAAGGTATGCTCGTGTGAAAGCCTCTGCGGCAGGGGTTTCTGGGCCAGCGCCACGGTTACGACCGCGACCAGGAATCCGCTCGACGCTATGGTCGTTAGCGCGACGGCGGTCCGGCTTGGCGACATTGTTGGCTCTCCTGCTAAGCTGGTGCAACGCTGGAGGAGATCATGACGAGCCGTACCATCCTCTATGAAACGCCGATACCCACCATCGCGCGCATCGTGCTCAACCGGGCCGATACGCGCAATGCCCAGGACACGGCCTTTCTTTATGCGCTGAACGAAGCCTTTGACCGCGCCGCGCAGGATGATCGGGTAAAGGTGATCGTGCTGTCGGCCAACGGCCCGCATTTCTCCTCGGGCCATGACCTGCGTGAGGCGGACGGCCATGGCAATATGAAGAAGCACGAGACTGTCGGCACGTGGGGCGGCTTCGGTACACCAGGTGCCGAGGCGCAGTATGCGCGAGAGCAGGAGATCTACGTCGGCTTCTGCGAGCGCTGGCGCAATATCCCGAAGCCGACCATGGCTCTCGTGCACGGCAAGGTCATCGCCGGTGGCCTCATGCTGATGTGGCCGTGCGATCTCATCGTGGCGTCCGATGATGCCGAGTTCCTCGACCATACGGTGGCGATGGGGGTGGGCGGCGCGGAGTTCTTCGCCCATCCCTGGGAGATGGGCGTGCGCAAGGCCAAGGAGTTCCTGTTCACCGCCGATTGGATCAAGGCGCACGAAGCGCATCGACTCGGCATGGTGAACCATGTCGTGCCGCGCGCCGAACTCGAGGCCTTCGGGATGGCGATGGCGGAGCGAATCGCGCAGAAGCCGCTGTTTGCGCTCCGCCTGGTGAAGCAGGCGGTCAATGCCGCGCAGGACGCGCAAGGCCGCGTGGGCGCCATGCAGACCTCCTTCGCGTTGCACCATCTGGCGCATGCCCACAACATGATCGTGCACGGCAAGCTGGTCGATCCCACCGGCCTGATGCCCTCGATCAAGAAACATGAGAAGGCGGCGGACTAGCGGAAGCCGGGTGCGCGTGCAGGCCGTGCGTGAGGTTGCCCTGCCTTGGTGTCGCGCGTCGAACCGGCCGGTCGCGTTATAGGGAAAATTTCGCGGACATAGTCGGCGAGCATTTCGCAGTAGGCTGTGGCGTAACTCGGCAACGGACGCTGCCTATCCCATAGAATGACCATCGGTATGCGCAGCGGTCGACCGCGATAAGTCACGGCGACGATGTGCAGTTGATGGTGGCGCGCTCGGAGCTGTGAGGGAATGATCGCCACACCATGTCCGGCTTCGGCGAGCGTGAGCAGGGTGTGCGGCGTGTGGCTCTCGATGAAAATATTCGGCCTGACGTGGGCAAGGCGGCAGGCGGCATCAAATACTCTGCGAAACACAAAACTCGAAGCGAGGAGAAGCAAGGGATGAGGCGCCAGACGGCTGATCTCGACCGTAGATCCCTTGCCGAAGCTGAGGCTTGGATGGCAAGCCGCCAGCAAATCGACGTGTTGCAAGGCAACGCTGCCGAAGCGTCGATCGTCGGGGCCAATGATCGGAGCGAGATTCTGTCCGAGGTGAATCTCTCGCCGTTCCAGCATCGCCATCGTGTCCCGCCCGGCGGCCTCGACCAACTTCACCTGCACATCGGGATAGCGCCGAGTGTAGCGATGCAGGAACGTCGATTGCACACTTTCGATATGCTGCGGCGAGGCGCCGACCTTGAGCACGCCGGCGTCACCGCGCTGCAATAGTTGTGCATGCTCGCCGATTGCACTGGCGCAACTTAGCAGGTCCCGGCAATCGTCGAGCAATTGTTCGCCTTCGCCAGTCAACAGCAGGCGACGGCCGATACGATCGAACAATTTGAGGCCGAGTTCTTGTTCAAGAGCGTTGATTTGTCGCGATAGAGCCGGCTGGGCGATGCGCAGCCGCAACGCTGCCTTGGATACCGTGCCAAGCTCGGCCACGGTCACGAAGGTTCGCGCGCGCCGAAGGTCCATCTGCGTTGTTTATGCCCGAACAGCATAAAGCGCCAGAGAAGTTGTGTATTGGACGGCGCTTCCCGGTCGATGCTTCCGTAGCGCAATCGAACGATCGAGGAAGGCCATGATGAAATCACTGCTCGTTTGCACCGCACTGGCCTGCCTTGTGATGGCAAGTTCAGCCCATGCCCAGGAGGCTCCGCCCCCGTCCGACCAGGCCAAACGAGTCGAAGACCTCGTCGAGCGAGCTGCTGCTCTGGTCAATCAGCATGGAAGAGCCGCATTCGCCGAATTTCGAAAGCGGGACAGCGAGTGGTGGCACGGCAATACCTACTTGTTTGCTTACGACGACCATCTCAACGTCTTGCTCAACCCCGCATTTCCCAAGCGAGAAGGCACCAATGTACATGGCGAAAAGGATGCGAACGGCAAACTGTTTCACGACGAGTTCTTGAAGGTGGTGCAGGCGAAGGGCGCGGGTTGGGTGGACTACATGTTTCCGAAACCCGGGCAGACCGAGCCTTCCCACAAGTGGAGCTATGTCAAAACAATCAAGATCGACGGCACGGCGGGCCTGATCGGGGCCGGCTTCTTCCCCGAATAACATCTCTCGCGCCTCTTTGGTCGATTGCCCCTTGGCGTCGGCTGCTGAATATCCACCGCGCGGTCGATCCTTTATTGGGGCGTGGCGACCGGCTATCCTGCGCCGAGCCACGGAGCCTGAGGCGACGCCATGACGACAGCGAGCGAAGGCGCGGAACTCACGCAGGTCGGACCGGGCACGACGATGGGCCGGTTGATGCGGCACTACTGGTTGCCGGCCCTGATGTCGTCGGAGCTCGAGCGCGACGGTCCGCCGCTGCGACTGATGCTGCTGGGCGAGAAGCTGATCGCCTTCCGCGACAGCTCCGGCCGTGTGGGCGTCATGGATCATCGCTGCCCGCACCGCTGCGCGTCGCTCTTCCTTGGCCGCAACGAGGAGGGCGGCCTGCGCTGCCTCTATCACGGCTGGAAATACGACGTCGCGGGCAATTGCCTGGAGATGCCGAGCGTGCCCGAGCACCAGGATTTCAAGCACAAGGTGAAAGCTCGGGCCTATCGCACGGTCGAACGCGCCGGCCTCGTCTGGGTCTATATGGGCGAGCGCGCCGAGGCGCCGCCGCTACCCGGGTTCGAGATCCTCGACATGCCCGAGGAGGAGATCAACGTCAGCCTGATCCAGCGCGATTGCAACTGGCTGCAGGCGCTGGAAGGCGAGATCGACACCTCGCATTTCGGCTTCCTGCATGGCGGCCACGTCGACCCCGAGGACGTCCCGGAAAGCGATCCGTTCTACTACACGATCACCAACCGCGCGCCGCAGTATCACGTCTCTGACGCGCCCTGGGGCACGCAATATGCCGGCTACCGGGCTGCCGGCCCCGGCCGCACCTACTGGCGCTTCGCCAATTTTCTGTTCCCCTGCTGGTCGCAGGCGCCCAACGGCGAGTTCGAGAGCCACATGCATGCGCGCGGCTGGGTGCCGCTCGACGACGGTCACACGATGTTCGTCTTCATCTGGTGGAAGCGCGCGCGATCGGCGCAAAGCCTGCCGCAGCCTGCTTTCAAGGACGGCCGGCCGATCGGCGGCACCGGCCGCGGCGGACTGAAGTTCCTGCCCAACACCGCCGACTGGCTCGGCCGCTGGCGTATGGCGATGAACGAGGGCAACGACTGGGGCCTGGACCGCGAGGCCCAGCGCAGCAACTCGATCTATAGCGGCATCGACGGCATTCATCTGCAGGACCAGGCGATCACCGAAAGCATGGGGCCGGTCACCGACCATGCGTTCGAGCATCTGGCACCCTCGGATCAGATGATCACCCGTACGCGCCGCCGGCTGTTGGTGGCCGCGCGGACATTGCGCGATCAGGGAAAGCTACCGCCGGGTGTCGAGGACGCCGGCATCTATCGCGGCGCGCGCAGCGGCTACTTCACCAGCGCCGACCAGAGTCCGTGGCAGCAGGTTTACGAGTCGACGCTCGCGACAGCGGTCCATCCGCCCGCACCGTCGGCGCGCGCCGCGGAGTAGGTGTCCGAGTCATGTGTCATCCAGAGCGTCAGCAGGGGATCGTTGAGCGGTGACACTTCGTTTGGACGCGGCGAGCACGCTCAGCTTCTGACCATCACCTCGATCAAGGTCGGGCCGCTCGACTTCAGCGACTTCGCGAGGGACGCCTCGAAGCCCTCGGCCGTGTCGACACGCTCGGCCGCGACGCCGAATCCCCTGGCGAGCGCGCAGGCATCGATCGGCGGGTCCTTGAAGTCCATGCCGATCGGCCGATCGTTGCCATGGAACAGCTTCAGCCGGTTCTTCAGAATCTGGTAGCCGCCGTTGTTGCAGATGAGGAAGGTCAACGGCAACCGGAGATTGGCCGCGGTCCACAGCGCCTGGATTGAATACATCGCACTGCCGTCACCGATCACCGCGACCACGCGACGGTCGGGCAAGGCGATCTGCACGCCTACCGCCGCGGCGATACCCCATCCGATACCGCCGCTCACATTGCCGAAGAAGCTGTTGCGATCGCGATAGGGGAAATAGGAGGTCAGGGTGCCGGCGCTGGTGATGCCCTCGTCGACCACGACACCATCCCTGGGCAGAGCCTGGCTGAGCGTCGCCATGACCCATTCCGCGGCCAGCGGCTGGCCGGCCACTGGCTTGGCCAAGCCCTTCAGCCGTTGCGTGCGCTGGGTGCTCCAGTTTTTCGAGGCGAGGGCAGAGAGGTTTGCCTTGGCTTTCCCGGCCAGCGCCGCGCCGCCGAGCTCCTTCAGGAGCGGCACCAGCGCCTTCAGCGTCTCCTTCACGTCGGCGCGCAGCGCGATCTCGGCCGGGAAGTTCTTACCCATCTCCCAGTCGCGCAAGCCCAGCATCGCCACCTTGGTGGTCTCGGGCAAGGGCTCGACCTCGCTCCATACCGACATTTTCAGAACGTCGGAGCCGACGCAGAACATCAGGTCGTATTCGGAAAGGATCTGCCGCACGCGCTTCTGGTCGCGATTGAGCGCGCCGAGATAGGCCGGATGCTCGCTGGGGAAATGCGCACCGTAACCTACGGTCTGCTGCAGAACCGGCGCGCCGAGCGTGTCGGCGAGTGCGGCGGCTTCGGCGAAGGCATCGGAGGACGCGATCTCCGGTCCTGCAATGATGACGAGCTTCCTGGCTGCCAGCAGCCGCTTCGCCAGGTGTTCGAGCGTGGCATCCGATGGACGGACTGCCGTATCGACGCGCGTCGGCTCGCCGAGATCGATGGCCGCCTCGTTGTTCAGGATGTCGCCCGGCAGGGAGATGAACACCGGTCCGGTGGGCGCGGTCGTCGCCACCTTGGCGGCACGGCGCAGGATGCGTGGCAGGTCCTCGATGCGGTTGACCTCGGTTGCCCATTTCACGACCGGTGTCGCGATCGGCACGAGCGGCGCATAGAGCAGCGGCTCGGTGAGGCCATGGCCCTGCTCCTGCTGGCCTGCGGTCACGATCATCGCCGTGCCGGAGACGTAGGAGGTGTAGATCGACCCGATGGCGTTGCCGAGTCCGGGCGCCACGTGGACGTTGCAGGAGACAAGCCTGCCCGAGGCACGGGCATAGCCGTCGGCCATGGCGATGACGATCGCCTCCTGCAGGGCCAGCACATAGCCCATCTCCGGCGCCGACGAGAGGGCGTGCATGATCGGTAACTCGGTGGTGCCGGGATTGCCGAACATCTTCACCACGCCTTCGTCACTCAACACGCGCAGGAAAGCGTCGCGACCCGTGATGGTATTGGTGACGCGGACGTCGGGCATGTCTTCCTCCTTGAAGGGCGAGAAGGTAGCGCGGCGCGGGCAGCAGCGAAATGACCAGCGGCTCCCGCTAGGCTGAAGTCGCCGCGATGCGAAAGGCGGTCAGGGCCCTGAGCGGTTGTCAGTTATTGCCACCGAACGCTATCCTCCCGGCAAATCACTTCCGGGAGGAAGACATGGACGGATCCAGTGCGACCGCCGCCGTCAACTACGGATCCGAGGAAGCGGCGATGCAGGCCTATCTGGGCGAGGGTGAGCAGCGCGCCCTTGCCCTCGGCAATCGGGGGCCGATCCGCTTTACGTCCTCGGGCGAACTGCATCCCGAGATCGTCGAGGCCTACTGGCGCTGCGGCTTCTACGTTTTCGAGGGCGTGTTGAAGGCGGACGAACTCGACGACATCGAACGCGACGTGAAGGACATCCTCGGCCGCTTGCCCGTCGAGCGCGGCGCGACGGTCGACGCCACGGGCCGGCCGGCGCTCGCTGCCGACTGCGAGGCGCCGACACTCTTCTGGTCCAAGCCGCTCGGCGATCCGTTTGGCGGCACCGACCTCGCCAATGGTCGCCATCCCGTGAAGATGTTCGAGCCCAAGGCGGCGGCCGATGCGCCGAAGGAAGTGGTCTATCTCATTCTGGGGTCGCTTCAGTTCTCCGACGCGGCCCTTCGCCTGTATGGGCATCCACAGCTTCTCGCCGTCGCAGCGGGGATCAACGGCGCCGACTTCACCCCGTTCGCCGATGCGATCTTCATCAAGGAGCCTGGCCGCGGCGCCTCGGTCGCCTGGCATCAGGACGGTGTCACGCACTGGAACAGCCCGGACTGGGACCAGGGCAGCCACGGGTTCAACATGATGGCGCAGCTCTATGGCTGCACGGCGGCCAACGGGGTGTGGGTCGTGCCGGGCTCGCACAAGCTCGGCAAGGTCGACATCAAGGCGCTGGTTGCCCGGGCCGGCAGCGAACGCCTGCCAGACGCCGTGCCGATGATCTGCAAGCCGGGCGACGTTGCAGTCACCAATCGCCAGGCGCTGCACGGCTCGTTCGCCAATACCAGCAAGGACTGGCGCGTGACGTTGAACATGGGCTTCCATCGCCGGAAGTCGGTTCTGGGCGTGAAGGGCGGCGGGCTCCACAACAAGGAGGCGGTGTACGACACCGATCGCATCCGCGACCGCGCCCGCCTGATAGGCTATGCCATCGACGCCCGCCGCCAGCGCTTCCCGAACGAGACTTCCTTCGTTTACAAGCCGCATGCCGACGAGGGGCTCATCTATCACTGGGACGCCGAGGCGAAGGCCGGGATCAAGGACTACAACCTCCTCGATCTCAGCATTTGACGTCCATCGGATCGCGCGATTCCGGCGGCGCTCATGAGCGAGTCGCGCGCGCAGTAGTCTCCGCGCCTGGAAGCTCGCGGTCCCGAAGATAAGTCAGCGCCCGTACGTTGCGGTGAAGGTGGCCTTGGCGAGCGTGTGGAAGTGGAGATTGAAACCCACGACGGCCGCCGAGGTATCCGCCGTGACATCGAGCTTGGGGAGATCGACCGCGAACAGCGTGAACTGGTAGCGGTGCGGCTTGTCGCCCTTGGGCGGACAGGGGCCGCCATAGCCGGGCGCGCCGAAATCGGTGCGGGTCTGCAAGGCGCCGGCCGGCAGACCGGGAGCACCCGGCTTGCCGGCACCCTTGGGGAGTTCCTTGGCGTCGGGCGGAATGTTCACGATCAGCCAGTGCCAGAAGCCGCTGCCGGTGGGTGCATCGGGGTCGTAGACGGTGAGGGCGAAGCTCTTGGTGCCCGCAGGTGCGCCGCTCCACGAAAGCTCGGGCGATATGTTGCCGCCGGTGCAGCCGAAGCCATTGAAAACCTGCTCGTTCGGTACCGACCCACCGCTCTTGATCGTCGTGCTGGTCAATGTGAAATCGGCGGCATATGCGCTGCCAAAAAGCGCCCCCGCCAGCGTCAGCGCGCCGGCGAGCGTCCTCGTCCTGGACATGACATTTCCTCTCGGTTGATTTTATCGGCCTACGACACGCGACGCGACAGGCCGGAGCCTAGCGCGTCCCGCGCGAAGCGATCAACTGCGGGCCATCAATCCCGGAACGGGTCGGTCATCAGGATCGTGTCCTCGCGTTGCGGGCTGGTGCTGAGCAGCGCCACCGGGCAGCCCACCAGCTCCTCGATGCGACGGACGTACTTGATGCAGGTCGCCGGCAGCTCGGCATAGGCGCGCGCGCCATGCGTGCTCTCCCGCCAGCCTTCGAAGGTTTCCCAGACCGGCTCGAGCTTGGCCTGCGCGCCCATGGTGAAGGGGAAGCGCTCGATCCTCTGCCCGTCGAGCTCGTAGCCGACGCAAACCTTGATCTCCTCGAGCCCGTCGAGCACGTCGAGCTTGGTGAGCGCGATGCCGTCGATGCCGTTCAGCTTCACGGCTTGCCGCACCATCACCGCATCGAACCAGCCGCAGCGCCGGCGCCGCCCGGTGTTGGTGCCGAACTCGTTGCCGCGGTCGCCCAGCAGCTGGCCGATCTCGTCCTTGAGTTCTGTGGGGAAGGGGCCGTCGCCCACGCGCGTGGTGTAGGCCTTGGCGATGCCCAGGACGTACCCGACTGCGCCGTTGCCCATGCCCGAGCCGATCATCGCCTGTGCCGCCACCGTGTTGGACGAAGTGACGAAGGGATAGGTGCCGTGATCGATATCGAGCATCGTGGCCTGCGCGCCTTCGAACAGGATGCGCTTGCCCGAGGCGCGCAGGACGTCGAGCCGCTCCCAAACGTCCTCGGCAAAGGGCAGGATCTTCGGCGCAAGCTCGAGCAGGTCGGAGAGCAGCTTCTCCGGATTGACCATCGGTTTGCCGAGCCCCTGGCGCAGCGCGTTGTGATGCGCGAGCAGCGTATCGACCTTGTGCTTGAGCTGGTCCGGCTCGGCGAGGTCGCCGACGCGGATCGCGCGGCGGCCGACCTTGTCCTCGTAGGCAGGGCCGATGCCGCGCCGCGTCGTGCCGATCTTGATCGTGCCCGGCACGTCCTCACGCCAGCCGTCGAGGTCGCGATGCAGCGGCAGGATCAAAACGGCGTGATTGGCGATCTTGAGATTGTCCGGCGTCACCGATACGCCCTGGCCCGAGACCTTCTTCACCTCCTCGAGGAAGTGCCAGGGATCGACCACGACGCCGTTGCCTATGACCGACAACTTGCCCTCTCGCACGACGCCCGAGGGCAGGAGCGCGAGCTTGTATGTCTGATTGCCGATCACGAGGGTATGGCCGGCATTGTGGCCGCCCTGGAAGCGCACCACGACCTCGGCGCGCTCCGAAAGCCAGTCCACGATCTTGCCCTTGCCTTCGTCGCCCCACTGGGCGCCGATCACCGCCACGTTGGCCATCTGCCCTATCCCGAATATCGTCCCGATTGGCCGGCCCGCGCACACGAAAACGCCTCCCCGGGCCGGTGCCGGAAAGGCGTGAGCTTGGATAGCACTTCGGCCGGAAAGGGCGAAGGGGAAAAGCCGCCGACCGGTGCGCCCTTTGGGCCGCGGCGCCTATTCCTGGATGGTCTGGTCCTTGCTGTCCTTGTGTTCGGCCGTCGAGGGATTCCCGGCTTTCGGCTTCTTGAACATGGTCATGCCGTTGGGCCCGATCAGCATCATGATCGGGTTGTCGTTCTTGTCCTTGGCGCTGACGATGAAGGAGTTGGGGACGACCTCGACGTCCTTGAACCCGTCGGCCGTCAGCTTGTCACGGATCTTCTGCGGCAGATTCCGAGCGTCGTCACCCTTGGTTTCCGGCGCGCCGGAAGCCGATGCGGAGGGCGGGGATTGGGCCCAGGCTGCGGCCGTAACGAGGGCCACGGAGGCGAGGGCGGGAACGAGAATGGATCGGAACATCGGGGTTCCTCCTTGGGTTGGGCACCTCCTGTAGGAACGGCCCGCCGGGCTGCCGCGTTCCGCGATTGGTCGTGGCGTCGGGCCGGCCTATATGATGGTGACGAGCGGCGGACACCTCGACGAGGGCCTGCAGTCATGTTCGAGCAAGCGCACTGGGAGGAGCTTTTCCACGAGGGTTACACGGTCGTCTCCGGCGCGATCGACGAGCCAACCCTGCGCGCTGCGCGGAACGTCGCCGGCCATCTGAACACGATCCATCCTGACGGCGGCTGGGAAAGGAGCCGCAACGAGCTGTGGCGCGAGGTCCGGTACTGCCGCCAACCCGCGTTTCTCGCGATTGCCGCAAACGTACTGGATCTGCTGGCCCTCGAGATCCTCGAATCGGCCCCGCCTCTCGACTTCGTGCAGTTCGCCTCGACGATGCCCGGCTTTGCGACCAAGGGCGGCGTGGGCCGGCATTTTCATCTCGACGGCGGCCAGGGTCCTTCACTCGATCTGTTCAACATCCTTTTCGGAGTCGCGCTGACGCCGGTCGCGTCGGATACGGCGGGCGGCTTCCACGTGCTGCCGCGCTCGCACGACAAATACACCGCCGAGTTCCGGCGGCATCTGACCGACCCTGCCGTCCATTGGGGCCAGGTGAAGCTCGACTACCAGCCCGTGCTGCTCGCCGACGCCCGGCTCGTCGTGCCGCGCCTCGAGGCCGGCGACATCATCGTGACGCACAGCTTCGTGGCGCATGGCACGTCACGCAACACCTCCGATTTACGCCGGGACATGCTCTTCCAGCGCCGCGCCGCGGCGCCGCTGTGGGATCCCGCGAGCCAGGCGGAGGCGAGAGCGAGGTTCATGCGCGAGCCTTGGGCGTTCTTCAGAAAGTGTCCCGTCTAAGGGTTGCTCACAAATCACGATTGGACGGCCCGTCGTCAGTTAGGAACACGAGCGCCGCCAGAGTGCATCCAGCCCGGTCGAAGCGACATCTCAGTCGCGCGGGTTACGGAGAACCACGCAAGCACCGCCCGCGGCCCGAAGCCTCGCACATAGTGCTTCCGCGTCTGCCCGGTTTTTTTCGGAGACGCGGATGGCGAAGGTAGGGAGGTCCGACCGGCGCGCATGCAGGACCAGCGGCAGTCGGTCGCCCAAAACGGCAGCGTACTTGCGCCTGAGCTGCTCGTAGGTGGCGAGGACACGTCCTTCGGACCAGTTGCCGGCAAGCTGGACGCCCCACGGACCCCATGCCGGGCTGGACGTGAGGTCGGGACGGTGCTGCGCACCCTCGATCATCAGCTTCGCGAGATCGACGCAGCGCGCGCCCGTCGTCGTGCTCGATGGGGTCGTGCCCGAGGGCGGCGTGTTCGAGGACTGAAACTGGGGAAGCGGCTGCAAAGTCCACGCCTGCGCGGCGTAGCCGGTGACGATGCGGACATAAGCCTGCGTTTCGGCTGGAAGGGAGCGGCGGCCCGAGAGCCATGCTTCGACCTGGTCGGGGCCGGCATTGTAGGCGGCCGCGGCCAGACCCAGGTTGCCGTGGAATGTCGTGCGCAGTTCGCGCAGATAGCTTGCCGACTCAGCGAGCGCCTGCAGCGGGTCGAACGCGTTGGTGAGCCCGCGAGTCGCGGCGGTTTGCGGCATGAACTGCGCAATGCCTTGCGCTCCGGCCGGGCTGACCGCCGCTGGATCGAAGCGGCTCTCTTGCCAAATGAGGCGCGTGAGGAACTCCTCCGGGAGCTCGTTGTCAGCCGCCGCCTGCGCCAGCGCGCGGCAGATGTCGTCAACCGAGGGACGCGGGCCCTTCGGCTGCGCGTCGGTCTTCGCGGTCTTCGCAGCCTCATCGTTTGAAGCACTGGCGGACCCGCCTTGCGGCTCGGCGCGCGCCGGCGTCAGTTGCAACGGGGTAGCGGCGAGCAACACACATGCTGCTGCGAGCCACAAGAGATCTCTGAGGGATAGTGAGTACACGCCCTAGTCAGCAGCTGCCGCTCTCTGCCCGACAGCCGCCGCCGCCGGCTCGTTCGCGCGCAGGAACGTCCGGATGTGGCGCACGGCCAGAGGTATACGGTCCTTCGGGTCCTTCCACGGATAGAGGCTCACCTGCGCGTTGGGGGCAAGCATCGCCGATTCCATCGCCACGGCGAAAGGATGCGGCGGGATGTCGTCGGGCAGGACAAGGATCGGCGTCCGGCAGGCGCGCACGAAGTCGCGAGTCACGGTGAACACGAAGTCGGCGCGAGCGCGATACATGTTGCTCAAGAACAAGCTTACCTGCTCCATCGTGATGTCGGGCCGGCGGGCGCAAAGGGCTGGTCCCCAGCCCTTCATGTTGTTCTCGTAGAACTGGTCGGGCAGTTCCGGTCTGTGGCCGCTCGGCTGCGTCAGCACGGCGGCGACGACGCGATCGGGCGCACGCTTCAACAGGTTCCAGATGAAGGGGCCGCCGATGCAGTAACCCAGGACCATGAACTCGCGGATGCCGAGATGGTCCATCAAACCGAGATGGTCATCGGTGTAGGCGTCCCATGGGCGGTCGACTTCGAGCGGACCCGAGGACTGGCCGGGATTTGCGTTGCGCAGATCGGCGGCGATGCAACGATGACGGTCCTTGAACTCCTTCATCGCATTGAAGGGATGGTTGCCGTCAAGGCCGGCGATGGTGGAGTTCAGCCCGCCGCCGGGAATGACGAGCAGCGGAAAGCCCGATCCCGCCTCTTCGTAGTGGATGTGGACATTGCCTCTTTCATACAACGGCATGGCGGATCCTCCTTGTACGACTGCTACAGTGGCACGGCTTCGCCCTCGATCAACGCATGCGTGCAGCGCAGGCGCCTGGCCTCCTGGCGCGCATCGCTCGCGGCAACCACCGCGCGCACGACAGCGTAGCCCTTGGCCTGCCAAGGCCCGGCGTCGCGCCACGCCGTGCCTAGGGGAAGATAGAGCCGCGGTTGCTCGCTGGTGTTGTTGGAGGCCGAGAGTACGGCGTCCATGTAGAGCGTGAAGCCGGTCGCGGGCTCGGTGACGCCGTCCTCGGGATAGCCGGCCGAATAGCGGCCGCCGCGCGCCACCTCCTGGCGCTCCTTGCGGGCGAAGACGGAGAAGGAGACGCCGGTCTGGTATTCGAGGCCGCGATACTCGACCGGATCGAGGGTCAGCGGCAGATCGGCATCGGCCGCGTGCACCAGCGCCACCACCTCGGCGAGACGGGACGCCTCGGCGGCGCCGGCCGGCGGTAGCTTGAGCTTGCTCAACTGCGCGATCGCCTTGTCGGCAGGGCCGGCCGCGCGCAGCAGGCCCACGAACAGCGTCGCAGTCTTCTTGTCGCCGCCGAGCGCCTTGGCGATCGCGGCCTCGTCCTTGCGATCAAGGGCACGGCGCAGGCGCCGCAGCGGCTCGCTCTCGAGGTTCAGTCCTCCGGCCACCGCCGCAACCAGGGTCGGCAGATTGAGATCGACCGTAAGGTCGGTAACGCCGATAGCGCGCAGCGCATCGACGGTCAGCAGCACCGCTTCGGCATCGGCTTCGGCGGTATCGACGCCGAACAGCTCGGCGCCGACCTGGGCGAATTGGCGCTCGGGCTTCAGAGCGCTGCCACGCACGCGGATGACGTTGCCGCCATAGGAGAGTCGCAGCGGGCGCTCGACGTGCTTCAGTCGGGTAACGGCGATGCGGGCCACCTGCAGGGTCATGTCGGGCCGCACGCCCATCATGCGCTGCGAGACGGGATCCATCAGCCGGAAGGTCTGCGACGCGAGCGCCGCGCCGGGGCCGCCCAGCAGCGACTCCTCGAACTCGACCACCGGCGGCTTCACCCGCTCGTAGCCGAACGCGGCGCAGCGGGCGATTGCCACGCCGATGGCGTGCGCCTCGCGGGCGGCGTCGGGAGGCAGCAGGTCGGCCAGACCGGCCGGAAGAAGGCCGCGATGCTCGTTGTCGTTGGCGCTCATGGAGCGGCTTGATAGCCCATTGTGGATGGGAAGGGGAGGGAGCGCTTGTTTCCGGCTGCGGTTGGGCTATTGCTCGCAAGGACATGAACGACGTCCACCGACCGGCTTTTTCCGTGGTGGCGCCCTGCTTCAACGAGGAGGGCGTCCTGCCCGAATTCCTGCGGCGGCTTGGCGCGGTGCTCGACGGCCTGGGCGGCTCGAGCGAGATCGTGCTGGTGGATGACGGTTCGCGCGATGGCACCTGGCAGGTCCTGACCGCTGCGGCAGCGGCTGACAGGCGCGTGGTCGCGGTGCGGCTGATGCGCAATCATGGCCATCAGCTCGCCTTGACGGCGGGTCTGTCGCTCTGTCGCGGCGAGCGCATCCTGATCATCGACGCCGATCTGCAGGACCCGCCGGAGCTGCTGCCGGAGATGATGGCCTTGATGGACGAGGGCGCAGACGTCGTCTACGGCCAGCGCCGTCAGCGCGAGGGCGAGAGCCTTTTCAAGCGGGCGACGGCTGCTGTCTTCTATCGCCTGATCGGCCGCATGACCGATGTCGACATTCCCTACGACGCCGGCGATTTTCGTCTGATCACGCGGCGCGTGCTCGAGGTCCTGCTGGCCATGCCGGAGCGGCACCGCTTCATCCGCGGAATGGTGGCCTGGATCGGTGGCCGCCAGGTGCCGCTGGTCTACGATCGCAAGGCGCGGGCGGCCGGCGAGAGCAAGTATCCCGTGGGCAAGATGGTGCGATTTGCCGTCGATGCGATCACCGCCTTTTCGGTCGTCCCGCTGATGGCGTCGATGACCATCGGCTGGATCATGGCGGCGGTCGGATTTGCCTTCTTCGTCTATTCGATCGTCGGCTGGTTGCTGGGCGCTGCGCTGCCCGGCTGGACATCGCTGATGGCGGCACTCGGCCTGCTTGGCGGCATGCAGTTCCTGATGCTGGGCATCATCGGGGCCTATCTCGGCCGACTGTACGACCAGAGCAAGGGGCGGCCGCTGTTCATGATCCGCGAAATCGTGGGCGGCCCGTGAGCGGCGCGGAATTCGACCGGCACGCCGCGAGCTACGACGGCGGCCTCGACAATCCCGTCAAGCGGATGATGGGCAGCTCGGCCGACCAGTTCATCGCCGTGAAGGCGCGCTGGCTGCTTCGCCGGGAAACGGGATTGCGCGACGGGTCGCTGAACCTGCTCGACTACGGTTGCGGCGCCGGCGATCTGATGCGCGTCCTGGCCGATCTCGGCGCGCGGCCGAACTTCGCCGGCTGCGACGTATCGGAGGGCATGCTGGCCGAGGCCGCCAAACGCTGGCCTGCGCGACACGGGCCTTCGCCGGCGCTGGCCGCACAGCACGGCGCCCGCACGCCGTTCGCCGACGGGCGGTTCGATATCGTCACCATCAGCGCCGTGTTGCATCACGTTGCCGTGGCCGAGAGGCCCGGCGTCTATCGCGAGTTGGGGCGCATCCTGAAACCCGGCGGCCGCCTCTACGTATTCGAGCACAATCCGCGCAATCCACTCGTGCGCTACGTCATCGCCCGGACGCCGATCGACGAGAACGCAATTCTTCTCGACGCGACGGAGGTACGGCATGGGTTGCTGGATGTCGCGCGCTATGATCTCGGGACGGAGTATCTCATGTTCATGCCGCCAGGCATCGGTCTTCTGCGCGACGTGGACCGTGTGCTGACGTGGTTGCCGCTCGGCGCGCAATACGTCGTTTCGGCGCGCAAGGTCGCGTGAAACTCAGGCGGTCCTGACCAAGAGCAGGCGATGAAGGCCCTTTCTTTCGGCTCGCAGTTGGCTCTGGCCTTCATCCTGTCGCTTCTGTTCCTGGCCGGCATGATCGGCTGGCTGCAGAACGTGCATATCCTGACCACCAACGGGATGTACAAGAGCATCGAGGCCGAGCCGTGGATCCACGACTTCGCAAGCGCGCGGCTCGACTATGCCAACTATCTCTACTTTCCGCTCTATGGCGCGCTCTGCAAGCTGCTCGATGCACTCGGCATTCTGCGCGGCGTGGCGTGGAAGCAGTTCGCCTATCTCAACGCCTTCTGGGCCGGCCTCTGCATCGTTTTCGTCTACGCCTTCGTCCATCGGCTGACCGGCAGCGCTTTGGCGGCGGCGCTCGCCGCTCTCTTCCATCTCGGCTGCGGCACGTTCCTCCTCCTCGGCGTCGTCAACGAGGACATCATGCCGGCCTATGCCGTGCTGATGGGGGCCATGCTGCCGGCCGGCCTGTGGTTCGACCGACCGACCCATCTCCGGGTGGCACTGGTGGCGGCGCTCTTCACGCTCGCCTGGCTCATCGAATGGCGCCTGATCTTTCCCACCCTGTCCGGCTTCCTGCTGGCGCTTGCGGTGGCAGACATTCCGGTTCGCCGCCGAGTGGCTTTGATCGCCACGCTGCTGGTGTCGATCGTGGCGGTCACGGGAATCGTCCAGCAGATATGGGAAGGGCACAACGGTGCGCTCGGCCTGTTCGAGATCCTGTGGACCGGCAAGGGCGTCGGCACCGGCTGGGGCGGCTTTGGCTGGGCCAAGGCGTGGATGATGCTGTCGGGGCTCGGCAACTACTTCCTGATCATGGGCAGCTACTTCGACCCGGCGGCGGCCAGGCGCGCCCTGCTGCCGCTGTCGGTTTCCGTGCTGCTGCAGGTCGCGATCTTTGTCGTCGGGATCGTGATCCTGTGGCCGCGGCGCAACGACCTGCGCCTGCGGGCGGTCGCCGCCGTCTTCATGGGCACGCTCGCTGCTGGCCAGGTGATGAATTTCTACTCCCAGCCGCAAGATCCGCAGATGCAGATCAACGTCATGCCGTGGCTGACGCTGACGTGGGCCCTGATCGTCGCCGCGGCAGTGGCGAAGCAGCGCGGCACGGCGTTGCGATCGTGGACCGTCTTGTCGCTCGCTGTTCTCTCGATCGTGCCGCTCGCCTGGAATGTCGTATCGCTGTCGCGATGGCGCGGGACCGATGCCGCCGCGGTGGCGGCGCTTGCCGACCTCGAGCGACACTTCCCTCCAGATCGCACGGTCTTTCTCTATTGGGGCTTCGAGACGATCGCGACATGGCAGTACGCCCTCTGGAGCCATACCTGGGACTGGGATTTCGTGGCCCCGCCCGATCCCGCGCCCTCCAATCGGCCCCGCTTCAAGTGGATCGCCGTCGACGCTGGGGCCATCCGGCATGCCGACTGGACGGCGGCGCAACACGCGGCGGCGCTCAAGCAGCAGATCGACCTCGCCCTTCAACTCGGCTACCGCGTGGCCGTCTCGGATTTCTGGGACTGGAGCGAGCAGGAACTGGAGCAGCATCTCGGGTCGCTGTCTGCCGAGAGCCGGGCGCAGGCAATCTACACGATGCTGCACGAGAATTACGAGGTGCGGCCGGTCTTCAGGAATGCACTGATCGGCCAATACTACGAGCTGCACCCGCGCGGCGCGCTTTAGCTACGCCATGCAACCACCATGCTTGGCGGCCGAATAGGCGGTGCCGCCGGGGAACAGAGATCCGCGCAGCCCGTCAACGCAGGAGTTGTTCACGATCCCGCCGCCCCGGTCTTGAGCACGAGGCGAATCTCGTGCCGCATGCAGAGAAAGACGGATGTCAGGTAGCCGTCGATCGTCTTGCGCCTGGTCGTGGCGATGAGATTCTCGACGGCCGCTCCGCTAGATACGTCGCAAGCGATCCAGGGAATCGAGTCGCTCTTGGCCATCGTCCTGAGCGCGGCGGACGGTTGCCAACAGGGCCAATAGTGCACATTGACGGCTGCATTTCGCACGACTATAGGGGCGGCGGGCCACGTTCCCCCACCGGAGCGCAGCTCTTCTGCAAGGGAGAGGTTTTATGAAGCCGAACGCACGTCCGGCGCGCGCCGACTTTTCGTCGGGCCCCTGCGCCAAACGTCCGGGTTGGACACCGGAAGCCCTCAAAGACGCCGCCGTCGGGCGGTCCCATCGCTCCAAGCTCGGCAAGAAGAAGATTGTCGAGGCCGTCGATCGCACCCGTGCGCTGCTGGACATTCCCGCCGACTACAAGGTTGCCATCGTGCCGGCCTCGGACACGGGCGCGGTCGAGATGGCGCTGTGGTCGCTGCTGGGCGCCCGCCCGGTCGACATGCTGGCCTGGGAAAGCTTCGGAGAGGGTTGGGTCACCGACGTCGCCAAGCAACTCAAGCTCAAGGACGCGCGGGTTCTCAAGGCCGGCTACGGCCAGATCGTCGATCTCAAAGCCGTCGACTGGACGCATGACGTCGTCTTTACCTGGAACGGCACGACCTCGGGGGTGAAGGTGCCGAACGGCGACTGGATCGCCGACGACCGCGAGGGGCTCGCGATCTGCGACGCCACCTCGGCCGTCTTCGCGATGGATCTGCCCTGGCACAAGCTCGATGTCGTGACCTGGTCCTGGCAGAAGGTGATGGGCGGCGAGGGCGCGCATGGCATGCTCGTTCTGTCGCCGCACGCCGTGAAGCGGCTGGAAACCCATTCGCCGCTGTGGCCGCTGCCCAAGATCTTTCGGTTGACCTCTGGCGGCAAGTTCTCGGAAGCGATCTTCAAGGGCGACACGATAAACACGCCTTCGCTTCTCTGCATCGAGGATGCGATCGACGGTCTGCGCTGGGGCGAAAGCGTCGGCGGCCTCAAGGGGCTGATGGCGCGCTCCAACGCCAACCTCGCGGTGCTCGAGAAGTTCGTCGCGAGCCGCAACTGGATCGGCTTCTTGGCGGCCGATCGAGCGATCCGCTCGAATACGTCCGTCTGCCTGAACATCACCGCTGCATGGTTCAGGGCCTTGCCGGCCGACAAGCAGGCTGCGGCGGCCAAGAAGATCGCCGATTTGCTGGAGACCGAGAAGGCCGCCTATGACGTCGGATCCTACCGTGACGCACCGCCGGGCCTGCGGATCTGGTGCGGTGCCACGGTCGAGGCGAGCGACCTCGAGGCGCTGCTGCCCTGGCTCGACTGGGCCTATGCCGAAATCGAACGCGAGTTCGGCAAGGTTGCGGCTTGAGGGCTCGAGGAAGCGCGCCACTGGCGGCCGGGGCTCCGAGCGCCACTGGCGTGGCACGCTCCGATGAAGGAGATGTTTAGAATGGCAAAACCCAAGGTCCTCATCTCCGACGAGCTCAGTCCGCGCGCGGTCGAGATTTTTTCCGAGCGTGGCTGCGACGTCGACTTCAAGCCGGGGCTGAAGCCCGCCGAGTTGCGCGCGGTCGTGGGCAACTACGAAGGTCTCGCCATCCGGTCGGCCACCAAGGTCACTGCGGAGGTGCTGGCCGAAGCCAAGCAGCTCAGGGTCGTCGGTCGCGCCGGCATCGGCGTCGACAATGTCGACATCAAGGCCGCCACCGCCCGCGGCGTCGTGGTGATGAATACGCCTTTCGGCAACGCGATCACCACCGCCGAGCACGCGATCGCCCTGATGTTCGCCATGGCGCGGCAGGTACCCGATGCCAATGCCAGCACGCAGGCCGGCAAGTGGGAAAAGAACCGCTTCATGGGTACGGAACTCAGCTTCAAGACCCTCGGCCTGATCGGCTGCGGCAACATCGGCTCGATCGTGGCCGAACGGGCGCTGGGACTGAAGATGCGGGTACTCGCCTACGATCCGTTCCTGTCCGACCAGCGCGCAGCCGAACTCGGAGTGGAGAAGGGCACGCTCGACGAGGTGCTGGCGCGTGCCGACTTCATCACCGTGCATACGCCGCTCACCGAGCAGACGAAGAACATCCTCAGCCGCGCCAACCTGATGAAGACCAAGAAAGGCGTTCGCATCATCAACTGCGCCCGCGGCGGCCTGGTCGATGAGCTCGCGGTGCGCGACCTGCTGGTCTCCGGCCACATCGCCGGCGCAGGCTTCGACGTCTTCACCGAGGAGCCGGCCAAGCAGAACGTGCTGTTCGGGGCGCCCAACCTGGTCTGCACGCCGCATCTCGGAGCCTCCACGGTCGAGGCGCAGGAGAACGTGGCACTGCAGGTGGCCGAGCAAATGTCGGACTATCTGTTGACCGGTGCGGTCGTGAACTCGCTCAACATGCCCAACGTCACGGCCGAGGAGGCCCCCAAGCTTGCGCCATACCTCGATCTAGTGGAGAAGCTCGGCTCGTTTGCGGGCCAGCTCACCGACACCGACATCAAGGCGGTCTCGATCGAATACGAAGGCCAGGTAGCGGGCCTCAATATCAAGCCGCTCTCGCAGGTGGCCCTGATGGGCGTTTTGCGCCCTCAGCTCGACTCGGTGAACATGGTGAACGCTCCCGCTGTCGCACGCGAGCGCGGCATCGACGTCGCCGAGGTGAAGCATGAGCGCGACAGCGATTATCAGTCGCTTATCCGGCTCGCGGTCACGACCGAGAAGTACACGCGGTCGGTGACCGGCACGCTGTTCGGCGGCCGACATCCGCGTGTCGTCGAGATCAAGGGCATCGAGATCGAGGCCGAGTTCGCTCCGCACATGCTCTACATCACCAACGACGACAAGCCCGGCTTCATCGGCCGATTGGGCACGATCCTGGGCGAGAACAAGGTCAATATCGCAACCTTCCACCTCGGCCGCGACAAGCCCGGCGGTTCGGCGATCGCGCTTGTCCAGGTCGATCAGCCGATCTCGCCCGCGCTGCTGGCCAAGATCGCCGCCGTGGAGGGCGTGGTGCAGGCGAAGGTGCTGGGGTTCTAGGGCTGCTGTTGTCCGGAGCGAAGCGCGGGATCTTCACTCCGGCTCAGGCTGGCATGAGGAAAGGTTCCTCGTGCTGCTGTGGACGACGATTGTAATCTGCTCGTCGAAGAGGTGGCGGAATGGCGCGAGTGAGTGAAATCACGGAGGACGGCGGCGATCCGACCCTGAAGCCGATCTTCGACAAGCAGCGCGAGATCTTCGGCGACCTGCTCAATCCGACGAAAGTGATGGCGCACTGCCCGCCGATCTTGAAGGCGGCCCAGCAACTCGGCCAGGCGATCGGTCAGTCGGGCCATCTTCCCAAGGGGATGCTGCCGCTGATCTATCTGCGCGTGGCGTCGATCAACGGCTGCCCGTTTTGAATTGACGTCAATTCCGTCCGTGCGGCGGAAAGCGAAGGCGGGCTGGACAAGGTCGCGGAAGTGCTCACCTGGCGCGATAGTAAGCTGTTCAGTGCCGCCGAGCGCGTGGCACTCGAATACGCCGAACGCATTACCCTGACCGACCAGCAGGTCGACGATGCGTTGTTTGCCGAACTGAGGAAACATTTCACCGAGCCGCAAGTCGTCGAGCTGACCGCGGCCGTGGCATTCGAGAACTTTCGCAGCAAGTTCAACCCGACCCTGGGTGTGGAGGCGCAGGGCTTCTGTGTAGTGCCGAAACGCGGAGGACCTGAAAGATTGTCCACCGGGGACCTCAGGTGACAGTTGGAGCGACACCGTCGCTTCGATCGCTATTCCATCTCGATATTGAGCGCCTTGAGCTTCTTGCCCCAGAAATCGTGCTCATGGCGGACGAAGGCCGCGAACTCCGCGCGGCTGCGTTCGGGCGCCAGCTCGAGGCCGTCCTTGGACAGGGCGGCTTCCCACTTCGGCTCCTTCATCGCCTCCTTGACCGCCTTCTCAATCCGGTCGAGCACGGGATCGGGAGTCCTGGCCGGCGCGAACAGCCCATGCCAGCTGTCCACGACGACGTCGATGCCCTGTTCCTTGAGGGTCGCCACGTCGGGCAGCGATTTCACGCGCGTCCCACCCGTCACGGCGAGCGCCCTGAGGTTGCCGGCCTTGATCTGGCTGACGGCCGGCGGCAGTGACGAGAAGTTCATGGTGATCTGGCCGCTGATCACGTCCGCCAGCGCCGGGCCGGTACCCTTGTAGGGCACGTGCGTCAACTTGATGCCGGCGGCCTCGGCGAACAGAGCACCGGCCAGATGATTGTTTCCGCCTACACCGGACGAGGAGAAGGTGAGCTTCTCAGGCTCCTTCCTGGCGAGCGCCACCAGCTCGGCCACCGATTGGGCGGGGACCTTGGGGTTGACTGCCAGCACGTACTGGTAGGCGGTGGTCTGGCAGATCGGCGCCAGCGCGGCCATCGTGTCGATCATGCCCTTCTGGATGTGCGGATTGATGATTACGTTGGTGCCGACGGCATAGAAGAGCGTCTGGCCGTCGGGCTTGGCACTCGCGACCACACGCACGCCCAGACTGCCCGCAGCCCCGCCCTTGTTGTCGACGAGCGCCTGCCGGCCTATCTGGGGGGACAGGATTTGCGCCAGCTCGCGCGCATTGATGTCGGCACCGCCGCCCGCTGCATAGCCGACGACCATCGTGACCGGACCGCTGGGCCAGGTACCTTCGGCGCGTGACCCCGACGGCAAGAGAAGAACGCCGGCGCCGGCAGCCAGAGCCTGGCGTCGTGTGAGATGCTGCATTAACTGGTCTCCCTGGATTGATGATGTCGATCCCTGCCTGCCCACTTGCCGCGGTCCGGGCACGTATCGCAAGGCCGGTAGCTGACCCTAGGCCGCCGTATCGTTCATCCCCATCTTGCGTTCAATTGCCACCACGTCGGCGGGACGCTGGAAGGGGTCGGGCGCGGGCTCTCCCGCGACACGCTGGCGACCGATGGCACGGAAGAAATCCTCCAGTCCCGGCGGCGAGATGACCCAAAGCATGACCAGCTCTTCGTCGGCGTCGTTGATGATTTCGTGTTTGACGTCATAGCCCAGGAAGCAGGCTGTGCCCGGCAGCAGGGGATGTTCGACACCGTCGACCATGACTCGCCCCTTGCCGCGGAAACAGATCTGCAGCTCGACCTGATCGCCGTGGGAATGTTCACGGATCCGGCTTCGGGGCGCCACAGTCTGAAAGCCCATGGACAGACTCTCGAAGCCCGTGTTCTCCGGGATCAGAACAGGATCGGCGTGCCCGTTGGCCGGGACCGGTTGCCAATAGGAAGGACCTGTGCCGGGCTGCATTACGACGGCACGACCGCGAAGCGCTATGTGTTGCATGATGCCCTCCTTGGTTCCCCGGCAAGACTATCATGTCGTTGCCCGGCAAGGAGCAAGGAGAGGGAGAGACGGCCTCAATTCTTGCCGGAGATGTAACGACCCGCCGAGTCGCCGGCAAGCTTGCCGAGCACGGCACCGGAGACGAGGCCCGTGCCGCCGGGATAATTGTGATAGAAGAGCCCGCCGACGAGTTCGCCCGCCGCGAACAGCCCGGGAATAGGGGTGCCGTCGGTACTCTCGACCTCGCCGTCGGTCGTGACCTTGAGTCCACCGAAGGTGAAGGTGAGGCCACAGGTCACCGCATAGGCCTCGAACGGCGGCGCGTCGATCGTGTTGGCCCAGTTGCTTTTCGGCACGGCGAGCGCGCGCGTGCCGCGGCCGTCCTTGATCGCGGGGTTGAACGGCACATCGGTCATGACGGCTGTGTTCCATTCCCTGATGGTTTTCAGGAACTGCTCGGCGTCCACGCCTTCCAGCTTCCTTGCCAGCTCCTCGATCGTATCGGCCCGTACCTTGGTCACGCGCTTGATGCGGTACTCGTCACGCAGCTTGTCGAGCACCTTGCAGTCGAAGATCTGCCAGGCAAACTGCTGAGGCTGAGCCAGGATTACGGCGCCGTATTTGGCGTAGGTGTAGTTGCGGAAGTCGGCTCCCTCGTCGACGAAGCGCACGCCGTTGGCATTCACCATGATGCCGAGCGGGTAGGAGTGCTTCTGGAAGTTGTCGCCGACCTCGAGATCGCCGAACTGCGGCGCATTCATGTCCCAGCCCACGGCATGGCCGCCCGACCAGTTGCCATGCGGCATGGCGCCGACGGCCAGGGCCATGTTGATGCCCGCACCGGTATTGAACCGCGTGCCGCGCACCTTGGCGAGATCCCAGGTCGGGCCGAGATAGCGCGTGCGCATCTCGGCGTTGCTCTCGAAGCCGCCGCAGGCCAGCACCACGGCCTTGGCGCCGATCCTGATCTTTCGCCCTTTGTGACGGGCGATCACGCCGCGCACCACGCCATCTTCCTCGATCAGGGAGACCGCCGGGGTCTCGTAATGGATGGGAATCCCCGCCTTGACGGCGGCCTTGTGCTCGAGATCGACCAGGCCCGGACCGCCGCCCCAGGCTTCGACGGCCAAGCCACCCCAGAATTTGTACTTGCCGTTCACCTTGAAGGCCTGCCGACCGTAGCTCGGCTGGAAGCGCACGCCCTTGGAGCGCATCCACTTCAGGGTCTCGAAGCTCCGACCGATCAGGATGTCCGTGAGCTCGGGGTCGCAGCGATAGTTGGTCACGCGACCCATGTCGTCGAGGTACTGATCGGCCGTATAGCTGCCGAAATCGACGTCGCGCTTTTCGTCCTCGGTGAGGTCGTAGAGCTGCACGAGATCGTCGACGCCGTGGAACACCACGCGCATGGCGCCGGCGGTGTAGGTGCTGTTGCCGCCGCGCTCGGCTTCCGGGGCCGCCTCCAGCATCGCCACCGTGGCGCCGGTCTCGCGAGCCGCCAGCGCCGCGCATGCTGCCGCATTTCCAGCCCCTACGATCAGTACATCGACCTGAAAATCGTCCACCTGTCACTCCCCGGTTGGGCGCGCTCCTCGTTTTGGCATCATCCTTGCAGTAGACTTGCGCAATGGGTGATCGCTTCGACCGTCTACGGGGCCGGCATGCCAATGTCGAGACCCTGCTGCGCAGGCCGGGCATCGGCCACAACAACGGCCCGACCTTCGACATGTCGTGGGAGGCCTGGGTGTGGCGACGTGCTGCCGCCAAGGCCTGGAAGACGCCGAATCCGGAGGTCGCGAAAATGCGCGTCCGGCGGGCCGAGCGGCTCGGCATCAGCTATCGCGAGTTGACGGCGGCACTGATGGATACCGGCACCAATCTCGGGGCCGCGGTCATGCCCCTTTCGCTTGCGGCGCGGGTACGGCGCGGTCCGAAACGCGAAATCATCGTCGAGCCGCGCAATTCCGTCGCGGCCCTCATTGCAAGGTTCGGCGGCCGCTTGTTTCTGCTCGGGGACATCGATGCCGTGCCCGCGCTCAGCGAAGAGGAGCGGGCCGGCTTCCTCCGCATCCTCAATCGCGTCTTCGACGGCAAGGTGGAGGCGATCGGCTGGGGCCATGACGCCGCGGCCGTTCGCGCGATGCTCAGGGCGAACTCAGTGCCGCATCAAGAGGCTTTCCTGGTGGGCGCCGGTATGGGACACCACATTCTGGGCGAAGCCGCCGGTCTTCCCTTCACGAAGGACATCGATACGTGGTTTTCATAGGGGCGCGCCACTCCAGTGGCGCTCATGACATGAGACGTCACTGGAGCGACGGGCTCCCATGAGCATCGAACCGCCCCTCAAAGGCGTCCGCGTCGTCGAGCTCACGCATACCATCCTCGGCCCCTCCTGCGGCATGATCCTGGCCGATCTCGGCGCCGAGGTGATCAAGGTCGAGCCGGTGGACGGAGACCGCACACGCAAGCTACGCGGCTTTGGCGCGGGCTTCTTCGGCTATTTCAACCGCAACAAGAAGAGCCTCGCGCTCGATGCCGATGCGCCCGCGGGCCGCAAGGTGCTGGAGAACCTCCTGCAGTCGGCCGACGTGCTGATCGAGAACTTCGCGCCGGGCTCCATGAGCAGGCGCGGCCTGGGGCCGGAGCATCTGGAGAAGATCAATCCGCGCCTCGTCTATTGCGCGCTCAAGGGCTTCCTGCCGGGCCCGTACGAGAAGCGGCCGGCGCTCGATGAGGTCGTGCAGATGATGGGCGGCCTCGCCTACATGACCGGCCCGAGCGGCCGCCCGTTGCGGGCCGGCACGTCGGTGGTCGACATCGTGGGCGGCATGTTCGGCGCCTTCGGCACGGTGCTGGCGCTGAAGCAGCGCGACAGCACAGGCAAGGGCGGGCTGGTCGAAAGTGCGCTCTTCGAGTCTGTCGTCTTCCTGATGGGCCAGCATCTTGCGATCACGGCGATGAACGGGGCACCGCCGCCACCGATGCCCGAACGCGTGAGCTCATGGGCGGTCTACGAAACGTTCGCCACTGCCGACGGCCAGCAGGTCTTCATCGGCATCACCAGCGACGGACAGTGGAAGCGTTTCTGCGAGGTCTTCCGGCAGACCGAACTCGCCGGCGACCCCAGGCTCGCGACCAACAACCAGCGCATCGAGGCGCGACCGTGGCTGGTGCCCAAGGTGGCCGAGGTCTTCAAACGCTACATCAAGGATGAACTGGAAAAGCTGGCGCTCGAAGCCGACATCTCGTTCGCGCCGGTCGCTCGACCGCAGGATCTGTTCGACCATCCCCATCTGCTGGCCAACGGCTCGCTGTCCCCGACCACGCTGCCGGGCGGCGTGAAGACGCGCTTGCCGTTGCTGCCCGTTCAGATGTTCGGTTGGCGGCCGCCGCTCGTCAGCGACCCGCCCGAGATTGGCCAGCACAACGAGGAAGTGCTTGCCGGGATCGGCTACGACCGGGCCGGCATCGCCGCGCTCAAGACGGCGGGGATGCTGGGGCCGAAATGAAGAGGCTCGGCATTTTTGCTTGTCCTCCCGAAGCCAAAGGCCGAAGGACCTTTCGGTAACCGGGGTTCCCGCGCGCTATGCTCGGGACGACATCGGTTTTGTTGCAGCATTGTGTGTCATAGGCGCCGCCGCCTTGTCGCCGAACGCCGGATAGTCGGGATCGAGCAGGAAGGGATAGGGGCCGGCGAACTGGCCGACGAACGAGGTGTGGGTGATGACGCCGGCGTCGGGTTGCCAGAGATGCAGGTGATAGCCCGGCGGTTCCATCGTGAAGAGCGCATCCTCGTGCGGCTGCAGGTCGAGGACGACCTGATGGGCGACCGACGGCGCGACACTGCCGATCGTTCCGGCCCAGCGGATCTGGATCGAACGGTGATGGTGGCCGCAGACCACGCGTTCGACGTTGGGATACCGGCGCACCAGCTCCGCCATTGCGTCCGCGTTGCGGCAGTTGATGGAATCCATGTGCTGCAGACCCGTCGGGAACGGCGGATGGTGCATGAAGATCATGGTTGGCCGGTCGGGCTGCTCGTCGAGGCGCGACCTTAGCCAGGCAAGTCGTGGCGCATCCATCTCGCCATGGCCCTTGCCGGGGACCACGGTGTCGAGCGCGATCAGGCGCAGCGGCTGATCCTCCACCGTATAGTGCAGGAACTCGCCGTTCATCGGCATGTAGCCCTCGCTCCCGAACACGAGCCGAAGATTCTCGCGCCGGTCGTGGTTTCCGGGGATGAGGTACACCGGCATCGGCAAGGGCTTCAGGATGTCGCGCAACAGCTCGTACTCCTCGACCAGCCCGCAGTCTGTAAGGTCGCCCGAAGCGATCACGAGGTCGGGCCGCCGCGACTCCGCAAGGATGGACGACACCGCACCACGCAGCATTGCCTCCGTGTCGACCACGCCGTAGGCCTTCTTCCCTGAAGGCCGGATGTGCATGTCGGTGATCTGCGCAATGAGAGTCATACTGGTACTCCAATCAAGCTACGGCAACTTCAGCGCCGTCTGGTCGACATAGGGCTTCATCAGCGCATCGGCGTTGCGCTGCGCCTCCTTGACTGCCTCCGGGGCCTTCTTCTTGCCGTTCAGCACGGCCTGAATCTGGTCTTCCAGCGCCTTGCGCACCGCCACGGTCTGGTAGGTCGCGAACCACGGCTTGGCGAACGGCAATTCCTCGATCGCCACCTTGGCGTCCGGGTACTTGGCCATGAACTCCTTCATCTCGGGCAGGTCGTAGGACGACTTGCGCGGTGCGAAGTAGCCGGTGAAACGACTCCAGCCGCCCAGGGTCTCGGGCGAGCTCAGCCATTTGATGAATTTCCAGCCGGCCGCCTTCTGATCCTCGTTGAGCCCCTTGAACATGACCAGCGATCCGCCGCCGATCGGCACGGCATTGCGCACGTTCTTCGGCACGTAGGCCACGCCGTAGCTCGCCTTCATGTTGTCTCGGATGAAGGAGAGGCTGCCGGTCGAGAGCAGCATCATCGACACCTTGCCGGCGAGGAAGTTGGTCGACACGGCACCGCCCTCGACCACGCCCGGCTGCATCACCTTGTGCTTGTAGACGAGATCCTCGACGAACTGCGCGGCGCCCAGCATCGACGGCGTGTCGTAGTAGACCTCGCCGCCATACTCCTCGTTGAAGTAGCGGCCGCCGTTGGACAGGCACAGGGCTTCCATGATCCAGCCCATGTAGTCGTAGCCTTCGGGCATCGAGAAGCCGTAGCGCTCGACATTGTCGCCGCTGCCCTTGGTCAGCTTCTTGGCGTCGGCCACCAGCTCGGACCAGGTCTTTGGCGGCTTCTCGGGATCCAGGCCCGCTTCCTTGAAGTGATCCTTGTTGTAGTAAAGCAGCGGCGTCGAGTTCTGGTACGGCACGGCATAGAGTTCGCCGTCGACCGTGGCATTGGCGTGCAGCGCCGGCCAGAAGTCGGCCAGGAAGGCTTCGCGAGTCGCGCCGTCGGCCTTGAGCATCGGCTCGAGCGAAATCAGGTCGCCGGAAAGCTTGAGGTCGAGCACGAAGTTGGCGCTCATCAGCACGACCGCCGGCGGCTTGCCGGCACTTGCCGCGGCCTGCGCCTTGAGCTTGGTTTCGTCGTAGCTGCCGGTATAGACGGCCGTGACCGATACGTCCTTCTGGCTCTCGTTGTAGACCTTGACCAGCCGCGTCATTTCCTTGGCGAGCTTGCCGTCGACCGGCACGGGAAAGAAGAAGTCGATTCTCGTCTGGGCGTCGGCCAGCGCCGGCGCGATGACCGCGAGGGCGACGGCGGCAGCGAAGGAAAGCCAGCGCATGAGCTATCTCCTTTATCCTTTGAGTCCCGAGAACATGAAACTGTTGACGAACTGCCGCTGGAAGACCGCGAACAGAGCGAGCAGGGGGAACATCACGAGGAGGGTACCGGCAGCCAGCACCCCCCATTCCTTGCCGCCTTCGCTGCCGAGCGCAAAGGTCGCCAGCCCGATGGTGAGCGTTTGGGTACGCGGCTCGTTCAGCACCATCAACGGCCACAGGAACTCGTTCCAGTGCGCCATCAGAGAGACCAGCGAGAAGGCGACCAGCCCGGGCTTGGCCATCGGCAGCAGGACGTGCCACAGCGTCTGCCACCAGTGCGCACCGTCGATCACCGCAGCTTCCTCGAAGTCGCGCGGGATCTGACGGAAGGTCTGGCGCATCAGGAAGGTGCCGAAGGCGGAGGCGAAGTAGGGCGCCATCACGCCGAGCAGGCTGCCGTAGAGGCCGAGATCGACGATGGTGCGTAGATTGGGCACGATCAGGATCGGCGGCACCAGCATGAGCTGCAGCAGAAAGACGTAGAAGATCAGCTCGCGGCCCGGGAAGGAGAGGCGCGCGAAGGCGTAGCCGGCCAGCGAGATGGTCACGATCTGCACCGCCAGGATACCGAAGGCGACGATGGCGGTGTTCAGGTAGTAGATCGCGAAGTTGCCGGTATCGAGTGCTTCCGCGAAGTTGGCCAAGGTCGGCTTGTAGTCCGGCACCAACGACGCCATGCCGATGGCGCTGTCCGGCCTGAACGAGGCGACCAGCGTCCACAGGAACGGTGTCGACCAGAAGAAGCCGACAACCAGCATCAGCCCGGTGATGGCGAGGCTAGCTCGCCGCATGGGCGCCCCGTTCCATGGTCTTGAGCGACACGACCGACACTGCAAGCAGGAAGGCTACCGACAGCACGCTCGCCGCGGCCGCCTTGCCGGCGGCGAAGTTCTCGTGCGCCTGCTCGAAGATGTAGTAGAGCACCAGCTTGGTCGAGTTGCTCGGTCCGCCTTTGGTCAGCACGATCACATGGTCGACCTGGGTGAGCACGTTGATCAGGGCGATCACCAGCACGAAAGCGGTGGTGGGCGCTAGCAGGGGCACGATGACGTGACGCAGGCGCTGCCAGGTGTTGGCGCCATCAATGGTAGCGGCCTCGAGAACATCTCCGGGCAGGGTCTGCAGACCGGCGAGATAGAACAGCATGTAGTAGCCGGCGTTCTTCCACACCGTGATGCCGATCAGGGACCACAGCGCGATGTCGGGATCGCCCAGCCAGTTGGCGCCCCTGACGCCGATCTTGCCGAGATAGTAGTCGAACAATCCGACACCGGGCAGGAAGATGAAGAAGAACAGCGACGCGGCCGCCACCAGCGGCACCATCGACGGGAAAAGCACCAGAGCGCGGAGCATCGAGTTGACCCGCGTCGAGCGCTGCAAGGCGAGTGCGAACAAGAGAGCCAAAACCATGCTGAGCGGTACGGTTCCGAAGGCGTAGATCAGGTTGTTGACGACCGCCTTCATGAAAGCGTGGTCGGAGAGCAGCCCGGCATAGTTGCCGAATCCGACGAACACACTTGCGAGCCGGCCGAGCGGCCGGTCGCGCAGGGAGTCCCAGACCACGCGTACGATCGGCAGGTAGGTGAAACCCGCGAGCAGCGCGAGCGAGGGCGCGAGAAGCAAATAGGGCAAGACCCGTCGTCCCAGCCGGCCGCGCAGCGTGCGGCGAGACGGCCGGGTCGGGGTCAGGGACGGCGCCTCTGTTGCGATGCTGGTCATCGCCGACCGCTACAGTCCCCCCATGATGCGCCCATTTCCATTTGGTTGCGCCGATGTTACGCCGGCCGACGGGTCGTGGACAAACAATGGCTGGTCGTCGGCCTTATCGCCGCGATCCACAGGCTGGCGTCGCTGACGACAGAACATACCTAGAACTTGTGTCAATAAGTTTAATTATTTCAGGTGATTAATTAGTCACTTGATGATGTGAACAAACTAGGTACATTGGCGTCATTCCCTGGCGGACTTATCCGCATTGCCGCTTCGGACGCGAGCGTGGGAGAACAAGAGGAGGCAGCCAATGTCGGCAGCGCTGAAACTGGTCGAGAAAGAGGGCATGGAGAACAAGAACAAGGCGCTCGATGCCGCTCTGGCGCAGATTGAACGCGCCTTCGGCAAGGGATCGATCATGAAGCTCGGCCAGCGCGAGGCGTTGGAGATCGAGGCGGTGTCGACCGGCTCGCTGGGCCTCGATATTGCGCTTGGCATCGGCGGCCTGCCCAAGGGCCGCATCGTCGAGATCTACGGGCCGGAAAGCTCTGGCAAAACCACCCTGGCGCTGCACTGCGTGGCCGAAGCCCAGAAGAAGGGCGGCGCCTGTGCCTTCATCGATGCCGAACATGCGCTCGATCCGGCCTACGCCAAGAAGCTGGGCGTCGACATCGACAACCTCCTGATTTCCCAGCCCGATGCAGGCGAGCAGGCGCTCGAGATCGCCGACACGCTGGTTCGCTCCGGCGCCATCGACGTGCTGGTGATCGACTCGGTTGCCGCTCTCGTGCCGCGGGCCGAACTCGAAGGCGAGATGGGGGACGCGCTGCCGGGCCTGCAGGCGCGCCTGATGAGCCAGGCGCTGCGCAAGCTCACGGCCTCGATCTCCAAGTCGAACACCCTGGTGATCTTCATCAACCAGATCCGCATGAAGATCGGCGTGATGTTCGGTAGCCCGGAGACGACGACCGGCGGCAATGCGCTGAAGTTCTACGCTTCGGTGCGCCTCGACATTCGTCGTATCGGCGCGCTCAAGGACAGGGACGAGGTGGTCGGCAACGCTACGCGCGTGAAGGTGGTGAAGAACAAGGTGGCACCGCCGTTCAAGGTGGTCGAGTTCGACATCATGTACGGCGAGGGCGTGAGCAAGAGCGGCGAGCTGATCGATCTCGGCGAGAAAGCCGGCGTGGTCGAGAAGTCGGGCTCCTGGTTCTCCTATGACGGCCAGCGTATCGGCCAGGGCCGCGAGAACGCCAAGACCTACCTCAAGGAACATCCGGAGATCGCCCAGGCGATCGAGCAGAAAGTCCGGGCCAACGCCGGGATCGTCGCCGACGCGCTGATGGATGGCGGCAAGGGCGGCGACGAGGATCAGGACGACTAGGCTTTCGACCGGACTACATCAAGCCTCTGTCTCCGGTCCGGGCGGTGCTGTTCCCCCACGCGCAGCACCGCCCCTTTCATTTCTGCAGCACGAAGACGAGAAGCTTTATCTACTTCTATTGACGAGCCTTCCGGCACCCGCCAACATTCCATAGCGATCATCCGCGAGCGCGTTCGGTATGGACTGGCTGCCGCGTGGCGTCCGCACTAGTTTTTCGCACCAGCCGGCCTTTCCTCGTTTGAGAACGCTCTCGGGCGTCAGAAACCATCGGGGAGGATGCCATGGGACGTCTTGCCGACCGTGCCGAATTCGCTGCGATTCTCCCGAACAACTTTTTCCCCTGGGCGATGGCGGCAGTCGTCACGACGATCGCCTTCGGCGCCGGCGCGCTGGCGCAACAAGCCAAGGGATCGGCCGAGCACATAAGGTCCGTGACGTCGGCGATCGACGAGAGCGCGGTCCGGACCAACACTGCGACCTCGAAGGACTGGCCGACCATCGGCCTGGACTACGCGGAGACGCGGTTCAGCAAGCTCGATCAGATCAATGCCGACAACGTCAACAAACTCGGTCTCGTTTGGTCCTACAGCCTCGACTCGTCCCGCGGCGTCGAGGCGACCCCGATCGTGGTCGACGGCATCATGTACGTCACCGCCTCGTGGAGCGTCGTCCACGCCATCGATGCCCGCACCGGCAAGAAGATCTGGACCTTCGATCCCGGCGTGGCCCGAGAGAACGGCTACAAGGGCTGCTGCGACGTCGTGAACCGGGGCGTGGCACTCTACAAGGGCAAGGTCTATGTGGGCGCCTATGACGGCCGATTGATCGCGCTCGATGCCGTGACCGGCCAGAAGGTCTGGGAGAAAGACACGATCATCGATCACTCCCATTCGTACACCATCACCGGCGCTCCGCGCGCCGCCAAGGGCAAGGTGATCATCGGCAACGGCGGTGCCGAGTACGGCGTGCGCGGCTACGTAACCGCTTATGACGCCGAGACCGGCAACCAGGCATGGCGTTGGTTCGCGGTGCCGGGCGACCCGAGCAAGCCCTACGAGGACGAGTCGATGGCGGCCGCCGCCAAGACCTGGGATCCGGCGGGCAAGTATTGGATCAATGGCGGCGGCGGAACGCCGTGGGACACCATCACCTACGATCCCGACCTCAACATGGTCTATATCGGCACCGGCAACGGGTCGCCGTGGAATCGCAACCTGCGCAGCCCCGCCGGCGGCGACAATCTCTACCTCGCCTCGATCGTGGCGCTGGACGCCGACAGCGGCAAATACAAGTGGCACTACCAGGAAACGCCGGGCGACAATTGGGACTATACCTCCACCCAGCCGATGATCCTGGCCGACATCACGATCGATGGCGCGCCGCGCAAGGTCATCCTGCACGCGCCGAAGAACGGCTTTTTCTTCGTCATCGATCGCACCAACGGCAAGTTCATCTCGGCCAAGAACTTCGTCGATGTGAACTGGGCGACCGGATACGGGCCGGATGGCCGGCCCATCGAAGTGGCCGAAGCCCGCTCGCCCGACAAGGCGTTCGACGCCATTCCCGGCCCGTATGGCGCCCACAATTGGCACCCGATGTCGTTCAATCCGATGACCGGCCTCGTCTATCTGCCGGCGCAGAACGTGCCGGTGAATCTGACCGGGCAACCGAATTGGTCGCACAACGGGAACAAGCCGGGCGAATTCGCGGGCAACCTCGGCTGGAACCTGGGCTTCGCGATAAATGCGACGCCACCCAAGAGCCTGCCGTTCGGCCGGCTGATCGCCTGGGATCCCGTGAAGCAGCAGGAGGTCTGGCGTCAGAATTATGTTGCGCCCTGGAATGGGGGGACGCTCACCACCGCCGGCAACCTCGTCTTCCAGGGTACCGCGGACGGTCGTTTCATCGCCTACAATGCCAAGACCGGCGAGAAGCTCTGGGAGACGCCGACCGGCACCGGCGTGGTCGCGGCGGCCTCGACCTACCTGATCGACGGCGTGCAATATGTGTCGGTCGCGGTCGGCTGGGGCGGCGTTTTCGGCGTGGCGGTGCGAGCAACGGAACTCGACAGTCCCGGCACGGTCTATACCTTCGCCGTGGACGGCAAGGCGCAGTTGCCACCCTTCACCAAGTACCAGACTGCAGGCCTGCTCACGGGCGTGAAATACGATCCGGCCGATGTCGTTCCGGGCACGCTGCTCTATGTGTCGAACTGCGCGATCTGTCACGGCGTGCCGGGCGTCTACAACGGCGGCAACGTCAGGAATCTCGGCTACGTCAGCGCGGAGACGATCACGAATCTTAAGGACATAGTGTTCAACGGTCCCTTCAAGCCGCAAGGCATGCCGGACTTCACCGGCAAGTTGAAGGACGAGGACGTGGTCAAGATCATTGCCTTCATCCAGGGTGTTGCCGATTCGGTTCGTCCGAAGCAACCCACAGAGTCGGCGACCAAGTAGAGCAGCAAGGTCCGGTTACTTCGAACCGAGCATCTTCAGGAAGCGCTGTACCCATTCCGGCCCTGTCCGGTTGACGGGGTCGGCGCGGCGCGCCTGGCTCCATGCCGTCAGCAGGGCGAGCGGAAACCAGGTCTCGGTCTCGTCCTGGAGACCGCGGGCAGCTGCCGAGAGCTTCGGCACCGGCACGGGAGCCACACCTTCTTGTGCCGGTCCGGCACAAAGCTCGGCCGGCGATGTCACGAGATATTCGCGGCAGACCAGCGGTCGCTCGGGGTGAATGGAGCAGCTTTCGTCTTCGAGGAAGGGGCAGGCGATGCCGAGGGCAAAATAGGCGGTTGAAAGCTCGCGGTCCGTCTTGCTCGCGCGCTTTTCGGGATCGAGCAGCCCGTCGCGCAGGCCCGATTGTGCGAGCGCGGCGTCCGCTGCAGCAAAGCGGGCCTGCACGGCGGCGCGCCGCTCGACCGGCAGAGCGTCAAGCACGGCCAGAAGCCTTTCGCCTTCGGTCCGAGAGATCGGCACGAGCTGACGACAGCAGGCGCCGCAGCCCTTGCGGCAAGAGATGGCCTTTCCCATCTGTGAGGTGCGCTCCTCGGCGGCCTCGACCACGGCGTTAACGAGGCCTTGCAGCACCGGAACGACCGCTGTCGCAGGGACGGCATCGACCGGCACGGTCATGGGATGGGCGATACGAAAATCCCCGACGGAGAGGCGCAAAGTGGCCGTGACTTGGCCTGAATCGACCATAAAACCGCTATTCCCCGCGGATGGACTTGGGCGACGCGCGCACGCTACAAGGATCGCACCATGGCAAGCGTCAGCGACATCCGTCGCACATTCCTAGAGTACTTCCACAAGAACGGCCACGAGATCGTCGGCTCGAGCCCGTTGGTGCCGCGCAACGACCCGACGTTGATGTTCACCAATGCCGGCATGGTGCAGTTCAAGAACGTCTTCACCGGCCTCGAGAAGCGGCCCTATTCGCGCGCCACCACCTCGCAAAAATGCGTGCGGGCCGGCGGCAAGCACAACGACCTCGAGAATGTCGGCTATACCGCGCGCCATCACACCTTCTTCGAGATGCTGGGCAATTTCTCGTTCGGCGACTACTTCAAGGAACGCGCGATCGAGCTGGCCTGGAACCTGATCACCAAGGAATTCGGCCTGCCCCGGGACCGGCTTTTGGTGACCGTGTTCGCCGAGGATGACGAGGCCGAGACCTGCTGGCGCAAGATCACCGGCTTTTCCAACAGCAAGATCATCCGCATCCCGACCTCGGACAATTTCTGGGCAATGGGCGACACCGGCCCCTGCGGCCCGTGCTCGGAGATCTTCTTCGATCACGGCGAGGGGATTCCAGGCGGGCCTCCGGGCAGCCCGGACGAGGACGGCGACCGGTTCGTCGAGATCTGGAATCTGGTCTTCATGCAGTTTGAGCAGCAGACCAGGGACCTGCGGATGCCGCTGCCCAAGCCCTCCATCGACACCGGCATGGGGCTGGAACGCATCGCCGCGGTTCTGCAGGGTAAGCACAACAACTACGACATCGATTTGTTCCGCGTCCTGATCGAGGCTGTCGCGCATGAGACCGGCGTCGATCCCGACGGCCCGCAGTCGGCCTCGCACAAGGTGATTGCCGACCACTTGCGCGCCACCTCGTTCCTGATCGCGGACGGCGTGCTGCCCTCGAACGAGGGCCGCGGCTACGTCCTGCGCCGTATCATGCGCCGGGCGATGCGGCATGCGCATATCCTCGGGGCGACCGAGCCGATGGTCTACAGGCTGGTGCCGACGCTCGTGCATGAGATGGGTGACGCCTATCCCGAGCTCGGACGCGCGCAGGTGCTGATCACCGAGACGTTGCGGCTCGAGGAGACGCGCTTCAAGCGCACCCTCGGCACCGGCCTCAAGCTTCTGGAGGACGAGACCCGAGGCTTGTCCGCGGGCGGCACGCTGAAGGGCGAGGTGGCCTTCAGGCTGTACGACACCTATGGCTTCCCGCTCGACCTCACGCAGGATGTGTTGCGCGCGCGCAGCATCACGGTCGACACCGCCGGCTTCGACAAGGCGATGGACGAGCAGCGTGCCAAGGCCCGGGCGGCGTGGGCGGGCTCGGGCGAGGCGGCGTCGGAGGCGATTTGGTTCGATGTCCGCCAGAAGGTCGGTGCCACTGAGTTCCTCGGCTACGATACCGAGCGCGCCGAAGGCAAGGTCACGGCGATCATCGTCGAGGGCAAGGAAGTCACTTCGCTCGAGGCCGGGCAGACCGGCTGGCTGGTGGTCAACCAGACGCCGTTTTATGCCGAGGCGGGCGGCCAACTCGGCGACACCGGCCGGTTCGTCGGTCCGGCGGGCGAGGCCGAGATTGCCGACGTGCAGAAGATGGTGGGCGATTTGCACGCCCATCATGCGAAGGTCGGCAAGGGCGCAATCAAGGTCGGCGACGATGTGGTCATGACGGTCGATGCCGTCCGCCGTGCGCAGTTGCGGGCTCATCACTCGGCGACCCATCTGTTGCACGAGGCACTGCGCCGTCATCTCGGCACGCATGTCACGCAGAAGGGCTCGCTGGTGGCGCCGGACAGGCTGCGTTTCGACATCAGCCACACTAAGTCGATCTCGCAGGAGGAGCTGCGGCGCATCGAGGATGAAGTGAACGAGCGCATTCGCCTCAACACGCCGGTCGATACGCGTCTCATGACGCCCGAGGAGGCGATTGCGGCCGGCGCCATGGCGCTGTTCGGCGAGAAGTACGGCGACGAGGTGCGCGTCCTCTCGATGGGCGGCGCCGACGGCGAGAAATACTCGATCGAGCTATGCGGTGGGACCCATGCCCAGCGCACGGGCGACATCGGCCTGTTCCGCATCGTCGGGGAGGGAGCGGTATCGGCGGGAGTGCGTCGTATCGAGGCCCTGGCTGGCGCGGCGGCCGAGGAATATGTGCGTCATCAGCTCGACCTGCTGAATCAGGCGGCCAACACGCTGAAGGTTCGGCCCGAAGACCTGCCGAACCGTCTTGCGGCGATGGTCGAAGGCCAGCGCAAGGTCGAGCGCGAGCTGTCCGATGCCCGCAAGGCGCTGGCGCTCGCGGGCAGCGGCGCCGGAGGCGGCGGCGTCGCCGACGAGGTGCGGCAGGTCGGCAAGGTGAAGATGATCGGCCGGGTCCTGAACGGCGTTCCCGGCAAGGACCTCAAGGGCATGGCCGACGAATTCAAGAAGAAACTCGGGTCGGGTGTTGTGGCGTTGATCGGCGTCGAGGAGGGCAAGGCCTCGGCGGTGGTCGGAGTCACCGACGATCTGTCGAAGACGCTGAGCGCGGTCGACCTCGTCAAGGCGGGCGTCGCGGCGCTGGGCGGCAAGGGCGGCGGCGGCCGCCCCGACATGGCCCAGGGCGGCGGTCCCGACGCGGCCCGGGCGCCGGACGCCCTCAAGGCGATCGAAGCTGCCGTCGGAGGCATCAAATGAGAAGGCGGGCCGTCGTCATGGCCGTGATGCTGCTGGCGGCCGGCTGCACTCAACCGGCAGCTGACGATGCGCGCGCGAAGAACCCGGAAAAATACGACCATGACCACTCGCTTTGCGCCGCCCAGGTCAACGACGATCTGAAGAGTCGGCGGATGGTCGACACTACCCGTCGTGACGTGTTCCGCGACGACCGCGACCGCTACGGCCAAGGTGCGCTGCCTGCCCAGATGGATGCCTACGGCGATGCCAAGTCCAGCGATCGCCTGATTGCGAGTTGCATGGCAGCGCGTGGCTGGCCCCAGCCTGATCGCCAGTGGTGGCAGAAGATCGGCCGCTGACTGCGGCCGCCTTGCTTCAACCGCGATTCAGGGCCCGCGAGCGCGGAGTTTTCTCCGGTGGCTTTCGCTTCTCCGTTTCCGAAGTTTCACCGGGTTCCTCGGGTGCGGGCTCGATGATGGAAACCGGATCGCTCGAGGGAAAGCTGTCCTTGAGGGCCTGATCCAGCTTGTCGTCGGTCTTGCGCTTGGTCTCCGCGGAGGGTGGCTTTTTGGACGGCATCGCATTCCCCTCGTGAAAGTCGGGCGGCGCTGGCAAGCACGGTTTGCACCGGCGCATGCGTGAGCAACGCCGGGCTCGCCCGATCGTTGCTGCGATGTGCTTTTCCACCAATTCGCCGTCAATTCGCCCGCAAGCCGGCGCATGCGATAAGCCTCGATGCCCAGAGCGAGGAGCCCGTCCGTGATCCGCATTGTCTTGACGACGACCCTGACGATGGCGCTCGCGGCCTGCGCCGGCGTGCCGATGGCCGACCCGCAAGCCGATCAGGAGGGCAAGCGCTTCGATCCGCCCGCGCAAGGGGCGGGCGCGATATATGTCTACCGGCCGGGCTGGATGGCGCTCGCCAAGACGGTCGATGTCGGCGTGGCCGGTGGCTATGGCGCCGCGCTTGCCGCGAATACCTACTTCCGGCTCGAAGGACCACCTGGTCCTATCGATATCGTGTGCAAGACCGACAACACCGCGGAACGGCAGGTCGACATCGCCGCCGGCGAGACGCGGTATGTCGAGGTTGCCATGAATGGCGGCCTCTGGGGTCCGCGTTGCTCGATCAGCGAAGTGCCGGCCGACCAAGGGCAGGCGGCGGTGCTGCGGGCCAAACGGGTGACACCGCGCTGACGGCCGGACGAAGAGATCGATCTACTTTCCGTTCCGGGCCCGTATGGCGAGAACGTAGGACGTGGCCTTGACGACCGAGTCCTTGCGGACCGCTTCGGTGATTTGCGCCTCGCCACCCTGGTCCATCGTCGACATGAGCTGAATGAGCTTGTCGTTCTGGGCGGTGCAGGCGGCGGAGGCGGCCCGGGCGACGACTTCTGGGGCGGAACGTCCATCATCGAGCGAGCTCGCTTCGGTGGAAAGGCAGGTATCGCGCACGACCCGCTGCTGATTGATCGAACGCGAGAGGTGACCGTCCTCGTATGCCGGTGCACAGGCAGTGAGCCCGAGGACGGCAAAGGTCAGGACTGTCGGAAGACGCAGGCGCATGCGGCTCTTCTATGCGGTTTGCGTCTTCTTTTCCAGCCGGCTACTCGGCCGCCTGCTTGAAGGGCGCGGGATTGCGCCATTGGGCGAGAAGGTCGGCCTCCTTGCGCTTGGCCTTCACGAGGTTGGCCTGCTTGACATGTCCGTAGCCCCTGATCTCGTCGGGCACCGACGCGAGCTTGACGGCGAGCGCATGGTTGGCTGGCGTGAGGCCCGAGAGAAGCTCGTCGACCAGCCGCTCGTAGTCGCCGATCAGGCCGCGTTCCTGCTTGCGCTCGGCCGTGTGACCGAAGGGATCCAATGGCGTGGCGCGCAGGAATTTCAACCGCGCGAGAAGGCGGAAGGCGGGCAGTATCCAGGGACCGTATTCCCGCTTGAGCAGATGGCCCGTCCCGGGATCGCGGCGTGCCAACAACGGCGGTGCCAGATGGAACCTGAGCCGGTAGTCGCCTTCGAACTGCTGACTGAGCCCTGCGGCAAAGGCGGCATGCGTGTGGAGACGCGCCACTTCGTACTCGTCCTTGTAGGCGAGCAGCCTGGCATAGTTGTGGGCGACGGCCTCTGCGAGCGGGCTCTCGCGCGGCACGGCCTTCTGTTCGGCCGCCTGAACTCGTTCGACCAGTGCGCGGTAGCGCTCCGCCAGTGACCGGTTCTGGAACTGGGCAAGCAGTGTTGTTCGGGAAGCGACGAGCTCGTCGAGCGTATGCGATGCGCGAGTGAACGCGACGACATTGCCCGGGGCGGCCGGCGCCACGAGGTTCTCGACGGCATGGCGATCGGTGGCCGCGCGGCGGCCCCAGCGAAAGGCGCCGAGATTCATCGCTACCGCGGTACCGTTCAATTCGATCGCCTGTTCGAGTGCATCATGGCCGATCGGGATCAATCCCCTCTGGTAGGCGTATCCCAGCATGAAGAGATTGGTCGCGATCGAATCGCCGGTCAGGCCGGTGGCGAGCTTCGTCGCTTCGAGGAAATCGCAGGCCTCGGCACCCGCGGCTGCCTCGATCGAGAGGCGTAGCGTATGTGAGGGAAAGGCGAGATCGGGTCGGCGCGTGAACTCGCCGGTGATGGTTTCGTGGGTATTGACGACGGCGCGGGAAACCCCGGGCTCGAGCTTGGCCAGGGCTTCGGGGCTCGCGCTCACGACCAGATCGCAGCCCAGCAACACATCGGCGCCGCCGGCGCCCAGGCGGACTGCGTGCAGTGCTTCGGGCGACTGGCCAATCCGGACGTGGCTGATGACCGCGCCCCCCTTCTGCGCCATGCCAAGCTGGTCGAGCACGGTGGCGCCCTTGCCCTCGAGATGGGCGGCCATCCCCACGATCGCACCGATGGTGACGACCCCTGTGCCACCAATACCCGTGATCAGCACGCCGTATGGCCTGTCACTGACGGAAGGCGGTCGAGGTGCCATGGGAAGTGGCGGCTCGCTCGCGACCGGCGCCGGCTTGGCCTTCTCTGCCGCGCCCCGGCGCAGGCGGCCGCCTTCGACGGTAACGAAACTGGGACAAAAGCCGTTCACGCAGGAGAAATCCTTGTTGCAAGAGGACTGGTCGATGGCGCGCTTGACGCCGAACTCGGTCTCGACCGGCGTCACGGAGAGGCAGTTCGACTGGACGGAGCAGTCCCCACAGGCCTCGCAGACGGCCTCGTTGATAAAGGCACGCCTGGCCGGGTCGGGATAGGTCCCGCGCTTGCGGCGCCGGCGCTTCTCGGCGGCGCAGGTCTGGTCGTAGATGAGCACAGACACGCCCTTCCAGTCGCGCAGCTCGCGCTGCACTTCGTCGAGCCGATCGCGATGGTGGAAGGTGACGCCCGGCGCCCAGCGGGCGTCGGCCGGATATTTGCGGGGCTCGTCGCTCACCAGCGCGATGCGCCGCACGCCCTCGGCGTGAACCTGCTGGCTGATCGTCCATGGATGGACGTTGCCGTCGTGCGGCTGGCCGCCGGTCATGGCCACCGCGTCGTTGTAGAGGATCTTGTAGGTGATGTTCGTGTCGGCGGCGATCGCCTGGCGGATCGCGAGATAGCCGGAATGGAAATAGGTGCCGTCGCCGAGGTTCTGGAAAACGTGCGGCATGTCGGTGAAATGGCTGGCACCGACCCAGGATGCGCCTTCGGCGCCCATGTGCGTGAAGGTCCTGGTGTTGCGCTCCATGCCGATCGCGAGCGTGTGGCAGCCGATGCCGGCCATTGCCATCGAGCCTTCCGGCACCTTGGTCGAAGTGTTGTGCGGGCAGCCAGAGCAGAAATAGGGCACCCGCGCCATGCCGGCCTCGTTGCGGATCTGCCGGAGCGCGCGCCGCCTCAGGCCCTCGAAGCGCTCCCGCGTGCGTTGACTGAAGGCGCCGAGGCCGACGCGGGCAACGATAGCGGAAGCGATCTCGAATGGGGTCAGCTCGCCGTCCGATTTGAGCAGTGGCCGGTTCTGCTCGTCGATCTTGCCGACGACGATCGGACGGCGATCGGCTGGGGCATTGAACAGCGCGTCCTTCAGTTGCTGCTCGATCAGCGGCCGCTTCTCTTCGACCACGAGGATCTCGCGCTTGCCCTCGCTGAAGGCGGTCGCGCCTTGGGTTTCCAGTGGCCAGACCAGACCAACCTTGTAGATGGCGATGCCCAGCCGCTCGATTTCGGCGTCGTCGAGGCCGAGCTCGTCCAATGCCTGACGGACGTCGAGATAGGATTTGCCGACGGTGACGACGCCGAAGCGCGCATCGGCCCGGCCGATCATCACCCGATCGAGCCGATTGGCGCGCCAGTAGGCGAGCGCTGCCGGATGCTTCAGCGTGACGAGGCGTCTCTCCTGACCAAGCCAGTCGTCAGGCCACCGAATGTGCAGCCCTTCGGGCGGCATGACGAAGTCCGTCGGGCTACAAATTCCGACCTGATGCGGATCGATATGGACCGAGGCCGACGAATCCACGGTCTCGCTCAGGACCTTGAAGCCGATCCAAAGACCGGAGTAACGCGACATCGCGAACGCGTGCAGGCCGAGGTCCAGATACTCCTGGACGCTGGCAGCATGGATGATCGGGATGCCGGCCGCGATGAAGGCAGGCTCGCTCTGATGGGCCAGGGTCGAGGACTTGGCCATGTGGTCATCGCCGGCGAGGGCAATCACGCCGCCGTGCGGGGACGTCCCGGCATAGTTGGCGTGCTTCAGGGCATCGCCGGAGCGGTCGACACCCGGCCCCTTGCCGTACCACATGCCGAAGACGCCGTCGTAGCGGGCGCCGGGATAGAGGTGGATCTGCTGGGTGCCCCAGAGGGCCGTCGCCGCGAGGTCCTCGTTCAGCGCCGGCCGGAATTCGATGTGGTTCTTCTCGGTGAAGGGCTTGGCCTGCCACAATGCCTGGTCGAAACCACCGAGCGGTGAGCCGCGATAGCCGGTGATGTAGCCACCCGTATTGAGGCCGGCGGCGACGTCCCGCTGGCGCTGCATCATGGGCAACCGCACCAGGGCTTGCGTGCCGGTCAGATAGACCCGCCCGCGTTCC
>NZ_DATBFE010000011.1:0-8684 GCF_036558665.1 Reyranella sp. | reverse complement strand
CGGCGTGATGTCGGTGGCGCCGGCATCGACGTCGACGTCCTCGTGCGTCACGATCGCGTCGCCGTCCTGAAGGGGCGCGGCGTGACTTCCGCACGCCCCCAGGCGCCATGCGCGAGCCCTCCAGTGGACGTGGCTGGAACCAACGCCGAAGCGATCGCGCCAATCCGCCGTCAGCGAAAAGGACGAGCCGTCCGCCGAGTCGGAACGCATCTCGCGGATTTCCGGACGACGCGCCAGATACGTGAGCACGCTGTGATTGGGCCGGGACCTGGAAATTTGCACGGCACAACTGGCCAGGCTCGTTGTTCGCTGCAACAACTCGGACACGAAGGTCTCGTCGAAACGCATCGCCGCCAGACCGCTGAACGGGTAGCGGAGAACCCATCCATCGTCGCGTCGCTCCGGCGGATTGTGCAGCAGCGCCAGTTCCACGCTTCTGGTCGGCGCCACCTGCACATAGGCGCCGACATACGAGCCCGCATCCGCAACCCGGGTGGACTGATGGTGAGCGCATATGCCGTCCCGGTAATGGGTAATGGTGTAGGTTTCCAGATCGTCCTTCACCTCGAGCGTCAGGTATCGCGTGTCGTGGTAGACGAGCCGTCCCGCCACTGTCCGGTAGCGGGTGATGGCGGTGCCCTTCAAACGGGCATCGAGGCGGCTGAACTGCTCGGGCGCATTGGCGGGCTGGAATTGACTGTCCCCCGTAGCCGTCGCCTCGAATGTCAGGAAATAGGCGACGAAGGTCGGCTGATCGGCGCCGCCTCCGTCGTTCGATCCCATCGCCGAGTGCAGGAGCGCGCTGCCGGCCATGGTGAGCAAAAGAATGCCGGCCACGGGTACTGCCAAGCCCTTTCGACGACGCAAGCGATGAGCGCGCATCAGGCCCGCCTTGCCGCAGCCAGCCGCATCGTCAGGACTTCGTTACCGTGATCTCGACGCGGCGATTCCTGGCGCGGCCGTCGGGATCGTCCGAGCCGTCAGGCTTGCTGTTCGGCGCGATGGGTTTCGCCTTGCCCCAGCCGCGCGTCTTGAGATTCGCACCGTCGAGGTTGGCGTGCGCCGCGAGCCATCGCGCTACCGTGTCGGCACGCTTTTCCGAAAGCGTCTGGTTGTAGCTGTCGCTGCCCTTTCCGTCGGTATGGCCTTCGATCAGCACTTGAGCCCTGGGATAGGATTTGAGCACGGTCGCGACCTTCGCCAATTCGGGCTCGGCAGCGGGCTTGATGTCGGCCTTGTCGAAATCGAACAGCAGGTCGGCAGAAAGATTCACTTTCACCTGCTCCGGGGTGACCTCTGCCTTCAGTTCCTTCAGCGCGCGCTCGAGTTCGGTCGAGCGGCCGGCGACCGCGACACCGGAATCCTTCGCACCGCCTTCGCCGCTGATCGCCACCGCCTCAAACGGGCCGAACCAGGGGAGCACGACATCGACGGTGCGAACCTTGTCCGGCGGCGCCTGGAAGGTCAGATCGACCAGCGCCTGGCCGTTCGGCTCCAGCCTGGAAAGAAACCAGCGGCCGCCTTCGTTCTTGTCCCCCATCGGTGCCGCCATGAAGAGTCCCTGGCTGTCCTTGAGCAGGGGATAACTGCGCTTCCCCTGCGGATCGAGCGCGTAGACGTCGCGATAGAAGACCGTGTGCGAGCCGATCCGCGTTTTCTCCGGATTGACGATCCTGAGCTGCACCTTGAGCTGCCCGTCGCTGCGATCGGCGGAGACGACACTCGCGCGCAGCGGCGGCACGCTGCTGGCAACCTCGAGTCCGCCCTGCGGCGGCCCGTCCGTTGCGGCGAGCTTGCCGAACGAATGAAAGACCGGACCCTCGACGCTTACGGTCGCGCCACTCCTCACGGCCTCGAACAGGACCCAGACCAGCGTATCGGATTTTGCCAGCAGCTTTGGAAACCAGCGTCCGCCGCCGTTCCAGTCCGAGATCGGGCCGGCCAGGAAATGGCCATTCGCGTCCTTGAGCGGAAAATGCTTCCTGTTCGCCTGGGCATCGACGATGACGATATCGCCATAGTCGATTGCGCCGTGTCCCGCGGCTTCCTTGGCGTTGGCATTGTGGAGGACGACGCCGAGATGAAGCACCCCGTCGTATTGGCGCAGGAACGCGACATCGGCAGTTACTCCGGAAATGTCGGTTTCCCGGGCGGCCGTTTCGGCCGGACCCGTCAGTACCGAAAACGCGGCAAACACCACGTATGAAAATAGGGATTGTGCGCGCATCTCACGCCCCTGTCGGATCTGAGGTGTGACTTTCGAAAACGCGGTTGAACGAACGATATCATGGCCGGGCGCGCGGTGTCATAGACGGTTGTGTGGTCGGTCACGGCCATCGAGCCGATCTTCGATCCGAACGGTTCCGCCATCGCGCGATGCACATGTCAGGTGGGAATGGCTGTGCTATCGATAGCGGATTGGCGTAGGGTTTGGTGGTACAGCGCGCCAACGAGCACGGACGAGCCGTGGACAGATTGGGGGAGCGGTCCCGCTTTCGGGGCAATGAGCGAACGTTCTTTTCGATCGTGTGCGACCGTCGCGATGCTCAGCGTCGCGGCGATTTGCCTGTCGTCGGGCCTGGCGGTTGCCCAGCAGGAACGGGGACAGGCAACGGAGGCGTCGCCGCCCAGCGCAACAAGCGCCGAAGAGGCACGTAACAAGGCGGACGATGCCTACAAGAAACAGGACTATGCGGCGGCCGTGCGCTGGCATCGCATTGCTGCCGGGCAAGGAGACATCAAGTCGCAAATCGCGCTTGGCGATCTCTACTCGCAAGGCCAGGGGATTCACCCGGACTATGCCGAGGCGTTTGCCTGGTACATGAAGGCGGCGGAACAGGGGAGCGACGAGGCGCAGAATGACGTCGGCTTCTTCTATCTGTCGGGATGGGGTGTGCAGCGGAACTACACCGAAGCCATGCGCTGGTTGCGCAAGGCGGCGGATCAGGGAAACGAGGTTGCGCAACGCAACATCGGCATCGTCTATCTTCAGGGCCTCGGCGTCCGCAAGGATCGTCATGAAGCCATTCGCTGGCTCAGGAAGGCGGCCGAGAAGGGCGACGAGGACGCGAAAGAGGCCCTCAAATACCTCGGTGTCAAATGAAGCCGCGTACCGCCTGAAGGCGCGGACCTCGACTCCGGTGCCTGCGCGCTAAGGCGCCTGCTCCAGGCTCGACACTTCGTTGGTGAGCGTGGTGCGGCGCAGGTCGCGCACCTCGGTGTGGTCGTAGCGGCGGGCGCGGTGCATGGTGACGCGGTTGTCCCACATGACGAGGTCGTGCGGCCGCCAGACATGGGCGTAGACGAACTGGCGCTGCGTGGCGTGCTCGGTGAGGTCGCGCAGGAAGGCGCGCGCCTCGGGCACCGGCCAGCCCTCGATGCCGCCGGCATGGCTCGACAGATAGAGCGACAGCCGGCCCGTCCGCGGATGGCGCCGCACCAGGCGCTGGCGCACCGGCGCCCACTTCGCGCGCTCCTCGTCGGTGAAGTCGGTGAAGCCCAGGACGCCGCGGGAAAAGATCTGGCTGTGCGCGCAGACGAGATCGTGCACCTCACGTTTCGTGGCCTCGTCGAGCGCGTCGTAGGCCGCGCGCATGTCGGCGAACTCGGTGTTGCCACCGGCCGGCGGGATGGCGCGCGCCGACAGGATCGAATACTTGGCCGGCACGTCCTTGAACGAGCTGTCGGAGTGCCAGAGCTGGTTGCCGAGGCCGAACAGGCGGCGGCGGTCGTCGCGCGCCACCACCTTGTTGTTGCGGTCGAGATTGGAGATGTCGTTGAGGTCCATGCTGACGCGCCGCTCGTGCGGCGCGGCGATGTCGCCGGTGGCCGTCTCGAGCGGGCCCAGCGCGCGGCTGAAGGCGAGCTGTTGGGCGTCGTCGATGTCCTGGTCGTGGAACACCAGCACGCCGAACTCGTCCATGCCGTCGTGCACGGCGGCGGCCTCGGCCGCGGTCGGCGGCCGCCTGAGGTCGATGCCGGACAGGACGCCCGCGAAGAAGGCCCGGCCGACCGGGTCGATGGGCTCGATGGCGATGGTCATGGCGGAAGTCTAGAGGGGATCGCGACCCGGTGGAACATGGCAGGAGGCGCATTCCGATGAGAGCCGCTGCTCTTCTTCATGCTCTTCGCCCCGGCAGGGGGGAGAGGAGGGAGAGGGGCGACAAACACCGCGTGCTCTTTCATTCCCCCTCTCCTGGCCTCTGCCCCTGCGGGGGCGAGGGACATGAGGGGCTGCGCTGCCGGTTTCGCGCCGCCGCCTTGACTTCGGTGCCGTGACATCTGAACAAACATTCAAATGTCAAAAGCCAGGAAGAGCGTTCTGTCCGACGACCATGCGGTGGCGCTGGCGGATCTGTTCCGGCTGCTGGGCGATGCCAGCCGCCTGCGCATCGTCGTCGCCTGCCTGCGCACGCCGCTTGCCGTGTCGGAGATCGCCGGGCGGCTGGGGCTCTCGGTATCGCTGGTCAGCCACCACCTGCGGCTGCTCAAGGGGGCGCGGCTGGTGCGCGCCGAACGTCACGGCAAGCAGGTCTTCTACGGCGCCGACGACGAGCACGTGCGCCGCATGGTCGAGGACATGATCACGCACGTCGCCGAGCACTGAAGCTCGCGAGAGTCACGCCGTCGGCAGCTTGTAGCCCTCGAACTGCTTGCGCAGGGCGGTCTTCAGGATCTTGCCGGTGGCGCCGTGCGGCAGGGCGTCGATGAATTGCACGTCGTCGGGCATCCACCACTTGGCGATCTTGCCGTCCAGGAACTTCAGCAGATCGTCCCTGGTGACGTTGGCCTCGGGCCGCTTGACCACGACCAGCAGCGGCCGCTCGTCCCACTTGGGATGATGGACGCCGATCACGGCCGCCTCGGCGACGCCGGGACAGCTCATGGCGGCGTTCTCGAGATCGATCGAGCTGATCCACTCGCCGCCCGACTTGATCACGTCCTTGGAGCGGTCGGTGATGACCACCGAGCCGTCGCCTTCGATCTTGCAGACGTCGCCGGTCATGAACCAGTCGTCCTTCAGGAACTGGCTCTTGCCCTCGCCCTTCATGTAGCCGTTCACGATCCACGGCCCGCGGACCACGAGGTTGCCCGAGACACTGCCGTCCTGCGGCAGGTCGTTGCCGGCATCGTCGATGATCTTCATCTCGCAGCCGAACACCGGCCGGCCGGCCTTGGCGGTGATGGCGAAGCGCTCGGCGTCGGGCAGGTTGCGCTCGCCCCTGTTGAAGCGGGTGAGTGTGCCGAGCGGGCTCATCTCGGTCATGCCCCAGCCCTGTGCGACCTCGACCTGATGCTCCCTCCAGAAGCGCTCGATCATGGAGACGGGCACCGCCGAGCCGCCGATCAGGGTGCGCTTGACCGACGACATCTTGAGCTTGTTCTGGGCGCAGTAGTCGAGCAGGGCGAGCCAGACGGTCGGCACGCCGGCGCTCATCGTCACTTGCTCCTTGTCGAGCAGCTCGTAGACGCTGGCGCCGTCGAGCTTGAAGCCCGGGAGGACGAACTTGGCGCCGGACATGGGGCCGGCGTAGATGAGACCCCAGGCGTTGGCGTGGAACATCGGCACCACGGGCAGGATCGTCGTGTCCGGATCGAGCGCCAGCACCGGCCCCGACGCCATCATCATCGAATGGATCATGGTCGAGCGGTGCGAATAGAGCACGCCCTTCGGGTTGCCGGTCGTGCCCGAGGTGTAGCACAGCGACGAGGCCGTCTTCTCGTCGAACTGCGGCCATTCGATCGTGCCGGGCTTGTCGCCGATCAGCTCCTCGTAGCAGAGGAGGCCGGGGATCTTGCTCGACGCGGGCATGTGGGCACGGTCGGTCATGACGACGACGTGCTTCACGGTCTCGAGCTTGTCGTGGACGTTCTCGACCACCGGCAGGAGGTTGAGGTCGACGAAGATCACCTTGTCCTCGGCGTGGTTGGCGATATAGGCCACGTGGTCGGGGGCGAGGCGCGGATTGATCGTGTGCAGCACCGCGCCCAAGCCGGAGATGCCGAAATAGAGCTCGAAGTGGCGATGGGTGTTCCAGGCGATGGTACCGACGCGGTCGCCGAGCTTGACGCCCAGCGTCTGCAGAGCCTCGGCCACCTGCTTGGCGCGTCTGCGCGCCTGCCTGTAGCCGTAGCGATGGATCGGTCCTTCGACGGTCCGGGTCACGATCTCGACGTCCGGATAGGACGCGGCGGCGAAGTCGATGATCTGCGAAATCAGCAGCGGACGGTCTTGCATCAAGCCCAGCATGGCGCTTCCCTCTGTTACGCGCGCCGCTCGATGTGAAGGCTTCTGAAATTGGCGAGCGGCTTCAGGTCCGGTTCTAGACCGAGTCCCTGCCCGCCGGGAAGGGAGACGCAGCCCTCGGTCACATCGAGGAGACCACCCAGCACGCCCTCGCGCAGGGGATTGGGATTGGCATCGACCTCGAGCAGGCCCGGCCCGCGCACCGCCGCCAGCAGATGGAGCGAATGCATCAGTCCGATGCCGCCGCCCAGGAAGTGCGGGCAGTAGGTGCGACCGGCGGCGAGCGCCGCCTTCGCGACCGGCAGGCAGCCGGAATGGCCTCCCCATTTGGCGGCATCGGGCTGAAGGATGCCGAGCAGGCCCGAGTCGATGGCCTGCTGGAAGAGGCCGGCCCCGCGAATATTCTCGCCGCCGGCCAGCGGCGCCGGCGCGGCCGCTGCGACCTGGACCCATTCCGCCCAAGGCCGGTCGGCGGGCAGGGGCTCCTCGATCCAGCCCAGACCGAACTCCGCGAGCCGGGGCGCCATGCGGCAGGCCGCCGCGAGATCCCAACCCTGGTTGGCATCGACCATCAGCCGCTCGTCGTCTCCGAGCTTGCTCGCCACCGGGCGCAGCGAGCCGAGGTCGGTCTCCTCGCCGAACCCGACCTTGATCTTGAAGGCGCGATAACCTGATGCGCGCGCCCGCTCGACGGTCTCGAGCGCCGCGCGGCCGGGATTGAGGCCGGAGGCGTAGACCGGCACCGGCGAGTCGTCGCTGCCGCCCAGGGCGCGCCACAGCGGCAGGCCGCGCTTGCGCGCGCGCAGATCGTGGATCGCAAGGTCGAGGCCGGCCGCCGCGGCCGACAGAGCACCGGCATCGCCGCTCTGCAGGCGCAGCACATGCAGGCTGCGATCGATCTCGGCCCACAGCGCCATCGGATCGTCGAGCGACCTGCCGAGTACGCGCGGCGCGACGATGTCGGCGAACAGCAGTGCGCGATGCTCGGCGCTGGCCGTCGGGAAGTTGGACCAGATCTCGCCCCAGCCGCGGGCGCCGTCGGAATCCTCGGCGTGCACGAACACCGCGACGCGTTCGGTCATGGTGCCGAAGGAGGTGCGGATCGGCTCCTCGATGGGAGCGCGGAAGACATGCGCCTCGACGCGCGCGAGCGTGGCTGAGCTCAATTGTGACGATCCCTCACCAAAGAAACGATATTGTCATCCCGAGTCGCACGCGTGCTCGAGCGAGCGATCCTCGATCGGCAGGGTGAAAGATCCCTTCCTGCGTTCGCGATGACACAGGCTTTCGACAAGCATGGATTGACGGTTCAATCGGCCGCCTGATTGTCCTTCAGCAGGTCGTAGGTGCGCTGCTGATAGTGGATCATGTAGTCGGTGTAGTAGGTGGTCGGATATTTCGGCGGCCTGTCGGGGCTGACGGCAGTCGGCACGGCGGCGATCGGCCAGTCGATGTTGCTGTCGCAGAAGAACGCCAGCGCATAGCGCTCGCCGCCAGTCCGGTTGATGGCGCGATGCGGCGTGGCGAGGAAGGCATCGTTGGTCCAGCGCAGCAGGAGCTGGCCGCCATTGACCACATAGGCACCGGGAATGGCCGGTGCCTCGATCCACCTGCCGTCGCGGCTGCGGATCGAGAGTCCGGGCACGTCGTTGGGGGCGAGCAGGGTGAGGAAGCTCGTGTCGGTGTGCGGCGCGATGCCGAACTCGTCGTCGGCCGGGACCTCCTGCGGCGGATAATGCGTCATGCGAAGCTTGTACTGGCTCTCATGAAAGGGCGTGTCGAAGTAAGTCGGCGGCAGGTCGAGGGCGCGGGCATAGAGCGGCATCAGCCTCTGCACCAGCCGCTCCATCGTCTCACAATAGGCGACGACGGTTTCGCGGAAGCCCGGCAGGTTCCGCGGCCAGCGATTGGCGCTGCGGAAGCGCCGATCGGCCACGACGTCCGGATGGTCCGCGGCGAGGTCGCGCGCCACGAAGAAGGCTTCGTTGAGATTGGCCTTGGTGACGGCCTGCACTACCGACGTGCGCAGGGTGTCGCCGCGCATCGGCAGATAGCCGACATTGTGCCGGTCGATGCGCACTTCCATCTTGTTCTCGACCGGCTGGGCATGGAAGCGGGCGGCCTGGCGGAAGGCGTCGCGGATCAGGGCCGGTGACACACCGTGATTGACGATGAAGTAGAAGCCGACCTCGGTGAGGGCGACGCGCAGCTCGCGGGCGCAGTGCTCCAGCGCGCCCGGCTCTCCCGCGAGGCAGGGCCCGAGATCGATGACGGGGATGGTGTCGGTGCTCGTCAATCGGCCGCCTGCGCTTCGTTCAGAACGTCGTAGTTCCGCTTCTGATACCAGATCATGTAGTCGGTATAGTAGGTCGTGGGATACTTCGGCGGCCGGTCTGGCCCGACCGTCGTCGGCACGGCAGCGATCGGCCAGTCGATG
>NZ_DATBFE010000010.1:0-60056 GCF_036558665.1 Reyranella sp. | reverse complement strand
ACCATCGTGGCTTCCAGCGCCTCCTCCGCTTCGAGCGGTGGCAGGAGGCCCGGCAGGCGCGCCGCCAGCATCGACTTGCCGGAGCCGGGCGGGCCGACCATCAGGAGGTTGTGGCCGCCTGCGGCCGCCACTTCGAGCACGCGCTTTGCGGTCTCCTGGCCCTTGATCTCGGCAAGATCGGGGTAGGAAACCCGGTCCTCGGACACGAGTGCCTGCGGTGCCGGCAGGGTTTGCTGGCCGCGCAGGTGATTGATCAGCGCCAGCAGCGAAGGCGCGGCCACGACCGGCGGCCGATCGGGATCATTGGCCGGCGTGAACCCGCCCCATGCCGCCTCGCCACCGCAGGCTGCCGGGCAGATCACGCCCCGTCCGGTCGCGGCCGCGGCGATCGCGGCCGGCAGGATGCCCGGGACGCGCGTCAGCGATCCGTCGAGCGCGAGCTCGCCCAGGACGACGAAGCCGGCGATGCTGTCCTTGGTCAGCACACCCATCGCCACCAGCAGGCCCAGGGCGATCGGCAGGTCGTAGTGGCTGCCCTCCTTGGCAAGGTCGGCCGGCGAGAGATTGACCGAGATGCGTTGCGGCGGCAGGGCCAACCCCAAGGCGCGCAGCGCCGCCCGCACCCGCTCCCGGCTCTCGCCGACCGCCTTGTCCGCGAGCCCGACCACGGTAAAGGCGAGTTGTCCCGGCGCGATCATCACCTGGACATCGACCGGCAGCACGTCCACACCCTGAAATGCTACCGTCCGCACTTTCGCCTGCATGCCCGTTCTCCGGCTCGTCTACCGGGAACAATTATAGAACGCATGGATCGACAGTAAAGCACTCATAAGTTGTATCGACCGCTGGCCCTGCCGGTGCTTCAATGGTTGCATGCGCCGCCGCTTCTTCCTTCCCGCCTGCGCCGCACTGCTGGCCAGCTCGCTCGTGACAAGCGGCGCTGCCTCGGCCTGGCCGGACCAGCCGATCCGCCTCATCGTGCCTTACACGCCGGCAGGCGGGCCCGACATGATCGCGCGCTTCGTGAGCGAGCGGCTGGCGGCGAGGCTCGGCCAGCCGGTAGTGGTCGAGAACCTGCCCGGCGCCTCGGGCAATATCGGCAGCCAGGCGGTGGCGCGCGCCAAGCCCGACGGCAACACGATCATGTCGCAGGTGAACACGCTGGTGATGAATCCCAGCCTCTACAAGAACCTGCCGTACGATCCGGTGGCCGACTTCGCGCCCATCGGGCTGACCGCGTGGGGCTCTTTGGTTCTGGTGGCGCATCCCAGCCAGGCACCGAACAGTCTCGCCGACTTCATCGCCGCCGCCAAGGCGGCGCCGCGCAAGATCAACTACGGCAGCCCTGGCGTCGGCACGCCGCACCATCTCTCGATGGCGTTGGTCGAGACCGAGACCGGCATCGAACTGGTGCATATTCCCTACAAGGGGTCGGCCGGCGCGGTGCAGGACCTGCTGGGTGGTCAGATACCCTACATGTTCCTGCCGGTGCATGTCGCCGCCACCTATATCAAGAGCGGCAAGCTGAAGGCGCTCGCCATCGGCAGCCCCCGGCGCCATCCGCTTCTGCCCGAGGTGCCGACCCTGATCGAGCAGGGGCTGAAGGATGCGGATGTCGACATGTGGTACGGCCTGTTCGCGCCCAAGGACACTCCGGAGGAGATCGTGGCGCGGCTCGACAAGGAACTCGTCGGCATCCTCGACTCGGATGAGGCACGCGAGGCGTTCGGCAAGCAGGGTCTCACTCCTGCCACCTCGACATCGGTGGAGCTCGCCGTGATCGTGCAGCGCGACCGCGAGCGGTGGGCCGACGTCATCGCCAAGCGTGGAATCAAGGCCGAGTGAGCAACTCTTCTTCCGATGTCCTGATCGTCGGCGGCGGGATCGGCGGGCTCGTGCTGGCGCTCAGTCTCGACCAGGCCGGCATCGCCTGCCGCGTCTTCGAGGCGGCCCCGCAAGTGCTGCCGCTCGGCGTCGGCATCAATCTCCTGCCGCATGCCATGCGTGAGCTTTCGGAGCTGGGACTGGCCGACAAGCTCGCCGCGCACGCTATCGAGACGCGCGAGCTTCGCTACTACAGCCGTTATGGCCAGTTCATCCATAAGGAGCCGCGTGGCCGCTTTGCCGGCTATGACTGGGCGCAGCTCTCGATCCATCGCGCCGATCTGCACGACGTGTTGCTCGCGGCCGTGCGGGCGCGGCTGGGCGAGGATGCCGTGCAGCTCGGCCATCGCTGCCTCCGCATCGAGCAGGAGCCGAACGCCGTCACCCTCCATTGCGACAATGGTGCCGTGCATCGCGGCAGGCTCGCCGTCGGCGCCGACGGCATCCACTCCGCCGTGCGCAGCCAGCTCTATCCGGACGAAGGGCCGCCCAAATATTCCGGCGTCAATATGTGGCGCGGCGCCACCCCCTGGCCCGCCTTCCTCGGCGGCGACATCATGGTCTCGTCAGGCTGGCTGACGGTCGGCAAGACCGTGATCTACCCGATCCGCCCCGGCACGCCCGAGACCGATGGCAAACCGCTCATCAACTGGGTAGCCGAACTCGAGCGGCCCGAGGCGGTGCGCCAGGACTGGACCGGCCGCGGCAGGCTGTCCGACATCATGCCGGCCTTCGCCGGCCTCACCTTCGACTGGCTCGACGTCACCGGCATGATCGAGAGCACCGAGGAGATCCTGGAATATCCCATGGTCGATCGCGATCCGCTGGCGCGATGGAGCCTGGGACGCATCACACTGCTGGGCGATGCCGCCCATCCGATGTATCCGCGCGGCTCCAACGGCGCCAGCCAGGCCATCATCGATGCACGCTGTCTCACCGGGCAGATCAAGAAGCTCGGCGCCACGCCCGAGGCGCTCGCGCAGTACGAGGCCGTGCGCGGTCCCGCGACTGCCCAGGTCGTCCTGACCAATCGCACCAACCCGCCCGATTCGATCCTGCGCGAGGTGTGGCAGCGCTCCGGCGGCCGCCCTTTCGAGCGCATCGAGGACGTGATCTCGACCGCAGAACTGCAGGCGATCCTGGATCGATACAGAAAAGTCGCGGGCTTCGACCGCGATACGCTGCGGGCGCGACCGAGCTTCGTCTAGACATGGTCGATCGCGAACGGGCTCATCCGCCGGCCGGCAGGATCACTTCGGGATCGACGGGCTCGGCATAAAGCCGCGCGATCTCGGCCGCGCGGCGATCGAGGACACGGCGCGCGTTGATCGTGCCCTTCTCGGTGACTTCTCCGGCGGCGATCGAAGGCGGCGAGGCCAACGGAAGCAGCCGAAGGATGCGGCCGCTGGAGCCGCGTGCACGCCCGTTGTAAGCGCCGAGCTTGGCCGACAGCTTGCTGCGCCAATCGGCGTCGCTGAGCGCCGCAGGATCGAGCCAGACGAGCGCGCCGAGCCATTGCCTGTCGGGCGCGGCGATCACGAGTTCGCGCACATAGGGTTGCAGCGCATCGATCAGTTCGGCGCGCAGGGTGGTGGCGCGCACCCAGGTTCCAGACGCGAGCTTGAATTCCTCCGCGAGCCGGCCGGCGAAGGCAAGCCCCGCCTGCGGGTTCGCCGGATCCACCCAGCGCGCCGCATCGCCGGTCCTGAGGAAACCGTCCTCGTCGAAGGCGTCGCGCGTGGCCTCGGCATCGCGGTAGTAGCCCGGCGCCACGTTCGGGCCTTTCACCCGAAGCTCATAGCGGTCGTCGGCCGGCACCAGCTTCGCGTGCAGGCCCGGCAACGGCAGGCCGAGCAGGCCAGCGCGGTCGACGTTCCAGTAGACGATCAGGCCGGTACCCGTCGTCTCGGTCATGCCCCAGCCCGCGCCGAACGGCAGGCGTTCCCCCAGTTGCGCCGCCGCGAACGCCTGGAGGCGATCGAAGTTCTCCTGCGGCAGCAGCGCGCCGCCATAGCCCAGAGCCCGCAGGTTCTTGAAGAACTTGCGGCGGAGATCCTCGTCGCATTCAAGCGCCTCGATCAACGGCTGAAACGCCGCCGGCACCGAGCCGAAGTAGGATGGCGAAAGTTCGCGCAGGTTCTCGATCGTCTCGTCGAAGCGGCCGGCCGTCGGTCGCCCGCCGTCGACATAGAGCGAGCCGGCAACACGCACGATGCCGTTCAGGCTCGTGTTGCCGCCCGCCGTGTGATGCCACGGCAGCCAATCGAGCATCACGGCAACGTGGCGCTCGTCCACCGGCTCGCTCACGGCGCGGATCATCTCTACCGCTGCGGCGAGATTGCCGTGTGTGTTCAGCACGGCCTTCGGTCGGCCGGCCGAGCCCGAGGTGAACATGATCTTGGCCGGCGTGTCTTTCGTGATGTGCAGGCGCCGCTCGGCGACGGCGGAGTCGATCGAGCAATTGGCGAGGGCACCGAAGGCAAACCCCCTTTTGCCGTCCACCGTAATGACCCGCGCGCCGCCTGCGGCGGCTCGATCGAGCGCCGGACCATAGGCCTGCGAGTCCTGCGCGAACACCAGTGCCGGCTGGACGACGTCCATCGCATGATCGAAGCGCGTGACGTCGTCCGACAGCGAATAGGTGGGCGAGAGCGACGCCGTCGGCAGGCCCGCCCGCTGGGCGCCGAACAGGAAAAGCGCGTGTTCGAGGCCGTTCTCCGACAGGATCGCCGCCGGCGGGCTGTCCGGCCCGTAGCCCTCGGCAATCAGCCAGGAAGCAATCGCGCCGGTCCTGGCCCAGGCCTCCGCATAGGTGAGGTGCTGCCAGTGCCGTCGCGCTCCGCGCCGCTCCGCGAGAAAGGTGACGGCGGGCCGCCGCTCGGCGGCTTGCTGCAGGCGATCGATGATGAGCGGGCAGTCGCCGGCCAACTCGCGGCCGGCCGACACGATCAGCACATCACCGGCCCGACGTTCGATCACGACGCTCGGCTTCGGGCGTTCGAGCTGCCGCATCGGCACAAGAGACAGATTTCGGCTCACGGCCCGAGCAGTCGCTTCTTCAGTTCGCCTGCCGTCAGCCCGTCAGCGAAGGCAGTGGGATGGCCGTCATGCGCAATCGCGATCTTCTCCCGCGGCAAGCCGCTCGTCAGCGGATTGACCGCCATCAGCGGGAGGCCGCGCTCGCGCAGGCCTTTCAGGATCGCGACCAGCATCGGCTGGGCGGCCTCGTTGTCGTCGAAGCCGGGGGGCGTCTGCTCGTCGGGCCAGGAGTAGATCACCATCAGCGGTGCGTCGAACTTCTGCCGCGCAAGCTCCTGCAGGCGCACCATCAGCGCCGTGAAGAGCCGCGCCTGCCGCTCCTGGCGCTGGCGCATGCCGATCGCGGCAATGAAGGCAAACCGATCCTCGGCGAAGTGCTGCAGACCGGCGAGCGGATGCGTCCAGCGATAGTGATCGAACGAGCCGGTGAAGCGCGGCACGCCATTCTCCAGCACATAGCGCGGCGACGGGCCGAGCCAGGGTTCGTCTCCGGTGACACGGGCAAGGTGAGGCGGAATGATCCACGTCACCAGCGCCTTGACCGGTTGCCCCCGCAGCCAGTCGAGCCGGCCCGTCTCCAGCAGGCGAACGAACTGGTTGGGTGCATAGCCCGGCGCCGAGGCATTGACGGTCCGGATCTTGAAGTCGTCGGCCTTGGCGAACTGCGCCGGCAGGGTCTGATCGTCGGCGAGCCCCTGGCCGAACATGAAGGAATCACCCACGAAGACATAAGTGTCGGCTCCCGGCGGCGCGGGCGGGGTGGCACGCGTACCCTCGGCGGTGATGGTGTAGGTGACATTGAATACTGTCTGCGAACCGTAGGTCGAGCTGGCGACGACCTTGGTCCCGGGCTTGGGTCGGTAGCCGAGATCCGGATCGGGCAGCTTCCATCCCTCGGGGTCGAAGGTGGTCACGAGCCCGACGCCATGCGCCTGCGGCGCGACGAGGCCGGCAAAGACGTCGAGCAAGCCGACCGCCACCGCCACGGCGGCGATCAGGAGCGCGCCGCTGCGCCAGCCATTGCCGCGCAGCAGAACAACGCCCGCCAGCCCCAGCAGGATCGCCAATCCACAGGCCCAGCCCGTCGACGGCAATGTCGCCGCACCGAGAGCCAGCAGCGCGATCAACCCCGCCGCGATCCCGAGATTTCGCCGGTTTTGTGCCATAGGGTAGGCTCGCCTGTACGGGTTCAGGAGGGAAACATCAATGGGCGGGCAATTGCCGCTGACAGGACTTCGCGTGCTCGATCTGGCAAGCTTCATCGCCGGCCCGGTCGCCACCACGGTGATGGGCGACTACGGGGCGGAGGTGATCAAGATCGAGCCGCCGGGGGACGGCGATCCGCAACGCAAGCTCGGCCAGGCCCATTCGATCCCGCAGCATCCGGTGAATTTCTGCTGGCACCTCGTCAACCGCAACAAGCGCGCGATCGTGCTCGACCTCAAGCATGCCGACGGCCGCGCTGCCTTCGACCGGCTGGTGAAGACCGCCGACGTGATGGTGGTGAACTTTCCACTCAAGGTGCGCGAGCGCCTCCGGATGCGCTATGCCGACGTGGCGGCGCTCAATCCGCGCCTGATCTACGCGTCCATGACGGGCTATGGCGAGCAAGGGCCCGATGCCGAGCAGCCGGGTTTCGATTCGACGGCCTTCTTCGCCCGTTCCGGCCTGCTCGATGCGCTGACTTACGAGGGCGGGCCGCCCGCCTTCTCACTGCCCGCGCAGGGCGACCAGATGGCGGGGATGAACCTCTTCTCCGCCATCGCCATGGCGCTGCTCCACCGCGAGCGCACCGGCGAAGGCAGCGAAGTCTCGAGCTCGTTGCATGCCGGCGGCCTTTGGTCCAACGCCATGCTGGCGCAGGGGGCCTTGCTTGGCGCCTTCGTGGCACCGCGCCCGCCGCGCACCAAACCCCGGAGCGCACTCGCCAATCAGTACCGGACGGCGGATGGCCGCTGGATCCAGCTCACCATCGTGCGCGAGGAAAAGCTCTGGCCCGAGCTCTGCGCGGCGATGGAGCGGGAGGATCTGCTCGACGATCCGCGCTTCCAGACGACGGAGCTGCGGCGCGCCCACGCTTCCGAGCTGGCGGCGATCCTCGACCCGGTGTTCGCCGCCTTGCCCTGGCCCGAATGGCGAGCGCGACTGCGCCGGCATGAGATCACGTTCGGCCTGCTGGGCGTACTGCGCGACGTGCCCGACGACGAGCAGGCGGTCGCCAATGGTGCGATCGTGAAGAGTGCGGTGGCCGAGATGCCGCGCACCCTCTCCGCACCCATCCGGCTTTCCTTCGCACCAGCTCCCAACGTGCCCGGGCCAGCGCCGGCGCACGGCCAGCACACCGACGAGATCCTGGCCGAGCTTGGCTACAGCGCCGCCGAGATCGGTGGGCTTCGGGCGGCGGGCGCGGTGGGCTGAAGGGCTCGCGCACAAGGGGGCGGTGCATGTCGCCCGGATGGGCTGTAGACTGCTTCGACGTCCGGGGACGGGGGATGACAGACGGCGTGAAGCTCGACGTGGGCGACAAAAGCCCGTCGTGGCGAAAAGCGGATGGGAAGGCGATCGCGGCCTCCGGCGCACGACCCGGCGTGCCTGTGTCCTGGTGCACTCCGTGTCGGATGTCGACGGCCATGTTCCGCCCCCGGTCGGCGCACAAGCAGTCAGCCGAATGAGGCGGCGGGCATTCATCGCCTTCTCGGTCCCTGCGGCGGCATGGCCGCTCGGCTCCCGGGCGCAATCGGCAGCCCCGATCGTGGGCGTGCTGGTCGCCGGCATTCCCGACCCGACGCTGTTTCTGAAGGAGTTCCGCGAGGGGCTGCGCGGGCTTGGCTACGTCGAAGGCAAGAACATCGTGCTGGAGATCCGTTCGCCGGGGAGCACCGATCCGGCGCGACTGAAGGCGAGCGCCGCGGAGCTTGTTCGACTGAAGGTGAAGGTCATCGTCTGCTACCAGACGCCGACGGCCGAGGCGGCCAAGGAGACGACCCAGGACATTCCCATCGCGATGGAGACCGGCGATCCGGTCGGCACCGGCCTCGTTGCGAGCCTCGCCCACCCGGGCGGCAACCTCACCGGAATGTCGGGCGCGACGGCCGATGTGGCAGCGAAGAACGTGGAGATCCTGCGGGAGCTTCTCCCCGCCGCGAAACGCATCGGCGCGATGTGCAATGCCAACGATCCGTTTTCGAAGCCGTTCCTGGCCAAGATCCAGGCCGCCGGCAATGCCCTTGGAGTCGAGATCCATCCCGCCTTCGCCCACGGCGCCGCGGAGCTGGAGGCGGCGTTTGCGGGATTGCTCAGGGTGCCGGTCGACGCGATTGTCGTCCAGCCGAGCCTCGGCGCGAAAGCGCCGGCCGATCTCGCGTTGAAATACCGCTTGCCCGCTGCTTCGCCCCACATACCGTTTGCCAACGCCGGCGGCTTGCTTTCTTACAGTGCCAACCAGCCGGCGCTGTACCGGACGGTTGCCGTTTTCGTCGACAAGATGCTCAAAGGCGCTAAACCGGCCGATCTGCCGGTTCAGGAGCCGACGACGTTCGATCTGGTGATAAATTTGAAGACGGCCAAGGTGCTCGGTCTTTCCGTGCCGCCGGCCTTGCTTGCCCGCGCCGACCGGGTGATCGAGTGAAGCGCGGCCTGTTCCTCAAGTACATGACGCTGTTCGTCGGTCTCGTGACCGGCGTCCTGGTGATCAACGCCGCGCTCGACCTCTACTTCGTCTACCAGGACAATCGGCGCGCCTCGATCGAGGTGCAGCGCGAGAAGGCCGAGTCGGCGGCGCATCAGATCGAAGCGTTCGTGCGCGGCATCGAGGGACAGATCGGCTGGGTGGCGCATCCGCAATGGGCCTCGCTGCCGGTCGACCAGCGCCGCTTCGACTATGTGCGCCTGCTGCGCCAGGTGCCCGCCATCACCGAGCTGGTGCAGCTCGATCGCCAGGGGCGCGAGCAACTGCGCGTATCGCGGGTTTCCATAGACGTGGTCGGCGCCGGCACCGATCGCTCGCAGGACCCCGCTTTCGTCGAGGCCATGGCGAACAAGGTCTATTTCGGTCCGGTCTACTTTCGCAAGGAAAGCGAGCCCTATCTCACCATGGCCGTGGCTCACGGCGGCAAGAGCGGCGTCACGATCGCCGACGTGAATCTCAAGCTGATCTGGGACGTCGTCTCGCAGATCAAGATCGGCCACGACGGCTACGCCTATGTGGTCGACCGTCTCGGCCGGCTGGTGGCCCATCCCGACATCTCGCTGGTCCTGCGCGGCACCGACATGAGCAGGCTCGCGCAGGTGGCGGCGGCGCTCGCGCCGACATCCAGCGACGCCGCGCCGGCCGATGCCACGAACCGCGCCGGCGTGCCGGTGCTGTCGGCGCATGCCTCGATACCGGCGCTGGACTGGCTGGTGTTCGTCGAGCTGCCGCTTTCCGAAGCGCGCGAACCGGTGATCGCGGCCGGCCTGCGCGCGCTCGCCCTGCTGGTGCTCGGCCTCCTGATCGCCGGCCTCGCCGCCGCCCTGCTGGCGCGGCGCATGGTGGTGCCCATCCGGGCGCTGCAGTCGGGCGCCCAACGCATCGGCGGCGGCGAGCTCGGCCATCGTCTCAGCATCAGGACGGGCGACGAGCTGGAGGCGCTGGCCGACCAGTTCAACCGTTCGGCCGAGGCGCTGGAAGAGTCCTATGCGACGCTCGAGCAGCGCGTCGAGGACCGCACCCGCGAGCTCAGCGAAACACTGGAGCAGCAGACGGCGACAGCGGGAATTCTCCAGGTCATCTCGAGCTCGCCGACCGACGTCCAGCCGGTGTTCGACGCGATCGCGGAGAGTGCGATGCGGCTGCTGAACGGCTGGAGCATCGTCGTCTGGCGCTATGACGGACGGCATCTGCACGTGGGCTCCATCCGCGGTGGTCTCCCGGGAGCGAACGAGACGTTGCGCCGCCAATTCGACGACCTGCCGCCGGAAGAGCTGTCGTTCGTGGGCGACGCCATTCGGGATCGCGCCGTCAGGCAGATCGGCGATGTCGAGAACGAGGACGTTCCGGCCGCCATCCGCGAGATGGCACGACAACGCGGATGGCGGGCGAACGTCGCCGTGCCCATGTTGAGCGAAGGCCGGCCGATCGGCCTGTTCTCGCTGAGCCGCGCGGCACCGGGCGCCTTTTCGGAACGCGAGATCCGGCTTCTCCAGACGTTCGCCGATCAGGCCGTGATCGCGTTTCAGAATGTGCAGCTGTTCACCGACCTGCGCGAGTCGCTGGAGCAGCAGACGGCGACGGCCGAGATTTTGCGCGTCATCTCTCAGTCACCCACCGACGTGCGACCGGTGCTCGACGTTGTGGTCCGCGCCGCTCGCCGTTTCTGCGGTGCCGACGATGCCATGATCGTCCTGCGCGAGGGAACGGAGCAGTTGCTGGCCACCCACCAGGGCAGTCTGCCCGCGCTCGTCGGCAATCGCTTTCCGCTCGACAGAAGTTCGACCACCGGCCGGGCCACGATCGACGGATGCACGATCCACGTGCCGGATGTCGCGGATCTCGATCCGGTGGAAGACGCACTGACGCTGGAGCTCACGCGAAGGACGAACGTCCGTGCCTTGCTCGCCGCCCCCATGCTGCGCGAAGGGATGGCGGTCGGCTGCGTGCTGCTCCGCAAGCCGATGCCCGGTGCTTTTACCCCTCGCCAGATCGAGCTCCTGGAGACTTTCGCCGCGCAAGCCGTGATCGCCATCGAGAACGTGCGCCTGTTCACCGAATTGCGCGAATCGCTCGATCAGCAGACGGCGACCGCCGAGATCCTAGGGGTCATCAACTCATCGCCGGGCGACGTCGCTCCGGTGTTCGACGCCATTCTCGGCAAGGCCATGTTGCTCTGCGACGCGGCTTTCGGCCTGTTCAACACCTACGACGGCAAGCGTTTCCACACCACCACCACCCGTGGGGTGCCGGAGGCCTTCGCTGAATACCGCAACGCCCATCCGGCCGACTACGGACCGGGATCGTCGCCGGCCCAACTCATCGCCGGCGCTCCCTATGTCCACACGATCGACGCGGCGGACGGCGCGGCCTACAAGGCCGGCGAGCCCAATCGGCGGGCCCTGGTCGACCTCGGCGGTGCGCGCAGCCTGCTCGTCATGTCGCTGCGCAAGGATGGCGCTCTGCTCGGCATGATCGGCCTCTATCGTCAGGAGGTCCGGCCGTTCACCGACAAGCAGATCGCCCTGCTGCAGGGCTTCGCCGCGCAGGCCGTCATCGCCATGGAGAACGCGCGCCTCTTGACCGAGCAGCGCGAGGCCCTGGAACAGCAGACCGCGACCGCCGAGGTGCTGCGCGTGATCTCGCAATCGCCGACCGACGTGCAGCCGGTTCTGGATGCCGTGGTGGCCGCGGCGCGGCGGTTCTGCGGCGCCGACGACGCGGTGATCATCCTGCGCGACGGGCAGGAGATGGTGCTGGTGGCTCATGAAGGTTCGCTCAAGGGCCGGATCGGCCGGCGCAACCCGCTCGATCGCAGCTCGATCAATGGACGCGCCACGATCGACGGCCGGACCATCCACATTCCCGACGTGGCCGCGCTCGATCCGGCGGAATTCGCCACCGCCCAGAGGCTGGCCGCGGAAAACGGCATCCGCGCCTTCCTGGCTGCGCCGATGATGCGTGCCGAGGGCGGCGCCGTCGGCTGCGTGCTGCTGCGCACGCCCGTGCCCGGCAGCTTCACGCCGCGCCAGATCGAGCTCCTGGAAACCTTCGCCGCCCAGGCCGTCATCGCCATCGAGAACGTGCGGCTCTTCACCGAGATCCAGGAGAAGGGCCGGCAGCTCGAGGTCGCGAGCCAGCACAAGTCGCAGTTCCTGGCCAACATGAGCCACGAGCTGCGCACGCCCTTGAACGCCATCATCGGCTACACCGAGATGATGGCCGACGGCCTCTACGGCGACGTGCCCGAAAAGGCGCAGGGCGTGCTGGAGCGCGTGCAGAGCAACGGCCGTCATCTCCTCGGCCTGATCAACGACGTGCTCGACCTCTCCAAGATCGAGGCCGGCCAGCTCGCGCTCGCGATCGAGGAGTACAGTGTCGCCGACATGGTGGGCACGGTGATCGCCGCGACCGAGTCGCTGGCCCGCACCAAGGGCCTGGCGCTCACCTCGGCCGTGGCGCCCGGCCTGCCGACGGGACACGGCGATGCGCGGCGGCTTTCCCAGGTGCTGCTCAATCTCGTCGGCAATGCCATCAAGTTCACCGATCAGGGCGGCGTCGAGATCCGCGCCGTCCAGGCGAACGATCGCTTCGAGCTGTCGGTGATCGATTCCGGTCTGGGCATCTCGCCGGCCGACCAGGCCCGCATCTTCGACGAGTTCCAGCAGGTCGACAACACCAGCACGCGCAAGAAGGGCGGCACCGGTCTCGGGCTCTCGATCTCGCGCCGCATCGTCGAGCTGCATGGCGGCACCATCACCGTCCAGTCCGAAGTCGGCACCGGATCGATCTTCAAGGTCACGGTGCCGGTGAACGCCGACCCGATCAAAGAGGCCGCCCAATGAGCAAGAAGATACTCGTGGTCGAGGACACCGAGGACAATCGCCAGATCCTGCGCGATCTCCTCGGGATGGCGGGCTACGACATGGTCGAGGCGAACGACGGCGCCGAGGGCGTGGCCAAGGCGGCCGAGCACAGGCCCGACCTGATCCTGATGGATATCCAGATGCCGGTGATGGACGGTTACGAGGCGACGCGGCGCATCAAGGCCGACCCGGCGCTGGCCGCGATCCCGGTGATCGCCGTGACCTCCTACGCGCTCTCCGGCGACGAGCAGAAGGCGCGCGACGCGGGTTGCGACGGCTACATCGCCAAGCCCTTCAGCCCGCGCCAGATGCTGGCCAAGGTGCGGGAGATTTTGGGATGAGGCGCGCGATGCCCTTCCTCCCCGCGCAAGGCTGCCCACAAAAGTGGGGAGGAAACTAGATGCGCGATCCCGCCCGCATCCTGGTGGTCGACGACGTCGCCGACAACGTCGAGATCCTGCGCATGCGGCTCACGAGCCTGGGCTACGAGGTGGTCGTCGCCGAGGACGGCGAGCAGGCGCTCGCCAAGGTGCGCGCGGCGCTGCCCGACCTCGTCCTGCTCGACATCATGATGCCCAGAGTGGACGGGCTCGAGGTCGTGCGACGGCTGAAGGCGGACAAAAGCTTGCCCTTCATCCCGGTGATCCTGGTCACGGCCAAGGCGAGCCCCAAGGACGTCGCGGCTGGCCTCGATGCCGGCGGCGACGACTACCTCACCAAGCCGGTCGACCATGGCGCCCTGGTCGCGCGCGTGCGCGCCATGCTGCGCATCAAGACCCTGCACGACGAGGTGCAGGCCCTGAACAAGGGGCTCGAGGCCAAGGTGCGCGAGCAGGTCGAGGAACTCGGCCGCGTCGGCCGCCTGCGCCGCTTCCTGGCGCCGCAGCTCGCCCAGGCGATCGTGTCGGCGGGCGACGAAAAGATCCTGGAGAACCACCGGCGCGAGGTGGTGGCGCTGTTCTGCGACCTGCGCGGCTTCACCGGCTTCTCCGAGACCGCCGAGCCCGAGGACATCATGGCGGTGCTGAAGGAATATCACGGCGCCGTCGGGCCGCTGATCCGCAAGCACGAAGGCACGCTCGACCGCTTCACCGGCGACGGCATGCTGGTGTTCTTCAACGACCCCCTGCCCTGCGAGGACGCGCCCGAGCGCGCCGCGCGGCTGGCCATCGAGATGCGCGATGCTGTGGCGGGCCTGGTCGGATCGTGGACGAAACGCGGCCACAAGCTCGGTCTCGGCATCGGCATGGCGCAGGGCTACGCCACCCTCGGTCGCATCGGCTTCGAGGACCGCTTCGACTACACCGCGATCGGCGCCGTGATCAATCTCGCCGCCCGCCTGTGCGGGGAGGCCGGCGACGGCGAGGTGCTGATGAGCGGCCGGCTCGCCGCCGCGGTCGAGGCCATGGCCGAGGTCGAGGATCTCGGCGAGCGCCTGCTGAAGGGCATGGCCCGCCCTGCCGCGGTCGCGAAGCTGCGCGCGCTTAGGCTGGCATGACGCTCGATAGTCCCTGATTTCTCTCGGCTTCTCAGGAATTTCTCTCCGGGCGAGAAGGGTCCGACACCGATGGCATGGGCCTTTCAGGTCATTTTCTCATTTTCCCACGCCACCTCCTCGTCGGCGCGATTCGCGTAGAGAGTTGCCTCAACGCCCTGCTTTCGCGCGTTCCTGATTGAGGTCGAACAGGCGCTTTAGGATTTCCTCTTCGGCTATCTTGCGGTCGGCGGCATCTGGATTTTCCGGCTGGGCGCGGTCGGCAAGCGACTCCGGCCAGCCATAGGCTGCGGCGGCGGCGCGATCGAGATCGCGATGCGCGTGGGCGAGCCAGGCCGGCCGCTCGTTGTAGAGATTGGTGAGGGTGCGCTTCTTGAGTTGCTCCGCCGCCGCCAAGTTCCTCGGCAGAACGCGATCAGGATAGCCTGGGACGACTTCGGGCTCGCGCTTCACCAGGTCCGGCGGGTTGAGCCAATTCTCGCGCAATTCATTTAGCTTTGCCGCAGCAGCCGCGATGATCTTTGCACCCGCGTCGTCAGCGTATGTGGCCGGCGTCATATTAGGTGTGAAACCTTCTGGAAACGGAAAAGTGCGAAAAGTCGTAGTAGATGTGTATCGAGGACGATCTTCTAGACTCGTGCCGGTCGCTCGTGCCCACAGTCGATGCGCTATCGAATGAAGACAACCAAACGACGTATCGTCATCGCGAGCGATGCCTATGACGTTCTTGTCGGGAATGACTCTTTTATCACACCATACGAACACCAAGTGCTTTGTCACCTCAGGCACCACGATGAAGCGCGTTAGTCCCCTGAGAACGGACCGCAAAGCTGTGGCCCTTCTTGCGAGAAGCCACCAGTCACGCCTTTCACTTGGCGTTCGACTTTGCGCGCGTTCCGGATAGACGTGACTTTCGACCCACCGCCATGGGCTTTCGTATTGTGCCGCCTCTTCAAGAGCGCGCTCGCCGAAATCAATGATCCACATGTCTTGCGATCGACGTGTTACATCTAGACCGTTAATCCAAGGAAACAGAACGTCGCTGTTCGGTCGCGCGTTTGGATTGCCCATTTGGGCGAGCCACTCGCGAGCTTTGGCAGCGGCCACGTCGAACTCGCCCTTCTTTGTAATCCCGTTCGATGCGACGCCTTCATTTTCTGAGAGCACGGAAAGCCGAGAGAGCTCCCAACTTGTCGCTGTTAGAGAGCTGGTTATTCTTGAAACACTAGTGCCGTTGAGAGCCTTCTGGACATTTTCAAACTTCTTGCGGCTTCCGAAACATACGAGCGACACGTCAACTGCGGCGCCATCAAGAACCCAATCTAAGTCTGCCCACACCTCAAAGATCACTGTATCGGCTCCGATCCGATCAAGCACCGTGCGATTCTTCCCTCCGGATATCGAGTTAGTGGCGACGAGCCCAGCCACAGCGGCATTGCCTGCTGCAATCTCTCCACGGGCCTTCTCGAACCAATGTGTAACCAGATCCGCGCCGCCTGGCACACGCCCTTTGAAGCACGAGCGAAGTTTGGTCACATACGCTTCACCCAAGTCACCAATCAGCTTCTTGTCACCGAGAAATGGCGGATTTCCAACTATCGCGTTCGCCTTAGGCCACTGCGTTTCGGTACCATCTTCGTTCAGTAGCGCATCTCGATTCTCGACACCACCTAGCTTTCCCAGGATGGGCCGACGCGTGATGCCGTATCCGTTGCGCAACTGCCATTGCAACTCACCGATCCACACCGTCACGCGTGCGAGCTCGGCCGCGTAGGGGTTGATCTCGATCCCAAGCACCGTCTTGGGCGTGATGCGCTGTCCTTTGGGATCGGCCGTGACGCCCAGCGCCTTTGCCTCCTGCTCGACCCTGAGGTCGAAATCCTTGAGGTGGCGCAGCGCCAGATAGAGAAAGTTCCCGGAGCCGCAGGCTGGATCGAGCACGCGAAAGGCGCCCAGCCGCTCGCGAAAAACGAGATAGAGATCATCCTTGCGCCTGACCTGCTTCGCCTTCGCAATCGTCTGCTTCACGGCCTCCCACTCGGCTGCGAGTGGATGCAGCACGACGGGCTCGACGATCTTCATGATCGTAGCCGAATCGGTGTAGTGGATGCCGACGCCCTTGCCGAGCGAGCGCCGGACACCTGTTGCGCCGCCGCGCAATGGCAGCGGGGGGGGGGGGGGAATCCACAGATGTCTTCTTTCTACCAGGTCTTGCCGTCGAAGACGCGGCGTCGAACAGGCCAGCCATCTGCTTGCGCTTGGCCGGGTCCAGCCCGCGCTCGAAGAGCGTGCCGAAGATCACCGGCTCGATGCTCGCCCAGTCAAGCCGCGCCGCTTCGGCAAGAACCTGGACTTCACTGAACAGCAGCTCCAGCACGTCGTCATCGTCGAACAGGCCGCCGTTGAACCAGGGGATCGTCACGGTGCCGAAGCGGCCCTTGCCGGTGCGCATCTTGTCGAAGAGCTCGGCCAGCATCTCCGACAGGCCGGTCTTGTCACGGATCGCTTCCTCGAGAATGGCGCTGAAGACGTTTCCGGGCAGCAGGCCCGAATCCTCGGCAAACAGGCAGAACACGATCTTGTTGAGGAAGTGCGCGACGCGGCGCGCGTCGTGCGGCTGCCCGATGCGATCACGTCGCTCGCGCAGGTTCTGCGCCAGCGTGGCGAACTTTCGGGCCGCCTCCTCGGTCAGGGCCTGCGGCGTGATGTCGGAGCGAAGCGAATTCGGATCGGTGAAGCAGCGTCGCAGGAGCTGACGCTTGGCAACGTCGTTGAGTTCGCCGAGCCGGACCGTGTGGATGACCGAGACGCTGCCGGTGAACAACGTGCGAATCTGGATCTCGTCGATGTCGCAGGCGATGGCGAGTGGCGGATGTTCCAGCGCGTCGGCATAGTCGCGGGCTTGGGCCAGCGCCGCGGACAGCGTGCGGTAGGTGTTCTTGCGCTTGTACTCCCACACGAAGCAGCCCTTGCGCCAAACATCGGCAAATCCGCTGCCTCCACCCTTGCCGCCCTTCGGCACCGCCTTTTCGAAGGCGAACCACTGGCCGATTGGGTCTTCGTCGGTCGGCTTGCCGACATCGAGAAGCTCGCACAGCTCGTTGAAGTGATCCTGCGAGGCCGCGCGCTCTGAAAGCTCGACACCGCGCCATTTGGCAATGAACACCTCGGGCGTCATGCGACGCGGCCTTCAACGGCGCAGGCCCATGGCGCCACTCTACGCTTCCCTGCTTTCATGCGGTTACTATAGCCGATGTGCCTGGTCCGCAGGGACCCGAGATCGCAACGCCCGATGGGAAAGCGGCCCCTGACGCCTCGGCCTCACCTCGACCCGGTCGGGCGCGACGCCTTGGCAAGGAGGCGAAGCCCGCGCCGGACCTTGCCGCGCCCGCGTTCGGCACGGGCACGGAAGCGGGTCTCGGCGTCGAATTCGACCAGCGCAAGCGTCGTCATCTCCTCCACGAGTCGATTGACACTTATGCCGCGGCGCCGCGCCATCACCTTGAGGCGCGCAAGCTTGTCATCGGACAGACGGAGTGTAAGAGCAGCCAATTTGGGGACTCCTGGTATCCATTCTGCCGCCATCCACGAGTCGACAATACTCTTGCCGGCCGGCCTTGCGGTCTCAACAATCGTTCCCACAACGAACCCGGAGGACCGCCATGAGGGTGGGCATCGCCATGAACATGCTCTACGAGCATGGCCGGCCCGACGTCGCGGTGGTGCAGGAGCATTTCGCGCTGGGCGACCTCGTCGAGCCGCTGGGCTTCGATTCGCTATGGGCGCTGGAGCATCACTTCACGGGCTACGCCATGTCGCCCGCGCCGACACAGCTTCTGGCCTACTTCGCCGGCCGTACGCGGCGCATCCAGCTCGGCACGGCGGTGATCGTGCTGCCCTGGCACGATCCGGTGCGCGTCGCCGAGCAGATCGCGCTCCTCGACATCATGTGCGGCGGCCGCTGCCTGTTCGGCTTCGGGCGCGGTGCCGCCTCGACCGAATACGAGGGCTTCCGCATCCCCATGGGCGAGGCGCGGCCGCGCTTTGCCGAGGCGGCGGAGATCGTGGTCAAGGCGCTCGCCAACGAGACCTTCGAGCACCAGGGCGCGTTCTTCCAGATCCCGCCCATGGCGATCCGGCCGCGGCCGATGTCCAACCCGGAACGGCGCTTCTATGCGAGCTCGGTGAGCCCCGAGTCGGCGGAGCTGATCGCGAAGCTGGGCTTCGGCATGCTGATGATCATGCAGAACGAATGGAGCAAGTGCCGCGAGGACATCGACAAGTTCCAGGCGATGTCGCGGGCAGCAGGCTTCGTCCCGAAGCCGCCGATCATCCTCACCAACGTCTCCTGCGCCGAGTCGCGGGCCGAGGCGCAGGAGCGCGCCTTCCGCTATCTCGGCCGCAAGTGGCAGTCCATCGACGACCACTATCGTTTCTCGGACGGCCATCTCGCCGACGTCAAAGGCTACGAGGCCTACGGCAAGACGGCGAAGACCTACGCCAAGCTCAAGGATCCCGCGAACCTCAAAAAGGCGACCGACTTCTACGTCTCGATCCAGATCGTGGGTACGCCGGACGATTGCCTGCAGCAGCTCGGCGCGCTGCAGAAGGTGACCGGGCTCGAGCACCTGGTCGCCGAGTTCTCGTTCGGCAACCTGCCGCATCACGAGGCGGAGAAGAACCTGCGCCTCTTCGCCGACCGGGTCCTGCCGACTCTGCAGCGCGATCCGGCCTATGCCGGCCCGAGGAGCGGATCGGCCGAGGCCGGGTCGGCGCGCGCCGCCCACGACGGCATCTTCGCGCCGGCGTGATCGACAGTGTGGCGATGCCGGAAGACATATCGATCCGCCGGGCGCTTCCCTCCGATGCCGGCCGCGTCCGGGCGCTGACACGTTCGTGCTACGCGAAATGGGTGGCGGTCATCGGCCGCGAGCCCTTGCCGATGGCCGCCGACTACGATCGCGCGGTGCGCGAGCACATCGTCGATCTGCTGTTTGTCGAAGCCGAACTGGCGGGCCTCATCGAAACGGTGAACGCAGGCGATCATCTTCTGATCGAGAACGTCGCCATCGCGCCGGCGCTTCAACGGCAGGGGCTTGGCGGCCGCCTCGTGAAGCACGCCGAGGAGGTCGCGCGTTCCTTGCGACTTCCCGAGTTGCGGCTCTACACCAACGCCCGGTTCGCCGGGAACGTCGACTTCTATCGCCGGCATGGCTACGCCGTCGACCGCGAGGAGCCGTTCAAGGACGGCCTCACCGTCCACATGAGCAAAGTCGTCGTGCCCGATGACGGCCGGGCCTAGGCAGCGACGAGCTTGCCACCGGCGACGGCCAGCACCAGCGCCAGGAGGTAGCGCAGGCCGATCTCGGGCAGACGCGGCGCGATGTAGCTGCCGAGGACGATCGCCGGCACCGACCCCGAGGTCAGCGACGCCAGCATCGAGAGATCGACCGACCCGGTCATCCAGTGCCCCAGCCCCGCCACCAACGTGAGCGGAACGGCATGGGCGATATCGGTGCCGACGATGCGCGAGGCCGAATAGGACGGATAGAGCAGAAGCAGGGCGCTGACGCCGATGGCCCCGGCGCCGACCGACGAGATCGACACCAGGATGCCGATGACGATGCCGGTGAGCAGCGTGAGCGCCGCATTGCGCTCGCCGCTGCGGTCCGGAGTGATGCGTCGCACCGCCATCAACGCTCTCCGGAAGACAAGCGATACGGCGGTGATCAGCAAGGTGATGCCCAGCGCGCAGGTGATGGTCTTGGTCATGAGGCCGCTGTGCGGGCCGAGCTGCGACAGGCCGAGCAGGGTGAGCGCGGCCGCCGGCACGCTGCCGAGCGCCAGCAGCCCGACCACGCGCCAGGCCACGTTCCTCCTGAGCCCATGAACCAGCGACCCGAAGCTCTTGGTCGTCGCCGCGTAGAGCAGGTCCGTGCCGACGGCGGTCGCCGGATGAATGCCGAAAAGCAGCACCAGCGCCGGCGTCATCAACGAGCCGCCGCCGACGCCCGTGAGTCCGACGACAAAGCCGACACACGCGCCAAGTACGATGTACACCGGGTCGAGAGTCATGCTCCGGGCCTGCCGATCCTCATGCTGGCACGGATCGACAGGCGCCGGAAAGGCCGGCGCCAATCATCCCGGAACAAACCTTTCAGCCAAAATGAATGATCTGCCGGCGACTGCTCCTGGTCAGTGGAGGCTGCAGTCAGCCTGCCGCGACAGGAGCCGCGCCGCGGCCAGGCGAGCATGGCCCGGCGTCGTGAACGGCCTGCCGTCGAGCTCGAAGAACGGGCGGGCAAGCGCATGGAAACGGAAAGCATTGCCTTCTTGCAGCACCACACCCGCCGGCTCACCCCAGACTTCGACGATGAAAGGATCCGACATGGCTTTCCTCCTGCCGGCCCGAAGGCCGGTCTCTGGTCCCCGACAGATGATCGATGGAAGAACCGGTTCAGGCGAACCGGCGACAGAGGCCGTGTCTACAGCGCGCACGGAGGAAGGAGGGAAAGGAACGCTGGGTCATCTTGATCCCTGGACTTTCGACCCCAGGGAAATGGCGTGGTCCTCGCCCTCGGACAATGACGGACATTGCCAAAGTTGGACCGCCGCGCGGCAAGGATGGAACGCGAACGGTGTCAACCCTGGAAAAATCTGGTTCTTCGTCGAGCGCCAGTGACGCCCTCCCGTCAGTGCGTCAGCTCGGGTTGTCGAGGCTGAACACGCCGCTGTCCTCGTCGTAGGCGAAGACTTCGCCGTAGCGACCCCACGAGGTGACGGCACGCAGTGTGCGGTCGGCATAGTCCTCCGACATGCTGTCCTCCAGCTCGTCGCGGAACCGGCTGGCAGGAGCGGCGTGCGCGTCGCGCTCGTCGAGCACGCGCTTGATGTGCTGGGCGAGCGGCACATAGGCGAGCACGTGCTGGGCGAACAGCCGCTTGCGGCCGTCGGGATCGAGGTGCACGAACCGCCGGCCGGCGTCGGTAAGGCGGATATCGCCCTCGGCAACCTCGGCGAAGCGCAGGAGCTGCAGCGCCTCGGCCACCGGAAAGAGATCATCGATCTCCATCTGCAGGGGACCCGCGACCGCCGGCAAATCGGCATGGCCGTGGAACGGCTCGCCCGCGACCGCTTCCATGAGGCCGGCGAGGAGATTGGGCGACACCCGCGGAACCTCCATGGAAATGCCGGTGCCGGGAAAGCTCCCATAGGAGGGCTTGCCCACCGGCCGCGCCGTCATCAGGGCGTAGATGTCGTCCACCATCTGGCGGAAGGCGGGATCGAGTCTGTTGCGCGGCACCGGCAGGCGGACCGGGATCTCGGCCACCAGCCGACCGGGGTTGGAGGAGAAAACCAGGATGCGGTCGCTCATCAGCACCGCCTCCTCGATGTTGTGGGTGACCAGCAGGATCGAGGAGATCGGCATGCGGCCCTCGCCCCAGAGGTCGAGAAGGTCGGTGCGCAGCGTCTCGGCGGTCAGCACATCGAGCGCGGAGAAGGGCTCGTCCATCAGGAGCAGCTTGGGATGCACCACCAGCGCGCGCGCAAGACCGACGCGCTGGCGCATCCCGCCCGACAGCTCCTTCGGATAGGCGCTCTCGTAGCCGTCGAGACCGATCAGGTCGATCGCGGCCAGCGCCCGCTTCTGGCGCTCGGCCGGCGGCACCTTCTGCGCCTCGAGCCCGATCTCGACATTCTCCAGCACGGTCAGCCAGGGAAAGAGGGCGAAGGTCTGGAACACCATCGCCACTTCCTCGGCCGGGCCGTCGACCGCCTTGCCGCCGATCGTGACCTTGCCCGCGCTCGATGGCATCAGGCCCGCGATGATGCGCAACAGCGAGGACTTGCCGCAGCCCGAGCGGCCGAGCAGCGACACGATTTCGTTGCGGCGCAGGGTCAGGCTCACATCGTCGAGCACCAGCAGGTGATCGCCGCTGCCCTTGGCGTAGAGCTGGCGCACATGGTCGACCACGACCAGAGGCGCGGTATCGGCCCGCGGGGCGACCTTGGGGGCACTGGCCAGATCCATGACGAACCCTCTTCAGGCAAGACGGAAGCGGCGCTCGGCCAGGCGATAGAGCGGTCGCCATATCAGGCGATTGCACACCACCACCATGACCGACATGACGACGATGCCCAGCACCACGCGCGGATAGTCGGCGGCCTCGGTCGCGTCGGCGATATAGGAGCCGAGGCCGACGGCCTTGAGCTTGGTGTCGCCCCAGCTCGCCACCTCGGCGACGATGCTGGCGTTCCACGATCCGCCCGACGCGGTGAGGGCGCCTGTCACATAGTAAGGCAGGATGCCCGGCACAATGACCTTGCGCCACCATTGCCAGGTGCGCAGACGGAACAATGTCGAGGCCTCGCGCAGGTCGGTCGGGAACGCGCTCGCGCCGGCGATCACGTTGAACAGGATGTACCACTGCGTGCCCAGCACCATCAGCGGGCTGAGCCATATGTCGGGGTCGAGCCGCAGCGAGACGATCAGCACCACCGCGATCGGGAACAGCACATTGGCCGGAAAGGCCGCCAGGAACTGGGCCAGCGGCTGCACGCGCGTCGCCGCCCACGGGCGCAGGCCGATCCACACTCCGATCGGCACCCAGATGGCGCTGGCGATCGTGATCAGCACGGCCACGCGCAGGAGCGTCAGCAGCCCCATCTCGATCGCGGTCCAGAGGTCGCTCCAGCCGAGCGCGGCGCGGGTGAACAGCACGATCCGCCACAGCGCATAGGCGGCGACTGCCAACACCGCCACACGCCAGACGACATCCGATGCCCGGCCCGCACGAGGCGTCGCGGCCTGCCGCGCGGGCCGGGCGAAGCCGAGCGGCAGCACGGAGATCGCCCGGCCCGCCCAGGCCGTGGCCAGGGTCAGCCGGCGCACCAGCCGGCCGCGGCGCCACAAGTCATAGACCCATGAACGCGGGCGCTGCTGGGCGGCGGTCTGCTCGAAACGGAACTTGTCAGCCCAGGCGACGATCGGCCGGAACAGGAGCTGGTCGTAGGCCAGGATCACGATCGCCATGGTGAGGACGGCCTGCACCACCGCCGCGATGTTCCTGTCGGCGATCGCCACGGCCAGCCACGAGCCGATGCCGGGCAGCTTGACCGTGGTGTCGCCGACCGTGATCGCTTCCGAGGCGACGACGAAGAACCAGCCGCCCGACATCGACATCATGGTGTTCCAGATCAGGCCCGGCGCGGCGAACGGCGCTTCCAGCCGCCAGAACTTGAGCCACGGCGAGAGCTGGAAATGGCGGCTGACCTCGTCGAGGTCGGCCGGCACGGTGCGCAGCGACTGGTAGAAGCTGAACGCCATGTTCCAGGCCTGGCTGGTGAAGATGGCGAACACCGCCGCGCACTCCGCCCCGAGCTCGCTTTGCGGGAACAGGCGCAGGAAGAACACGACCGTGAAGGTGAGGAAGCCCAGCACCGGCACCGACTGCAGGATGTCGAGCGCCGGCACGATCACCAGCTCGGCCTTGCGGCTCTTGGCGGCCAGCGTGGCGACGATGAAGGTGAAGACCAGCGACGCCGCGATGGCGGCAAACATGCGGAGCGTCGTGCGCAGCGCATATTCCGGCAGGTTGGCCGGATCGAGCGTGACCGGCTCGGCCACAAGCCCCGTGGCCGGGGCCGCGATCTCGCGCGCACCATGCGCCATCGCCACGAATGCCGCGGCGATCAGCACGAAGATCGCGAGGTCGTAGACGTTCGGCCGCAGCTCCACGCCGCCCAGGCCGAGCAGCGGAGTCCGGCCGACCTTTTCCAGGTCCCGTCGAGCCATAGCCTCTTTCCGGTGGGCCCATCTCCGTTGCAGGCGGCCGTGGCAAGCCTAGATGACGTGCGCATGACAGGCCAGCGCGACGGAGCCGCAGCCGACAACGCTGCGGACCGGGTGAACGTTCAAGGTTGGTGCTCATGTTCTTCGGGACCGCGAGCGTCCCGCTCGCTTCACGCCTACGAATGCGCCGAATGGGCGAGCGAGACGCTCGCGGTCCACAAGAATGCAGGACTCCCTGGGCAGGCTCTACGCCGCGACGGCGAGGCCCGTGGTCTCGTCGACGCCGGTCTTGAGGTTGATCACCTGCACGGCGGCACCCGAGGCGCCCTTGCCGAGATTGTCGAGCGAGGCGACGGCGAGGATGTTGCCTTCGGCCTCGTTGCCGTACACGGCAAGTTCCATCGAATTGGTATCGATCAGCCGGTCGGCCCGCAGGAAGCGGTCGCGCTCCAGCCACTTCCTGTCGGCGAGCGGCCGCACCGGCACGAAGGTCTCGCCGGCATAGTGATCAGACAGCACCTGGTGCACCTCGGCGGCGCGCACCTGCCTCGCCGTGATGTCGCGCGTGATCGGCACCATGATCAGCATGCCCTGGGCGTAGTGACCGACCGACGGCACGAACAGCGGCGTGTGCACGAGGCCGGAGTACTTCTTCATTTCCGGCACGTGCTTGTGCGCAAGCTCGAGGCCATAGACGCCGAACGGCTCGACCTCGGTCTTCTTGTGGACCTCGATCAGTTCCTTGCCGCCGCCGGTATAGCCCGAGACGCCGAATACCGCGGGCGTCGAATCGGCCCGCACGATGCCTGCCTCGACAAGCGGATGCAGGATGGCGATGGCGCCGGTGGGATAGCAGCCCGGATTGCTGATGCGCTTCGATGCGAGCAGCTTCTGCCGGTGATCCTTGCTGAGCTCGGGAAAGCCGTAAGTCCAGCCGTCGGCCACGCGATGGGCCGTGCTGGCATCGATCACGCAGACCTCGGCGTCGCCCAGCGCGGCCATCAGCTCCTTCACCGCCGCGTCGGGCAAACAGAGCACGGCAATGTCGGCAGCCTGCGCAATCTCGACCCGTCTGGCGAGGTCCTTGCGCTCGGCCATTGGCAGTTCGAGCAACTCGATGTCCGGCCGATCCTTCAGCCGCTCATGGATCTTGAGCCCGGTCGTGCCGTGCTGTCCGTCGATGAAGATCCGGGTCTTGTTGCTGGTCATGGTCTTCTCTCTCGCAAATCAGGGCCTTTGAACAAGGGCCGGCTGGAGAAGAACGAAACAGGGAAGCCGCTCTGTCCTCTCCAGCGGCTTCATGAAACGGCGCGTCTGCTATGCGCGCACGTTCTCACACCGCTTGGACCAGCGGCGGCGTCGCGACCGAAGGAGGGCGAACGAGATCATCGCGGGGCGCATATTTCATCCGGCAGGCAGGATGTCAAGGGTGTACGCTGATCAAACCGTTCTGGGAGTGCCCGCAATGACTGAAACGACGCAACCGGCTGCTCATCCCGAGGGACTGTCGATGCTCGAGAAGAGGAGGATCGAGGCCGAGATCCTGAAGGAGGTCTACGAGACCCTGAAGGCGAGCCACGGCGAGGAGGTTGCGCGCAGGACGATTGCGGAGTCGGTGCGCCGCTCGGCGATCGAACAGGCGCGCGCTTTCGCCGCCGCCGCGTCCGGCGGGCCGTCACTCAAGGCGTTCCAGGACGTAATGCCGCTCTGGACCAAGGGCGGGGCGCTCGAGATCGAGGTCAAGGAGCAGACCGACGAGACCTTCGCCTTCAACGTCACGCGCTGCCGCTATGCCGAAACCTACCGGGCGATGGGACTGGGCGAGATCGGCCATCTGCTGTCGTGCAATCGCGACGGCGCCTTCTGCGAGGGCTACGATCCCAAGCTCAAGCTCGAACGCAGCCAGACCATCATGCAGGGCGCGAGCCACTGCGACTTCCGGTATCGCTACGAGAAGTGATGAGGAACGACGTCAACCGCCAGGTCCTGCTCAAGGCCCGGCCGAGCGGCATCCCGCAGGCGGAGCATTTCGAGCTGGTCCGGCGGCCGCTGCCGGTGCCGGCCGAGGGCCAGGTGCTGGTGCGCAACATCTATCTCTCGGTCGATCCTGCCATGCGCGGCTGGGTGAGCGCCGTCGCCAACTATTCCGAGCCGGTGCCGCTGGGCTCCGTCATGCGCTCGATCGCCGCCGGACGGATCGTCGAGTCGCGCCATCGCGACTGGAGCGCGGGCGATCTCGTGGTGAGGATGTTCGGCTGGCAGGATTTCGCCGCCGTCGATGAGAGCGCGATCCAGGTCAAGGTGACCGACGGTGACGTTTCGCTCTCGGCTTGGCTCGGCGTGCTGGGCGTCAACGGACTCACCGCCTATTTCGGCCTGCTCGAGGCTGGCCAGCCCAGGCCAAGCGAGGCCGTCGTCGTGTCGACGGCAGCGGGATCGGTCGGCTCGTGCTGGGCCAGATCGCCAAGATCAAGAGCTGCCGCACCGTCGCTATCGCGGGCGGCGCGGCGAAGATCGCCCTCTGCCACGACGCCTTCGGCTACGACGCCGCCATCGACTACAAGCAGGATGATCTCGACTCGGCCCTGAAAGCCGCCAGCCCCGGCGGCGTCGACGTCTATTTCGACAACACCGCCGGCGCGATCAGCGATGCCGTCCTCAAGCACCTCAATGTCGGCGCGCGGGTGTGATCTGCGGCACCGCCTCGATCGCGAGCTGGGATCCACTGCCCCTCGGACCGCGCGTGGAACGCCACCTGCTGGTGAAGCGGGCGCGCATGCAAGGCATCCTGATCTTCGACCATGCCGCGCGCTACGCCGAAGCCCGCGCCGATCTCGCCCGCTGGCTGCGCGAGGGCAAGCTCGCCTATCGCGAGGACATACTCGAGGGCATCGAGCACGCCCCCGGCGCCATTGCCGGCCTCTATCGCGGCGACAATCTCGGCAAGCGGCTGATCCGCATCGCCTGAAGCGTTGATCCCTCAGTTCGTGAACTCGGCCACCACGATGTGATTGTCCTTCATCGGGAAGGTCCGGGTCGGAATGGTTTCGTTGTTGAATACCGCCACGACGGTGCGCGGCTTGGCGTCGAAGCTGAGCTTCCCTGTCGAGACGGCCGGAACGCCTTCCGTGATGCCGGGCGGCACCTTGCCGTCGAGGCTGAACTTGTCGCGGCCGATGCCGAAATAGCCCCTCGGCCGGCTCATCATGACAACGGCGCCCGCGCCCTCGTCACCCTTGCCGAAGGGCTGCGGCCTGAGATGCACGATGTCGGACGAGCGCAGGAAGGGCGATCGATAGATATGCGTCGCGGGCTCTCCTTCCATCCGCAGCACGAACTCGTAGTACGCTTCCGAGTGGGCCACGAACGGCCCCCACAGGCCGTCGGCACCGGTCGTCTTGCGATGCACCGGGATATTGCTCTTGCGATCGCCGGTCTTCGGATCGACCTCGAAGATCTCGACCTCCGCGCCTGACATGGGAAGGTTTGTGTAGACGCCCTCGGCGATGCCGCTCGCCTTGCCGTTCAAGGTCGGCAGCGGTTCCTGGGCGATGAAAAGCGTGCCGGCGGGCTTGCCGACGATGAACTCGTACTGGGCGGCAAAGGCGAGCTTGTGGAACGCCGTCTCGCGGTGATCGAGCCCTTCCAGGACGACGTTCTTGGCTCCGCGCAGTTCGGAGGCATCGTAGCCGACACCGGTCGGCTTGCCGGGATGGCCGACGAAGCGCGCGTCGGGCTGGGAATACTTGTCGTTCTTGTCCGAGCGGATCGCCATCATCTCGACGCCGGGAACGAGATCGTCGGGACCGCTGTTCAGGCCCTGCAGGAAGGGCATGGCGCCGTTGAACTCGCTGCCGACCAGCATCGTGTCGGAAACGACGATGCCCTTGTTCGGTGTGCCGCACAGCACGGCGTGGCTGGCGAACTCGGCGCCGCCGCCGTTCTTCAGATAGTTGCGCACCGCGTTGCCGCCGCGTGAGGAGGCGATCAGCGCGACCTTGCGGCGATGCGTAGTGCTACGCACCTGGGCCACGAAGGCCGCCAGCTCGCGCATCTGGTCGTCGGTCGAGGAGCGCAGCGCTTGCGGCTTGGAATCGTCGGTGCGCGCCAGCGGATAGGGGAAGTCGATGGCGAAGAGCTGGTTGCGCTGGATGCCGTTGCTTTCGAAACGCCAGACGTTGTTGATCCATAGGGCGGCGGAGTCGCCGTTGCCGTGCACGAAGACGATGGGCGGCGGCTCGGCGCCATTGCGCGTCGGCGCCTGTCGCTGCCGACCGAAGGCGAGCGCCGGCGCCAGTGCCGCCGCGCCCGTCACTACGGCTCGTCGAGTCGGCCGTCCGACGATCATCCCTTCTCCCCCGAAACAATGGTTGTCGCATGTTGGCAAATGCCCGGCCGCGACGCTACGCTTTACAGCATGACGATTTGCTTCATCGACAGCCCGGTCGGACGGCTGGCGCTCGAAGCGGAGGGCGAGGCGCTGTCCGCCGTACGCTGGGCGAGCACGGCCGAGAAGGCTGTCGGAAGGCCTTCGCCGGTCCTGAAAGAGGCAGCGCGGCAGCTTGCACGCTACTTTGACGGTAAACTCGAGCGCTTCGATATCCCGCTGGTCCAGCGCGGCACCGATTTCCAAAACCGCGTGTGGCGGATGATGCGCGACATCCCCTACGGCGAGACCGCGACCTATGGCGGCATGGCAATGGCGTTGGGCTCGGGACCGCGTGCGGTGGGCATGGCGTGCGGGCGTAATCCGCTGCCCATCGTCGTGCCGTGCCATCGCGTGCTGGGCAGCGGCGGCAGCGAAGGCGGCTATTCCGGCGGACGCGGGCTGCCCACCAAGCGGCACCTTCTTGCCCTCGAAGGTGTCGTGTTGCCCTAGGCGACGCTGCTACTGGAGTGGCGTGCCTCAATGAGCTACGGAGAGCGCATGCGCGTGCTGATCACCCGTCCGGAACGCGAGGCGACGGCGCTCGCCCAGGCGCTGAGCCAGCGCGGCCACCTGCCCGTGATCGCGCCGCTGTTCGAACTCCGCTTCCGGCGTCCGCCTGACGACTTTGCCACAGCCCTTGCCGCGAGCCAGGCCGTGCTGCTGACCAGTGCCAATGGCGCCCGCGCGCTCGCCGAAGCGAGCGAGCAGCGCAGCAAGCCGATCCTCGCCGTCGGCGACATGACGGCGGCGACGGCAGAAGGCCTGGGATTCACCTCGGTCGCCTCCGCCTCCGGCGACAGCACCGCCCTCGCAAAGCTCGTCCAGGACAGGCTCGATCCCAAGGCCGGGCCGCTGATCCACGTCTCGGGAGTCGACGTTGCCGGGAATCCCGCGCCGGAGGGCATCGTGCGGCGCTTCGCCCTCTATGAAGCGCGCGAAGTCGATACATTGCCCGATTCGGCGCGCGCGGCTCTGCAGAGCCGCGCCCTCGATGCCGCGACCTTCTTCTCGCCGCGTGCCGCCGCGGCCTTCGCCAGGCTGGTGGCCGCAGCGGGCCTCGCCGACTCCTGCCGCAATGTCACGGCCATTGCCATCAGCCCTGCCGCCGCCGATCCCCTGAAGGCTGTTCCGTTCAAGGCGACGATGGCGGCAGCACGACCGACGCGCCAGGGCATGCTCGACGAAATCACGCGTTTGGCGGAAGCCAACGCAGAGGCGGTGCAGCCCGCGAGACCGACCATGAGCGACACCTCCTCTCCCTCGCCGCCGCCATCACCCCCGCCGTCGGCGCCTGCACAAACACCGTCGACCACGCAGGCATCATCGAAGGCGCCGCCACCCTCGCCGGCAGCACCGCCGTCATCGACCGCGCCGCGTGCGGAAGCTCCTGGCGCCGCACCTGCCGCACGGGTCCGGCGAGGCCTCGGCGCTGTCGGCGCCTTCCTCATCGGCATCGTTGCGGCCGCGCTTGTCCTGGGCGCTGCGCTGCTGTCCCTGCCCTATTGGCCCGACGAAGCGCGGGCAATGTGGCGCGGACCGCCCCAACGGGCCGTCGGCATCCCGGTTCCTCCTGCAGCCGCCGTCGATGTCGCCGCCGAGATCGACGCCGCCAAGAAGGTGCTCGACGCCAGGATCGACGACCTCGACAAGCGGGTGCATGCGCTTGCCAATACCGTCGCCCAGGCATCCGCACAGGCCCCGGCCATTAAGGTACCGGCTACGCCCGCGCCGCCGTCCTCCGCGCCATCGTCCGACGAGGCGCTGAACGGCCTGCGCCGCCGTATCGAGGCGCTGGAGAACAAGCCCCCCGCTGCCGCCGAACCGGCAGCGCCGAGCAACCCCGACATGGAGAAGGTCGACAAGGATATGGCCGCGCTGCGCGTCGAGATCGCGACGCTGCGCGCGAGCCTCCAGACTCTCGAGCAGGCTACGTCGGGACAGAAGGATCAGGCGTCCGCGCTCGCCGAGGCGGTCGAGAAGATCAAGGGCCAGTCGAGCCAGGCCAGCGCCGACGAGAAGAAGGCGCTGGCCGCAGCGCGCGCCTCGGCGGTGATCGGCATCGCGGCGCGCCTCAACGCAGCCCTCGAGTCCGAGCAGCCCTTCGCCTCCGACCTGGCGCTGCTGGGCCCGCTCGCCCGCGATGACAAGACGATCGCGGAGCAGAGCGCCGCACTGCAGCCGCTCGCCGACAAGGGCGTGCCGTCGCGGGCGGGACTTGCTGCCGATTTTCCGGCGATGGCCAAGAAGGCGATGGCGGACGACCTGGCGGACGATTCGTTCGGCCAGCGTCTCCTCGGCCGGTTGAAGGCGCTGGTGTCGCTGCGCCGCGTCGGCCCCGACGTACCGGGCGACACGGTCGAGGCCAAGCTGGCCCGAGCCGAGGCCGCCCTGAAGGCGGGCGATCTTGCCCGGGCCGTCGAACTCGTGAAGTCGCTGCCGCGGCAGACTGGCGGCGCCACCGCCGGCTGGCTGGGCGGGGCGGAGGCGCATCTCGCCGCTCAACGGGCAGTCGACCGGCTGGCAGCGGAAGGCGTGACCTTGCTGGGCGCCGCACGGTAACGGCCGATGACCTTCCTGCGTACGCTCTTCTGGTTCGCGGTCGCGGCGGCCTTGATGTTTGCCGCGGTCTGGCTGGTCGAGCGTCCCGGAGCCGTCACTGTGCAGTGGAGCGGCTGGCGACTCGATACCAGCGTCGGCGTGCTGCTCGCGGCGGTGCTGGTCCTAATCCTGCTCGCTATGTTGCTGTGGCTGCTCTATCGCTGGATCGTCGGCGCGCCGGAGGCGCTGCTCGAAGGCTGGGGCGACAACCGGCGCCGGCGCGGCTATCTCGCGCTGACCCAGGGACTGGCCGCCGTCGCCGCCGGCGACGCCGTCGAGGCGCAGAAGAATGCACGCAAGGCCGAGCAGCTCCTCCTGGAGCCATCACTTACTCTGCTCCTGTCGGCACAGGCTGCGCAGCTGAATGGTGACCGCGAAGGTGCCAGGCGCGCCTTCAATTCGATGCTCGAGGACGAGCAGATGACCTTCCTCGGCCTGCGCGGGCTGATTGCCCAGTCGCTCAACGACGGCAACCAGGCCCAGGCGCTGGACTATGCCGAGCGCGCCTTCAGGCTGCGCCCGCAGACGCCATGGCTGGTGCATTCGCTGTTCGACATGCAGGCACAGGCCAACCAGTGGAAGGCGGCGCAGCAGACACTCGAAGCGGGCCTGCGCACGCGCGTGGTCGCGGCCGGCAAGGGCCGCACGCTGAAGGCGCTGCTGCTCGTGGAGCGCAGCCGCGAGGCCGAGCGAGAGGGTCGCGACAGCGAAGCGCTCGGCCTGGCACGCGAGGCCTTCGGTCTCGCGCCCGAGCGTATCGCGGTCGCGATCCGGCTGGCCGAGCGGCAGATCAAGGCCGGCCAGGGCGGGCGGGCGATGAAGACGCTCGAACGGACGTGGTCGCTCGCGCCCCATCCCGATCTGGCCACGCTCTACCTCAAGGCTTCCGGCGAGACCGATTCACTGAAGCGCGTCGGCCTCGTGCGCCGGCTCGTGGAACAGAAGATCGACGACGCCGAAAGCCATATCGCCATTGCCCAGGCCGCCCTCGACGCCGGTCTGTGGGGGGAAGCGCGTCGCCATCTCGAACTCGCCGGCGGAGCCCACCCGACGACGCGGGTCTGCCGCATGATGGCCGATGTCGAGGAACGGTCCGGCGGCGGCTCTCCCAAGGTGCACGAGTGGCTTGCCCGAGCTGCGGCGGCGCCCGCGGACCGCGCCTGGCGCTGCTCGGCATGCGGGGCGCACCACGAGGCCTGGCGCTCGGTTTGCGAGAGTTGCGGAGCTTTTGGAACCTTGCACTGGCGCGCGCCGGGCACCTATGGCCACATCTTGCCGCCCGACGTCCAGGGCACACCCGCCCGCCCCGTGGCGGTCGTAAAGACGTGAGGAATGCCGATGTTCGAGACGACGCTGGCAGGCAGCCTACCCAAACCTTCCTGGCTCGCCACACCCAACGTGCTGTGGGCGCCGTGGACGCTCACCGGCCAGCCTCTGCAGGAGGCCAAGGAGGACGCGACCGCACTCGCCATCCGGCGTCAGGAAGAGGCCGGTCTCGACATTGTGAGCGACGGCGAACAGGCCCGCCAGCATTTCGTGCACGGCTTTCTCGCTGAAGTCGACGGCGTCGATTTCGAAAAGAAGGTCCGCATGGGCATCCGCAACAACCGCTACGAGGCGGATTGCCCGACCGTCACGGCTCCGCTCCGGCGGCGCAAGTTCGTGCATGAGAGGGAGGCGCGCGTCGCGCGCGCCGCCACTGCGCGCAAGCTCAAGTTCACGCTGCCCGGACCGATGACCCTCATCGACACGCTGGCCGACGGCCACTATGGCGACCGCATCAAGATGGCCTTCGCCTTCGCCGAGCTTCTGAACCAGGAGGCGAAGGATCTCGAGAAGCTGGGCGTCGACGTTATCCAGTTCGACGAACCCGCCTTCAACGTCTATCTCGCCGAGACGGTCGACTGGGGCGTGCCGGCCCTGGAGAAGGCAGCCGAAGGTCTGAAATGCGCCACCGCCGTGCACATCTGCTACGGCTACGGTATCGAGGCCAACATCAAGTGGAAGGAGACGTTAGGCGAGAGCTGGCGCCAGTACGAGCAGACCTTTCCCGCCCTCGACCGCAGCAGGATCCAGCAGGTATCGCTGGAATGCCGGCAGAGCCACGTACCACCGGAACTGATGAAGCTGCTGAAGAGCAAGACCGTGCTCGTGGGCGCGATCGACGTCGCGTCGGAGAAGGTCGAAACGCCAGAGGAGGTCGCGGCGACGCTGAAACTTGCCACCGAGTTCGTCGATCCTGAACGCATCCAGGCGTGCACCAACTGCGGCATGGCACCGATGACCCTGGCCGCGGCCTACGCCAAGCTGCGCGCCCTGACCCAAGGCGCCGCGCTGGCGCGAAAGGTGCTGTGAACGGCGGGCATGTCGCCGAGCAAGTTGCCCGGCATCCAAAGGCTACGTCTTCGCAATCCGTGCCCGCAGCGCATAGACGAGTTCGAGCGCCTCGCGCGGCGCGAGCTCATCCGGATTGACCGACGCCAGCGCCGCTTCGACGTCGGATTGCGCAGGCCTGGCGACTCCACTCGCGGGTCGTGACGGAGCAGCGGCAAACAGCGGCAAATCGTCGGCGAGTCGTGTGACGGCGCCGGACTGCTCGCCCTTTTCCAGCGCCGCCAGCACCTGCTCGGCGCGGGCCACGACGGCAGGTGGAAGACCGGCGAGCTGGGCGACATGGATGCCGTAGGACCGGTCGGCCGCGCCGGGCGCGACCTCGTGCAGGAAGACGACCTCGTTCTGCCACTCCTTGACGCGCATCGTATAGGGCGCGAGCGACGCCAGCCGCTCCTTGAGCGCACCCAGCTCGTGATAGTGCGTGGCAAAGAGCGCACGGCACTTGTTGACGTCGTGCAGATGCTCGAGCGTCGCCCAGGCGATCGACAGGCCGTCGAAGGTCGCCGTGCCGCGGCCGATCTCGTCGAGAATGACGAGGCTTCTCGACGTCGCCTGGTTCAGGATCGCCGCCGTCTCCACCATCTCGACCATGAAGGTCGAGCGGCCGCGCGCGAGATCGTCGGCGGCGCCGACCCGGCTGAACAGGCGATCGACGATGCCGAGATGCGCCTGCTTCGCCGGCACGAAGGAACCCGCCTGCGCGAGGATCGCGATCAGGGCGTTCTGGCGCAGGAAGGTCGACTTGCCGGCCATGTTCGGACCGGTCAGCAGCCACAGTCGCCGCTCGGTCCCGAGTTCGCAGTCGTTGGGCACGAAGCCGGGCCCGCCCTGTCGCAACAACCCCGCCTCGACCACAGGATGACGGCCGCCGACGACGGTGAAGACCGGATCGTCGTCGAGCACAGGGCGGACGTAGTTGCCGCTGGTCGCGAGCTCGGCCAGCGCCGAAGCGACGTCCAACGAGGCGAGCGCGCGACCAGCCGAGGCAATGGCGATCGAGACCGTCATCGCCTCGGCGACCAAGGCATCGAAGATCGAGAGCTCGAGCGCCAGCGCCTGGTCGGCGGCGCGGCCGATGCGCGTCTCGAGATCGGCAAGCTCGGCGGTGCCGAAGCGCGTCGCATTGGCCATCGACTGGCGGCGCGTGAAGCCCAGCGCCGCCAGATCGAGCTTGTCGGCGTGCGTTGCCGTCACCTCGATATGGTAGCCGATCATGTTGTTGTGCCGGATCTTGAGCGAAGGCACGCCGGCGGCGTCCCGGTACTTCGCCTCGAGCGCCGCCACCGTCTTGCGGCTGTCGTCACGCAGCGCGCGCTGGTCATCGAGTTCGGCACGGTAGCCGCGCCGAACGAAGCCGCCGTCGCGCGCCAGCAATGGCGGCTCGTCGGCAAGCGCCGCAGCCAGCGCGCCGATCAGCGGACGATGGTTCGAGGTGGCCCGCACGATCTCGGCAAGCGGGGCCGGCGTCGGCGACAGCGCTTCCGGCTCGGCGCCGAGAAGCGCGGCCAGCGCTTCGGCCGAGTCGAGTCCGTCGCGCAGCGCCGCCAGATCGCGCGGTCCGCCGCGGCCGACCGAAAGGCGCTGCAAGGCGCGCTCGATGTCGGGAGTGCGCTTCAAGGTCTCGCGGACCCGCTCTCGCAACGCCGGCCGCTCGACGAAAAGTTGTACCAGATCAAGACGGCGTTCGATCGCGCTTCGCTCCGTGAGCGGTGCCGCCAGCCGCTCCGCCAGCAGCCGCGCGCCGGGGCCCGTCAATGTGCGGTCGACAGTGGCCAGCAGGCTGCCGTCCCGCCGGCCGTCGAGGCTCTTGACCAGCTCGAGATTGCGCCGCGTCGCGGGATCGATCTCCATCGTGCCGTCGGCCCGTTCGCGGTGTGGCGGCGCGAGCGCCGGTATCTTGCCGGCCTGGGTCAGCTCGACATAATCGAGCAGGGCGCCGCAGGCCGCCACCTCGGCGCGGGAGAAGGCGCCGAAACTGTCGAGGGCCACGACCTGGAACGCCGCCTGCAGGCGCTTGCGGGCGTTGTCGGAATCAAATCGTGCCGACGGCAGCGGCGTGAGCACGGCCTGCCATTCCTCCAGCGCGTGCTTGAGCCCATCCCGCGCGAGCAGCCGGTCGGGCACCAGCACTTCGCCCGGCGAGAGACGCGCCAGCGCGGCAGCGAGCTGGCCGGCGGCGAGCGGCTGGGCGGCGAAGTCCGCGGTCGAGAGATCGAGCCATGCCAGGGCCAGCTCCCCCTGGGCCTCGGCGAGCGCGGCAAGGTAGTTGTGGCTGCGCGCGTCGAGCAGCGCATCTTCGGTCAGCGTGCCCGGCGTGATGACACGCACCACCGCGCGTTCCACGACCGACTTGGCGCCGCGCTTCCGGGCCTCGGCCGGATCCTCGGTCTGCTCGCAGACGGCGACCTTGAAGCCCCGACGGATCAGGCGCGACAGATAGGCCTCGTGGCTGTGCACGGGCACACCGCACATCTTGATGTCCTCGCCCAGATGCTGGCCGCGCTTGGTGAGCGCGATATCGAGCGCCGCCGAGGCCTGCACCGCGTCGTCGAAGAACAGCTCGTAGAAATCGCCCATGCGGTAGAACACCAGATGATCGGGATGCGCCGCCTTGATCGCGAGATACTGGCGCATCATCGGCGTCGCGTCCGGAGGCACGGCGGGGAGAGGAGAGCTGTCGAGCACGTCCCCGCTTAACATGCGCGCCAGGCCTCTCGCCATCGCCGGTGATTCACGCTTTCAACAAGCCAGTCGCGGCCCGCCGTTGCGCGCCGGCGGCGGCGCCCTTGAGGCTCCGGCGTTCCAGAGGCAAGCTTTCCGTCCGCGCCCGATGCAACCGCCATTCCTGCCCCGCGTGCTCGTCTCGCGCCTGCCGTTTTTCTATGGCTGGATCGTGTTGGGCTGCGTCTGCCTCGCGGGCTTCGCGCGACAGGGTCCGGCGGTCGCCGTGCTGTCGATCTTCGTGGCGCCGATGACCGGCGAGTTCGGCTGGTCGCGCACCGCGATGGGTGGCGCGGTCTCGCTGGGCGGCCTTCTGGCCGCGATCATATCGCCGATCATCGGGCCCGTCCTCGACCGTCGCGGCGCTCGGCTGGTGCTGTGTGCGGCGGTGCTGGCGACAGGACTTGCCACCATGGCCTTGTCGCTCACCCAGTCGCTGCTGATGTTCTACCTGCTGTTCTGCTTCGCACGCATGAACTGGGCAGGTCCGTTCGAGCTCGGTCTCTATGGCGCATTGAACAACTGGTTCGTGGTCCGGCGGGTGCGCGCCACCTCGATTGCGACGCTCGCGCAGATGTCCGGCCTCGTCGCGCTCCCGTTCCTCGCCCAGGTCTCGATGCGCGGCGGCGACTGGCGCGCGGGCTGGCTCGCCGTGGGCGGCACGGTGTTGATGGTGGGCTTCGTGCCGTGCTGGCTGCTGCTGGTCCGCCGGCCGGAGGATCTCGGATTGCAACCGGACCGGCTGGCGCCGGGTCGCGGAGCGGCCGTTGCGGAGCCGCGCTTCAATCGAAGCCAGGCCATACGCACGCCCGCCTTCTGGCTGCTCTCCCTCTACACAATCCTGGTCTATCCGGTTCAGGCCGGCGTCAGCCTCTATCAGGCTCCGCACCTCATCGAGCGGGGACTCTCGCCGCTCGCGGCCGCCACGGTCATCAGCTTCTTCTCGGCCATGTCGGCACTCGCAAGCTTCGGCATCGGCTTCCTGCCGCGGCACTGGCCGGTCCGCTACGGCCTGCTGCTCGCCGCCGCCCTGCTGAGCGCCGGCGCCTTCGTCCTGATCGGCGTCCACTCCGTTCCAGCCGCCTGTCTCGGCGCCGGAACGTTCGGCCTGGGCATCGGCGGCATTATGACGCTGCTTCCCATGGCGTGGGCGGACTACTTCGGCCGCGAGAGCTATGGCGCCATCCGCGGCGTCGCCCTGCCGCTGCAGGTGCTGGCACAGGCGGCAGGACCCCTGCTGTCGGGCACGTTGCGCGACTGGAGCGGCAGCTATACCGACTCGCTCCTCGTGTTCGGCTTCTTCGCCATCCTTGCGGCCCTGGCGGCATTGACGGCGCGTGCGCCGGCCATGGCGGCTGCGTCCTCCTAGACTTCATACCGGTTGCACCTCGGCAAGCCACACCGTAGGCTTCCCGCGGCCCAAAAGAGGCTGCACGTTGCGGCGCTGCGGATGCCGGGCGGTAGCGTACGAGGAAACAGGCTTCACGTAGAGACAGATGCATCGGCCCGCAGCGGGCCCTTCATGGTTTTCGCGACACGACGTCTCCTGGCTAGGGAGGCGGGCGTCGCCGGTCGTTTGGAGTGACTGCGTAGCGTCAGCAAGCTGCTTAACGGAGACACCGCGTGCCGCCATTGCTGCAGGTAAAGGGGCTCCATACCGAGTTTCGCACCGGCGCCGGCCTTGTCCGCGCCGTCGACGGAATTTCCTACACCGTCGAGCACGGCGAGACAGTGGCGGTGGTGGGCGAGAGCGGATCGGGAAAATCGGTCGGCGCGCTTTCCATCCTGCGACTGATCGCCGATCCTCCGGGGCGCGTCACCGCCGGCGAGATTCTGTTCGACGGCCGTGACCTGCTTCGCCTGTCAGAGAGCGAGATGCGCGGCATCCGTGGTCGCGACATCGGCATGGTGTTCCAGGAACCGATGACGTCGCTCAACCCCGTCCTGACGATCGGGCGCCAGATCACCGAGACGCTGGAAGAACATCAGGGTGCGGACCGCGCGACGGCCGAGCGGCGGGCGGTCGAGCTCCTCGAGATGGTCGGCATCGCCGACCCGCGCCGACGGCTGAAGCAGTTCCCCCACCAGCTCTCCGGCGGCATGAGGCAGCGGGTGATGATTGCGATCGCGCTCGCCTGCAATCCCAAGCTGATCATCGCCGACGAGCCGACGACGGCGCTCGACGTCACGATCCAGGCGCAGATCCTGGAACTGATGAAGTCGCTGACGCGCAAGCTCGGGGTCGCACAGATCATCATCACGCACAATCTCGGCGTGGTCGCCCGCTATGCGAGCCGCGTCAACGTCATGTATGCCGGTCGCATCGTCGAGGCCGGCCATGCCGAGGCGATCTACCATCGGCCGCGTCATCCCTACACCATGGCCCTGCTGCGCTCCGTGCCCCGGCTCGACCAGCCGCGACGGACGCGCCTCGACCCTGTCGACGGCCAGCCGCCGGATCTTACGCGGCTCGACGGCGGCTGCGCCTTCCGGCCAAGGTGCCGGTTTGCGGTCGAACGCTGCGCCGAAACACGCCCGGCCCTGGAGGCCGCCGGCGAGCCGGAACATTTCGCCGCCTGCTTTCGCAGCGCCGAGCTGGTCGCCGAGGAGGCCGCGGCATGACCGTCGCGGCTTGCGATCCGCCGCTTGTGGAGGTGCGCGGGCTTGCCATGCACTTTCCCATCTCGGAAGGGATCATGCTGTCGCGCAAGGTCGGCGAGGTGAAGGCGATCGACGGCATCGACTTCTCCATCGCCCGCGGCGAGACACTGGGCCTGGTCGGCGAAAGCGGCTGCGGCAAGACCACGACGGGACGCTGCATCCTGCGCCTCGAAAGCCCGACGGCCGGCCAGATCCTGTTCGACGGTCAGGATGTAAGCCGCCTCAGGGGTAGCGATCTGGTCGGGCTGCGGCGGCGCATGCAGGTGATCTTCCAGGACCCCTACAGCTCGCTCAACCCGCGCATGAAGGTGGGCGACATCGTGGCCGAGCCGATCAAGGTCCACGGCCTCGAGCGCGGCGCGCCACGCCTGCGCGCCCGCGTCGACGAGCTGCTGTCGACGTGCGGTCTCGATCCCAAGTTCGCGGACCGCTATCCGCACGAGATGTCCGGCGGACAGCGCCAGCGCGTCGGCATCGCACGCGCGCTGGCTCTCGAGCCCGAGTTCATCGTGTGCGACGAAGCGGTCTCCGCGCTCGACGTCTCGATCCAGGCCCAGATCGTCAACCTGCTGGAGGACCTGCGCGGGCGGCTTGGCCTCACCTATCTCTTCATCGCACACGATCTCTCGGTCGTGCGTCATCTCTGCCAGCGGGTCGCCGTCATGTATCTCGGACGCATCGTCGAGACGGCCGCCAGCGACGAGCTGTTCGACAATCCGCTCCATCCCTATACCCAGGCGCTGCTCTCGGCCGTGCCGATTCCCGATCCGCGGGTCGAGGCGGCGCGCGCCTTCCGACCGCCACGCGGCGAGGTGCCGAGCCCGATCAATCCACCCTCGGGGTGCGTCTTCCATCCCCGCTGCCCTTCGGCAGTCGAGGCCTGCAAGCGGACGCGACCCGCACTCAGGGAACTGCGGCCCGACCACTGGGTCGCCTGCGACGTGGTGCAGTAGCACGAAGACCCGAAGACAAGGTCGAACAGGAGGAGGCGATGTACGTTCGAATGGGACTATGGGCCGTGGGGCTGGGCCTTGCGGCATCGATCGCGGCGACGCCGGCTGGCGCCGAAGGCCCGACGCGCGGCGGCACGCTCACCTATCTCATCCCGGCCGACGCGCCGCCGAGCTTCGACGGGCACCGCGAGACCACGTTCGCCACGGTGCACACGGCCGCACCCTACTACAGCGTGCTGATCCGCGTGCCGCCCGACAATCCGTCCTCGACCACCGAGTTCGTCTGCGATCTCTGCACCGAGATGCCGAAACCCACCGACGGCGGCAAGACCTACACCTTCAAGATTCGCCAGGGCGTGAAGTGGCACGACGGCAGCAAGCTCACGGCCCAGGACGTTGCGGCAAGCTGGAACGAGATCGTGTTTCCGCCCAAGGGCGTCACCAGTGCGCGTGTCAGCTTCTACGCCATGATCGACAAGATCGAGGCACCCGATGACGCCACCGTGGTCTTTCATCTGAAGTACGCGACCACGGCGTTCCTGCCGGCGCTCGCCGATCCTTTCGCCTGGATCTACAAGAAGGAGATCCTCGACAAGGATCCGCACTGGTACGAGAAGAACATCATGGGCTCCGGCCCGTTCAAGTTCGAATCCTACGAGGTCGGTCAGTCGATCAAGGGCGTGCGCAACCCCGACTACTATCACAAGGGTCAGCCCTATCTCGATGCGATCGTGGGCATCTACACCCCTAAGCAGGCGGTACGCATCGATGCGCTGCGGGCCGACCGGGCCGCGATCGAGTTCCGCGGTCTGCCGCCGTCGGCCCGCGACCAGCTCGTGAAGGAACTGGGCGACAAGATCACCGTCCAGGAGAGCGATTGGAACTGCGGCAATATCCTGACGCCGAACAGCAGAAAGAAGCCGTTCGACGACGTGCGCGTGCGCAAGGCACTCGCGCTCGCCATCGACCAGTGGCACGGCGCGCCGGCGCTTGCCAAGATCGCCACGGTGCGGACGGTGGGCGGCATCGTGTTCCCCGGCTCGCCGCTCGCCGCGACCAAGGAGGAGCTGCAGCAGATGGCCGGCTACTGGCCGGATATCGAGAAGTCGCGCGCCGAGGCCAAACGTCTCCTCAAGGAGGCCGGGGCCGAGGGGCTGAAGTTCGAGCTGCTCAACCGCAACGTCGACCAGCCCTACAAGTTCGTCGGCACCTGGGTGATCGGCGAGTGGAAGAAGATCGGTCTCAATGCCGAGCAGAAGGTCGTGCCGACCGGACCGTGGTTCCAGAACATGCGCGCCGGCACCTTCGACGTGGCGATGGAGGCCAACTGCCAGAGTGTCGTCAACCCCGTGCTCGACACCGGCAAGTATCTGCCCGGCAAGGTCTTCCCGGACAATTACGGCGGCTACGATGACCAGAAGTCGATCGATCTCTACAACAAGATGCAGTACGAGACCGATCCCAAGAAGCAGCGCGCCGATATGCGCGCCTACGAAAAGCACACGCTGGACGAGATGGTGCACGAGATCGTCCTGCCCTACTGGTATCGCATCAACCTGGCGCGATCCTACGTGAAGGGCTGGAAGACCAGCCCCAGCCACTACCTGAACCAAGACCTCGCCAACATCTGGCTCGATAAATAGCGTTCAGCCCGGGAGCGACGCACATGCATCGCTACATCGTGAAACGGCTCCTCCTCGCCATCCCGACATTGGTGGGCGCGGCGGCGCTGGTGTTCGTGCTGATGCGCCTGATCCCGGGCGATGTCTGCGTCATCCGCCTCGGATCGGGCGGCACCTTTGTCGATCCGGCGACGGTGGCGGCCTGCCACCGCCAGCTCGGGCTGGACAATCCGTGGATCGTGCAGTTCCTCGACTTTCTCTGGAGCTACTGCACGCTCGACTTCGGGATCTCGATGTGGTCGGGCAACCCGGTGATCCAGGAAATCGGCACGCGCTTGCCGGTTTCGCTGCAAGTCGCGGTGATGGCGACGGTGATCGCCATCCTGCTCGCGATCCCGCTCGGCACGATCTCGGCCCTGAAGGAGGGCACGTGGCTCGATCACGTGGTGCGCGTCGTGTCGATCGCGGGCATCGCCACGCCGTCCTTCTGGCTCGGCATCATGTCCCTGATCCTGGTGCTGAACGTCACCTCGCTCGCGACCGGCACGCCGTGGTTGCCGCCGATCGACTACGTGCCGCCATGGAAGGATTTCTGGCGCAACCTCTCAATCGTACTCCTGCCCGCGATCACGGTCGGCTACCGCTACTCCGCCGTCACCATGCGCATCACGCGCTCGGCGATGCTCGAGGTGCTGCGCGAGGACTATATCCGCACCGCCCGCGCCAAAGGCCTGATCGAGCAGATCATCATCAACCGGCATGCGCTGAAGAACGCGCTCTTGCCGGTGGTGACGCTGATCGGCATCGAATTCGCCTTCCTGATCGGCGGGCTCGTGGTTACCGAGCAGGTGTTCAACCTGAATGGCATCGGCCGCCTGCTGGTCCAGGCGGTGCAGAACCAGGACAATGTGCTCGCGCAGGCGCTGGTGATGCTGGTGGTCGCGATCTTCATCTTCACCAACCTCGCAGTCGACGTGCTCTACGCCTGGCTCGATCCGCGCATCCGCTTCTCGTGATGGAGTGCCGACCATGACCGCCATCACTCCCGGTTCCCTCTCGCCCAGCGCTCCTGCCGCCGACGAGGCGTGGCGCAAGCGCACGCTCGCCGGCACCATCCTCGATTTTTGTCGGCGCAAGCCGCTCGGCATGATCGGACTCGTGATCGTGCTGGTCATCTGCCTTGCCGGTGTCTCGGCCGACTGGCTGGCGCCCTTCGATCCGGAGGAGAACGACTTCAGCGCCATGATGCAGGCACCGAGCCTCGTGCATCTGCTGGGCACTGACCAGTTCGGCCGCGACATCTTTTCCCGGTTGGTTCTGGGTGCGCGCACGGCGATGTTCGTCGGCTTTGGCGCTGCCGTCGGCGGCGGCCTGATCGGCCTCGTGCTGGGCGTCAGCAGCGCCTATTTCGGTGGCTGGTTCGACCTCGTGCTGCAGCGCATCTTCGACATCGTGATGGCGTTCCCGTTGATCATCCTGGCGCTGGCCGTCGTTTCGGTGTTCGGCACTGGCGTATTCAACGTCATCATCGCGATTACCATTCCTCTCGTGCCGCGCTGCGGCCGTGTCGTGCGGTCGAGCGCGCTCGCAGTGCGCGAGATACCTTTCGTCGACGCCGCGCGCGCGCTCGGCTTCAGCCACACCCGCATCGTGTTGCGTCACATGGTACCGAACGTGCTGGCGCCCTTCCTGATCCTGCTGTCCGCCTTCGTCGGTCAGGCGATCCTGGCCGAGGCGTCGCTCTCCTATCTCGGCCTTGGCGTGCAAGAGCCCGTGGCCGACTGGGGACTGATGCTGCAGGGCAGTGCCGAGGACTATGCGACGACCGCACCATGGATCGCGATCTTTCCCGGACTTGCCATCGTGCTGACCGTGCTCGGCGCCAGCCTGTTCGGCGACGCCTTGCGCGACGCCATCGATCCCAAGCTGCGGACACGCTGACCGCCGATCGCCTTACGCCTTGAGCAGGCCGGCGGTCTCGTCGACCAAGGTCGACAGGACGGCGAGGCCGGCCGCGCCGTCGCGCAGGGCGGTCGCGACGCGGCCGGCAAAATCCGAGGGCCTGGCGGCGAGACGCTCGACGCCTGCCACCGCTGCTTTCTCGTTCAAGAGATAGATGCGGTTCAATGCAAACAGCGTCTGGCAAAGGCAGGCGATGCAGCGAAAGGCGCAGCCCGCGACATAGGCCGCATCCTCGCGGCCGCGGCCATGCATGGCGTTCTCCAGCGCAAAGCGCGCTTCCCAGAAGAAGCTCCGGATCAGCGCCTCGGCAAGCGCCGGCGGATAGGGGTGGCACTGGCGCCGCAGCGGCGCCAGGATCGCCTCGGGGTCCCACAGCACCTGGCAATGCGCGACCTCGCCCAGGTAGGCCGCCGAGACGAAGGCGTGGGGATGGCCGGGTTGGTAGGCGCGCTCGACGCGACCTGCCCGACAGGCTTCGATCACGTCGCGCACCTTGCCGAGATCGCGGTAGAGGAGATCGACCCGCCGGCCGTCGACGGTAAGCCAGGCGCCGCCATTGATCCACGGTCCCCATTCGCCGAGTGCCGTCACCGAGGAACGTTCCGCACCCGGCAACAGCACCGCCGCCTTGGCCAGCCGGCCGACATCGATCGGGTTGCCCGGCTCGTAGTAGAGACCGATATCGTAGTCGGAATGCGCGCCACCTTCGCCGCGGGCGCGCGAGCCGCCCAGCACCACGGCGCGAATGCCGGGCACGCCGCCGAACGCACGCCGCAGGCGGTCCAGAAGGACTTCATCGTTCGCGGTGGCATCCGCCATCTTCGTCGCACCCGCGGGCAATCTAGCATGGCGCAGCCGCGTTGCAGCGCGGCATGGGCGGCTGGCCCCGCCGCATGATTGCCGCCAATATGGCTGTCCAACCGGGAGAGAAACGCATATGGCGAGCATGACCTCGGAAGCGATGGTCAATGAGATGGGCGATCTCGACGGCGATTCGCTGCGCATGCACAGGTCGGGGCGCCCGGGCAAGATCGAGATCATCGCCACCAAGCCGCTGGTGACGCAGCGCGACCTGGCGCTCGCCTATTCGCCCGGCGTCGCCGCACCCTGCCTCGAGATCGCCAAGGATCCGGCGACCGCCTACGACTACACCGCCAAGGGCAACCTCGTGGCGGTCATCTCCAACGGCACCGCGGTGCTCGGGCTCGGCGATCTCGGCGCGCTGGGCGGCAAGCCGGTGATGGAAGGCAAGGCTGTGCTCTTCAAGCGCTTCGCCGATGTCGATTGCATGGATCTCGAGGTCGATACCAAGGATGTCGACCATTTCGTGAATTGCGTGCGCTATCTCGGCCCCACCTTCGGCGGCATCAATCTCGAGGACATCAAGGCGCCGGAATGCTTCATCATCGAGCAGCGCCTGCGCGAGCTGATGGATATCCCGATCTTCCATGACGACCAGCACGGCACCGCGATCGTCTCGGCCGCCGGCCTGATCAACGCCATGCACCTCACAGGCCGCAACATCAGAGACATCAGGATGGTGGTGAACGGCGCCGGCGCGGCCTCGATCGCCTGCATCGAGCTCGTGAAGGCGATGGGCATGCCGCACGAGAACGCCATCCTGTGCGACACCAAGGGCGTGATCTACCAGGGCCGCACCGAGGGCATGAACCAGTGGAAGAGCGCGCATGCCGTACGCACCAAGGCGCGCACGCTCGCCGAGGCGATCAAGGGCGCCGACGTCTTCTTCGGCCTGTCGGTCAAGGGCGCGGTCACCCGGGACATGGTGAAGTCGATGGCCGACAAGCCAATCATCTTCGCCATGGCCAATCCCGATCCCGAGATCACGCCTGAAGACGTGCGGGCGGTGCGTGCCGACGCCATCATCGCCACCGGCCGCAGCGACTATGCCAACCAGATCAACAATGTGCTGGGCTTCCCCTATATCTTCCGCGGCGCGCTCGATGTGCGGGCGACGACGATCAACGAGGAGATGAAGATCGCCGCCGCCGAGGCGCTGGCCAAGCTCGCGCGCGAGGACGTGCCCGACGAGGTCGATCGTGCCTATTCCGGCCGGCGCCTGCGCTACGGCCCCGAGTACGTGGTGCCGGTTCCCTTCGACCCGCGGCTGATCTCGGCCGTGTCGTCGGCGGTCGCCGAGGCGGCGGTCAAGTCGGGGGTAGCCCGCAAACCCATCCCCGACATGGCCGAATACAGGCGCTCGCTGTCGGGTCGCCTCGATCCGACCAGCCATTGGCTGCAGAGCCTGTTCGAGCAGGTGAAGGCCAATCCGCAGCGCATCGTGTTCGCCGAGGGCGAGGAGGAGCGCACCATCCGCGCCGCCGTGGTGTTCCGCGACAATGGCTACGGCACGCCGATCCTGATCGGGCGCGAGGAGCAGGTGCGCGAGACCATGAAGGGCCTGGGCATCACCAACCGTGACGGCCTCGAGATCCACAACGCCCGGCTCTCGACGCGCAATACGCCCTATACCGACCTGGTCTACAAGCGCCTGCAGCGCGACGGCTACCTGCGCCGCGACGTGCAGCGCATGGTGAATCAGGGGCGCAACGTCTTCGGTGCCTGCATGGTGGCGATGGGTGACGCCGACGGTATCGTGACCGGCATCACACGGCGCTTTCCCGAATGCTATGCCGATGTAAGGCGCGTGATCGATGTCGAGCCCAACAAGGTGGCGATGGGCTACTCCATCATCGTGGCGCGCCACGGCACGGTCTTTCTGGCCGATACCTCGATCAACGAGACCCCCACCCCCGAAGAGCTCGCCACCATCGCCAGGCAGACGGCGAAGAACGCACGCATGATGGGCCACCATCCGCGCGTCGCCTTCACCTCCTTCACCAACTTCGGCAGCCGCGAGATCGAGCGCATCGATCGCATCCGCAAGGCGATCCGTATCCTCGACGCCGAGAAGGTCGATTTCGAATATGACGGTGAAATGCAGGCCGACATGGCGCTCGACCACGAGCTGCTGAAATCGACCTATCCGTTCTGCCGCCTTACCGGCCCGGCCAACGTGCTGGTGATGCCCGGACTGCACTCGGCGCACATCTCGTCGCGCCTCGTGCAGAGCCTGGGCGGGGTGACCGTGATCGGGCCGGTGATCGACGGACTGCAGAAGCCGGTGCAGATCGTGCAGATGGGCGCCACCGTGAGCGATCTCGTCAATCACGCCGCCCTCGCCGCCTACGGAGCGCTCAGCCGACGGAGGTAGCCATGTTCGATCTCGTCATTCGCGGGGCTACGCTGGTCGACGGCCTGGGGCACGAACCGCGCCGCAACGACGTGGCCGTCAAGGACGGCCGCGTCGCGGCGATCGGCGAGATCAGGGACGCGCAAGCCCGGACGGTCGATGCCGGCGGACTCGTGCTGTCGCCCGGCATCGTCGACGTGCACACCCACTACGATGCCCAGATCACGTGGGATCCGATCCTCTCGCCTTCGACCTCGCTCGGCGTCACCACGGCGGTGATCGGCAATTGCGGCTTCGGCATCGCTCCGGCGCCCCCCGAGACGCGCGACCTCGTGATCCGCAACCTTTCGGTCGTCGAGGGCATGGACCTCGAGGCGCTGCGCACCGGCATCCGCTGGGACTTCGAAAGCTTCGGCGACTACATGGACATGCTGCGCCGGCGGCCGGCCTACGCCAACGTGGCGGTGCTCGCCGGTCACTCGACCATTCGCACCGCCGTCATGGGCGAGGCGGCATCACAGCGTGCCCAAGCGACGTCCGAAGAGCTCGCCAGAATGAAGGCGATGGTCGCGGATGCCATGGCCAAAGGGGCGATCGGGCTCGGCGCCTCCTATTCCCTGAACCACTCCGGCCATGGCGGCGTCCCCATGCCGTCGACGATTGCCCCCATGTCGGAGCTGGACGCGCTGGTGGGCGCCATGGGCCCGCGCGGCCGGGGCGTGATCGCCATCGCCTCCGGCGTGAAGACGCCGGGGGAACTGGAACCGATGGCCGCCAGGCACGGCCGGCCGTTCTTCCAGGGCACCGGAATGGCGATGTACAACGCACAGGAGCCCGAGCGCGCGCTGCGCATCTTCGATGCCTGCGCATCGGCTCTGCGCCGCGGCAACGGCCTCTATGTCCAGATTCCCTGCCAGCCGCTGTCCTTCGATTTCACGATGGCCAACGCCTATCCGTTCTACAGCCATTCGGCCTTCGATCCGGTCAAGGCCTACGCGCCCGAGCAGCTCGAGGACGTGTTCCGCGATCCTTCGTGGCGCGCCAGGTTCCGCGACAATGCCAGGAGCCCGCGACCGGGTATGATCTTCCAGGGCAACTGGGAGCGCGTGATGGTGGCGGCAACCCGGAAGCCCGCCAATGCGAAATACGTGAACCGCTATCTCGACGAGATCGCCGCCGCCGAAAGGCGCGACCCTCTCGACGTGATGCTCGATCTGGCGCTCGACGAGAACCTCGAGACCGCCTTCCTCGGCCGTTTCCTCAATGTCGGCGACGAGGGTGTGGCGCGGCTCCTGAAGCACGAGGCCGGCGTGGTGGCACTGTCGGACGCCGGTGCGCATCTCATCTATATGTGCGACGCAGGCTTTGGCCTGCATTTCCTGGCGCACTGGGTGCGCGAGCGCGGCGACTTCGATCTCGTCGAAGGCGTCCGCCGTCTCACCAGCCATCCTGCCGACCTCTACGGTATCCCCAATCGGGGCCGCATCGTAGTCGGCGCACAGGCTGACCTGCTGCTGTTCGATCCCGCCACGGTCGGCGTCTCTCCGGCCGAGCGTGTCGCCGATCTGCCCGGTGGCGGCCGGCGCACCATCCGCCGGCCGACGGGCGTGCACGGCGTGTTTTGCAACGGCGTGATGACTTTCGACGGCAAGGACTACGTGGAGCACGCGACGGCACCGGGCCACGTGCTGGACCAGTTCAACGCCTCGCAGGGCGGACACAGCGCGATCGCCGCGCAGTAGCATCGCCGCGCGGAACATCGGCTGCCGCACAAGTGCCGAATGCTTTTCGCTCCCCGCGCCGCGGTATAGGCTCGTCGCAAATCATTCGCTTGGGAGGGCGCGCCATGCCGACGATCATGAAGGTCAGCGGTCGGAGTCCGCGGTCGCTGCGTCGCCGCAGCCTGGTCAAAGGCGGGATGGCCGGCATCGTTGCGGCCGGGCTCGCGCCTGCGATCGTGCGGGCGGCCCCCGTCAAGCTCGTGATGGCACATATCAACGCGCTGCCCGAATCCGCCGCCGTCGCCTTCGACTGGCAGACCCAGGAGGTGCGCAAGCGCTCGGGCGGCGAGCTCGACATGCAGTTCTTCGGCTCGACGCTGATGAGCAAGGAACTCGACATCATGAACGCCGTGAAATCGGGCAACATCGCGATCGGCAACCCGGCCGGCGCGGCGGCGACGATCTTCCCCGAGATGGGCGTCTTCCTCGTGCCCTATCTCGTGCAGAGCTATGACCAAGCCTACAAGATGTTCAACGGCCAGATCGGCGATCAGCTCGATAAGATCTTCCAGGAGAAGTACAAGCTCAAGACGCTGTGCTTCTTCGACTACGGCTTCCGTCATTTCTGGACCAGCAAGAAACCGATCGTCGAGCCCAAGGACCTGCGCGGCGCAAAGATCCGCGTGCAGCAGGCCAAGGTGTTCGCCGACACCATCAACGGGCTGGGTGGCAACGCAGTCCCGCTGGCCTGGGGCGAGGTGATCTCGGCGGCCAAGTCCGGCGTCATCGACGGTGGCGACCTGCCGATCGTCAACCAGATCGCGCTCAAGATCTACGAGGTCTCGAAATACTGCTCGATGACCTTCCACAACTACGGACCGACGCTCAACACCATGAATCTCGGGATCTGGGAAAGCCTCAGCCCCGAGCACAAGAAGATCATGCTCGACACCAGCCGCGAGGCCCAGGCCAAGTGCCGTGAGCTCACCGAATCGGTCGACAATTTCGACGCCGCCAAGAAGGCGCTCGAGCCCAAGGGCATGACCGTGGTGAAGGGCGATGTCGATGCTTTCCGCAAGGTGGCCGAAGCGAAGATCTGGCCGGCTTACAAGAAGCAATACGGCGAGCTGTGGGACACGATCGCGAACTTCAAGGCGTGACAGCGACGCTGGCATGACCTTCATCGCACGCATTCCCAAGATCGTCGTCGCTCTGTTGCTGATCGCAGCCATCACAAACCTGCTGGTGGGCGTCTTCCTGCGCTACGTCATGATCCCCGTGACCGACTCGCTCGATCTCGATCCGATACCATTCACCTGGGTCGAGGAGGTGGGCGAGATGCTGCTGGCCTACCTCACCCTGATCGGCGCGGCGATCGGGGTGCGCGAGCGGGCGCACTTCACCCTGCATGTGCTGAAGCTCACGCCGCGCGGATTTCTTCTCGTCGACCGCGTCCATTTCGTCCTGGTGACCGCCCTTGGCCTGCTGATCGCCTGGTTCGGCGTGCGATTGTGCATCCTGAACAGCACGCTCACGACGCCGGGGCTGCAGATCAACCTTGCCGTGCTCTACGGCGCCGCCGTGGTCGGCGGCTTGTTGCTGGCGGTCTACGCGGTCTCGATGATCGTCGCGCCCACGCGCCCGACGGCCGACCTGCTGCATTGACGAGGATCGCCCCGGCATGCTGTTGCTTCTCGTCGCCGCGATCTTCGTCGCTCTGATCGTCTTTTCCATGCCCATCGTCTTCGCCCTCGGCGTCTCGGCCGCGGCGGGGCTGTGGATCGGCGGCTACGACATGCAGGTCCTGTCCTCGAGCCTGGTTTCGGGCTCGCAGAGCTGGGTGCTGCTCGCCATCCCTGCCTTCGTCTTCGCCGGCGGCCTGATGGAGCGCTGCGGCATGAGCCACACGCTGGTCGATTTCGCCCGCGCCCTCGTGGGCTGGGTGAAAGGCGGGCTGGGCATGTCGGTGATCCTGGTCGCCTATTTCTTCTCCGACATCTGCGGCTCGAAGATGGCCGAAGTCTCCGCCCTCGGCTCAACCCTGATGCCGCCGCTCACCAAGGCGGGCTACCGGCGCGAGGATTCGGCTTCGCTGATCGCCGCCGGGACGGCGATGGGCATGCTGGTGCCGCCCGCCATTTTCATGATCGTGATCGCCCAGGTGACCAACACCTCGGCGGTGGCCCTGTTCCTGGCCGGCTTCATTCCAGCGGCCGTCATCATGGCCTGCCTGATGGCGCTCGTCTGGTATCGCGCCCGCAAATACGACTGGCCAGTCGACACGCGGCCGAGCGCCGCATTGCTCCTCGTCACGGCGCGACGCGCCAGCGTGCCGCTGGTGATCCCGGTGGTGATTCTGGGCGGCTTCATCGGCGGCGTCTTCACCGCGACCGAGGCCGGCGCCGTGGTCGCGGCCTACGCCGTCGTCGCCGCCCGCTTCTACTACCGCAATGTCAGCTTCGCCGAGATGGGCAAGCTCGCCTACGAGAGCGCGATCCTGACGGCGTCGGTGGTGTTCCTGCTCGCGGTCGCATCGGTCTTCCAGTACCTGATGGGCGTGTCGGGCGTGCCGGCGTTGCTGGCCGAAGTGCTGGCGCCCCTGAAATCGATGCCCTGGCTGTTCCTGCTGTGCACAGCCCTCATCACCATGATGTTCGGCATGGTGCTGGAGGGCCTGCCGGCGGCGGTCGTGCTGATCCCGGTGGTCTTCCCGATCGCCGAGAAGATGAACATCAATCCCTACCACTTCAACATCGTGCAGACGGCGGCCGTCGGCATCGGGCTGTTCCTGCCGCCGATGGGGGTGGGGCTGCTGATGGCGCTGAAGTTCGCCGGCCTGACGGTCGGCCGGCACTGGCGCACCTACTTGCCTTACATTGCCGCCCTGCTGTTGGGGCTGCTCCTGATCATCCTGTTCCCGGAGATCTCGCTTTTCCTGCCCCGCGCCGTCGGTGCGATCAATTAGAGTTCACCATAGCGACAGTCAGGTGGCCTTCGCCGGCGCCGTGACCTTCGTCACCGTGAGCCGATGCTGCCTGCCGTCCCGCCCCGGCCAGGAGATCGACTGGCCGACGCCCAGTCCGATCAAGGCCGCACCGATCGGCGTCATCACCGAAATGCGGTGCGCATCGAGGCTTTCGTCGACAGGATAGACGAGCGTCATCGTCCGCGTCTGGCCGTCGTCGGACTTGAAGGTGACGGTCGAGCCCATGCGCACGACGTCGGCAGGCACGGCGTCCACGATCTGCGCGCGGTCCAGTTCGTCCAAAAGCTCTTGCGCCACCTCCGGCAGGCGCTGCAGCGACGCATTGGCAAGATCGCTGAGCCGCTCGTAGTCGGCGTTGCTGATGATGATCTGGGGAACCGAGCGGCTCCGCACGACGTCACGCATCGGGACTGCCTTTCAAAACAAACGCGGATTGGAAGCGATAGAGAGCGCGCATGAGCGCGAACGCTTGGGCGACACGGCGGTCGCACACCCTTCAAACGTAAGGAGGAGAAGCCGGGATTTCAACCGGCCTGCAAGCGGCTAGAGTGCCGGCTTGCCGATCCCGCCGCGCGCCCGGCGCGCCAGATAAACCTGCAAATGGGCGTAGGCGAGCCGCAGATTGGGCGTGGCGACGGCCGCCCTGCCCGCCCGGGCGATCATGTCGCCGACCACGTGATCGGCCTCGACCATGGCGCCCTTTTCGAGATCGTGCAGCATGGAGGCAGCGAATCGCGACCCTTTCTGCGTGAGGTAGGAGCGCACATTCTGCATGCCCTTTTCGCCGGGGTCGCAGCCTGCCGCGGCGGCGACCTTGCGGCATTCCTCGACCGTCTCGAGCATGATCGCGCGGCCCTCGTCGGCCTCCAGGATATCGCCCGACGTGCCGCGCATCAGGCAGCACATCGAGGCAAGCGTGCACAGCATGATCCATTTGTCCCAGAGGTCCTGGATGATGTGCTTGTGCAGGCCGCCGTCAATGCCGGCCTTTCTGATTGCGCCATCGAGCTCGACCAGCGCCGGCCGCGCCGGCTTCCCGTCGCGTTCGCCGAAGGAGATGGCGGCGAAGGGGCTGGTGTGGAGAACCTCGCCGGTCGCCGACAGGGCGACGCCGACGCGCGCAAGACCGCCCACGATCCGGGTCTCGCCGAAGCGGCCGGCCAGGACATCGATATGGCGCATGCCGTTCAACAGCGGCACCACTGTCGTGCCCGGTCCGACCGCCGGCGCTACCGCCTCGATGGCGGAATCGAGATCGTAGGCCTTGCAGGTCAGCATCACGATCTCGTACGGCCCGCCCTCGGCGCCGCCGGGCACGGTCTTGACCTTCTGCGTGATGTCGCCCTTGGGACTCTTGATGACCAGCCCGTCGCGCTGCAGGGCGGCGCGGCGCCCCGCACGGACGAGAAAAGTGACGTCGGCGCCGCCCTGCTGCAGTCGGCCCCCGACATAGCCGCCGATCGCACCGGCGCCGAGGATCAGGGTCTTCATTTCCGTGCACTCCTTTGAGCGACCCAATCGGTGAGCCACCCCGCGAGATCGTCGGTCTGATGGTGGACGTGATCGAGATCGATGCCCACGGCGCGCTTCACGCTTTCCTCGGTGCGGATCCACACCGTGCGCATCCCCATCCCGCAGGCCGGCTTGAGATTGATCGCGATATCGTCGGCCATGGCGGCGCGGGTCGGGTCGACCCTGTGCCTGACCACCAGCTTGTCGTAGATCGCCTGGTGGGGCTTCGGCCAATAGTCGCCGGCGGCGATATCGAAGATCGCCTCGAAGTGATGGGCCACTCCCAGCCGCTCCATGACCCGCTCAGCATGCGGCACGTCGCCCGCGGTGAAGATGATCTTGCGGCCCGGCAAGGCGCGGAGCGCGGCATCGAGCTCCGGCGCAGGCGGCACGGGGGAATAGTCGATGTCGTGCACATAGGCCAGGAAATGCCGCGGATCGACCCCGTGCAAGGTCATCATGCCGCGCATCGACGTCCCGTGCTCGCGCCAGTACTGCTTCTGCATGCGCCGCGCCTCCTCGACATCGACCTTCAAGCAATCGGCGATATAGCGACCGATGCGCACGTCGATCTGGGCAAAGAGGTTGCAGCGCGCCGGATAGAGCGTGTTGTCGAGGTCGAACAGCCAGACGTCGGGATCGTGCGGCGGAGGCGGCATTTGGGGATTTTGCTTAATCGCCACCCGTGCGCTTGTCGAGCGGCCAGCTTATAAAGGCAGTAATGGATATCCTCCTCTACGGCCTTCTGGCGTTGATCGCCCTGTTGCTTGTCGGGCTAATCGTCCTGCTGCTGCGCCGCAACGACAACCGCGAGACGGAGGCGGTGCGCCGGCACCTCGAAATGGCACTGAGCCAGCAGGCCGACACCGTCCAGCGCGTCGAGCGCTCGTTGCGCGAACAGGAACAGGCGCTGAGCAAGGTCGTGAGCGAGCGCCTCGATCGCAGCGAAAAGGCGACCGGTCAGGTCGTGACCGACCTGCGCGAGCGGCTGGCCCGCATAGACGAGGCGCAAAAGAAGATCGGAGAGCTTTCGACGCAGGTGGTCGGCCTGCAGGAGATCCTGTCCAACAAGCAGGCGCGCGGCGCCTTCGGCGAGGTGCAGCTGAACGACCTGGTGCAGAGCGCGCTGCCGCCCTCGGCCTACGAATTCCAGTGCAGCCTCGGCAACGGCGCGCGCGTCGATTGCCTGCTCAGGTTGCCCAACCCGCCGGGCTCGATCGCCATCGACGCCAAGTTCCCGCTCGAAAGCTACCGAATGCTGCGTGCTGTCGCGCCGGGCGATGCGCAGGGGTTGACCGCCGCACAGCGCGCCTTCCAGCAGGCGATGCGCAAGCACATCGGCGACATTCGCGACAAGTATATCGTCACCGGCGAGACCGCCGAATCAGCGCTGCTGTTCTTGCCGTCAGAAGCGATCTACGCGGAGCTGCATGCCAACTTCACATCGATAGTCGAGGAGTCCTACAAGGCGCGGGTCTGGATCGTTTCGCCGACCACCATGATGGCGACGCTGAACACGGTACGCGCCGTCCTGAAGGACGTCCGCATGCGCGAGCAGGCCGGCGAGATCCAGAAAATCGTGGGGCTGATGATGGGCGATGTGAAGCGGCTTGAGGATCGCGTCGACAATCTCAAGAAGCACTTCGCGCAGACCGAAAGGGATCTGCGCGACATCGACACATCGACCTCGCAGATTTCCCGCCGGGGCGAACGCATCCTCGGCGTCGACATGGGCGAGGAGCCGCAGGCGCTGCCGTCGTCAAACTCTGGCTAGGCTGGAGTTCGACCTTTACCCCCACGGCCCCCCGCCGGTCTGTGGCACCGATCCGCCGGCGCGGGTGCGCAGCGGCGGCGGCTCCGGCATCGCCTGCGATGCCATCGCCCGCAGGCGCGCGATGCGCTCCTCCATCGGAGGATGGGTCGAGAAGAGATTCGCCAGGCCGCCGCCCGACAGCGGGTTGTCGATATAGAGATGCGCCGTCGCCGGATTGGCCTCGGCGGTGGCGTTGGGGATCGCCTGCGTCCCCGCGTGCAGGCGCGCGAGCGCCGCGGCAAGCCACTCGGGATGGCCGGAGATTTCCGCCCCCATGCGGTCGGCCTCGTACTCGCGACTGCGGCTGATCGCCATCTGGATCAGCGAGGCTGCGATCGGCGCCAGGATCATGGCAAGAAGGCTCAGGATCGGATTGCCGGCCGGACGGCCGTTCTCGTCGCGGCCGCCACCGAAAAAGAAGCCGAAGCTCGCCAGCATGCCGATGGCGCCCGAGAGCGTCGCTGCCACCGTCATGGTGAGGGTGTCGCGGTTCTTGACGTGGCCGAGCTCGTGGCTCAGCACGCCCATCACCTCCTCGCGGCTGAGATGGCGCAGCAGGCCCGTGTTCACGGCAATCGCCGCATGCTCGGGGCTGCGGCCGGTGGCGAAGGCGTTGGGCTGGTCCTCGTCGATGATGTAGACGCGCGGCATCGGCAGGCCGGCGCGCCCGGTGAGCTGCTGGACGATGCCATAGAGCTCGGGCGCCTCCTGCGGCCCGACCTCGTGCGCGTTGCTCATGCGCAGCACCATGCGGTCGGAGTTCCAGTAGGCGAAGAGGTTGGTGCCGAGCGCCACCACCATCGCGATCACGAGTCCCTGCTGGCCGCCCAGCAGGTAGCCGACCACGAGGAAGAAGGCCGTCAAGGCCGCCAGAAGCAGCGCGGTGCGAAAATAGTTCATGGCCGGAAAGATGGCCCGGGACGGTGGCGAATCAAGGTGCCGGGGGCCATCATGGGACCATGACCGACGACAAGAAACCCGCCGCTCCGGCGGAGAAGCCCCAGCCTGAGCCGGCCAAGCCGGCCGCGCTCCCGAAGCCCGACAAGGTCGAGGAGATCGGCGGACCGCCGGGACCCGAGCCGACCCGTTACGGCGACTGGCAATTCAACGGCAAGGTGACCGACTTTTGAGGCGCTCGGACATCTTCCACCCCCACTTCAAGGCGCGGCCGTGGTGGTGGGAAGCGTGGACACCGAGCAATGCGCTGAGCCAGGACCCGCCGGGCAAGTCGGATATCGTGATCGTGGGCGCGGGCTACGGCGGCCTGTCGACGGCGCTCGAGCTCAGGCGCAACGGCATCGACGCGGTGGTGCTGGAGCGCGGCGATTTCGGTGTCGGCGCCTCGACGCGCAACGGCGGCATGATCTCGGGTGGGGTCAATCTCGGCAAGGGCCTGGGCGGCAAGAACCAGGCGGCGGAGGAGTTCGCCCGCCGCAAGGCCGAGTTCCTGGGCGCCGGTGCCGATTCTCTCACGGTGCTCGAGGACATCATCGCCCGCGAGAAGATCGAATGCGGCGTGATCAGAAAGGGCCGGTTCGTCGGCGCCTGGACGCCGCGTCACTATGACGAGCAGGCCGCCAAGATCGAGATGTTCAACATGCATGCCGATGCCGGCGCCGAGATGATCCCGCGCGAACGGCAGCGCGAGATGATCGCATCGGACTACTACTTCGGCGGCATGTATGCCCGGCGCTCGGGCCATCTTCATCCGGCGCTCTACTACAAGGGCTTGCTGGAAGCCGCTCATCGCGCGGGCGCGGCCCTGTGCGCCAACCTCGAGGCCGAGCGTATCGAAAAGCTCGGTGCTGGCTGGCGCGTGTTGACCGCCAAGGGTCCGATCGAGTGCCGCGAGGTGGTGATCGCCACTAACGGCTACACCGGCGATCTCACGCCGCGGCTGAAGCGCCGCGTCGTGCCTGTGGCGAGCCACATCATCGCCACCGAGCCGCTGCCGATGCCGGCGACGGAGTTGATTCCCGAACTGCGGTCGGTCGCCGACACCAAGCGCGTGCTCACCTACTACCGCCCGTCACCCGACGGCAAGCATCTGATCTTCGGCGGCCGCGCACGCTTCACGGCGGCACCGCCGGAAGTCAGTGCCCCCGTACTCCATCGCTATATGCTCGATCGCTTTCCGCAGTTGAAGGGCATCCGCATCACCCACGTGTGGACCGGCAATGTCGCCTTCGCGCTCGACTACATGCCGCACATGGGCACCGATCAGGGCCTGCACTACCTGCTGGCCTGCAACGGCAACGGGGTCGCCATGATGACCTATCTCGGCACCCAGACCGCGAAGAAGATCGCCGGCGGCGCCAACGCGCCCGTCAACCCGCTCGATGGCCGCGACTTCCCCGAGAACCGCTTCTACAACGGCGACCCGTCGTGGTTCCTGCCGATGATCGGCGCCTGGTACCGCGCGCGCGACTGGATCGACCGGCACCGAGCCGCGTGATGGCTGGGCTTGCCGTTACGCTCGCCGACGTCCAGGCCGCCGCTGCGCGCATCAAGGGGGCGGTCGTTCGCACGCCCTGCCTGCGCAGCGAGACGCTGTCGCGCATCGCCGAGGCCGAGGTCTGGATCAAGTTCGAGAACCTGCAGTTCACGGCCTCGTTCAAGGAACGCGGGGCGCTGAACACGCTTTTGCAACTGGGCGAGGCCGAGCGGCGGCGCGGTGTGATCGCCATGTCGGCGGGCAACCACGCACAGGGGGTCGCCTATCACGCCGGCCGGCTCGGTATCCCCGCCACGATCGTGATGCCGTCCTTCACGCCGAACACCAAGGTCACGCACACGCGGGGCCATGGAGCCCGGGTCGTGCTGCACGGGGATACGCTTGCGGAAGCCGGCGCCGAAGCCCATCGCCTCGCGGCGGCCGAGCAGCTCACTTTCGTGCATCCCTACGACGATCCGCGCATCATCGCCGGTCAGGGCACGATCGCACTCGAGATGTTGCAGGACGTACCGGAGCTCGACACGCTGGTCGCGCCAGTAGGCGGCGGCGGGATGATCGCGGGCTGTGCGGTCGCGGCACGCGGGCTCCGGTCCGACATCAAGGTGATCGGCGTCGAGACCGCGGGCTACTCGGCCCTGCGGCAGCTCCTGACCGGCGAAGCGGTGACGGCTGGAGGGGACACGATCGCCGAAGGCATCGCCGTGCGCGATATCGGCGATTTGCCGCTCGTGATCGCGCGCAGCCTGCTCGACCGCGTGCTCTCGGTCGAGGAGGTGGCGATCGAACACGCGATCTCGCTCCTCATCGAGGTCGAGAAGACGGTTTCGGAAGGGGCCGGCGCCGCCGGCCTGTCGGCCCTGCTCACCTATCCAGATGTCTTCAGAGCGCGCAAGGTCGGCCTGGTGCTGAGCGGCGGTAATATCGACACCCGCCTGCTCGCTTCGGTCCTGCTGCGCGGGCTGGTGCGCGACGGCCGCATCGTGCGGCTGCGCGTCATGATCAGCGATCTGCCCGGCCAGCTTGCCCGCGTCGCCGGCCGGATCGGCGAGGCCGGCGGCAACATCGTCGAGGTCCAGCACCAGCGCCTGTTCGGCAGCGTCGCCGCCAAGCGTGCCGAGCTCGACGTCACAGTCGAGACCCGAGATCGCGCGCATGTCCGCGAGCTTGTGACGGCGCTCGAGAGCGACGGCTTTGTCGTGCGGGTCCTGGAGGGCGCGGAAATCTGAGCCACGTTTCGGCAATGGCCGAAACACGGGGCCGATTGCGGCCGCGACAGTGCCGGTCTTCCAGCTTCAGGGGACCGTCATGGCGATCACCGTGTTCATCCGTTACCAGCTCGATCCATCCAAGCGCGATGCCTTCGAAGCCTATGCCAAGCGCTGGCTCAAGATCATCCCGCGCTGCGGCGGCGATCTGGCGGGTTACTGGATGCCCCACGAGGGCACCAACAACATCGCCCAGGCGCTGATCACCTTCGAAGGCCTCGCCGCCTACGAGGCCTATCGCGCGCGCCTGCGCGAAGATCCCGAGGGCATGGCCAACTTCCGCAGCGCCGAGGAGGGGTGCTTCATCCTGGCCGAGGAACGGACCTTTCTGCGGCCCGTCGTCTGAAGTGCCTGCTCGACGCCGGTCAGCGAGAAATCGTCGGGTTTGAAGACCAGCGCCAGGCGAGGTGTCTCGCGGGCCATGGATGCAGGAATAGCCGAAATGGCGACCCGCGTGATGCCGACCGCTTGTCATAGCGGCGACAGGAGCGGCAACATCTTCACTCGTCGCACGATCTCGTCGACCTTGCGCCGACGCCGGTTGACGGTCCTTCCCGACGTCGAGCTCCCGGGAGCTTAGTAGATCACGGTCGCCGTCTTGCTCTTGCCGAGCACGCGGGAAAGCGCCTTTTGCGTTCCGCCTCGGGGCTCCTGATGCCGACCCATCGGCGCTTTCTCCAGTGCCTGGAATTTCCCATACATTCCAGAAACAGGCGGCTTACTATGGTTCGCGGCAAGGGCTATAGACGCCGCCATGTCTGTCTCCCCGACCTACGTTTCCTCGCCGACGCCCGACCTTGCGCACATCGAGCGGGCCCTGATCTCCGTCTCCGACAAGACCGGCCTTGTCGACCTCGGCAAGGCGCTGGCGAACCACGGAGTCGAGATCCTGTCCACCGGCGGTTCGGCCAAGGCGTTGCGCGATGCCGGACTGAAGGTGATCGAGGTCAGCGACCACACTGGCTTCCCCGAGATCATGGATGGCCGCGTGAAGACCCTGCAGCCCTCGATCCATGGCGGCATTCTCGCCCGGCGAACCGATGCCCGCCACAGGACGGCAATGAGCGATCACAAGATCGCTGCCATCGATCTCGTGGTCGTGAATCTCTATCCGTTCGAAACCACAGTGGCGCGCGGCGCCGATTTCGCGACCTGCGTCGAGAACATCGACATCGGCGGCCCCGCGCTGATCCGCGCCGCGGCCAAGAATCACGACTTCGTCACCGTGGTCGTGGATTGGGCCGACTACGACCTGGTGCTGGCCGAGCTGACGGCCAACAATGGCGCCACGACCCTGGCGTTGCGGCGCAGGCTTGCGGCCAAGGCCTATGCGCGCACCGCAGCCTACGATTCGGCGATCGCCAGCTGGTTTGCCAAGCAGCAGGGTGAGGCCTTCCCCGAGCAACTCACGCTGGCCGCCCGGCGGGTGCAGATCCTGCGCTACGGTGAGAACCCGCATCAGCAGGCAGCCTTCTACGCCGACGGCAGCAGGCGGCCGGGCGTCGCCACGGCGCGCATGGTCCAGGGCAAGGAGCTTTCCTACAACAATATCGGCGACACCGACGCCGCCTATGAATGCGTCGCCGAATTCAAGGAGCCGGCTGTGGTTGTGGTGAAGCACGCCAATCCCTGCGGCGTGGCCGTCAGCCGGGACCAGTACAGTGCCTACCTCAAGGCCTATGCCTGCGATCCGGTGTCGATCTATGGCGGCATCGTCGCCGTGAACCGTCCCTTGGAGGCAGTGACGGCCACCGATCTTGCCAAGCGTTTCCTGGAGGTCGTCATTGCGCCCGATGCAACACCCGAGGCGCTCGAGATCCTGGCGCGCCGCAAGGATGTGCGGGTGCTGCTCGCGGGTACGCTCCCCGATCCGGCGAGCGCGGGCATGACCCTGAAGAGCGTGGCCGGTGGCTACCTTCTGCAAAGCCGCGACAACGGGCGACTGGCAAAGACCGACCTCAAGATCGTGACCAAGCGCGTGCCTA
>NZ_DATBFE010000009.1:0-33879 GCF_036558665.1 Reyranella sp. | reverse complement strand
GGAGCTGCTGCGCATCGATGCCGCGCTCCCGCTGTTCGGCCGCGACGTCGGCAACCGCAACTTCCCGCAGGAGGCGCGGCTCGACCGCGCTCTCTCGTTCACCAAGGGCTGCTACGTCGGACAGGAGATCGTCGCGCGCATCCAGTCGCGCGGCGCGGTGAACCGCGTGCTGGTCAAGCTCGACACCGACGCGCCCGTCCCGCAGGGCGCAGAGGTCGACGTCGACGGACACGCGGCCGGCCAGGTCACCTCGAGCGCACCGCTGCCGTCGGGACGCGGGCTGGCGCTCGCCTATCTCAAGGTCGAGCACGCGCGCGCGGGTCAGCGCGTGGGCGATCGTGTCGAGCGCGAAGAAGCCGGTGTGCACGGCGACCTCGAGGATGGCGGTCGCCGGATCGATCGAGCAATAGACGCAACGCACGCCCTTGCTGTTCCAGCGGCCGCCCGCCCGCCACGCGCCCTCGCCGCTGTCCCAGTCCACAGCATGACGCGCGGCGTCGAGGCGCCAGGCGGCCAGCGGACCGCCACCCAGCGCGGCCGGCAGCGGCGTCACGCGTAGACGCCGGTCTCGAGACGCTCCAGGAAGTCCTCGACCAGCTGCAGCCCGGCAGGCGTGGCGAGAAGATCGATCGGGCGTCGACGGTCGAGCCCCGTGGCCGGCTTCTCCAGCCACTGCTCCGCCCGCTCCTGCGAGCCGAACACCGTCGTCGCCTTGGCCAGGATCTCCGCGAACTTCCAGGTCCGGCCGCTCTGCCCCGGATCGAGCATCCTGTCCGGGCTGTCCTTGTGGCGCTGATAGGTGCGCAGGCTCATGCCCAGCCCCTTCTCGGCCGACTCCCGCGTCTCGAGCACCCGAAGCCCTTCGAGCAGGTGAACGACCGCCCGGCCGGGCAGGCCGCGCACCAGGAGCTCGTGCGCGGCGAGCGAATCACGCGGCTGGCGGTGCAGCACGCGGCCGCCGCCCAACAGTTTCACCACCTGCTGCAGCCGCTCCGCCTCCGCTTCTGCATCCGGTGTCTTGCGCGCCGCCGCCGTCATCGGCCGCCTCCCTGCCAAATGTCGCAAATAATATGACATATGACAGGGCGCTTTTCAATCCCGCGCGATTGGATCTGGCCGGTTGGTCGGCACGGCGAGCCGGCGCGCGAAGAATGCCAGGATCTCGTCGCGGGCGGCGATCGTCGGCTGACCGGCGGCATCGACGAGATGCTGCGTCACGACGCTGTGCGGATAGGACACATACCTGGCAAAGAATGGCGCGACGTCGGTGTTCGCGGCGGAGTCGGGCAACTCGCGTGCGATGAAGCGGTCGCCCAATGCCGCCGCGTACGCGGCAAAGCGCTCCGCCCGGCAGATGCGGTCTCCCTTGAACCGGTAGGCCAGCACCGTGAGGTTGTCCCGGTCGAGGCGCTCGCGAACCGCCGTGATCTCGTCGTCCGCGATTTCCAGCCCGGCGGGCTCCTCGAGGGGCAGCGACGGCTGGGCCAGCACCGGCGCCAGCACCGACGGCTCCAGCATCATCGTCAAGGCGAAGTTGCCCGTGAAGCACATGCCGATGGCGCCGACGCCGGGCCCGCCGCATTCCCGATGGGCATGACGGGCGAGCGCCCGCAGCCAGTTCGTCACCGGGCTCGAACGGCCGCCGGCCAAGGCGTTGAACTCGGCGCTCACGCAGGCCCGCCGGAACACCGCGGCGCCTTCCTCCGCGCCCGGGACCGCGCCGTCGCGGCCGAACAGCGACGGCATGTAGACCGTGAAGCCGGCATCGCGGACCCAGCGCGCGAAACGCGCCACGTGCGGACTGATGCCGGGCATCTCGGCCATCACGACGACCGCCGGGCCACGACCGGCGACATGGACCTTCCGGGTGACGCCGTCGAGCGCCAGCTCGCGGGCGGCGAAGTCGTCGAGCGGATCGTCGGCGTTCATGCTGCGGGTCGCCATGGGGGAGCTCCTGTCTGAGTTTGCCTTCTGGACGCAGAACGGTTACAAGGCTGCATCCACAATTGCAACCCAGATCGTTGGCCGCCCGTGACAGCCTCGCCGCCCGTTCGTCGTTCCCCGGTCGCCGCGCGCCATTGCAATCTCGCCCGCAGCTTCGAGCTGATCGGCGATCGATGGACGCTGCTCATCCTGCGCTCCGCGCTTTACGGCGTCCGGCGCTTCGAGGATTTCCACGCCGACCTCGACATCCCGCGCAGCGTGCTCTCCAACCGTCTGGCCGGCCTCGTCGAGAGCGGACTCATGGAAAAGCGCGACTATCGCGAGGCGGGTCAGCGCACCCGCGTCGAGTACCCGCTGACCAGGATGGGCGCGGAGCTCGGCCTGCCGTTCATGGCGATGACGGAATGGGGCGACAAATGGCTGGGCGACGGCGCGTCGCCCTTCAGGCTGCGCTCGAAGGCGAATGGCCAGAGACTTGGCGTCGCCCTCGTCGACGAGCGCGGCCGGCGCGTCAGGGGCTCCGACGTCGAGCCCGTGATCGATGCCAAATTCCGCCGCGGGCGAGGAGCATGAGGTGCGAGACTCCCGTCTCATGTCCCTCTCCCCCTTGGGGAGAGGTTAGGAGAGGGGGTTGCAACAGCACGTGCGGTGGACCGCCCCCTCTCCCCACCTCTCCCCCTATCGGGGGCGAGGAGCATGAGGTGCGAGACTCCCGTCTCATGTTCCTCTCCCCCTTGGGGAGAGGTTAGGAGAGGGGTGCAACAGCACGTGCGGGGGCGAGGAGCATGAGGTGCGAGACTCCCGTCTCATGTCCCTCTCCCCCTTGGGGAGAGGTTAGGGGGTTGCAACAGCACGTGCGGTAGTCCGCCCCCTCTCCCCACCTCTCCCCCTATCGGGGGCGAGGAGCATGAGGCGCGAGACTCCCGTCTCATGTTCCTCTCCCCCTTGGAGAGAGGTTAGGAGAGGGGGACTCCGAGGCTCACGCTGTGCGTCGCCCCCTCTCTTCTCCCGATCGGGGGAGAGGAGAAGAGAAAAGTGGAGGAGCAAGCCGCAAGCGCTGACTCATGTTCCTCTCCCCCTATCGGGGGCGAGGAGCATCTTGCGCCGCGCCACGTTGGCAAGCTCGTTCAGCACCTGCACGCTGATCGCGCCGCCTCTCGCGACCAGCGCCTCCGCGCGATCGGCTCACGGTCCCCAGGCGAAGATGCGCTTCCAGTCGTTCTTCATGCTGATGACGACCCAGCCGTCCTTCTTCGCCTCGTCGTAGACCGCCTGGGTGAAGGTGCCGACCTTGGACTCCGGCAGTCCCTGCGCCGGGCCATAGGCGTATTCACGCGCCGCATCGTCGTGCATCACGATCATCGACAGGCGCGCGCCGGCGCCGGCCTTGGTGTATTCGAGCATCTCGCGGTCGCCGTCCGAGTTGCCGAACGCGACGACCGGCCGGCGGCCGATCATCAGGTGAATGCCTTCGGGCTTGCCGGCCTTGTCGTCGTTCAGCAGGAGCCTGGGCTCCTTGGTCAGGAACGGCTTGCCGTCCTTGGCGTAGCCGTATTTGGTGCCGCCGGCCGTGCCGACGACCTGCTCGGGCGGAATCCCGTAGACACGCTCGGCATAGACCCGGACGAAGTCCTGGCCGCCGCCGGTGACGATGTAGGTCTTGTAGCCGTTGCCGCGCAGATACTGCATCACCTCGTGCATCGGCAGGTAGGTCAGCTCCGTATAGGGCCGCTTCCAGCGCGGGTCCCGGGCCGTGTCGAGCCACTTTGCGGCCTCGGCCCTGAACTCGTCGACCGGCATGCCGGTAAGCGTGGCGACGAGGATCTTCTCGAGATCCTGCATCGAGAGCCGGGCGATCGCCTCGCGATTGCCCGACATCACGGTCTTGAACGGCTCGACCTCCGCCAGCTCGGGCTTTGCCTTGACCACGGCAGGCACGCGGTCGAGGCAGTAGATCACCTGCGAGTACATCGGCTTCTCGACCCACAGCGTGCCGTCCTGGTCGAAGGTGGCGATACGCTCCTCGGCGGCCACGAACTGCGGGCTTCCCTGCGTCGTCGTCGCCTTCACGAAGTCGACGATCGCCGTCTTCGCGACGCTGTCGTTCCACGACGGCAGTGGATCGGTCTGCGCGCGGGCGTCGAGCGCGAGGACGCACAGGATCGCCACGGCAATCAAACGTGCAAACACAAGGGAGGAGAGCTTCGCTTTCATCGACGGCCTCCGTTGCCAGCATGCACGGGTTCGATCGGCTTCGACTATCGTCTTCGGCCCCGGCGCGGGGCTATGCAGATTCGGCGGCCGACGCAGGAGCGGCAGCGCCGCTGTTCTTCACGGCTCCGCGGTCGGGTCGGCGCGCAGGATCAGGGTCTTGCCGTCCTGGTCGCGCTCCAGGCGCAGGAACGGCAGGCCCGCCGGCAGCGGCGAGTCGCCCGAAAGCGGCGTGTCGAACTCGCGGCCGATCTCGCCCAGGAGCTTGAGGTAGAGCCGCCACTCGACGGTCTTCGGATCGAGCGCCACGCGCACCGGCTCGTTCCAGTCGAGCGCGCGCACGCCGGTCCTGACCGTGTTGTCCTCGGCGCGGTCCTCGACCAGCGTCGCCTCGAACCGGCCGATGGTCGCGGTGCGCGCCTCGTCGTCGGTCGGCTTCGCCGTCACGACGAGGCAGATCTGATCGGCCTTCTCGTCCTTGGCGAACTCGACCGTGCCCTCGTTCAGCGTCGGATCGCTCATGTCGCCGTGCCAGCCGAGCCGCTGCACCTCGACGACGCGGCGCTGCGACTTGTCGAAGCGCGCGCCGGCCGGCGGGTCGAAGCAGTGGCGCACGGTCGCGCTCTTGCCGGCGTCGGCGCGCGCCAGCAGCTCGGGCGAGACCAGCGTCCTCGCGTCCGGCACCAGCGTGCGCACCTTCTGGTCGAGCGCGAACTGGCCTGGCCGGTCGGGCAGCACGACGAACAGGAGCTGCACGCTCGCCGTGCGTCCGCCGCGGCGGAACGAGAGCGTGGCGGCGGCGAAGGTCGAGCGCTGGGCGTCGGTCGCGAAGGCGGCGCGCGGCACCGAGAAGTGCAGCCGAAGCGGCGTCACGCGCGCCGGGCCCTTCCATGCGCCGACGGTCAGCGAGGGCGGTGCGTCGCCGTCCTCGAAGCCGACCGCGGCGACCTCGATCTCGACCGGCGGATCCGCGGCCGGCGCGGCGAAGGACGGCACGTAGCGCGGCATCGCTGCCGACGGCGGCGCATCGGGTGCGGGCCGATCGCTACCAGACGAACGGACTTGTCCGGAGTTCGTCGAGGGATCGGGCGGCAGCGCGAGCTCGGCGCCGGCGCGACGCGGCGGCACGAAGCGCGGGCTGAACTGCAGGACGAGCGGCTTGCCGTCGCCCGCCATCCGGTCGAGCGCCGCCTGCGCGCGCTGACGCGGCGGCTCGACCGCGGCGCGCGCGCCCTCGCCCGGCCGCGCCACCGCATCGCGCAGCACGCCGTCGAGCGCATCGAGCGCGGCGAAGCCCTGGCGCTGCGTCTGACCGAGCGTCTCGACCGCACGCTCGCGCACACCGGCGACCCGCACCGCGAGCGCGTCGGTCAGCAAGCTCGCGACCCGGAACGCCGGCAGGAGAGCGAGCCGGCTCTCGCCGTCGGCCTTCGCCTGCAGCGCCGCGCGCTCGGCCTGGAGCGCGGCGAGCTTCTCGCCCGCGGTCGCGCCCTGCACCGGCGCCTCGGGACCGGCCAGCAGCCAGGCCGCGACCACGATCATGAGCGCCAGCATCGCCAGCACGGTCGCCCGCCACGGCCGGCGACGGCGCGCCCTCAGCACAACAGGCAGGTTCCGGCCGCTCGTCATGCGCCGCCTTCTAGCACGGCAGCCGCGTGCGCAGCCGCGCCCCTGCGTCGCTCCTTCTCTCCCCCTCTCCTCATGTTCCTGTCCCCTTAAGGGAGAGGTTAGGAGAGGGGAGCGCAACAGCACCTGCGGTAGCCAGCCCCCCTCTCCCCAGAAACTCCGGTCTCATGTTCCTCTCCCCTTCGGGGAGAGGTTAGGAGAGGGGAGTGCGACAGCACCTGCGGTAGACCGCCCCCTCTCCCCACCTCTCCCCCTATCGGGGGCGAGGAGCATGACGTGCGCGCGTCCCGTCTCATGTTCCTCTTCTCCGCTCGGGGCGAGGAGCATGACGTGCGAAACTCCGGTCTCATGTTCCTCTTCTCCGCTCGGGGCGAGGAGCATGACGTGCGCGGTCCCCTCTCCCGCCTCTCGCCCTATCGGAGGCGAGGAGAAAGAAGAAGCATCGCGAGACTCAATACGAGAACAGCACCGGCAGCGGCGAGTGCAGGATCAGGTGCCGCGTCATGCCGCCGAAGATCATCTGGCGCAGGCGGCTCTGCGTGTAGGCGCCCTTCACGATCAGATCGGCGCCGCCCACGATCGCGGTGTCGACGATGGTCTGGCCAGCCGAGCGCGTGCCCGCCTTGACGTTCTGGCTGGTCACCTTGAAGCCGTGCCCGAGCAGCGACTGGGCGATCTCGGCCGCGCTCGGTCCCGGCACGCCGGCGCCGTCGACGCTCATGACGTCGATCGATTCGGCGCGGCTCAGCATCGGCATGGCGAGCGAGATCGCGCGCGCGCTTTCGGTCGAGCCGTTCCAGGCGAACAGGATGCGCTTGCCGACCATGCCGTCGAAGCCGACCGGCACCACCAGCACCGGCCGGCCCGAGTCGAACAGCGCGGTCTCGAACACGCTCTCCGGCATCTTCGGCAGCGGACCGGGCTGCGGCATCACGATGAGATCGAAGGCGCGGCCGATCACGCCGATCGCCGTCGGTCCGCTGTCGTCGGCGGCGCGCCATTCGGAGGCGAGGCCCGTCGCGCTGTTCTCGAACGCCTGGCGCACCGCCGCCACGCGTTGACGCTCCTCGGCATCTTCCGCGAGTCCGCCGCCGATCGGCGCGCCCATGCCGGCATCGGCCCACGCCATGCTCATCACGCCGTATGACGGCGGCTCCAGTCCCACCAGACGCGCATCGAAGGCGCGCGCGAGTTTCGCCGCCATGACGAACGCGGCCGGATCCTCGGCCGCCCACGCCATCGTCAGGATCGATTTCATGATCGCTCTCCCTGTCTTGCTTCCTGTTTTGCCTCGAACATACCACGACGCGGTGACGCGATTGATACAATACGTTCATTGAGTCCGTCAGTTCTTTCAATATCTTATTGTCAATACCTCGACCCATTACAGAGGTGTCTGTCCCCGCCGCGCCGCCCCAACCACGGCCCACGGAGGGGCGGGAGTGTAGGCCAGGCAACGAATTATTTTGGAGATACTCATGCTGTCGATTTTCCGTCGTCTTATGAAGAACACCGATGGCGTCACCGCCATCGAGTACACGCTGATCGCCGCTCTGATCGCCGTCGCCGCCATCACCGCGATGGGCACCCTTGGCAACAAGGTCAACGGCGTGCTGAGCAACGTCGCGGGCGCGATGTAATCCTGCCGGTCGCCCGACCGGGCAAACAAGGGCGGAGCCTCCGGGCCCCGCCCTTTTTCTTCGACCCGGCGGAGCTTACCAACGTTACAGGTCAGAGCTTGTCCCGGCACGCCCGGAGATTATCCTCGGACCATCTTCCCGGAGCCGCGATGATGCCGTCGATCCTCCGCCGTCTGCTGTCGGACAAGCGCGCCGTGACCGCGATCGAATATTCGCTCGTGGCCATGCTGATCTCGATCGCCGGCGTCGTCGCCATGACCGACATCGGCACCAAGCTGGGAACCCTCCTGTCGCAAGTCGCGGCCGGGTTTCCCTGATGCCTTCTTTCCTCGCCGGCCTGCGCCGGCTGCAGGCCGACACGCGCCGCGACTCGCTGCTGCAGTACAGCGCGCTCGTCCTGCTGGTCGCGGTCGCCCTCGTCGCGCTGGCTTCCCAGTTCGGCAACCCGCTCGCGCTGTAGACATCGCGGTTGCGGACCGCGCGCATCGAGGCGCGTCGGTTACATCGCGCGACGCGGCGGTTACGTCGCGCGACGCGGCGGTTACGTCGCGCGACGCGGCGGTTGCACTGCGCGACGCGCGCTCATGATGCATGCGAGCGGGAAGCTCGCCGTCCGCAAGAGCGAAGCTCAGCCGATGCCGCCGGCCTTTGGCACGATCCAGGCGAAGCGGTCGGAGAGCGCGGCGAGCGTGATCTTGTTGATCGCCTCGGCGCTGATGGTGGCGCCGTTCATGACGTCGGGCAGGTCGCGCGTGGCGACCGTGTCGGCTGCGATCGTGCTCATGTAGCCGTGATCGGTGGCCGCGCGCACGGTGGCGGAGATGCACATGTGGGTCATGAAGCCGCCGACGATCAGGTTCTTGCGACCGATCGCGGCGAGCTGCTTGGCGAGCTCGGTGCCCGCGAAGGCGTTGGGCAGGCCCTTGTCGACCACCGTCTCGCCGTCGCGCGGCGTCAACTGCTTCACGATCTCGTAACCGCTCGATGCCGGGTTGAACGCCTTGCCCGGGCCCTTGTGGCGGACATGGACGACCGGCGCTCCGGCGCCGCGAGCCTTCTCGAGCAGCACGGCCAGCGCCTCGACCGCGGTCTGCACGCCGGTCAGCGGCAGCAGGCCGTCGGTGTACTCCCGCTGCGCGTCGATGATCAGCAGCACGCCGTCGGCCATCGTCGCCGGCGCCGGCGCCATGCCCGACATCTGCAGCATCGTCATCGCCATGTTGGCCACCCCTTCCCTTCACCCACATACGGTTGTGTAAACGTGGTCCGTATCAACGCCGAACACAATGGCTTTTGCAAGCCCCACGAACGCACATGAGCAACGCCCTCGTTGCACCTGAAGTGCCAACATTTTTTCTGCACGACGCACGCCGAGTGGAGGCGCTTGACCGGCCGGCGCGGCTCGCGGAGTGTGCGCGATCATGAGAGCGCCCATGAAGGCAATCGTCGTTGGCGGCGGCATCATGGGACTCGCCACGACCTGGGCGCTGGCGCGTGAAGGATGCCGCGTCGAGCTCTTCGAGCAGGCCGATCTGCCCCATCCGCTCGGCTCCTCCTTCGACGAACATCGCCTGATCCGCCATCCCTACGGCGATCATGCGGGTTATGCCCGCCTGATCGACGACGCGTTCGCGGCCTGGGAGCTGGTCTGGCAGGAACTCGGCCAGCGCCTCTATGCGCCCACCGGGACGCTGGCGCTGAGCGGCAACGGCGCGACCTGGGCCGGGCGATCGGCGGCGTCACTCGCGGCCATCGGTCACCCCATGACGGAGATCGCCGTCGCCGACCTGCCGCGACGCTTTCCGCTCCTGAAGACGCACGGCGTCGAGCGCGCCTTCTGGATCGCCTCGGGCGGCGTCCTGTTCGCTCAAGATATCGTGAGCGCGCTCGCCCGCCGGCTGGCGGCGAAGCCCGGCGTGGCGCTCCATCCGCGAGCGCCGGTACGCGACGTCGATCTCGACCGCGCGCGCATCGTCACCGAGGCCGGCGCCGCGCACGACGCCGACGTCGTCGTCGTGGCGGCCGGCGCCTGGGTGCCGCGGCTGCTGCCGTCGCTGGCCGGGCGGCTCGTACCCTCGCGCCAGGTCGTCGCCTATTTCGATCTGCCGGCTGCCGACCGCGCCGCCTGGGCGAAGGGCCCGATGATCCTCGAGCAGACCGGCGACATGGGACTCTATCTCGTGCCGCCGATGCAGGGCCGCGGCCTCAAGGTCGGCGATCACGCCTTCAGCCGCACAGGCGATCCCGCAGCCGAGCGCACGGCGAGCGAGGACGAGATGCGGCCGCTGCTCGCGCGCTGCCGCAGTCTGCTGCAGGGTTTTGCGCAGTGGCGGGTCGAGCGGCTCAAGGTCTGCTTCTACACCGTGACCGCCGACGAGCGCTTCGTCGTCGAGAAGCAGGGCGAGGCGGGCTGGATCATGTCGCCGTGCTCGGGCCACGGCTTCAAGTTCGGCGCGCTGATGGGGCTCGAGCTCGCCCGCACCATCGCCGGCGAGCGCGACCCGGCCGCCCACGCCCGCTGGGCGGCAGGCCTGGAAGGCGATACATGATCTTCGCCCCCTCTCCCAACCTCTCCCCCCCGCGGGGGAGAGGAGTATGAAAGAGAGCTGCCTCTTCTTCATGTTCCTCGCCGCCGCGAGGGAGAGAGGCTAGGAGAGGGGGGAAGGAAAAAAAGTCGTCAGGGAGCAGGTCCATGCCATCGCGCAAGAAGAACGGCCCGACGGGTTTGCGGCAGGGGCTGGCCACCTACGGCGATGCCGGCTTCTCGCTGTTCCTGCGCAAGGCCTTCATCAAGGCGGGCGGCTATTCCGACGATGCGCTCGACCGGCCGATCGTCGGCATCACCAACACGGCGAGCGACTACAATCCCTGCCACGGCAACGTGCCCGACCTGATCGAGGCGGTGAAGCGCGGCGTCATGCTGGCGGGTGCACTGCCGATGGTGTTTCCCACCGTCTCGATCCACGAGAGCTTCTCCCATCCGACCAGCATGTTCCTGCGCAACCTGATGGCGATGGACACCGAGGAGATGATCCGCGCCCAGCCGATGGACTCGGTCGTGCTGATCGGCGGCTGCGACAAGACCTTGCCGGCGCAGCTCATGGCGGCGGCGAGCGTCGACCGGCCCGCCGTCGTGCTGCCGGTCGGGCCGATGCTGGTCGGCCACTTCAAGGGCGAGGTGCTGGGCGCCTGCACCGACTGCCGGCGGCTGTGGGGCCAGTATCGCGCCGGCACCTTCTCCGCCGCCGACATCGAGCGCGTGAGCGAGCGGCTGGCGCCGACCAAGGGCACCTGCATGGTGATGGGCACGGCGAGCACCATGGGCTGCATCGTCGAGACGCTGGGCATGGCGCTGCCGGGCAGCGGCTCGACGCCCGCCACGCACTCCGACCGCCTGCGGCTTGCCGAGCAGAGCGGCCGGCTCGCCGCCGAGATGGCGAAGCAGCAGGGGCCGCGGCCGAGCGAGATCATGACGGAGGCCGCCTTCCGCAACGCCCTCACCGTGCTGCAGGCGATCGGCGGCTCGACCAATGCGCTCGTCCATCTGACCGCGATCGCGCGCCGGCTGGGGGTCGCGATCGAGCTCGAGGCGTTCGACGCGATCGGCCGCAAGGTGCCGGTGCTGGTCGATCTCAAGCCCTCGGGCGATCACTACATGGAGCACTTCCACTGGGCCGGCGGCAATTCGCGGCTGATGCGCGAGGTCCGCGTCCATCTCGACGAGAGCTGCCGCACCGTGGCGGGCAGGACCCTGAAGGAGGTGATCGACGCGGCCGAGATCGTGCCCGGCCAGACCGTGATCCGCACGCCGCAGAATCCGATCAAGCCGACCGGCGGCATGGCGGTGCTGCGCGGCAATCTCGCGCCGCGCGGCGCGGTGATCAAGCACGCCGCGGCGACGCCCGCCCTTCTCACGCACACCGGCCGCGCCGTGGTGTTCGACTCGCTGCAGGATCTGGCCGCGCGCGGCGACGATCCCGACCTCGACGTGAAGGCCGACGACATTCTCGTGCTGCGCAATGCCGGACCGAAAGGCGCGCCGGGCATGCCGGAGGCGGGCTCCTTTCCCATCCCGATGAAGCTCGCGCGCGCGGGCGTGAAGGACATGATCCGCATCTCCGACGCGCGCATGAGCGGCACGGCGTTCGGCACGATCGTGCTGCACGTCGCGCCCGAATCAGCCGTCGGCGGACCGCTGGCGCTGGTCAGGACCGGCGATCGCATCACGCTCGACGTGCCCAACCGCAAGCTCGAGCTCCTGGTGTCCGAGGCCGAGCTCGAGAAGCGCCGCAAGGCGTGGCTGGCGCCGCCCGCCCATGCCGGCAGCGACCGCGGCTACACCGGCCTCTTCCACAAGACCGTCTTGCAGGCCGACGAAGGCGTCGACTTCGACTTCCTGGGGCCCGCGAAGCGGTGATGATCCTCCACCTCTTTCTCCTCGCCCCCGCTAGGGGGAGAGGTTGGGTGAGGGGGTTGCGCATGTCCCTCGAAGCCCCCTCTCCTCGCCTCTCCCCCTAGCGGGGGCGAGGAATATGAAAAAATGACCGAAACCACGCTCCCCAGGATCTCCGTCGTCGTGACCTGCTACAACTGCGCCGACTATATCGGCGCGGCGGTGCGCTCGGTGGCGCGCCAGACATGGCGCGACTTCGAGTGCGTGATCGTCGACGATGCGTCGACCGACAAATCGGTCGAGGCGATCCGGCAGACGCTCGACGAATTGAACGACCCCCGCTTCTCGCTCGTGCGCCTGCCGAAGAATGTCGGCCAGACCGGCGCCACGCGCGCCGGGCTGAAGCACACCAGCGCACCCTTCGTCTGCTTCCTCGATTCCGACGATCTCTGGAACGACGATTTCCTCGAGCGCCATCTCGCGGCGCACCTGAACGAGAGCTACGCCGTGGGCTTCACCGCCTGCAATGCGCGGCTGATCGACGGCCGGGGCCAGGTGATCGCAGGCGCGGTCTACTGGTTCGGCAAGGATCGCGCGGTGGCCGATCGCGGCCGCGCCTTCGCGCCGGTCGATCCGGCGCGCGTGCCGAAGCTCGATGCCGCGGCGCGCCGCGCGCACTGGCAGACACAGACGCCCTACCGCCTCTACACCAAGCGGCTGGTGCACTGGGTCTGGGTCTCGACCTCGTCGATGATGTTCCGCCGCTCGCTGATCGACCTCGTCTTCCCTGACGACGACGAGACCTTCCGCCTGCACATGGACTTCTACATCGTGGTGATGGCGCAGATGGTGGCGGGCTCGCTGCTGATCGACGAGCCGCTCTATTCATACCGGCTGCACGGCAGGAACTTCGCCGCCAACAATCCGATCCTGGGCGGGCGGCTGCATCTTTCGGCGCGCAGTTGGGGCGACACCCATGCCCGCATGCTGGACCGCATGCTGGACGCCATGATCCGCGATCGCGAGAAGCTCGCCACCGCGCTCGGCGAGAAGCAGTACGCCCGCATGCTCTTGCGCATGCGCGCCGCCCGCGCCAGCCCGCCGCGATCCTGGCTGTTCGTCCTCAGAAGCTGGTTGATCTAGCACGCTTGATGCAATAAGCTATTGGAAAGCCTTCAGAATCTGCCGGTGGCTCGGGCGGGTCGGGAGGTGGTCAGGACGTCGGCGCCGGCGGGGTCCCGTGCGCGGGCGAGCGGAGTCGAGAGAGTATGCGGGGAGAATTCCTGGTCGCGCTGGCGGTCGCCGGCGTGTTCGCCTTCGATGCGCCGCTGCTCGCACAAGGCTCGCTGAAACTTCCGCAGGCCGCCGAGGCCACGCCCAGGTCGTTGAAGCTGCCGCAGCTCGCGCAGGCGCCCTCCTCGCCGTCGACTCCGGCCACGGTCACGCCGTCGAAGAGCGAGTATGACGCCGCCTTCCAGCAGACCATGGAGCACCCGGCCGACCTCGACGTGCTGTTCAAGTTCGCGACCATCGCGAGCCAGACCGGCGATCTCGAAGGCGCGATCTCCGCCCTCGAGCGCATGCTGCTGATCAATCCCAACCTGCCGCGCGTGCGGCTGGAGCTGGGCGTGCTCTACTACCGGCTCGGCTCGTACGAGGTCGCGCGGACCTACCTCGACGGCGCGCTGAAGTCGCCCGAGCTCACGCCCGAGGTGCGCCAGCGCGCCGAGCAATTCATGGCGCAGATCGCCAAGGACGAGCAGCGCTCGCGCTTCTCGGGCGAGGTGTTCCTTGGCTGGCGCTATCAGTCGAACGCCAATCTCGGGCCCGCGACCTCGAACGTGGTGCTGTTCGGCCAGGCGGCCAACCTCAACCAGGCCTCGCTCGGCCAGCCGGACTGGGGCGTGGTCGGCTCGGTGCAGCTTCGCCACGTCTACGACTTCGGCCGCCAGGACAAGTCGGCGCTCGAGACGCTGTTCACCGCCTACGCCAACCGCCAGTTCCAGGTCTCGCAGGCCAACGTCTCGCTGCTCGACCTCACCAGCGGCCCGCGCTTCCAGATCCTGAGCGGCACCTTCGAGGACGTGACGCTGAAGCCGTTCGCCACGGTGGGCGCGATCTGGGTCAACGACACACCTTATTATGCGAGCTACGGAGCCGGGCTGGAGGGCAGCGTGCTGCTCAGCGACCGGCTGCGCAACACCACGACCTTCGTGTGGCGCCGCCAGGACTATCCCGACACCTGGTACCTGCCGACCAACAGCCAGTTCACCGGCGCGCAATATACCGGCACCACGATCTTCCAGTTCCAGCTCAGCCCCGTCGTGACGCTCTACGGCAACGGCAGCTGGCAGCAGTACGAGACGGCGAGCACGCCGTGGCAGAACTACACGCTGTGGGGCGTGGGCGGCGGCATGGTGTTCCGCTTCACCGATCCGCTGTTCAAGACCGCGCTGCCCTGGACGGTCAATCTCAGCGCCAACGAGCAGTGGTGGCGCTACGACCAGCCCGATCCGACGATCGATCCCAACACCTTCCGTTTCCAGAACGACACGATTCTGAACGTGGTATTCAGCGTTCCGTTCGACGAACGCACGACCTTTTCCCTGTCCGGCGGCCGTTTCGTCCGCGGCGCGACCGTGCCAAACTACGCCTTCGAGAACAACAGCTTCATGTTCGGCGTAAGCTGGCGGTTCTAGGGTCAAACACCCATAAGTTCGCTGCCCTTGTGTCCGCGTTTCACTCAAGTCCAGACGTCAGCACCGTGAAGTAGTACGTCAGACAATGACCCCAACGCGGACATTCAGGAGCGACTTGGTCACACCTGGATATGTCCATGTCCGCCGTAGACCATGCGCAACGCGCGGGCGAATTTGGAGATCGTCATTGACCTTGAGGGAGTGCGCGAAGAGCAGGATATTCGCGACTGGAAGGTGACCGTGAAATCCGCCGATGAAGCCGAAACAGCGGGTCTGACCCGTTTCCAATTGCAGGGCGATGCCGCCGAACGCTACGAGCGATGGCCCGTACCGTTCATCGTCGGACCATGGGTTCCAGGGCTGCTTGACCTCGCGGAGTTGCGACCGGGAGAGCGCGTGCTCGACGTCGCCACGGGGACCGGTGTCGTCGCGCGGCTTGCAGCGCGCCGCGTCGCCCCAGGAGGCGGCGTGAGCGGTCTCGACCTCAACGAGGGCATGCTCAATGTCGCCCGCCGACTGCAGTTGCCGCCGGGCCTCACCGTCGACTGGCGACACGGAAGCGCCCTGGCATTGCCCTTTCCGGACAGAAGCTTTGATGTCGTGCTGTGCCAGCAGGGACTGCAATTCTTCCCGGAACGGCAGAAAGCCCTCCGCGAGATGCGCCGCGTCCTGGTGCCGGGGGGCCGTGCCGCGTTGAGCGTATGGACCGGCGCATCTCCGTACTTTATGGCGCAGCGCGAGGGTCTGGCGCGGCACATAAGCAGCGAGGCAGCAGCCAGCACGACAGCAGCGTTTTCGCTCCCGGACGACGCTGAGCTTCGGGGCCTGCTTGAGGCGGCTGGGTATCGCCACGTATCGGTCCACAACGTTCGAATGACGCTTCGCCTTCCGCCGCCGGATGAGTTTGTGCTGCAGCACCTATCCGCCATGCCCGTGGCCGGACTAGTTGCCGCAGCGAGCGAAGAATCACGCGCGCGATTGGTTGCATATGTGAAGGAAAACACTCGGGCATACGTCGACGGATATGGCTTGGCCGTACCGCAGGAGGTCAACGTAGCGACAGGGATAAGTATGGCCGAGTGATAACTGCGGAAACCGCCGCCCCGTGATCAAATCGAATGTCTGGATGGCTTTGGCCGATATCCGGTCCCGGCCAATTCCGTTGAAAAAGTCGGCGAGTTGAATCGGTAGCGCAACGTTTGATCCGATCCTCGGGTTATTTTGATTCTCTGTGGCGCGCACGACCGACTCGAATGAATCAATGTTGCACGCCAAAACGGGGAAAAGAGTTTTTCAACCGAATCGACCCATAGCGGACGTGTCGCCAATCACACTAGATGGTGGCTATCTAAGAAGGCGATCGAGAAACGCGCGTGTCCTTTCGGCGGCGTCGTGAGAAGCGGAACGGTCGTACTCGACGCGATGGCCGAAGTAAGTGCGCCCCGGCAACATCGTCACGTCGTCGAAGCCGTGGTAGGCGGTCGGATAGTACACGATGTCAAGGAGGGCAGGACGCTTGGGCATCAGCGACCGGAGCACCCGGCAATTCTCAGCCGAGTTCCAGTCGTCCTTGTCGCCGATCAACACCAGCGCCGGCAAGGCAAGCCCGGTGTGTGCCGAGGGACGGCAATTGGGATAGTAGGCCACGCCACCCTTGATGCCGATCGTCGACAAGTCCTTCTGCAGGGCGTCGAGTACCGCGGTTCCGCCATGGGAGAGGCCGAGCAGGGCCAGGCGATCGCCGCGAACGAACGGCTGGCTGGCGAGGTATTTCGCTGCGCCGACGATATCGACAACACGGAGGTCGGGTGAAAATCCGCCGGCGCTGTCGCACACCTGACCCAGTCCGCGCGAGCCCAGGCTGTCGGGCACAAGGGCAACGTAGCCCCAGCCCGCAACCGTCCTGGCCCAGTTGTAGTTCTTGTCAATCGGCCCGCCGCATCCGTGCAGCACGATGACGGCCGGCGCAGGTGAACTTGGCGAGGGCCGATACAACGACCCGTTGATGGTCGTAGTTTTGCGCGGAAGGAGATCTTCCACGCTGTAACTGACGGAAGTCGATCCCGATGTTTGGCCGGCGCAGGGAACCGCGGTTGCTGGCAGCAGTAACGTGAGCAACCAGCGCGACGTCGCCTTCCCGGCGTGACGTTTGACCGTTGCGATCAAGCTGCTAGCTTCTCGTGTCCATAAGACACATGAAGCCGCATCCGCTGATCGCCGTAAAGGACGTTGAGACGAGCGTAGTCGTGTTAGCCAGCCCATGTGGCAATCTGGCTAGGCGGCATCGTCTTCTGGGGCAATATCCTTTCGAGACCGGGGCCGACGGCCGCTAATGTCACCTTCTGGCCCATCTCGGGCGAACCAGTTGATGTCACCGATGTCGGGAATTAGATCGAAAACAGACTTGGCTGCCTTTATGGGTTTTTGGCCCTAGTTATGGGAGCGCCACTCCAGTGGCGTGCTCCCGTGAGCCAGGAAAGGAGTCCCGAGAGATGCTGCGCCTTCCCGCGACCGTCCTCGCCCTCTGCCTCGTCGTCCCGTTGGCCGCGAACGCGCGCGTGGGCGTCACCTCGGCGACCGACGGCGATCCGCTCGGCAAGCCGCCGGCCGAAGCCGAGCGCGTGCTCAGGATCGGCATCGACGTGCAGGCCAACGAGCTGATCACGACCGGCGCCGCCGACCGCGCCCATCTCGTCTTCCTCGACGGCACGTCGCTCACCGTCGGCCCCGATGCGCGCGTGGTGATCGACAAGTTCGTGTTCGACCCGGCGACCAAAACCGGCGACCTCGCCGTCACCGCGAGCAAGGGCGTGCTGCGCCTGGTCGGCGGCAAGATCAGCAAGAAGGAGCCGATCGTCGTCACCACGCCGTCGAGCACGATCGGCGTGCGCGGCGGCATCACCCTGATCGACGTCGATGCCGCGAAGACCACCGCGACCTTCGTCTTCGGCAAGGACATGACCGTGACCGGCCAGGGCGTGACCCGGACCGCGACGCGGCCAGGCTCGCAGGTGATCGCGAACTTCGGCACGGTGCCGCTGCCGCCGGTGCTCGTTCCCCAGGGCGCGCTCGCCGGCCAGATGGGCCAGCTCGAGGGCAACAGGAGCGCCGGCAACGCGGGCGGCTCGGGCGCAACGGGCGGCGCGTCGAAGGTGATCGTCGACGGCACCACGCTCCTCGCCTCGCAGCCCGGGCAGCACGCGCCCACCGCCGGTCCGATCAACCCGGCCGCGCCCTACACCAGCGTGCAGCAATGGAATGCCGCGAACTACATCGCGCAGCAGGCGGTCAATCCGGCGGCCTATCCCACGACCAATCCGAATGCGAATCCGAATCCGCAGACGCAGCTTCCCAACACCGGCTCCGCGACCTTTGCCGGCACCTTCAACGGCGCTTTTGTCGGCAACAACAACGGTCCGACCGGGACCTTCGGCGGCACCTTCTCGCTCGGCTGGAACTTCGCCAGCCAGACCGGCATGCTGAATGCGACCGGCACCGGCCAGAGCGCGGGAACGGCGACGGCGCCGCTGTCGCTGATCCAGAACACGGTGGTCTTCACCGGGCCGCTCACCGTCACCCGTCTCGTGAACGGCAATTCCGGCACCGGCACGGTCGCCGGCGCCTTCGTGCCGCAATCGGGCAATCCGAGCGGCGGCGTGACCGGCGGCTTTGCCGGCACGACCCAGACCAGCACCTTCGCCGGCGCCTTCTCGGGAAGCCGATAGGAGGAACGCTCGTTCCCGGTAGCGCGGAGACGCTACGGAGAGGAATCTTTGACGCGCTCTGCGATGAAGTCGGCGATCCGCGCGATGTCGTCGCGGCGGAACCACGGAAGATTCTGTTCCGAGGGCGCCGAGTCGGCGGCGATGGCGGCGATGGTGGGATCCGACGCCGCGATCGACGGCTGGTCGGCGCCGGGCGCGCGTACCTCGATCTTGGGATGCGGCTCGCGCTTGAAGCCCTCGATCAGCACCAGGTCGGCGGGCGCGAGCCGCGCCATCACGTCGGCGAGCCCGGGCTCCTCCTGCTCGCGCATGATGGCGTAGCGATGCCCGCCCACCAGCGCGACCTCGGTCGCGCCCGCGGCGCGGTGACGATACGAATCGGTGCCGGGCCGGTCGATGTCGACCGCATGGTGCGCATGCTTGACCGTCGCCACGCGCCAGCCGCGACGCACGAACTCGGCGACCAGCCGCTCGACGAGCATGGTCTTGCCGGCATTCTTCCAGCCGGTGACGCCGAACACACGTTGCCGCGAACTCACGCCGCGGACCGGCTCGGCATCGAAGGCCGCCGGCGCTTGTTTGCGGCTTCGACCTCGACATGCACGCGACAGCCAAGCGCCGTCGCAATATTCACCAGAGCATCAAGTGAAAAGCGCGAGACCCGGCCGCGCAACAGGTCATTGATGCGCGGCTGGGTAACGCCGCACTGCGCGGCCGCCTCCGCCTGCTTCCAGGTCTTCGTCTTGATGATGTCCGCGATCTGCATCATCAGCTCCGCCCGCGCACGCAGATTGGCGGCTTCCCCGGGCGAACCGGCGATGGCATCCCACACGCTCTCGAAGGAGTCGAACCTGGTCATCGGGCACCTCGCGTCAGGTCGGAGAGACGGGATCGGGCGAGCTCGATATCGCGCCTCGCTGTCGCCCGCGTTTTCTTCTTGAAGCAGTGCAGCACATAGATCGCGTCAGCGAGCCTTGCGGTATAAATCACACGGTAGGTTCCAGCTTCATCCCGCACTCTGATCTCTTCCACCCCCTTGCCAATGGAAGGCATCGGCTTGAAGTCATCCGGTGGCCGTCCCCGTTGCACCTTGTCCAGTTGGTAGCCAGCGTCCTGACGGGCAGCCGCCGGGAACTCGCGCAGACATTTCAGCGAATCGCCCAGAAACCGGAGCGTCTTCATCCTCGGCGATTATATCCAATTGGATATAAAAACACAATACCCCTGCGCCCCTAGTCACGCCGCGATGCGCTCGGCGTGGGCGTAGACGGTGAGCCTGCCGTCGCGCACGAACGCCACCAGCGCAAGCCCCGCCTGCTCCGCCGTCGCGATGGCGAGCGAGGTCGGCGCGGAGACGGCGGCGATCGCCGCGGCGCCGATGGCGGCCGCCTTCTGCACCATCTCGTAGGAGCAGCGGCTGGTCACGACGACAAAGCCGCCCGGCTTCGCCTCGCCCGACTTCGCGAGCGCGCCGGCGAGCTTGTCGAGCGCGTTGTGCCGGCCGACGTCCTCGCGCACCGCGACCAGCGCGCCGTCCGACGCGGCCCAGGCGGCGGCATGGGTGGCGCCGTTCTCGCGGTTGAGCCGCTGCGCCGGCGGCAGCGCCGCCATCGCGCGCGCGATCGCCGCCCGCGACACGGCGCCCGGCGCGCGCACCGGCGGCACGGTGCGCAGCGCCGCGTCGAGGCTCTCGATCCCGCACAGGCCGCAGCCGGTGCGGCCGCCGAGATTGCGCCGCCGTGCGCGCAACGCGGCGAGCCGCGCGCTCGCGATCTCGATCCGTACCTCGATGCCGCGGCCGGCGGGCTCGACCTCGATGTCGTAGATGTCCGCCGGCTTGTCGACGATGCCCTCGGTGAGCGAGAAGCCGCGCGCCAGATCCTCGAGGTCGCCGGGCGTGGCCATCATCACGGCGTGGCTCACGCCGTTGTAGACCAGCGCCACCGCGACCTCCTCGGCCACGATCTCGTCGAGCGCCTCGTCGCCCGAGGCGGTGAGGCGGTGCGCCGGAAGATGGATCGAGCCGCGATCGGCGATGCTGTCCACCGAGCGTCAGGTACCGTGCTGCAGGGCCACTTCGGCGACGCCCGCGGCGGCGTTGATGCGGGCCTCGCCCGGGACCTGCACCGGTGCGAGCGCGATCTGCTTGTTGGCATGGTCGACCAGCATCGCGCGCTCGGGCCGCTTGCCTTCCACCAGGGGCGGCGTGCCGGCGCCGAAGTCGCCGGCGAGCCCGCCCGCGTCGAGCGGCTCGGGCGCATAGACCAGCCAGACGATGTGGTGCGTGCGCCCGTCGAAGCTCGCCTCGGCGCCGAAGCGCTTGATCGCCGCGCGATAGGCCTCGGCCTTGCCGTCGCTGCGCGCGAACAGGCAGTCGAGGTCACGCGTCGTGCCGAACACGAAGCCCGCGCCGCCGGTGACGTTGCAGGTGAGCGAGCCGATATTGACGCTCGACTCGCTCTCGGCATGGGTCTGGGCGTAGAAGGCGGCGCCGGCCACCAGCGCGACCGCGCCCCCCATTGCGAAGATTGTACGCCGCATCTTGTGTCCTCCGCCTTGCGACGAGGTTTCCCGCCAGGCTCCGCTCCCCGGAAGCCGTGAGGGTACGCCCGCGCGACGATTTGTCCAAGACCCGGCAAGGCGGGAAAAATTTCGCGACCTGGGGAACCTTTGGCGACGCTTCAGCGCAGCAGGCCCTCGGTGACGCCGTCGAACATGAATTGCATCGCCATGGCGGCCAGCAACAGGCCGAGATGCGGGCCGATTGTGACCAGCAGCGTGACGAAGGCGGAAAGGAGCGCCGCGGGATCGGGCAACGGTCGCGAGGCTAGCGCGCGGCCGCCGCGATGCGTTTCCCGTCGGCATCGACAAGGGGCGCGCCGTTGAAGCGGCGCGCCGCTCGCGTGTCAGGTGCGCTTCATGCCTTCCAGCTCGGCCGCGGCCCAGGCGAGGGTCTTGTCCATCGCCTCGCCCTTGAAGACGCGGACGATCATCGCCGCCTGGATCGCCTGCGCCCAGATCTGGGCGGCGATCAGCGGCGGCGCCGGCGAGCAGACCACGCCTGCGACCTGATCGCCGCCGCGGATCGGATAGTGCGAGATCGAGCCCTTGGGCGGCCCCTCCTCGTCCCAGGTCTTGAAGTCGGTGAACTTCGGATAGGGCGGGATGTCGTAGCCCTGGCTCGCCGCCACCTGCCGCTCGGCCGCAGCGCGCGAGGCGAGGTGCTCGAGCAGGCTCTTGGCCGCGGGCTTGTTCTTGGAGAAGCTCCAGAGACCGTAGAAGCGCGGCAGCACGGGGTTGAAGCGGCCCTTCGGCCCCTTCGGGAAGCCGATCGTCCAGCACTTCTCGGCGACCTGCGGCGCATCGCGCTTGGCGACCGCCCAGGCGCTGGGTGGATTGAAGATCAGCGCCCCGCGGCCGGAGATCAGCCACTTGTTGTTCGAGGAGTCGTCCCACGCCGTCGCATCCTGCGGACAGAACGCGGCGAGCTTCTTGCCGTACTCCAGAACCTGACGGACGTTGTCCGACTTCACCGTGACGTTGCCCTTGGCGTCCATCAGCTCCGCGCCATAGGCGAGGAACAGTGCGCCGACCCACTGGTTGGTGTCGGTGGTGTTGCCGAGCGGCAGGCCGAAGCCGTTGCCGGCCTTCTGGCACTTCTCGGCCGCGGCCAGGAAGGCATCCCAGGTCCAGCTCGCGTCGCTGGGCGGCTTGCCGGCGGGATAGAGTTCCTGCACGTCGATGCCGGCATGCTGCTTCATCATGTCGAAGCGCGTGCAGCAGCCCAGCAGCAGCGTGCCGCGGGTCATCGGGACGCCGGTCCAGCGGCCCTCGAACTTGCCGAGATACTCGACCGCGGGATCGATCGGGCCGTTCTTGGCGGTGACGTTCTTCACCACGTCGTCGACCGGCTCGAGGCCGGCGCTGTACTGGGCCGCCTCCCAGTTGGTGAATTCCATGATGTCGTGGCCGGACTTGGCCTGCGATTCGGCGGCCAGCGTGATCAGGAGCTTGTTGCCCTGGCTGGTTATGAAGTCGACCTTGACCTCGACCTTCTCGCGGTCCGCCCATTCCTTGATGATCGCCGACTGGACGTCGTTGGCGCCGGGGACCCAGTGATCCCACAGGCCGATGGTCAGGCTTCCCGCGGCGTTCGCGCTGCGCACGAACGGGGCGCCGACGAGCCCCGCGGCCGCCGTAGCGACCATGGCCCGGCGACGAGACAGCTTCTCCACTCGCATGACATTCGCCTCCCCTGAGAACGCTTGTGCACGCAAAGCAACGTTACTGATTTTCATGTGACGCTGAACGGAAGCCCTGCAGCCGCCTGCGGCGGCGATGACATCGCAGTGCCCCGGGGCGCCACCTTAGCCAAGGGTCGCCGGCCGCGCAAACGCCGCGCGCACAATGGCGCCGTCCGCAAGGTCGCTCCTGCTAGGGCTCCTCGGTCGAGATCCAGACGCAGAGCAGCCAGAGCGCGATCATCGCCATGGTGAAGGCGATCCAGACCCCGCCCACGATGCTGGTCCAGTTGTGGGCATAGACGTTGTCGATCCAGATCCAGTAGAGCACCTGGCCGGCGAGATAGAGCACGACCGGCAGGACCAGCCGCACCACCCACGTCCAGACATTGGACAGCGCCGGCACGCCGCGGCGATGCGGCATTCGGGACGGTCGGCTCGGCAGGCCTTCGTCGAAGACGGTCATCGCGGTCCCCATCGGATCGCGCGCCCCGTCGAAGAGTAGGCCATCGCGGCGGGGCCGGAAGCCCCATTCGGCAAGGGTCACGAAAAGAAAGCAGGCTCAGCGCCGCGCCAGCCAGATCAGATAGACGAGGGCAAGGGCGATCACGACGGCGACCACGGCGAACCAGAAACTGCCGCGCGGGGGTGGGTCGGCATCGGGGGCGATGCTGTCGTCCGCCGCCGGGGTAGATCCGGGCGCAGGTCGCGCCGCGGCGGCCGGCCCGGCGTGCGTTCCCGTCGCCTCCTGTTCGGTGCCGACGGGCGCGGCGGCGGCATCGACGCCCGGCACCCTCTCGCGCGTCCGGCCGGCATCGATGCGCGCCCGGAACTCGGTCACGTTGGGCGGCAGATCGCGAGGTACTTTGCGAGCTTCGGCGCGGGGGTCGGTGCGAGGTTCGGCCATGCCGTCCCAAACCCGCCGGCCGGCGCGAAGTTGCACGACTGTGCGAAAGCGCACAGCGACCGATACGCCCACCGGTGCGGTCGGTTCCCTCCCGATAGTTGAAAAAAGTCTGTGGAAATCGCGCCGATCGTGCTGGCGCCGCAGCCGGCGTCTGCGGGAGCATCGTGACGGCCGCGAAACTCCCCTTGTTTTCGCCGGCAAGGCGCCAGCGCGGACATGGGTGTGTGGGCATGCGCTGGCGCCGCCCCACACGTCACATGCCGCGGCAACGCCGTCTTTCGTCCGACGTTGGCACTTCATCCGGAGAAGCCAATGGACAGGATGGTGCTCGAGCGGCATCTGGCCCAGGCGGAAGAGCACGTCGCGCTCGCCGAGGCCCTGGTCATGCGGCAGCGCCGCATCGTGGCGGAGCTGGAGCGCGACCATCACCGCACGGCCATCGACGCGCGGCGCATGCTCGCGCAATTCGAGGCGATGCAGAAGGAGCACGCCGCCACCCGCGACATGATCGCGGGCGAGCTGGCGGCGGCGCAGCGCAAGCCGGCCGGGCCGGCGCGCTGAGCGCGCGCAGCCCGCGGCCCAAGCGCCACATCGCGTGTGACATGGACACGCCCGGACCATGAAGGAGCCGTCAGCTCTCCCCCGGGCGCAGCCTCCATTTGCTGGACATTTGCGACGACGCCAATAGTGTTTGCCGAGGGGCAGCATGAAGATGACGGGACCGCGTCGCCACAGGAAACCGACCGCCGGGCGCTGGCTTCCCATCGCGCTGTTCGTGTCGGCTCTCCTCGGACCGGGCGAGGCGTCGGCACAGCCGGCCGAACACGCGCCCGACACCATCGAGGCTCGCGTGCTGGCGTGCGCGCCATGCCATGGCGCGGTCGGCGAAGGCACGAGCAACGCCTACTTTCCCCGGCTCGCCGGCAAGCCGGCGGGCTATCTGTTCAACCAGCTCGTGGCTTTCCGCAACGGCCGCCGCCACTACCCGCCGATGAACTATCTCCTCGAATACCTGCCAGAAGACTATCTGAAGGTGATGGCGGACTACTTCGCCGCGCAGAAGCCGCCGCTTCCGCCGCCGGCCGTTCCGGATGTGAGCAAGGACATGCTTGCCCTGGGCGAGCGCCTGATCCGGCAGGGCGATCCCGAGCGCCAGATCCCCGCCTGCTCGAGTTGCCATGGACCGGCCCTCGCCGGCATGGAGCCGGGAATCCCGGGCCTGCTCGGCTTGCGCGCGGCCTACATCAGCGCCCAGCTCGGCGCCTGGCGATACGGCACGCGCACGGCCAACGCGCCCGACTGCATGCAGATCGTGGCCGGCCATCTCACCGAGGACGATGTGAAGGCGCTCGCCGCCGTGCTGGCGTCGAAGCCGGCCCAGCCGGACACGGCGCCCGCGCGCAAGGGCACTTTCGGCCTGCCGTTTGCCTGCGGGAGCCAGCCGCAATGAATCGTACGACCTCTCTGCTTCCGGATCTGGCGCGGATGGCGGCAATCTGCGCCGCGGCGACCGCGCTCGCCGTGGGCGGCGTGACGCAAGCCCGCGCCCAGGCGGCCAGCTCCGCCGAGGTTGCCAACGGCGAATATCTCGCGCGCGCGGGCGATTGCATCGCTTGCCATACCCGGCCGGAGGGCCAGCTGTTCGCCGGCGGCCGGCCGATGCCGACGCCGTTCGGCACGCTCTACACGTCCAACATCACGCCCGACAACGAGACCGGGATCGGCAAGTGGAACGCCGATCAGTTCTACCAGATGATGCATACCGGCCGCTTTCCCGACGGTGGATTGCTCTATCCCGCGATGCCGTTCGGCTCCTACACCAAGGTCACCCGCAAGGACAGCGACGCGATCTACGCCTATTTGAGAACGATCCCGGCGGTAAAGCAGGCCAACCGGCCGCACGACCTCAAGTTTCCCTACAACAACCGTTCGCTGATCCTCGGCTGGCGGACGCTGTACTTCAACGAGGGCGAATACAAGCCGGATCCCAAGCAGTCCGAGGAATGGAACCGCGGCGCCTACCTCGTCGAAGGGCTCGGCCATTGCGCGATGTGCCACACCGCGATCAATGCGCTGGGCGGCAGCTCGGAGTCGCAGGCCTTCCAGGGCGGGCTGATCCCGATGCAGAACTGGTACGCCCCGTCGCTCACCTCGAACAAGGAGGCCGGGCTTGGCGACTGGAGCCTGAAGGACATCACCGACCTCCTGAAGACCGGCGTCTCGGCGCGCGGCGCCGTGTACGGGCCGATGGCCGAGGTCGTGTACAACAGCCTGCAATATCTGAACGATTCAGACACGCGCGCCATGGCCGTCTATCTCAAGAGCCTCGGCCAGGGCAGCCCGCCGGAGGCCGCGACGTCGAAGGTGCCGAGCCCGGAGAGCAGCCTGCTGCTCACGCTCGGCAAGACGATCTACGACGGCCAGTGCGCGAGCTGCCACGGCGCGCAGGGTCTCGGAAAGCCGCCGCATTATCCGCCGCTCGCCGACAACCAGTCGATCCAGATGCCGTCGGCGGTCAATCCGATCCGGATGGTGCTGAACGGCGGCTATCCGCCGGGCACGGCGGGCAATCCGAGGCCGTACGGCATGCCGCCGTTCGCCCAGTCCCTGTCCGACGACGAGGTCGCCGCCGTCGTCACCTACATCCGCACGGCGTGGGGCAATCGCGGCGCCGCCGTCAGCGCCCGCGAGGCCAACGCCCTGAGGTCCGCCCCCCTCGACTGACGTGAGGCTCATATGCTGAATTCCGCGCTCGGCCCGCCGCAAGCCGACGAACCGGACCATGACGATGTCGAGGCCATAGTCCGCCAGGGACCGCGCGGCGCGGTCGTGCTCGCCGGCATCGCGACCTTCGTCGTCGTCGCGCTGTGGTTCGCCTTCTACCTCCTCGTCTTCGTTCCCCGCGGCGGCGCCCCATGACGGTCGCACCGTCCGCCTCGCCCGGGGACCATGGCGACAGCGCCGAGGTCGCGGCCAGGATCGAGCGGCGCTGGGCGACGCTTTCCGTCGTGATCGTCGTGCTGCTGGCCGCGATGGCGGCGTTTGCCGGCATCCATCAGGCGACCATGCCGCAGGCGCGCGTCGAGACGATCGATCCGGCGACCCTCCATCTCGGCGGCGAGTTCGTCGAAAGCAACCTCGGCAGCGCACTGGAGCCGGACGGATCGGTGACGGTGCGCGCGATCGGCCAGCAGTACTCGTTCGCGCCGCAGTGCATGGTCGTGCCGGCCGACACGCCGATCACGTTCCGCGCCACGAGCCCCGACGTCGTGCACGGCTTCCTGATCGTCGGCACCAACATCAACACGATGCTGGTGCCCGGCTACATCTCCAGCCTGCCGGTGCGCTTCGACCGGCCCGGCGAGCATCCGATGCCGTGCCAGGAATATTGCGGCGTCGGCCACGAGGGCATGTGGGCGAAGGTCAAGGTGATCGACAAGGCCGCCTTCATGACCGCGATCGCCGGGCAGAGGAGGCTGACCTGTGTTGACTAGCAAGCGGCTCATCCTCGCCCATTTCTGGCTCGCCTTCGCGGTGTTCGGCCTCGCGCTGCTGCTCGGCGCCTGGCAGATGCTGGTGCGCAGCCCGCTGCATGGCTGGCTCGGCAATCCCGAATGGTATTACCGCTCGCTCACCGCCCATGGCTCGGTCATGGGCTATGTGTTTCCGACGCTCGTCGCCATGGGCTTCGGCTACGCCATCAGCGAGAGCGCGCTCGCCCAGCCGCTGGTCGGGCGGCGCTGGGCGTGGGCGGGCTTCGGGCTGATCGTCGCCGGCGCGATCATGGCCATGGTGCCCGTGGCGCTCGGCCACGCTTCCGTCCTCTACACCTTCTATCCGCCACTGATCGGCAATCCCTTCTACTACATCGGCGTGGTCCTCGTGGTCGTGGGCTCGTGGATCTGGGTGGCGCTGATGTCGATCAACCTGCGCATCTGGAAGCGCGCGAATCCGGACAAGCCCGTGCCCCTCGCGATGTTCGCCAACGTCGCCGGCGCCTATCTCTGGGCGTGGACCGCCGTCGGCGCCGCGCTCGAGCTCCTGCTGCAGATCATCCCGGCGGCGGTCGGCCTGACCTCGACGATCGATGCCGGCCTCGCCCGCGTCTTCTTTTCCTGGACGCTGCACGCCATCGTCTATTTCTGGCTGATGCCGACCTACATCGCCTACTATACGATCGTTCCCAGGGCGATCGGCGGCAAGGTCTACAGCGACGCCATGGCGCGCATCGCCTTCATCCTGTTCCTGGTGGTGGCGATGCCGATCGGCATCCACCACTCGTTCATGGATCCGGAGGTCGGGGCCGGCTTCAAGTTCGTCCACTCCGCCTTCACCGCGCTGGTCGCCCTGCCGACCCTGCTCACGGTCTTCACCATCTGCGCCTCGGTCGAGATCGCAGGCCGCCTGCGCGGCGGCCGCGGCCTGTTCGGCTGGATCGCGGCACTGCCGTGGCGCAACCCGATCATGCTGGCGCTCGCCTTCTCGTTCCTCATGCTGGGCTTCGGCGGCGCCGGCGGGCTGGTCAACATGAGCTACCAGCTCGACACGACGATCCACAACACGCAATGGATCACCGGCCACTTCCATCTGATTTTCGGCGGCGCGATCGTGATCATGTATTTCGCGATCGCCTACGACCTCTGGCCGCACCTGACGGGACGCGCGCTCGCGAGCCTGCGGCTGATGCGGCTGCAGCTCTGGCTGTGGTTCGTCGGCATGATCGTCACGACCTTCCCGTGGCATTGGGTCGGCATCCTCGGCATGCCGCGCCGCATGGCCTATTTCGACTACACCGATCCGGCACTCGCCGCCGATGCCTTCTCGGTCACGCTGTCGGCGGTGGGCGGCTTCATCCTCGTCCTCTCCGGCATCCTCTTCCTGGTCGTACTGCTGCGCGGCCAGACCGCGCCGCACGCCGACAGCGGGGCCTATCGCTTCGCGACGGCGGTCCACCCGCCGGTCAGGGTTCCGGCCGCGCTCAACGGCTACGCGCTCTGGGTGGCGCTGATGATCGGCCTCACGGTGACGAACTACGGCTACCCGATCCTGCAGCTCGCGACGCGCCACGGCACGGCGGTGCCGGCGGTCTATGTCGGAGGACAGCGATGAGCCCCGCTCCCGCCGCGCCGCGCCGCGACGCCTGGCTCGTGCGCAGCGTCGCCGTGACGGCGGCGATCTTCGTCGTCTCGGCGGTGGTCGGCTTCATCGTGCTGCCGCTCGCCCAGCCGGACCTCAGGCTCGCCGGCATCTGGGACGCGATCTGCAGCGCCGCCGGCGTCGCCGCCGAGCCGTCGAAGACGACGCCGGTCGAGCCCGCCTACAAGCTCTCGTCCGTCGTCATGACGCCGGACATGCTCGACTCGCAGGACGCGCAGTCGATCGGGCGCGGCGCCACGCTGGCGCACCAGTGCGCGATCTGCCATGGCCCGGCCGGCATCAGTCGCGCCGACTCGCCCACTCTTTCCGGCCAGTACGCGGCCGCGATCTACAAGCAGCTCCAGGATTTCAAGACCGGCGCGCGCGTCAACGCGATCATGACGCCGTTCGCCGAGCACCTGTCGGAACAGGACATGGTGGACATCGCGGCCTACTACGCCTACCTGCCACGGCTGCCCGGCCCGCGTCCGGCCAAGGGCCGGCCGCCGCCGCGCATCGTCATCAACGGCGCGCCCATGCGCGGCATCGCGCCCTGCGGCTCGTGCCACGGCGATCTCGACAACAAGGCGGGCAGCCCGTGGCTCGGCGGCCAGTCGGCCGTCTATTTCAGGGACCAGCTGCAGGCCTTCGCGACGGGCGAGCGGCGCAACGACATCAATCAGCAGATGCGCAACATCGCCCGGCAGATGACGCCGGCGGAGATCGAGGCCGCGGCGCTCTACTACGCAGGCGAGCCGGCCTCGGTGGAGCGCCTCCCGCCGCGCTAGCCCGCCAGGCCGAGCCCTCGGAACCGGCGGCCGCCGTGTCGCGTTGCCGCCATGGACTTCGACCTGCGGGGGCTGGAGCTCGGCGATGCGGAAGAGCCACGCCTCGATGCGCATGGTGGCGGCGACGTTGCTTGCCATGGCGCTGCCCTGCAGCGGGCTGCACGCCCAGGACCGGGCCCTCGATCGCCCTGTGCAGGACTTCCATTGGCCGCGCGACGCGCTCTGCGTCGCCGACGTCGACGTTTCCGACAACGCCGGGCCCGATGGCGACTGGGGCCACGGCCATGCCCCCAATCACGACTGGTACCGCCTGCTGCGCGACCGCAAGGGCGTAAGCTGCTGCAACGGCGACGCGAGCCACGGCGACTGCCGGCCGGCGCAGGCGCGGCAGGACGCCGATGGACAGTGGCAGGTCTATCTTGCCGGCCGCTGGACGCCGGTGCCGCCGCAGGCCGTGCTCGATCCGACGCTCAACCGCCAGCCGCTGCACGCCCATATCTGCGCCCAGCGCCAGACCAACTACATCTACTGCTTCCTGCCCGGCGGCGGCGGAAGCTGACCGTCAAGGTCGGTCGGTCCGCCCGTTGCCGACTCGACTCGGATGTCGGGTTCGCCGGCGCGCCCCGGCCACGGATGGAAAGGCCGCCCTGAAGGCGGCCTTTCCTGCCTATTTCTTGAGATCGGCGGCAAGGAACTTGGCCGCCTCAGCCTTCGCTTCCTGGTCCGCCTTGGCGTCGTATCTGAGCGGCAGGTTGAACTTCTTGCCGAGCTCGGTGGCTTCCGGGTTGGTGAAGGCGTGCACCGCGCCGGGATACTCGACGATGCGATAGTCGACCTTCGCCGCGTCGAAATCCTTCTTGAGCGCGGCGTACTGCTCGCGCTTCGCGAACGGATCGTCGGCGCCATTCAGGATCAGGATCTTCGCCTTGACGGTTCCCGGCGCCGGCGCCGGGGTATTGAGACCAAGCGATGCATGAAACCCGGCGACGGCGGCGAGGTCGGCGCCGGCGCGCGCCTCGTTGATCACGACCGCGCCGCCGAAGCAGTAGCCGACGGCGCCGATCCGCTGCGGATCGACCGAGGCCTGTTTGGCAAGCTGCTCGCGCGCGGCGTTGAAGCGCGACTCCATCACCGCCGGGTTCTTCATCACCGAGCCCGAAAGTGCGCTCGCGTCCTTCGGGTTGTCGGCGGTCTTGGCGTCGCCGTACATGTCGGCAATGAAGGCGGTGTAGCCCTGCTGGGCGAAGTTCCGCGCCTCGTTGTGGATGTGCTGCGTGATGCCCCACCATTCATGCACCATGACGATGCCGGGCCGCTTGGCCGTGACGGCGTCGTCGTACACGACGAAGCCCTTCATGGTGGCCTCGCCGTCGCTATAGGTGACGGGCACTTCCTTGATCGCGGCGTTCGCCCTGGCAGCCATCGCCATGGCGCAAAGCGCGACCACCATCATCGTTCGCATGCTGACCTCCCGCGGAACTGGGGCGACTACATTGGCATGGGCCCGATTCCGGCACCAGACCGTGGCACCGCCGACCCGCCTGCCCCAAGTGCGCGTTCAAAGCGGACGCCGGTCAAACGTTGGTGATCAGTCTCGATTCACGGGTGCGCGACCTAGACCAGCAGACTCGCGCCCGAGACCAACAGCAGCGCGTTGACGCCGAGCGCGAACTGGCGCTCGCTCAGCCATCGGAAGAAGCCCATGCCGGCGGCGCAGCCGAGGAACATCGCCGGCAGGTATTCGACACCGACGAAGGCGAAGTGCCGCGCCGGGTCGATCGCGATGCCGGGCGCGGCCATCAGCGCGATCGCGGCGAGCTGGACCAGCAGGATGAAGGGCTGGTAAACGCCGCGCTGGCGCTCCTTGCTCCAGCCCTTCAGCCCGCACCAGATGGTGACGAAGGCGCCGGGGAAGGCCGCCGCGCCGCCGGTGATGCCGCCCAGGATGCCGGCCGCGGCATCGAACGCGGCGTGCTGGCGGGCGATCACGATCGGGCGCTGCACGATCATCCAGCCGCCGTAGAGCACGAGCAGGCCGCCGATCACGCGGGTGAAGAGCGCGGTCGGCATATGCAGCAGGATATGGAGGCCGATCGGCAGGCCGACCGCGGCGCCGAGCGCGAAGGGCACCAGCGCCCGCCAGCAGATGGCGCGTCGCAGCGAGAAGGTCATCAGCGCCTGGCCGCCGAGGCTGCAGATCATCATGATCTGCACCGCGGCGACCGGATCGTCGATCAGATGGAACAGCATCGCCCCGCAGATCGCCGAGAAGGCGAAGCCCGCGATGCTCGAGGCCAGCGCCGCGGCGAACACCGCCGCCATCGCCCAGAACGAGACCGTCGGCCCCTGCAGGTGCGCCAGCACGAAAGCGTAGGCGGCGAGGCCGAGGAGCGCCGCCCCGCGCAGGATCCGGCGGCGGATCGCGGGCGTGCGCAGCGCCACGCCGATCGTCCGCGCCCGCGCCGTCCGCGCCGCCGCGACTCGCGCGCCGAGCGAGCGCTCGAAATCGGCGCAGGCCTCCGCTTCTTCGTCCGTGGTCGGGACCGGCCGGATCGCATTGCCGAACAGGGCCGCTCCTATCAGCGGCGCGAAAGCGAGCCATGGGCGCATCGGCGCGGAAACTGCACGCTGCGCCGCCTGCGGTCACGCCGGTATTGTTCGACCCCCGGCTGCGGATTTGCAGGACAGCGCGAGTGCAGCGCGCTCACCGCGCGCTCACGCAAACGTAACCAACGCGGAGGCCGCGACGCTGGCACAGTCGGCGGCCTCACACCGGAGGAATCGCATGGCTCTTCTTCGCCTGGCGTTGGCCGCGACGGCTGCGGCGCTGCTTCTCGCCGCGACCGCGATGGCGCAGACGACGCCCGTGCTGATCCGCGGCACGATCACCGCGATCGACGGCAAGACCGTGACCATCGCCACGCGCGAGGGACCGCAGGCGACGGTGAAGCTCGCCGACAACTGGGCGGTGGCGCTGGTGGCGCCGGTCGCGGTGTCGGAGATCAAGCCGGGCACGTTCGTGGGCATCGCCTCGCTCGGCGGCGCGAACGGCGCCCGCGAGGCGCTCGAGGTGCTGGTCTTCCCCGAGAGCATGCGCGGCACCGCCGAGGGACACTATCCGTGGGATCTCAAGCCCGGGAGCATGATGACCAACGCCACCGTCGCGACCGTGGCGGCGGGCGGCGACGGCCAGACGCTCAAGCTCGACTACAAGGATGGCACGCAGACCATCCACGTGAAGCCCGGCACGCCCGTGGTCACCTTCGCGCCCGGCGAGCGGTCCGACGCCAAGGCCGGCGCCAAGGTCTTCGTCGGCGCGGCCAAGGCCGCCGACGGCACGCTCAGCGCCCGCCGCCTCAACGTCGGCAAGGACGGCATGATGCCGCCGATGTGAGGCGCACAGGACGACGCTAGGGGAGTGGAGAACGCAGACGCTCCTGACGCGCCTGCCGTTTCAGCACCGCGTAGACGAAGGGTTGCTGCACGCCCGCGGGCGTCGTGTGGATCTCGCGCGCCGCGGAGCCCAGCGCGAACGACGCGCCGATTCGTTCGGCCAACGTCTCGGCGCTGTAGCGCGCAACGGTCAGGCCGCTGCAGGTCGCAGGTCCGTCGGGCGCGAAGGTCGCGATGATGGCCGTCGCATCGGGCTCGGTGCCGGCCAGCAGTGCCCCGATATAGGCGTCCTGCATCGCCCGTTCGGTGAGGAAGTGGAAGACGGCGCGGTCGTGCCAGATCCGCCAGCGTCTGCCGGGAGTCCAGCGCGTGATATCGGCGGCGATCCATGACACCGAAGCGGCCTTCGCGCCGAGGCGCGCCCTGGCGGTCGCAAGCGCGGGCTCCGCCACGTCGAGCACCGTGAGGTCCGTGAACCCGCACGCCAGCAGACCATCCACCAGGGTCGAAGCGCCGCCGCCGACATCGATCACGGGGGCGTCCCGATCCGGCGCCGCCGCCGCGATCAGCGCCAGCGACGGCTGCGCCTGCGCCTGATACCAGCTCACCGCCGTCGCTTTCCTGCGGGCGTAGACATCTTCCCAATGGCCGCGCGAGCCAACCATGGGCGCCTCCTGTATTCGGCGACACGCGCCAGAAGCAAAGTGGCTCTCTCTAGCCTATTTCGCCGGGCGCGGCGAGCAATGCCCGCGTGGAAGCGTGGGGTGGTGCTTCTGCGCCGCCGCCTGCAAGCTGCGTGCGCTTCGGCGCGGTCGCCAACGACTGTTTCGCCGACGAGGGAAGGCACTATGTCACCGTCTGGATGCCGAGCTGCGCCGTCGGTAGCGCCGGCAACTCCCCGCTCGCGGGCGACGTTAGCAACCAGGAAGACCCGAGAATGCCTGTACCCCCAGCAAGGTGATCTTCATGTCCAAAGCAATGACGCGTCCGACCCTGATCCTGCTCGCATTGGTGAGCATCGCGCCGCTTCTGGGCGCCTGCCACACCACGGCGGGCGCGGGCCAGGACATCTCCAAGACCGGCCAGGCCATCCAGCGAAGCGCGAACGAAGCCACACCGCGATAGCTCGGCGGCGCAAGGCCGCTCACGCCTCGCTGCCGTGCGGGCGGCTGGCGG
>NZ_DATBFE010000008.1:0-77899 GCF_036558665.1 Reyranella sp. | reverse complement strand
TCGGTGCGGGTCACAGGCTGGCTGTCCTTCATCACCAGCACGGGCGCCCGCCGGTTCGGATAGACGTCGGCGTCGGGATCGTTCTTCATGCGCATGACGTCAGCAAACTGCCGGCCGAACAGTTTGAAGTGCGCGATCAGCCCGGCCATCTCCTCGGGCATCATGCGGTAGGTGTAGAGATTGCACATTACGTGGCAGCCTAACAGACCCCAACACGTTGGAGTCGCATGGAAAAGAAGGGTGGACCACCTTCCGTCGTGACGATTCGGACTTACCGGCCGAGGCGGCGCGGTTCGCTCGCGAGCAGGTTTTCGGGCGGGATGAGCGGATCGAACCGTTGGCCCCGCAAGGTCCGAAGCTCAGCCTGGAGAAGGTGATCGAGGCGTTGCACGACAACGAGATCAACGCCGGGCTGCAGAGCTTCGCCTGGTGCGGGCTGCGGGCCTGGATCGGGGACGAGCTGAACGGGATCCGCTCTTCCGGTCGGTTGATTCCCGCCACGGACAAGCGCTGGGCAGGTGACGGCACGGTCGCCCTATGGCTTCACCGGACCGCGCTCAGGCTCTACCCTGAGAGTTCCTATGCGGTCCGATTTGGCCGGGATCCCTCCGGTCTCGCCATGGACGACCAAGGCCGGGCCTGAGCTGACGATGGCGCGCCGAGCGACACCGAGTCTTTCTGAGGAGGCGCGTCCTCCTTCCTGGCTTCCTGGATCAAGCCACAATTGGCGCGCCTGGTCGACCAGGTGCCGGCCGGCAACGATTGGCTGCACGAGATCAAATACGACGGCTACCGCATGCATGCCGTATGGAAGGTGGCCGCATCAAACTGTTGACCCGCACGGGGCTCGACTGGCATCGTTACAAGGCGACAATTGGCGCACTGGCAGCGCTGCCTGTGAAGTCGGCCTACATCGACGGCCAACTCTGCGCCCCGGACGGTCAAGGTATCAGTTCCTTCAGCCGACTTCAGGCCGCAATGGATCAAGGCCATACCGAAGAGCTGATCTTCTTCGCTTTCGACCTTCTGTTCCTGCAGGGCAGGAGCACCGAAACCTTGCCGCTGATCGAGCGCAAGAAGCGCCTGAAATTGCTATTCAGCAAGAACGTCCCCTCCCTGCGTTTCAGCGACCATGTGGTCGGCGACGGCCCTTCGTTCCTGAAGCATGCCTGCGAGATGTCGCTGGAGGGGGTCATTTCCAAGCGGGTGGACAGGCCATATGCACCCGGCGACCGCGGCCTCTGGGTGAAGTCGAAGTGCCTCAACCGCGAGGAATTCATTGTCGTCGGCTGGACCGACCCTGCCGGCAGTCGCGGCCATATCGGGGCTCTGATCCTGGGCTACTACACGCCGGACGGACGGCTGCTCTACGCGGGCAGGGCCGGCACGGGTATGAAGGCAGTGGAGCTGAAGCGCCTCAATGGAATCCTCAAGCCGCTCGGTATTCCGCGGACGCCCCTTGACGAGCCACCGCCGCGCGAGTCTCGCTTCGGCTCTCCTCTCCAGCTCTCGCGCGTCCATTGGCTCAGGCCCGAGGTGGTGGTCGAGGTGACCTATCTGACCTGGACCGAGGACGGCCTTCTCCGGCAGGTCTCGTACCAAGGCCAGCGTGAAGATAAACCGGCTAGGGAAGTCATTCGAGCGGCACCAGTGACCCGGAACTGATCACTGAAAGAAGGACAGTCGCCTGCCACGGTAGCCGCCCCCAGCTCGTACCTGGCTCCGAGTCGGCTATTCGCCTGGCTGAATTCACCCGCGAGTGTCGCCGCGGTCACCTTGCCCTTTCGCCACTGTCCGCCGCGCGTGATGGCGCCTGTCGGCTGAGAGCGAGTGGCCGACATCCACCACCTTCTTGAACGACGTGCCGCGTGCATTGCGTCGCACAAACAGCTTGCTGGTGCCGGTGTCGATCAGCTCGCGCTTTGAGGCGCGCTTCCTGCCTTTCTTTCTCGTTGTCGGCATGGCCTGCTCCAGATCGTGCTCAAAGGCTGCTTGCACAACCGCTCCTGAATTAACGCCGCAAGCGTGCAGGCGTTGCTCGATCGGTAGTCTACTAGTAGGCGGAAAACGGCGCGGCAAGTCTGGGCGGGTTGCTCTGAGCTCATCGAGCCGGGTCTGCGGATCACTCTGGTTGCCAACTGCAAGAGCGCGATGGCACCTGCCGCTTCAGTTGCATCGTCGTTGCTTCGCTACGGTCCGCGCCGGAATGCCGGCCGCGCAAGGAGCCGGGACACACCCGTCAGCCACGCGCCATCGTACCTCTCGTACAGTGCTTCCAGCTCTGCCGCTTTTTGCTCGTAGGTCTTCCAGCGCATCCACTTGGGCTTGGCGGACAGGCCGTCGCGCCAATCTTCAGTCCCGCCCAATGAGCGATAGAGATTGTCACCCCGGCGCCACGCGCGGTCCATGGCCGACTCTCGCTGACTGGCATAGCCCAAGCGATAGGCAGACCGACTCCAGAATTGATACCCATCACGGGGCAGAAACAGCCGTGGAGGCGCGTCCTCTTTCCTGAATCAAGCCCAATTGGCGGGCCTGGTCGGCGAGGCGCCGGCCTTCGGGCTATTGCACCGTCAGGCTCTCTCGTCATGACCTTCAACGGGGCGTTCCGGCCGTGATGAGGGTGGGCGGGTTCACCAAGGCGGTGACGCCGGCAGCGAGTGCAATCAATTGCGCGAAGTTGTTTGTGCAATTGATTGCACAAATGAGATCGGGAGTGGACCCGAGGCCAGATGCCGGTGTCGCTCGCCGGTCCCGGCGCCCTTGCCGCCGACCAAGCTCAATGCAAGTCGGATGGCGGCGGTGCGCCCGCCGCCCTTCGACGTGACCGATCTTCGTCCCTGGCGAAGGTGTCGATGGCTTCGCAAATTCGCTCGTAGAGGCCGACCGTCAGCACATGCCGTACGAGCAGGATGTCCATCGAAAACCAGACCAGGTCTTTTGTCGCTTCATGATCGACGGGCTGCACTGGTCGCCGGGGACGAGTGTCCAAAGCAATGTCGATCCCGGCTTTAACTGTGACCTCCTTTCCTTGTGCCGGGTCGTAATAGGGCCATGCCGGAGTGTACTGGTACAAGACCCGTACAAATCTCTTGGCGTCGATGCCGAGTGGTCTCAAGTCCAGATTGAGGTAGCCGCTGCCAATAAACGGTCGCTTGGTCATCAAACCCTCCTGAGGTGATGACTTTGCGTAGCGCTTTGACCTCTCTAAGCAATTGAAATAACAACGATATTCAAGAAAAATCGGCTCGCTTGCTGGCCGGTTAAAGATGGAGCGTTTCATGCGTCGAAGCTGCTCGCGGCTTCGCTGTGGATCGTCCGGGTTGCTGCTCTCGGCCCATCAGACACAAGCCCATGACTTGGGCCATGCCGATCAACGTCCGATACATTGACCCCGCCTTGGAGCCAGACTTTCGCGTCCGATGTCGGCATCGCTGCTTCGGCTTCTTCAAGGCCGGTTCAGCGCGCGGAATTGATTGTGCAGCTCACCTTCGACCCGGTTCAGGTCAACGCGTCTCGGAGACCCGCAAATCCTTTTCAACTTGGCACTTTTCAGAATCCTGATTTGAGATCCGGATATCAGGATTCAGCCTGGCCTGATGGCGCAGAACTCGTGGTGGCCTTGTGCTTGCCGACTTGAGCCGGGCTTGTCGATGAAGTCGCAGATGCGCGATGAGCCGCGGAGCATTCGATCCACCGAGATGAGGGCGGCCTGCGCCGCCGCTCAGTAATCTTAAATCGGGGTCTACTTCGTGCCTTGCGCCCCTATTCTGCCCTACACTAGATACTGCCGCGTCATGGTGACCAGCGTACCGATTCCCGCTCCACCACATCTGGCCGCGCCCACCTGAATTTGCTTTACTTCGACTGACAATGAAATTCAGGGAGACGTCTATGCGCGCATCATTCTTGCGTAGCGTTGCTGCCGTCGTCGTCGCCTTGACGGCGAGCTCGCTTGTCTCTCCTGGATTCGCACAGGACAAGGTGCACTTTCAGACCGACTGGATCCCATCGGGCGAGCACGCCATGTACTACGGCGGCTGGAGTAAGGGGATCTATGCCAGGCATGGCATCGACATAACCATTACGCGCGGCTACGGCTCGGGCGACACGGTGACCAAGGTGGCCGGCGGCGCGGCCGATTTCGGTGTCGCCGATATCGCTGCGGTGCTTACCGCGCGGGCGCGCACCAACGTCCCGCTCAAGACGATCGCGGTCCTTTACAATCAGTCGCCTCATTCGCTTTTCGTCCTCAAGAGCTCGGGGATCACCAGCTTCAAGGGATTGGAAGGCAAGAGGATCGGCATCACGCCCGGCAACAGCCATCGCTTCTATTTCCCCGAAGTCGCCAAGCGGGCCGGGACAGATCCCAGCAAGATCGTCTGGACGAACATGGATGGCGCAGCGATGGCGGCGCAGTTGATCGCGAAGAATATCGATGCCGCGCCGTTTTATTCGATCCACTACTATTACATCAACAAGGCGGCGCAGAAGGCGGGCGAGGAGCTGGTAGCGCTGCCGTTCGTCTCGGTCGGGTTCAAGATCTACGCCGCCACCCTGATCAGCACCGACAAGCTCATCAAGGAGAAGCCTGATCTGGTGAAGCGCTTTCTCGCCGCGACGAAAGAGGCCTTCGAATGGGCGCGCGACAATCCGGACGAAGCGTGCAAGTTGCACGTCGCCCGTTTTCCCGAAGTCCAGCTCGATGACTGCACCCACAGCCTGAGTGCCACAATGTCGTTCGTATTCAACGACCACTCCAAGGAATTTGGCTTTGGCAAGGAAAGCCCGGAACGGCTGAAGTTTACTTGGGACGTGGTGGCCGAAGCGCAGGAGCTCAAGAAAGACTGGGATTACAAGCAGGCCATCGACACAAGCCTCCTGCCACAGAAATAGGCAGTCAGGAGGAACGCGCCCGTGATCTTGCTTGACCACGTGACACGCGTCTTCAACTCGCGCGATGGCGATCAGGTCGTGGCTCTCAAGGACGTCTCGGTCTCGATCGATGCCAATGAATTCATCACGCTGGTCGGGCCGTCGGGCTGCGGAAAATCCACCCTCCTGCGCATCGTCGCCGGGCTCATCTTGCCGACCATGGGTACCGCTTCGATCGGTGGTGTCCCGATCCGTGAGCCACGCTCGGAGACCGGCATTGTCTTCCAGGCTCCGACCCTGCTGCCGTGGGCCAGCGTGATGGACAATGTGCTGTTTCCGCTACGCATGATGCACAGGATCGATTCGACCAGCGCTGACAAGGCCGCCGCCCTGATCAAGCTGGTCGGCCTCAGTGGTTTCGAGCGCAAGTCGCCACAGGAACTCTCGGGCGGTATGCAGCAGCGCGTTGCCATCTGCCGTGCATTGGTCCACGACCCCGACATCCTTCTCATGGACGAGCCGTTCGGCGCGCTCGACGCGCTGACCCGGGAAGAAATGACGCTGGAATTGCTGCGCATCTGGAGCGAACGGCCCAAGACAGTGCTGTTCGTCACCCATTCTATCAGCGAGGCCGTAGTGCTCGCCGACCGCGTCATGGTGATGTCGCCCCGACCCGGCCGCATCGTCGAGATCATAGAAGTGAACGTACCGCGACCGCGCGGTTTCCATGTGGAGGGCGACGCCGCGTTCCATGACGCCAGCCGTCGCATCCGCGAGCTGATCTTCGGGGAGCGCCATGTCGGTCCAGGCCGCGCCGCCGCTTGAAAGGCGGCGCAAGCCGCCTGCGGCTGCCCTCAGCGAGGTGGTGGTGCCTTTGCTCGCGACTGTGGCGTTCTTTGTATTGTGGGAGGGAATTTGCCGGACTTTCAGCGTGCCGGCGTATCTCGTTCCTGCCCCGAGCCAGATCTGGACGGACACAATAGCAATCGGGCCGGCCGTCCTCGGCCACACGATGGCGACCCTGAAGACCGTGCTACTGGGCTTTGGCGTCTCCATCGTCGTCAGCCTGCCGTTGGCGGTGCTGCTGACCGCCTCGCCTGCCGTCGCCAGCACGATCTATCCCTTCCTCGTCTGGACGCAGTCGATTCCGAAGGTTGCCCTTGCACCGGTCCTCGTCGTGGCGCTCGGCTCGAACGAGCTTCCGCGAGTCGTGATCACGGTCCTTGTAGCCTTCTTCCCGCTGGTGATCTCGGTCGCCACCGGCTTGATGTCCGTGCCGCCGGAGCTCCTCGAGCTCAGCCGCGCCTGCCGCGCCTCGAAATGGAGTGAGCTGTGGCGCATTCGCCTGCCCTTCGCGATCCCCTTCATATTCGCGGGCCTCAAGGTCGCGGTGTCGCTCGCCGTGGTCGGCGCCGTGGTTGCGGAGTTTGTCAACGCCGATTCGGGACTGGGCTTTCTCATCGTTACGTCGACAGCCTTCTTCAGGGTACCGGTGGCATTCGGCGCGCTGATTATCCTGTCGATCATGGGCGTTGTGCTGTTCCAGATCGTGGTGATCGTCGAGCGCGTGTTCTTCCCGTGGTCGAGCGCAAACGCACAGGTGAGCTCGTGACCGTCGTCCTGTTGAGGGCTGTCTCTGAAGTGAGGGCAAAATGGCCAAAAGGATGACGCTGATCCGTGGCGGACGTGTACTCGACATCCGGGGCCACGCCGCGCCTAAGGCCGACATACTGATCCACGATGATACCATCGCCAAGATCGGCCGGCCCGGCATGGCCGTGCCGCCCGAAGCGAAAGTGATCGATGCCAGGAACCGATTGCTGCATCCCGGCCTGATCAATGGTCATACCCACAGCCACGGCAACCTGGCAAAGGGCATGGGCGATCGGTTGACGCTCGAGCTGCTGCTCACGGCGGGACCCTGGATGAGCGGCAACCGCACGCTCGAGGACAAGTACCTGTCAAGCCTGATCGGCGCCGCTGAAATGGTGTTGAAGGGTTGCACTGCCGCCTATGACCTGGCAGTCGAGTTCCCCATGCCGTCGGTCGACGGCCTCCAGGCGATCGGCCAGGCCTACGTGGATGTCGGCATGCGAGCCGTGCTGGCGCCTATGGTTGCGGACACCACCTTCTTCGAGGCCATTCCCGGCCTGATGGACCGCCTGCCGCCGGGCCTGAGGAGGGACGTCGAACGCTTTCGCCTGGCACCCTACAAGTCAAGTGTCGGGCGGATGAGGAAGGCCCTGCAAACCTGGAAGCTCGGCGGCAAGGGGGTGAGCCTCGCCGTGGCGCCGACCATTCCGCATCATTGCTCGCGCGAGTTCCTGCTCGCCTGCCTGCGGCTTTCCAAGGACTACAACACCGGCCTGCACACGCACGTGGCCGAATCGAAAGTGCAGGTGATCGCGGGCTACCACCTCTACGGATCGACGCTCACCGCCTACATGGACTCGCTCGGGTTTGTCGGGCCGAACTTCACCGTGGCGCACGGCGTCTGGCTCGATCGCGACGACATGAAGCGGCTCGGCGACAAGGGAGCCTCGGTCTCGCACAATCCGGGCTCCAACATGCGGCTCGGCAACGGGCTCGCCGATATGCGCGGCATGCTCGACGCCAGGGTCAATGTCGGCATCGGCACCGACGGCGCGAGCTGCTCGGACAACCAGAACATGTACGAGAACCTGCGGCTTGCCTCCATGGTCTCCAAGGTCCAGGGGGCAGACTGGCAGCGTTGGATCACCACCGAGGAGGTGCTGGAGGCGGCCACCGTCGGCAGCGCCCGCGCCCTTGGCCTAGGCGACCGGATCGGCCGGCTGGAGAAAGGCTACAAGGCGGACATCGTTTTCCTCGACCTTGAACAGGTGAACTGGATCCCGTGCAACGACCCGACCAACCAGATCGTGCACACGGAGGATGGTACCGGCGTGCACTCGGTGATGATCGGCGGACGCATGGTGGTAGAAAACAGGAAGCTGCTCACGGTCGATGTTGCGGATCTGGTCCGAAAGGCAGAGAAATCACGCGAACGGCTGGAGAAGGCCAACAAGCCGGCCAGGGCGCTTTACGGCAAGCTGGAAAAGATTGTCGGCACTTTCTGCCCCGGCCTCGCCAAGCAGCCGCTGCACATCGACCGCTTCGGTGGCGCGCATTACCACTACGACCATCAGGCCACGCGCAGCCATACGCACTGAAGGTCTGGAGCGTCATCTCTGCGCGCGATATGAGCGATTTCACCGACGTTCAGCAACTCAGAGCCACATCAAAGCGTCTTTGAGGGGCGTCGACATCCGGACCTATGGAGAATGGCTGGTCTCGTGCGCAATTAATTGCGCAAGCCCATCGACAGCGGCTCAGCCTGCGCAATTGATTGCGCGCAAATGGGCTCAGCCACTAACGGTCAGGCTGCGTTCGCTGCAGGCCCAGGCTCAGTGAAGTGGCCGTAGCAGGATTTGGGCATACCCTTGGCGGGCAAAGCGCCCTCCAAGGCGGTGGGCCAGTGACCCCACAGAGCCTCCGGCTGCCAGAACGACGGTGTGCTCGCCTTGATGCGCTTCGCGTTTTCCTTGGCCGCCACGGGAGGGAACAAGTCGTCCAGTGCCAGAAGGCCCTGTGTTCTAAGGGCGAGATGGAGTGCCCTAGTATGCGGCGCGCCAAGCTGCAGGTCGGCCTTCTTGAGATCATAGACTTGCAGGCTGAGGAATGGGTTCTTCAGGTCGTAAAGGGCCTCGGCGATGCGATTTGGAGCGGCAGCGATTTCGACGCGGGTAAGGATCGCAGAGGGATCGCCCCCCAATTGGGCCTGCTTGTCGTACACCCGCGCCTGTCCGCGAGCGCGTTTACCAAGGTAAATGGTTTCGAGATGTGCCTTCCGGAGGATGCACTGGCGAATGGGCGATTGCTTGCGATCAAAGACATAGTCGCCAACCCGGATGCCAGGCAGATCAACGGCAATATCCAGCCGCGTCACCTTGGCCTCCCAGAACGTGAACCAGGGTAGATCGAGGTAATCATCGAACTGCGCAACGACGTTGGCCATCTGAGTGGGGCTGAACCGGGCAGGGTTCCACTCGATGCGAAGGAATCCGCCTTGGCCATTTCGCGGATGTGCCTGGAGGAACACATAGTCGGAGGCCCATGGAGTTGCCGCCTTGCCGGATGAGCCGCTCGGGGGATGGAGCCTCGCTGCATATAGATAAGCCCCCTTCGTAGCACTGATCCAACCAGTCGTATGGTCCTTGGGGAGGTCAATCAGCTGACCGCTGATGTACTTTTGATGTTCTGCGTCCTGCACACCGAAGGTCATGCTGATCTTGTCGATGAACAGCTGCGGGGGCTTGTTAGAGGGAAGCGCGTTGTGGTCGGCTTGGGCAAGGGCACACTTCTTCGGTTCCGCCACTGAGGTATTCGGCGAATTCATCTCTCTCTCTCTCTCTTTCTCGGGGTACTTGGGCCTTCAGCTGGTTAGAGCTGGGTCGTTGAAAACAGCAACGCAGGTGCAGACCGTTCCAGCGCGCTGGAACGGTGGGCCAGTGGATTCGAACTGACAAGCGGGCATGTGCTCTTCCTCGAGAAGCACACTCGTGCGTATCGCAATGGGCGCGGCTGTCAAGGCTTCACCTTAATCTGTAATCACCGCCTCGCTCCTATCGGCCCGAGGATGTTTGCGGAACGAATGAAATCCCAGTAACTCGCGCAATCAATTGCGCCAATCGAGCTTGGAGCTGAACCGAGAGTATCCCATCTCCTCTTCGGGATGTCGGGGCGGACTGACCGAATGACTTCGACCGCTCCGGTGGTGGTGACCTCGAGTTCGCGCAATTGATTGCGCAGATCGCTGATCGAGGCGGATCCTCACTCTTTCTTCCGGGCACACCCGTTGCCAACAATGGTCCCCTCGACTCCATTTTTCTTTTGCTAACACAGATATTTCAGATAGATGAAAAGGTGCTCTTGGAGTGGAGCACGACATGAAAACCGACGGTGAACGTCGACAACTACCTATCAACCGAATTGCGGGCGTGCCGTCCCATTGCCGCCTCGCCGCATTTACCAAGCCGGCTCGATAGGTATGATTTTTTTCAAGAAGGCCGAGCTGGGCCGTCTAGAACATCAACCGGCCGAACAGGTCGCGCGGCGTCTTGGCAAGTCGGTGCGCTGGCTGCAATCTCGTCTGACAGAGGACGGCCGTAGGCCGGCGCGCGAGCAGAAGCTGCAATGTCACCACTACGTCGGCAGGTCGAAGCGATGGTCGGAGAGCGAGTACAGGGCCCTGGAGGCCGAAATCGTCGCCCAAAGTGGGCGCCAGCACGGCGGGGACCGGGCCTTGCGATCGTCGAACGCGACGGGACCTGGCACGTCCACGGCACCGTGCGCCTTCGAGGCCTTGACGGCGGCCGACGCTCGGTCCGCATTAGAAAGGGTACTGGCCTTCCAGCCGTCCCCGACACAATCGGGCAGGCCGAGACGCTCCGCGATACGTGGGCGCTCGAGGTCCGCAACCAGGTCATCCACGGCATCCAGCCCAGCTGCCCCCTTCCAATCGCGCTAGAAAGGTATCTCCATCGAAACCGTCCGCATGGCCGCAGGCCTTCTTGGCGCGAGATCTCGATGACCAAAGCGATCGTACGCCGCTTCGGGGTCCGGTTGATGAACGAGATCGCCGCCGATGAATGGGTGAAGTTTGTGGACAGCGAAACTATCGACGTCGCCTCCTCGACCCGCGAGCGCTATCTGAATGGCTTCATGTCGTTCCTGAATTGGTGCGCAGCGAAGCCGCGCCAGTGGATCAGCGACAAGACGATGCCGCATTTCGAGCGCGAAGCGGCAGCCCGCAAGCCCAGACATCGCCAACGCCGGCGGGTCGCCGAGTGGCGGCCCGAACTCATCATGCTCCTGATCGACAACGCGGGTTGGCATTTGAAACCGCAGCTTTGGGTCCAATGGAGCACCGGCCAGCGGGTTTCCGCCGTGCTGAAGCCTAGGCTGTGCGACGTTGTCCTCGCCCACGGACGGGAGCAAATCACATTCCCGACCACCAAGTCCGGCGAGCCGGTGACGGCATCGCTGCATCCCGCCGCCGGCGATGCGCTGCGCCAGTACCTCAAGAAGCGCGGACGACTATGGGATCGCGAGGGTCCGCTGTTCCTCACTAAGGCGGGCAAACCCTACAAGACCGAGAACGACCTCAGCGGCCACAATCGGACTGCGTTCAGCAACGCCAAACGCAAGGCGATCGGCACCCGCCGGCAGCAAGCCGTGCAACTCGCCCTCAAGCTGCGCCGCCAAGGTCGTCGTGACGAGGCGCGCGCAACGATCGGTCAGGCCTGGGCCGACGTCCGGCTCATGCGGCAGATCACCCAGCATTGGTTCCGTCACCTTCTGGCGACAACCACCATGGCCCTGCAGGCCCCGGTCCGCGTCGGCATGGACCAGGGCGGCTGGCTTACCGTCGAGAGCTATATGGCCTATGCGCATGACGTGCCGGACGTGCGGCGGGCAGTGGTCGACAAGCTGCCGCTGCCGGCAGCAGCGAATAAGGAGAGCGCACAATAGAATTGGCGTGCTTCGCGACCCACAGCAAGGCCTCGCAGCGAGTCGATTCAGTCCCACGTGCCGATCACGATCGCCTTAACTCAGGAATCTCAAAATAAGAGCCTGATGACATCGCCTGTTCGGCATGCCTCTTCCGCCGCAAGGCAGGCGATGATCGACCGGCGCGCCTCCTCAGCACTCACGGGCGCCAAGTTGTGCCGGAAACCAGCGATCGCCGCTCGCAACATCTCCTCGAGCTCGAATACTTCGCCTGAATGCGGCGCGACAAGCGCCTCCGGTTCCCCGCCGCGGCGACTGATTCTGGTCGCGAAGCTCGGCGTGCCCGTCCGCGCCGTGGCGCCCGCCCACCAGGAGCGAACTCCACCCGCGTCGCCGACAATCTCAAGCGTGCAGTGGTGCTCGAAGCCGCCGAGCGACTGCGAGACGGTAATGAACTCGCCCTCAGGATAGATCATGCTTGCGCTGAAATTCTCGTACATGCCTTCTGCCGCGCGCGGGCCGTTGCCGCGCGCTCGGACCGCGACCGGCTCGCCGACCGCCGCGAAGTACCACATGAGAAGATCGAAGAAGTGCACCGGCTCCTCGAGGATCCAGGATCCGACCCGTGCGGGGTCATGCCGCCACCCCGAAGAGCCGGACCGGAAGGCGTGCCGAAAGAGCGTGAAGCTGGCGTAGCGGGGCCGCCCGATGGCGCCCGACGCGATCTCGCGCCGGATCGCGCCCCATTGCTGCGAGACCCGCAGCTCGTGATTGACGGCAACGACGCGACCGGCGCTTCGGGCGGCAGCGATCACGCGATCGCAATCGGCCACCGTTGTCGCAAGTGGCTTCTCGAGGAACACATGCCGGTCCGCCGCGAGGGCGGCGCAGGCGAAGTCGGCGTGCAGGACGTTCGGCACCACGATATCGACGGCCTCGCCCGGTACCTCCTGCAGCATGCGCCTGAAGTCCCGGTAGACGGTCACGCCGGGCAGTTCGGCGGCGGCGGCCGCAGCGGAGGCGTCGCCGTGGCAGTAGACCGCGCACAGCTCGGCCTCGGGCATCCGCTGCAGGGTTTGCGCGTGGAGGCGCCCCCAAGCCCCGTATCCGGCGAGTGTAAAGCGCATCATCGCTCGCCCGGCCAAAGCGACGGCACTGGCTCGAGAAAGCGCCGCACCGCGTTCCCGGTCGACCGCGCCCTCGTCGGCTCGCTCAGCGCGCCAATCCCACCGATCGAGCCAACCGGGAAGACCGCGCCGGCGCCTGATGATCCGGTATCGGCGAAATTGATGAATCGCTCCATTCGCATGATCAGTGGTCCAGACGCGCTTTGTGGATGTCCTGAAAGTGCTGCGGGTAGTCGTGTTTGCGAATTGAGACGTCGACCAGCGCGGGAATGCCGCTTGCATTCGCCGCGAGGGATGCCTCGAGTGCCGGCTCAACCTCATCGGAAGCGACGGCGCGAAAGCCGCGGCAGCCCTGGGCCTCGGCAATCCGAACGAAATCCGCTGCGACTTCGAATTGGGTCGCGACGAACGGCTTGTTGTTCAGGAGCTGATTGTATTGCACCCAGCCGAGTGCACGATTGTTGAGCACGACCCAGGTAACGCCGCATTTCAATTCCGCGGCGGTCGCCAGCTCCATCATCGCCATGTTCATGGCGCCGTCCCCGGTGATGCAGACGATCTTCCGGTCAGGACGGGCGAGCTTGGCGCCGATCGTGCCGACAACACCCATGCCCATCGCCGTCTGTTCCGCCATCGGCACACAGGAGTCGATGTCAAGAACCCGGTACCACGGCCAGTAGTAGCACCACAGGTCCGCGCCGCCGTTCTCCTTGCACAGGATCGTGTCGCGGCCGAACACCTTGTTCACGGCGGCGAGCACATAGGGAACCCGGATCGGGCTCTCCTTCCGCACCGCCTCAGCGCCGGTCTCCTCGAGAAAGCGGCGCTTCATTGTGGCGAGACGGTCGAGCCGCTCGCGGCGCGCATCGCCATCGAGCAGCGGCAGCGCCCGGCCGAGTTCGGCAAGGGCGAGACGGGCATCGCCCACGAGACCGACATCGGGTCGCCAATTGAGCCCGATCGCTTCGGGATCGATGTCCACCTGGATGAAGCGCGCGCCTTCCGGCCAGTGCGCCCAGGAATTTGTGGAAAACGCCTCCAACCGCGAGCCGATCGACAGGATGAGGTCGGCTTCGTCGTAGTAGCGCTTGCCGAGTGCCGTGAAATAGAGGCCGACCTGGCCGAGCGCGAGCGGATCGTCCTCGCAGATGATGCCGCGCCCTCCCGGCGTGGTGAACACCGGCGCGCCCAGCGTGTCGGCCAGTCGCCTCACCTCACTTGCGGCCCCAGACCACACGGCGCCGCTGCCGCAGAGCAACAGCGGCCGCCGCGCCTTCGCGAGAAGAGAGCCGGCCGCCTCCAGCGCCTCCTCGCTGGGACGTGTGCGATGGCGCGGCATCGCCGGTCGATAGGCTGGCATTTCGACTGCGCGGTCGGCGAGATCGGAAGGCACTTCGATGTAGATCGGTCCCGGGCGACCGTTCGTCGCCCGCGCGAAGGCGCGTTCCAGCGTCCACGTGGTCGTCGCCGGATCGACAATGCGGGTCGCCCATTTCGTCACCGGGCGCATCAGCGCCACGGAATCGAGTTCCTGGAAGGCGCCGCGCCCGTCATGCGCGAGCACGACGCCGTTGCTGATCGCGATCACCGGAAGGGACCCCGAGGTCGCCTCGAGGAGACCGGTTACGAGATTGGTAATACCCGGCCCCGGGTTGGAGAAGACCACGCCGGGCCGGCGCGCGAGGCGCGCATAGGCATAAGCGCAGGCGACTGCGGAACTCTCGTCGCGCACGAGAACAAATTTGATGTTCGTGCGTTCGGTGAGGTCGTAGATGAGGTGCTTCGGATTGCCGGGAAGGCCGAACACGTACTCGACGCCCTCCGCCTCCAGCGCCTCGGCGACGGCGCGCCAAATGGTCTTGCTTGTCATTGCATCGTCTCTCCTCGGGCGTCCTGTGCGCCCGCCTCGCAGGCGATCCAGGCGCGCCCTGGAATCGAGCTCAGAAGCAAGCGCGTATATTCGTGGCGAGGCCGCTCCAACACCTCGGCGGCCGGTCCCGTCTCGACGATCACGCCGCGGCGCATAACGGCGACCTTATCGGCGACATGGGCCGCGACCCGCAGATCGTGCGTGATGAAGATCATCGTCAGTTCGAGGCGCCGCTGGATGTCGTCGAGGAGCGCCAGCACCTGCGCCTGGATCGATACATCGAGCGCCGAGACCGGTTCGTCCGCAACGAGCAGTTCCGGCTCGAGCGCCAACGCACGGGCGATTGCGATACGCTGACGCTGCCCGCCGGAGAATTCATGTGGATAGCGGTCGGCGGCGCTGGCATCGAGCCGCACCAGCTCGAGCAGTTCGTCGACGCGACGCCGCGCCTCGCGCGGCGTGATACCGTGATAGAGTGGCCCCTGGGCAATGATGTCGCCCACCTTGCGGCGCGGATTCAGCGAGGCGTAGGGGTCCTGGAACACCATCTGCAGACGCCGGCGCGCCCGCCGCAAACGGCGTCTCGGAAGGGCGAGCAGATTGCCCTCGACGCCACTGAGCTTAATCTCGCCGGCGTCGGCGGTCATGAGCCGCATGACGAGGCGCGCCAGCGTCGACTTTCCCGAGCCTGACTCACCGACGACCGCCAACGTCTCCCCGCGGCGAAGCACGAAGCCCGCGTTGTCCACGGCCTTAACGATGCGGCGGGGGCGGAAGAGGCCGGTCGGGGCGCTGAAGGTCTTCTCGATACCTCGCGCCTCAAGCAGGACCGGGCGGCTCGACGGCGCGCGCGGCCGCGCCGGCTGCAGGCGCGGTACGGCGGCAATGAGCTGCCGCGTGTAGGCGTGCGCTGGGCGGGTCAGCACGTCGGTGGCTGTGCCGCTCTCGACGATCCGGCCCGCCTGCATCACCGCGACGCGGTGCGCGATCTCGGCGACGACGCCGAAATCATGCGTGATGAAGAGGATGCCCATGCCCCGCCGGCTCTGGATTTGACCCAAGAGATCCAGGATCTGAGCCTGCGTCGTCACATCGAGTGCCGTCGTCGGTTCATCGGCGATGAGGACGGCCGGGTCGAGCGCCAGTGCCATCGCGATCATGACACGCTGGCGCTGCCCCCCGGACAGGCGGAAGGGGTACAGCCGGGCAAGCGTCTCGGGCTCTGGCAGTCCGACCGCCGCGAGGAGCTCAACGACGCGCCGCCGGGTGGGATCCGCGACACCGTGAAAGCGCAGCATCTCGGCGATCTGATCGCCGACCCGCATCACCGGATTGAGGGCCGTCATCGGCTCCTGGAAGACCATGCCGATGCGGCCGCCGCGAATCGCCTGCATCTCATGGCCGCCGAGCCCGAGAATGTCGCGGCCCTCGAGAAGAATGCGGCCGGCCCCGGCTTTCACACCGTCCGGCAAGAGACCAGTGACCGCATGGGCGGTCATCGACTTGCCGGATCCGGACTCACCGACGAGGCACAGGATTTCTCCGGAATGGAGGGAAAGGCTCACATCGTCGACCGCGTGGCGTCGTTCGGCGCCCGCCGGGAGATCGATCACGAGGCGTTCGATCGCGAGCACAGGGACAACGCTCATCGTGGCCGGCCTTGGCGCCGCAGATGCGGGTTGAGGGCGTCGTTCAGCCCCTCCCCCACCAGATTGATGGCGAGAACGGTCAGGAAGATCGCCGCGCCTGGAAAGACGCTCAGCCACCAGGCCTGTCGGATCACTGCGCGGGCGGCGCCAATCATATACCCCCAGCTGATGAGGTTCGGGTCCCCGAGCCCGAGGAAGCTCAGCGCCGATTCGGTGAGGATCGCGGTCGCCACCATCAGCGAGGCCATGACGATGATCGATGAAGCAGCGTTGGGCAGAATCTCGATCAGGATGACGCGCCACGCTGGCAGGCCGATGGTGAGCGCTGCAGCGACGAACTCGCGCTGCCTCAACGCCAGGAACTCGCTCCGCGCGAGCCGGGCGACAGGGGGCCAGGTGACGACCGCGATGGCGAGGATCGTCGAACTGATTCCGGGCTGCAGGATCGCGACCAAGAGGATCGCGAGGATGAAGCTCGGGATTGTCTGCACAAACTCGGTGAAGCGCATGATCGCCTCATCGACGCGACCTCCGGCGTAACCCGACACCGCGCCCAGAAGAACGCCGATCACCGTCGCCCAGATTGTCGACGCGAGACCGATCGTGAGTGTCACCCGCGCGCCGTGAAACACGCCAGCGGCCACATCCCGCCCGAGCATGTCCGTTCCCATCGGAAAGCTGGCATCGGGCGCCAGCATCGGCTTGGCCTTCATCTGCCATGGGTCACCGGGGAAAAGCCAGGATGCCGCGAGCGCAGCGAAGGCGATCGCCGCCAGCACGACCAGCCCGGCGAGGGCGCCACGATTGCGGCTGAAACGCTGCCAGAATTCGCGCATCAGGAGGCACCGATCCGCGGGTCGGCAATGCTGAGGGCGATGTCCGTCAGCATGTTGAAGAAGATCACCATCACCGAGCAGATGACGAAGATCCCGAGCAGCAGGTTATAATCGCGCTGCAGCAGCCCATCGAAGGCGAGCCGTCCGATCCCAGGCCAGGCGAAGACTGTCTCGACGACGATCGCGCCGCCGACGAGCTGGCCGGCCTGGATGCCTGCGATCGTGATCACCGGCAGCAGCGCATTGCGCAAGATGTGAGCCCGCACGATCCGCCCCTCCGGAAGCCCCTTCGCGCGGGCCGTACGAATATAGTCGTAGTGCTGCACTTCGAGCATCGACGACCGGGTCAGCCGGGCATAGACGGCGACATAGAAGAGGCCGAGCGTCAGGGCCGGAAGCACCAGATGGGCGGCAACATCGAGGCTGCGCGCGGCCGCACCCTCCGGCGGTATCATGGAACGCATGCCGAAGGGCGGTAGCCATCCGAGTGCGACGGAGAACAGCAGCACGAACAGGAGCCCGATCCAAAAGATCGGCATCGCATAGAAGACCAGACCTGCGACGGAGATCGCGCTGTCGACCCAGCGCCCCACACGCCGGGCGGCCGCACTGCCGAGCGCGATTCCGATGGCGAGCGCGAAGAGGAAGGCCGAACCGGTAAGCAGCAGCGTCGCGGGTAGTCGTTCCAGGATCATGTCCGCGACCGGTCGCTGGTTGCGGTAGCTGAACCCGAGATCGAGGCTTACGACGGCCCGCAGATAGATCGCAAGCTGCTCCGGCAACGGGCGGTCGAGGCCATATTGCTGGCGGATCTCGGCGAGAACGTGCGGATCGGAGGCACCTGCCTCGCCAGCGAGCACCGTGGCCGGATCGCCCGGCGCCAGGCGGATGAGACAAAAGTTCAGGACGACGATCGCGACGAGGACCGCCAGCGACTTCCCGATCCAGATTAGAGCCCGAGAGAGCCGGCCCACGTCGCGATCCCGATCGTCACTTCGGCGTCAAATACACCTCGGCGAACGTGCTGTTGGGGCCGAGCCCATTGATGATCACGTTGTGAAGGCGCTTGTTGTAGATAGTCGGCCATTGCAGCTCCACCGTCCACGCGACGGGCACGTCGTCGACCAGAATGCGCTGCAGCTCGGAGAAGATCTTCTTCCGTTCGGCTTCGTCGACAGTCGTCTCCGATTTCGCGAAGAGCTCGTCCACTTTGGGGTTCGAGTATCCTGACTCATTGTTGAAGAGCATGCCCTTCTTGATGTTGCTCGAAATGTAGCTTCGCGCCACGCCGAGCACCGGGTCGGACAAGGTTGTGAGATATGTGACCGCCAGGTCGAAATCCCAGTTGCGAATTCGGTCTCCCCAGCCGGCGACGTCGGTCGACTCGATCGTGACCTCAATTCCGACGCGTTTCAGCGCCTGCTTGACGTACTCGTTGAACCGGTTCCAGACCTCGCCGTAGGGAAGGCCCAACAGCTTGATGTTCGCCCGCAACCCGTTGGCGTCGCGCTTCAGCCCCATTTCATCGAGAAGTGCCTCGGCCTTCTTGGGATCGTACTCGTATTTCGGCACGTTCGCGTCGTAGAACGGCGAAGAAGAGTGGATCGGACCGGTCGCGACCTTGGCAAGACCGAAGAAAATCGTGTCTCGAATGAAGTTGCGGTCGAGCGCGTACATTACGGCTTTGCGGAACCGCTTGTCGTCCAAAGGCTTCCGACGCTGGTTGAATGTCATCCAGGAGATCGGCGCGCCCCACTCCCAGCCCTTGGTTTCCACTGCGAGATGCGGCATCGCCTTGAGGCGGCCGACGTCCGCGAGCTCGACGTCATTCTGCGTCGCCAGCAGCGCCTGGCCGTTCTCGAGTGCGAGGGCGCGCGAGGCGCTGTCGGGAATGAGCCGGTAGTAGATCTCGTCGAGATACGGCATGCCCTTGCGCCAGTAGTCGTCGTTGCGCACAAGATGGATGTACTGCCCGCGCTGCCACTCGGCGAATTTGAACGGGCCGGTGCCAATCGGATGGGCGTTGTGCGGATTGTTGCGGAAGTCGGTCCCTTTGTAGATGTGCGCCGGGACGATCGGCCCACCGATCGCATCAAAGCTGCGGATGAGCGGCGCGAACGGCTTCTCAAGCTTGAAGACGACGGTCTCATCGTCGATCTTGCTGGCGCGGGTCCGTTGGAAAACTGTGCGGGAGCGCGGATGGACCTGAGTCAGGAACTCGTTGAACGTGAAGACGACGTCGTCGGCCGTGAACGACTTGCCATCGTGCCACTTGACGCCGGGCTGCAGCTTGAACGTGTACGTCAATCCGTCGGCTGATACCTCCCAGGACCGGGCCAGCGCGGGCTGCGGATTAAGATTGAAATCATAGCTGAGGAGGCCCTCGTAGATCTTCGTCGCCGGCAGCAACGTCGGCGAATTGACCCAGAGCCCGAGAACGAGCCCTGGAGGCTCCGGCCACAAGATCGAATTCAACGTGCCGCCGCGCGTCGGCTGTGGATCGGCGGCCATCACGCCGGCGGGGAGCGTGCACCCGACTATTGCCGTGAGAAGAAACGATCTCCTGAACTGCATCAATACCTCCCCATCAGGCCCAATGTGGAATAATTCTCCATTCTGGCCCCTCCCGGTGGGTCATGTTGACAGCAGAGTGGCATTAGCAAAAGGTCCACTTTGTGCCAGCCGGATGGAGCCACTTTCAACGATGAGGCCGGGCTTGAGTAACGACGAACCGGTGCTCGATGCGCTTGCTTTCGAACTCGATCGCGGCAGCGCCGTGGCACTGCATCGTCAGCTGCAAGAGCGGATGCGGGCTGAAATTCTCAGCGGTGCTCTACGTCCCGGAACCCGCCTCCCCTCCTCGCGCGCCTTGTCCCAATCGCTTGGCGTTGCTCGCAACACCGTGCTGAACGCATTCGAGCAACTTGCGAGCGACGGGTTCCTCGAAGGCCTGCACGGGTCCGGCACCTATGTCGCCCGCAACCTGCCACTCGATATGGCGGAAATCCTCCGTCCGACCTCTGGAGCTTCGTACCCTGCGGACGCGCACGCGATCGGGGCGACGCGCGCCATGTCTTTTCTCGAGGTTCCGGTCTCATTTCGGATTGCACAACGACCGGTGCCATTCCGGATGAACTATCCTGCGATCGACGCCTTCCCGGTTCGCCTCTGGGCGACCCTCACGGCGCGGCTTTATCGACGGCTGGCGGCGGATCCCCGCCGCGAGCTCCTCGGCGAAGGCGACGCGCAGGGCTACCTCCCGCTGCGCCAGGCGATCGCCGATCACGCCGCGCTCGCACGCGGGGTACGCTGCACCGCCGACAACATTATCGTCTTCGCCGGCGCGCAGCAGGCGCTCGACGTCGCGGTTCGCGTGCTGCTCGACGTCGGCGATGAGGCGTGGCTGGAGGACCCCAGCTATCCCGGTGCGCGCAGTGCGCTCGCCGCAGCCGGAGCGCAGGTCCGGCCCGTGCCGGTCGACGCGCAAGGGCTGGTCGTTGCCGAGGGTGAGCGCTGCTCGCCTCGTGCGCGGCTCGTCTATGTCTGCCCGTCGAAGCAATTCCCGCTCGGCGTGACGATGAGCCTCAGCAGGCGATTCCAGCTGCTCGATTGGGCGAACCGCAGCGGGGCCTGGATCATCGAGGACGACTACGACAGCGAATATCGCTTCGACGGCCGCCCCGTAGCCGCGTTGCAGGGTCTCGATCGTGGCGGGCGTGTGATCTATCTCGGCACCTTCAGCAAGGTGATCTTCCCTTCCCTGCGCCTCGGCTTCGCCATCGTCCCCGATGCGCTGGTCGACGCCTTCATCGGTGGCCGTGCGATCGCCGGACGACACTCACCGGTGCTGGAGCAGGCGCTCCTTGCCGCCTTCATGCGCGAGGGCCATTTCGCGCGCCACGTGCGACGTATGCGGAAGCTCTATATTGAGCGACAGGCGGCCCTTCTCGACACCGTGCACCGTCATCTGGGCGATACGCTGGCTATCCGCCCGACGGAAGCGGGCCTGCAACTCGTCGCCTGGCTGCCGCACCACCTCGATGACGCCAAGATCGCCCGGGCCGGGGCGGCGGCGGGCCTCGAACTGGCGCCGCTTTCTCGGTTCGCGATCACCCGGCCTCTGCCGCCCGGGTTGCTCCTCGGCTTCGGCGCCTTCTCGCGCGAGCAGATCGACGAAGGCGTGCGACGCCTCAGGAACGTGCTGCGCGGTGCGGGCCTCAGCGCAGCGTTGGCTCGGGAAGCGCGGTCACCTGCATCGTCGCGGTCACATGTGCATCGGAGTGGCGCTGGAGGAGCGAGGCGGGTACGCGCGGCGTGACCGCGCCGTGCAACAGCTTGCGCAAGATTGCGGTCTGCCATTCCCGGTTCATGAATAGCCGCACCTTGCGGCTCTCCAGGATCTCCTTCATGCCGACGGTGACGGCGAGGCGCGGAATACGATCGAGATTGCCGCGCGCGGTGGTCACAGAATTGATCAGCACCGTCTCGCGGCTGAGGCGCACCACCCGGCTCGGGCGCGACGCAAATTCCTCGGCTGAACAAACCTCGTCCGGCTCGGGCGGATCGTTGAAGGCGACGTGTCCGGTGATTCCGACCCCGCCGAAGCAAACGTCGACCCCGCCCCAGCGTTCGATCGCCCGGCCGACATTTGCCGGGTCGCAAGGCTCGGGGAAGAGACGCTGTTCGACGGGTGGCGCAAGCTCGGGGGCGAGCCTTCCGTAGAATTTCTCCTTCATGTGGCGTCGGAAGCTCAGGGCGTCGTCGATCGAAATGAACGCCCGCCCGTCGGCCGTCAGGTACTCGTCCATATTGATGATGACGAGATCTCGGAGCGAGAGGCGTTCCGCGTTGCAGCGATCCGCAAGTCGCTCGAACTGACCGACCGGGCCGACGGGAACGATGTAGACGACCTTTTCACGCCCGACGGCTTTCGCCTTCCGGTATTCATCGAGCATGGTCGCGACGAAACGCTCGATCAGGGCCGCATCGTCCGGAACCACCGAAAACCCGATGAGCGAACCCTTGCCGACCGCCTCGGGCGGCAAGGTAAGTTCGGGCGGATAGTCACGTCTCTCCAAGATGGGCCTCCTCGAGCAACCGGAGATGCTATCCATGCTGCGCAGCGTCCGAAACGGGTATCATCGGCGCCTGATGTCCAATAGCCTCCTCGCCGCTGCGCTCGGCTTTGGCCCTGACGTCAGGATCGTCATTCCGCATCAGGACGACGTGGGGATGTGCCATGGTTCGAACCAGGCCTTCCTTGCGCTCGCACGCGATGGCTTCGTCTCGTGCGGCTCGGTCATGGTGCCATGCCCGTGGTTCCCCGAGATCGCCGACGCAGCAGCTGACGATCCAGCACTCGACCTCGGTATCCATCTCACGCTCACAAGCGAGTGGCCGAACTACCGCTGGCACCCGATCTCCACGACGAGCCCGAACTCGGGCCTCATCGACCCCGACGGCTACATGTGGCGTCGGGTGGCGTTGCTGCGCGAGCATGTCGTGCCGGAGGCGGCCGAGGCGGAAATGCGCATGCAGATCGAGCGCGCGCTCGCCGCCGGCCTCGACCCGACGCATCTCGACACCCATATGGGCGCCGCTCTAGCTCCGGAATTGCTGCCGATATATCTTCGTCTCGGGCGCGAGTACCGCCTTCCGGTTCTGTTGCCGCGGCGGATCTCGAGCTATCTCGAGATGCTGCCACTCGGGCCCGTCGACACGGGTCTCTTCGATGCAGCGATCGGCGAGCTCGACCGCGCCGGTATCCCACTCGTCGACGATTTCCGGATGACGCCCGGCGTCGATTCCGACGTGATGCCCGCAACCTACCGCGCGATCATCAGCGGGCTTTCACCGGGTGTCACATTCTTTGCCCTCCATTGCAACGCCCCGGGCGACATCGAGAGCATCGTGCCGCCCCGTGCGCATTGGCGAACGGACGAGTATCGCCTGTTCCGCGGCAACGAGTTCAACGAATGGACGGCGATCCAAGGAGTCCACCCGATCGGATTTCGTCCGATCCGCGAGCTGCTACGTCAGGCCCGAACTGAGTGACATCGTGCACCTTCGAGTGAGCGCGCTCCCGTATTGGCGTTGGAGCTCGCAACCCCAATGGGAATCTTCTCTGATCTCGCCAACGTCCGTGACCGATGCTTGGCACGCCGTTGCCACGCAGTTGATCGCGGGACCAAGTTTTAGTCGACGGACCAAGACCTTAATGGAATACAACCTTCGCCCTCCGAAGGCAGAGGTCGTGAGTTCGAATCTCGCCGGGTCCGCCAGTAACTCATCCAGACATTGCGCGGGCTACGCCGCTGCTGTTCCATCAGCAACGGCATGAGCCGGGCCAAGCGCATCGTGATCTGTGGCGGCGGCGCGATCGGCGTCGCGATCGCCTACTTCTGCAGCCGACGCGGCGCACGGCCCGTCGTGATAGAGCGTCACGCTGTCGCCGGTGCAGCGTCCGGCAAGTCGGGTGGCTTCCTGGCCTTCGACTGGTGCCGCGACAGCGCGCTCGATCAACTGACGCGGCGGAGCTTCCATCTTCACGCCGACCTCGCCGCCGAACTGGGCAATCCCTGGGGCTATCGGCGCCTCGCGACCTACGGCGGTTACGCCATCGAGAACGATCCAGCGCTCGGCCCGGGCCCGCGACCGTGGCTGGCCGGACGGGTGGCGATCACGGGTCGGCTCGGCTCGCCGCGGACGACGGCGTTGGTCGAGCCGCACGCCTTCACCATGGGCTTGATGCGCGCCGCTCAGGCACATGGCGCGGAACTGCAGCGCGGCGTGATTGCCGGGCTGGTGCGTCGCCCCGGCGGCGCAGTGGTCGGTGTCGTGCTCGAAGGCGGCGAGCTTGTCGAAGCCGACGCCGTGATCATCGCCATGGGACCCTGGTCGACGCTGGCTGCGCAATGGCTGCCCCTCCCCGCGGTGTTCGGTTACAAGGGTCATAGCCTCGTATTCGACACCGGCGAGACCATTCCTGCAGAGGCGCTCTTCCTCGAGTACCAGGAGGCGAGCGGCGAAGTCCTGACTCCCGAGCTGTTTCCCCGCGGCGATGGCACGACGTGGATCTGCGCGATCTCGACGGCCCGGCCGGTGCCCATCGATCCCGCCGACGTCGCGCCCGACGAGGGGGCGTATGCGCGGCTCGAGGCGATGTGCCGCAATATCTCGCCGGCACTCGCCGCGGCGCCGATCAGGACGCGACAGGCCTGTTTCCGGCCGGTCACCGAGGATGGCCTGCCGCTGATCGGCCGGGTGCCAGGGGTGGACGGGGCCTACGTGGCGACCGGGCACAGCGTCTGGGGCATGCTCAACGCGCCCGCGACCGGAGAGGCCATGGCAGAGCTGATCCTCGACGGCGCTGCGCGCCAGGTCGACCTGGCGCCTTTCGCGGCCGGCCGACTGCGCGCGCTCGACCCGGCGTGAGTCGGCGGAAGTCCCTTGCGCGGCCGACTGGTCCTGCCGTCACGCCGTCCGAACGAGGCGGAGCTCGGCGCCCTTGTTCCACCCTTGGCCCCTCACCTCCGCCTCCTCGAACTCGGCCGCGGCAATCGCCCGATCGAGAGCGGCGCGCAGCTCCCTGGCCGTCTCCAGGGTCAGCTCGATCCCGGCCCGCGCCCCGGGGTCGAGGCGCGTATTGATGAAATCGAGCGTGATGACGTCGCCCCGCGGCGCATGGCGCGCATGGTCGTAGGCGACCACTGCCTGCGACAGCGGGAACCATTCGTCGCCGCGCTTTGCCATGCCTTCCGCGCGGGCGATCTCGATGATGGACGTGCACATGTGAGGGTCTCCTACTTCGCCAGATGCTCGCCGAAGAAGGCGTACACCTTGCTCCAGCCGTCCATCGCCTGCTCGATCCGGTAGAGCGGTCGGTGCCAGTAGAAGAAGCCGTGGCCGGCACCGTCGTAACGATGGAACTCGTGCACCTTGCCGTGTTTCTTCAGCTCGGCCTCGTGCTGGTTCACTTGCTCGGGGCTTGGTGCGCGGTCATCGTTGCCGAACAGGCCGAGCAGCGGACAGCAGAGGTCCTTGGTCATGTCGATCGGCGCCACCGGCGTCTTGGCATTGAGTTCCTCCTTACCCATCACCACGCGGCCGCCCCACAGGTCGGCGCAGGCATCGACGTCCTTCTTCCGGCAGGCGTAGATGAAGGCGTGACGGCCGCCGGAGCAGGTGCCGATCGCGCCGACCTTGCCGTTGTGATTGGGCTGCGCGCGCAGCCATTGCACGGCGGCCTCGGTGTCGCCGACCATCTGGGCGTCGGCAATGCCTCCGTCGGCACGCACCTTGGCGGCAACATCGTCCGGATTGTTCTGGCCGCCCTCGCGCTCATAGAGGTTGTGGCAAATGGCATTGTAGCCTGCGTGCGCGAACCGACGCGTCATCTCCATGTAGTAGTCGTCCCAGCCCGGCAGGTGGTGGATCAGCACGACGCCCGGAACCTTGCCGGACACGCCGGTGGTCTTGGCCACGTAGGCGGTGATCGGGGTTCCCTTGTCGCCCTTTATGGTCACATTCTCGCAGGTCATGCCTCGGTAGAATGACATCGATCCTCCTCCATGAGCGTAAGCGTTGATGGTCCCTCGGCGCATCGGAGCGCCGCCGCGCTTGTCGATAGGCGGGCCGAACTTGCCTTTGCCGCCGGATGCCGTTGCGGCAAGTATTCGACGATCGCCTATTCGGCGCAACCGAGGCGGCCGAGCGCTTCGACCCCAGATCCGTCATTTCACCCTTGTCAGACGATCCTCGGGGAGTGGACCCTCAGCCTCGTGTACCGGGCCGCCAGGCATCAAGGGGGATGCGCATGATCGTGAACAGGCGGGCGACGATCGCGGCCTTGCTCTCTGTCAACGCGGGATCGTTCCTGGCGAAGCCGGCTCGCAGCAAGGCGCCCTCTCAGATGGGGCTGCAGCTGTACACGGTTCGAGCCCTGTTGGAGCAGGATTTCGAAGGCACCCTCGCCCGGATCGCCGCCATCGGCTACCGGCAGGTAGAATTTGCGGGGCTTTACGGTCCGTCATTCCAGCAGACAGCTGCCATGCTGAAGCGGCACGGATTGTCCGCCCCGTCGGCGCACGTGAGTTACGAACAACTCGAACGAGAACTTCCGCTTGCCATCCGGGATGCCAACGAGCTGGGGCAAAAGTTCATCGTCTGCCCATTCATCGATGAACGGCGCCGTCGGACGCTCGACGACTGGAAGCGCGTATCCCATCGCTTCAATGAAATTGGAGAGCAAGTGCGCAAGGCGGGGCTGAGCTTTGCCTATCACAATCATGATTTCGAGTTCCGTCCGATAGACGGGCGGATTCCATACGACGTCATGCTGGCGGAGACCGATCCAGGCCTGGTCAAACTAGAAATCGATTTGTATTGGGCAACGAGAGGAAAGAGGGACCCTGTCGCCTATTTCCAGGAGTATCCGCAGCGCTTCCCGCTCGTGCACGTCAAGGACATGGCGCGCGACGGAACGATCACCGATGTCGGCAGCGGAACGATCGACTTCAAGCGCATCCTTGGTCAGTCGGCGCTTGCGGGAATGGTTTGCTGGTTCGTCGAGCACGACAACCCCCGCGATCCGATGCGCAGCATCGAGACAAGCTTGAGGTTTGTGCAACAGCTCGACGTCTAGGTAGCGCGAGGCCTCGTCGTGGCCGAAGGAGCGACTGTCCGGATTCGTTCGCCGGAGGCGGTACCGGCGCGCGGCTGCAGCGGCCCGCCTCGCGTCTCGCCGCGATCGATGCAGCGGGTTGCGGGGCGGTCCGCCAGCGCTCCGGTGTCCCGCTCTGCCCGGCCTTCAGGCCATCCATCGTACGACGCGCCGGGTCTGGCATCCGGCGGCCGGTTTTTGGCCCCGGGTGCCGTTCCATGCGGGCGGTTTCTTGACAGGCTTTCGCCCGCGACGATAGGCTCCGCGTCGCCTCACCACGTGTAAACAAGAAGAGTTCCGGCCAACGCCCGGCTGCACAGGGAGGAGTGGATGACAAACCGTCGAACCGCCGGTGCGGCTGCCTCGCGCCGGGATGTGCTGCGCATTGCCGCTGTCGGCACCCTGGGATCTCTGGTCGGCGCGCCCTCGGCCGGCGCAGCGCCCAAGCCGCTGACCTTCCTCCACGACAGCTCCTTCATCCGGGACTTCGACGCCTATTTCAAGAAGGAGCTCGGGCCGCGCTACGAGAAGGAGACCGGTACCCGGATCGACTACGAACTCACCAGCGTCGGCACGCTGCAGACACGCGTCTCGGCGGTGCTGGAGACCGGGTCGGGCGCCGATGTCGTCCTGAACGGCTTCAACTGGCCCTTCCTCTACGACCAGAAATACGTCGATGTCAGCGACATCGCCGAGGAGGTCGGCAAGGCCCAGGGCGGCTGGTACGACGTCGCCAAGGAGGCGGTGGTCGTCAACGGCAAATGGAAGGCCATCCCGTTCGGCAATATCGGCCAGCTCATGAACTACCGCATCGACTGGTTCCACGAGGTCGGCTTCGACAAGTTTCCGGAGACTTGGGACGAACTCCTGGAGGCCGGGATCAAGCTCAAGGCCAAAGGCCACCCGTTCGGCTTCGAGCTTGGCCACGGCTTCGGCGACAATCACGGCTGGGTCTATCCGCTGATGTGGTCCTATGGCGCCCACGAAGTCGATCCGGATGGCAAGACCGTGGTCGTCGACAGTGACGAGATGGCGCGCTGCGTCGACTTCGCCCGCAACTTCTTCCAGAAGACCACGCTCGAGGACTGCCTCGGCTGGAACGACGCCAGCAACAACAAGGCGTATCTCAGCCAGCAGATCTCCTGCACCAACAACGCCGAGAGCATCCTCTGGGTGGCCAAGCGCGACTTCCCCGAGATCGGCAAGGTGACGGGCCAGGCCCTCAACCCGAAAGGGCCGACCGGCAAGCGCTTCCACATCCTCAATCCCTGGAGCCATTCGGTCTTCACCGGCGCCTCCGACATCGAGGCGGCAAGAAAATTCCTGCGCTGGCTGAACCAGCCGGAGCAGCTCGCCGGCTGGTTCGCCTCGGCCGACAGCTATTACGCGCCCTTCCTGCACGCCTACGACAACGCCAAGTTCTGGACCGTCGAGCCGCGCAACCTGCCGTTCCGCGATTCGATGGAGTCCTCGCACCTGCCGGGCTGGCCGGCGCCGGTCAGCCGGCCGCAGGCCGAGGTGATCGCCAAGTACGTGATCATCGACATGTTCGCCAAGGCTTGCAGCGGTGGCGCCACCAAGGATGTGATCAAGACCGCCCAGGCGCAGGTGAAGCAGATCTACGGCCAGGCCTGAGGCCGGTGACAGCCCTGCCCTCCGATTCGGCCATCGCCCTCGAGTTGCGGCGCGTTCCCCGGCCGCGTTTTCGCGTCAAGGAAGGAACGGCCTTCGGCTGGCTCATGGTGCTCCCGCCGGTGCTCTTCCTCCTCGCCTTCGTCGGCTATCCCTTCATCTACGGCATCTGGCTCAGCCTCGAGGACCGCGCCGTTGCCCGACCCGCCGTCTTCGTCGGCCTCGCCAACTTCATCACCGACGCCCACGACCCGATCTTCTGGCAGGTGGTCCGCAACACCTTCATCTACACCATCGTCGCCACCGCGCTGAAGGCGGCGGGCGGACTCGGGCTGGCGCTGGTCATGAACCAGCATTTCCGCTTCAAGAACCTGGTGCGCGCGCTCGTGCTGCTGCCCTTCATCGTGCCGACCGTCCTCAGCACCATCGCCTGGATGTGGATCCTCGATCCCGCGTTCAGCGTCATCAACTGGGTGCTGGTGCATCTGGGCGTGACGCCGCCCGGGCCGTCCTGGCTCGGCAATCCCTATCTCGCAATGGGCTCGGTCATCCTGGTCAATGTCTGGCGCGGCCTGCCGTTCTACGCCATCACCCTGCTCGCAGGACTGCAGACCATCCCCGGTGATCTCTACGATGCGGCGACCATCGACGGCACGGATTCCTGGCAACGCTTCCGCTACGTCACGCTACCGCTGCTGCAGCCCGTGCTGCTGATCGTCACCCTCTTCTCGTTGATCTTCACCTTCGCCGACTTCCAACTCGTCTATGTGCTGACGCGCGGCGGGCCTGCCAACGCCACGCACCTGTTCGCGACCTATTCCTTCGACATCGCCATGACGGCAGGTCAGCTCGGCCATGGTGCCTCGGTGGCGCTGGCCATGCTGCCGCCGCTCGCCCTGCTGATCGTGGCGCTCACCCTCTACATGCGGAGGCAGTGATGGTCGTGGCCCGTGGCTGGCGCGTGAAGCTCCTGCAGCTCTGGCTGCCGCTCGCGCTGGCTCTCGTGTTCACGCTGTTCCCCTTCTACTGGATGGCGGTGACGTCGCTGAAGCCCAACTCCGAGCTCTACAACACGCAGATGATGCCGCTGCTGCTCTATCACCCGACGCTCAAGCACTATGTCGACCTGTTCACCCAGACGCCGTTCCTGGTCTGGACCTGGAACACCATGCTGGTCGCCGTGGTAACGACCGCGATCTCGCTCGTGCTCGGTGTCATGCTGGCCTATCCGCTGGCGCGCATAAACTTTCCCGGCGCGGCGCTGATCGCCGTCGGGGTGGCGGGCAGCTATCTCGTGCCGCAGCCGCTGCTCTTCATCCCGATGGCCGACATCATCAACCGCATGGGACTCGGCAACACGCTGACCTCGGTGATCCTTACCTATCCGACGTTGCTGGTGCCGTTCTGCGCCTGGCTGCTCATGGGCTATTTCAAGAGCGTGCCGCACGAGCTCGAGGAGGCGGCGCGGATCGACGGCGCGAGCTATTTCCAGGCGATGTGGCGCATCGTGCTGCCGCTTTGCACGCCGGGCTTCATCTCCGCTGGCATCTTCGCCTTCACCCTGGCGCAGAACGAGTTCCTCTATGCCCTGATCTTCCTCACCAAGACCGATGTCCGCACCGTGCCGGTCGGCGCCATCGCCGAGCTGATCCGCGGCGACGTGTTCTACTGGGGCCAGCTCATGGCGGCGGCGCTGCTGGGCTCGGTGCCAGTGGCGATCATCTACTCGTTCTTCGTCGAGCACTACGTCGCCGGGCTGACCGCGGGATCGGTGAAGGGCTAGCTCGCTTTCCCGGAGCACGTCAGCCGGCGGCAGGATGCAGCCGGCGCCAGTGCCGCGCGATGTCGATCCGCCGCGCAACCCACACACGCGGCTGGTCGGTCAGCCAGTCGAGGGTGCGGGCAAGCCCCATGGCACGCCCGGGATGGGCAATGATCCGATTGTGCAGGCCGAAGCTCAGCAGGCGCGGCGGATCCTCCTCCAGCACGCACTGCACCGCGTTCTTGACGTAGGCCAGATACTCGTCGCCCGAGGTCATGCCCTGCCGGATGAAGCGGACGTCGTTGTGGACGAGCGAATAGGGAACGACGAGCTGGCGGCGGTGGCCGACGCGGACCCAGTAAGGCAGCTCGTCGTCATAGGCGTCGCTGTCGTATTCGTAGCCGGCATCGAGCAGCATGCCGCGGGTATGGAGCGAGGGTGCGTATCGGCTGTACCAGCCGAGCGGACGGATGCCGATCGCCTGCGCGATGCCTTCGGTAGCCAGCCGGATCTGCTCGCGCTCGTCGTCCGGCTGGAGATTGGCGTGGATCTCCCATCGATTGCCGTGGCCCGCCACGTCCCAATCCGCTTCGCGCATGGCGGCACACGCCGCGGGATTGCGGGCGAGCGCCCGGGCGATGGCGAACACCGTGCACGGCAGCGCGCGCTTGGTGAACATCCGGTGAAGACGCCAGAAGCCCGCGCGGCTGCCATACTGGAACATGCTCTCCGCGCCGAGATCGCGCCCCTTCACCGCCGCCGTAGAGCCTTCCGTCAGTGCGGTCTCGGAGGCGCCATCGCCGTCCGGCACGGCATGCTCGCCTCCCTCCTCGTAGTTGATGACGAAATTGACCGCGACATGCGCGCCACCGGGCCACTGCGGATCAGGCGGGTTGCGTCCGTAGCCCACGAAGTCGCGCACCCGGCCGGCCTCTTCTTCGGTCATGGATCGCCTCCCGCTTGCCAGTTCACCAAAAGCTTATCGGAAAAGGAAGGCGGGCGCCGATTCCCGCGCCTGCGCTCGACTTGAGATCGGCCGACGGCCGTCTAAGCTTGGTGATCGGATGAGAATGGAGGATTGCGATGGCGTCTGATGCGGCAAGGGTCGCCTGCGTGGTCGATGCTCCCGGCGCCGCCGTGCAAGCCCTGTTCACGGAAGCCGTCGCCGCCTGGCGCGAGTCGGGCGTCAAGGTCGTCGGGGTGGTGGCCGAGGCGCACGGCCTTGCCGATCGGAGCTGCGGCGCGGGCTTTCTGCGCGATATCCAGTCCGGCCGGCCCTTCACGATCTATTTGCAGGAGCGGCCCGCTCACACCTCGTGCCATCTCGATGCGGATGGCGTCAATGCGGCCTGTGCGATGGTGCGCCGGCAGATTCCCGGCAGCGATCTGGTCGTGCTGAGCAAGTTCGGCAAGCTCGAGGCCATGGGCTCGGGCCTGGCGGACGCCTTCCATGCGGCGATCGCCGCCGGCAAGCCCATCCTCACATCGGTGTCCGACAAGCATCGAGACACATGGCGGGTGATGATGCCGGATGCGACTTCATTGCCCGCTGATCACGCGGCGCTCCGAAGATGGTGGCAGGCAGCTCGAACCGGCAGGCCACCCGACGTGCGGTCCCTGGAGAGCATTTGAGTTTCGCGCAGGGCCGCGGACCCGTCCGTCACTCGGCCCAAAGCCGGCCGCCGTCCTTGAGATTGGCCAACCGAACCAGTTCGTGAGCCGCGCAACCTTGCCCCTGGCGTCCGCAATATCTGTCGAGATCGGCGATGGTGACGCGAACGCGGACGGCTTCGCCGTCCGGGCTTCCCGCCAGCCAATCCGCTTCGATGCGGTCGAGCTCTGCGACATAAGCGGGGTAAGAGGATCGAAGGCCATGAACACGGCGCGCGAATTCGGGAAAATCACGCTCCGCGATCACGGCGAGCCACGTTGTTGTCATTGGTGCGCCCCCTGGTCATCCCGCGCCCTCGTCCTGAGTTGAGGGCGCATCCCGTCCGAAGGCCGCCGACTGCCAGCCACCCCCAAAGGGCGGCAGTCGGCGGTTGGAGCTATTCCAGCCGCGGGATGGTGCTCTGCCTAGGCGTCCTTCCATCCCGCAGTGGAGCGATCGCCGTCGCACCCCACACGATGGCGCAGACGACGAGGAGACTTGCCATGATCGGATCGCCCCAACGTGCGAACCCGGCCGCAGCAAGGACGAAAGCGGTGGCGCCGATTAACTGGTACATTGCACCCTCCACAATCGAGGGCGCTATTTTGGGTAAGCTTGGTAACGCGATGATGTTGCAATCTGTTCAATCGCGTTTCGTGCGTTTCGCGGCTCCGCCGCAGCCGGCGGTGGAAACGATCAGGCTTCTGTCCGCACCTGCGGAACCGACGCGGGAATTCAGGTCTCGCAGAGAGGCCCGGCAGCCGCCTCGGGCAGGGTGATCTCGCCGCGGTCCAGGCTCGTGCCGATCAATTCGCAGGTGGCAAGGAAAGGATCACCGCGGCCATCGCGCCAGGCCGCCAGCACGTCGTCGATCGCCAGTCGCGCGCCCAGCACCAGTCGGCACCCTCGCTCGCAAAGCCAGAATTCCCACGCCTCGTCGATTGGCAGGACGCAGACCTTCAGCGCGCGGTCCTTGTAGGTGAGATCGAAGCGGCGACCCATGTTGTCCTTCCCATTCCCGCCCGATCAACGCGACGGAAATTCCGGTGGTTGCTGGTTGCGGGTTCGCCTCACATTTCGGACGGCCATCGTGTTCTGCGCGCAACACACCGTGACGCAGAGCCGACCTCGGCCGCTCCATGATTTGGCCGTGATGTCCTCCAAAGGTCACGTCGGAGAGCCGGCAGGCCGATGCCGGTGGCACTCATTTGGCCAAAGGTAAGGCCCTGATCCCGTTTGGTTTTGCGGGCGACCTCTTTCCTGTCGGACCAATGCCTCGCCGCACTCGGGGTGACGCGACGGCCAAGTTTGGCAGGGCGCGACAATCGGTGAACTGCTAAGCTAGAGGGTTGCTTGCTCACACGTTTGTGACGCTTGACGCGCTTCTTCACCTCGGCTCGGCCGTGAGCGGTGGACGATCGGGGATAGAATAGGGCTCGTTGCGTCGGCGGGTTGGGGCTGGCGACGCGCCGGCGCGAGTCGGTGACGATGAGCGCAGGCATGTGCGAAGGGATGACGGGCGTGAAGAGATCGTCGGGAATTGCCGCCGCGGTAACGGTCGTGGTCGTGCTGACGGGCGGTTATTTCCTCCTCGAACAGACAGGCCGGGACAACGCGCGCGCGGCCGCCGCAGCGTCGCCGGCCGGCCCGGTCGTGCCGATCACGATCACGGTCGCGGAAAAGAAGGATGTTCCCGTCTTCGTGCGCGGTATCGGGACGGTCCAGGCCTACAAGACCGTCCAGGTCAAGAGCCGTGTCGACGGCCAGATCGTGAAGATCGCTTTCGAGGAAGGCCAGGACGTGAAGGCTGGCGATCCGCTGTTCCAGATCGACCCGCGGCCGTTCAAGGCCCTGCTCGAGCAGGCCCAGGCGGCCAAGCAGCGAGACGAAGCCCAGCTTGCCGGCGCCCAGCTCGACCTCGATCGCTACAGCAAGCTGATCGGCTCGGGCTTCCAGTCGCGGCAGACCTACGATCAGCAGAAGACGACGGTCGAGGCGCTGAAGGGCTCGATCGCCGCCGACCAGGCGCAGATCGACACGGCGCAGCTCAACCTCGCCTATTCCGACATCCGCGCGCCGATCGACGGCCGGACCGGCCAGCGCTTCGTCGATCTCGGCAACCTGGTCCAGGCGGGCCAGGGAACGAACCTCGTCACCATCACGCAGATCAAGCCGATCTTCGTCAACTTCACGATCCCGCAATACGCCAACCACAACCTGCGCAAGAACCAGGCTCGCCATCCTCTGACGGTTCTGGCCTACAGCGCCGACGACAGCTTCAAGCTCGCCGAGGGCGAGGTTACGCTGGTCGACAACCAGATCGACACCGCGACTGGAACGCTGCGGCTGAAGGCGAGCTTCGAGAACCTGGACGAGCGGCTGTGGCCGGGCGAGTTCGTCAACGTGCGTCTGCAGCTCTCGGTGCGCAAGGACGCGATCACGGTGCCGCAGCGCGCCATCATGCAGGGGCCCAACGGCTACTACGCCTACGTCGTCAAGCCCGACCTGACGGCGGAGCGGCGCGACGTCGAGGTCGTCGCCCAGCAGGACGGGCTGGCCATCATCGGCAAGGGCTTCGCCGCCGGCGAGAAGGTCGTGCTCGACGGCCAGTATCGCCTCGTCAACGGCGCGCGCGTGCGGATCGATCAGCCGACGGCGGGCTCGGCGTCTGCTGCCGACAAGGCCGGCTGACGCCGTCGAATGAATATCTCCGAAACCTACATCAAACGGCCGATCGCGACGTCGTTGATGATGCTCGGACTGCTGGTGTTCGGCGCCGCGACCTACGACCTGCTGCCGGTATCGGCGCTGCCCAACGTCGATTTCCCGACCATCACCGTCAGCGCCACGCTGCCCGGCGCGAGTCCGGAGACCATGGCGTCCTCGGTCGCCACGCCGCTCGAGCAGCAGTTCGCAGCGATCCCGGGCCTCGCTTCGATGAATTCGACCAGCGGGCTCGGCACGACCTCGATCACGCTCCAGTTCGAGCTCGACCGCAAGATCGACGGCGCCGCGACCGACGTGCAGACCGCGATCAATGCGGCCAGCGGCCTCCTGCCCAAGGACCTGCCCAATCCGCCGACCTACCGCAAGGTCAACCCGGCGGACCGTGCGGTGCTGATCTACGCGCTCTATTCCGACGACCTGCCGATGTACAAGGTCGACAACTACGCCTTCGTCATCCTGGCGCAGAAGCTCTCCGCCGTTTCGGGCGTGTCGCAGGTGTACGTCGCCGGCCAGCAGGACTACGCCGTGCGCGTCCAGGCGAATCCGGCAGCCCTCGCCTCGCGTGGTATCTCGCTCGAGGACGTGCGCACCGCGATAACCAATTCCACGCTCAATCAGGCCAAGGGAAACCTGGAGAACGAGCACCTTTCGCTCATGCTGGACACGAACGACCAGCTTTTCGACGCCGCCGCCTACCGCAACATCATCGTCGCCTACCGTAACGGCGCCGCGGTCAAGCTGCAGGATATCGGCGACGTGATCGACGGCACCCGGTCGCCGCGCACGGGCGCCTGGTACAACGGCAAGCGCGCCGAGCTGCTGTTGATCTACCGCCAGCCGGGCGCGAACACGGTGGAGATCGTCAACAGGATCAAGGCGATCATGCCTCGCCTGCTGGCCTCGATTCCGCAGACGGTCCATGTCGATCTGATGTCGGACCGCTCGCAGTCGATCCGCGATTCGGTCTTCGATGTCCAGTTGACGCTGCTCGTGACCGTCGCGCTGGTGGTCCTGGTCATCTTTCTCTTCCTGCGCCACATGTGGGCGACGATCATCCCGAGCGTCACCGTGCCGCTCGCGCTCGTGGGTACGTTCGGCGTGATGTATGTCTGCGGCTACTCGATCGACAATCTGTCGCTGATGGCCCTCACCATCGCGGTCGGCTTCGTCGTCGACGATGCGATCGTGATGATCGAGAACATCGTGCGCTACATCGAGGAGGGCGAGCGTCCGTTCGATGCCGCGATGAAGGGCGCGGGCCAGATCGGCTTCACCATCGTGTCGATCACCTTCTCGCTCATCGCCGTGTTCATCCCGCTCCTGTTCATGGGCGGCATCGTCGGCCGGCTGTTCCGCGAGTTCGCCGTGGTGGTGACAGTGGCGGTTTGCATGTCGGCGTTCGTCTCGCTGACCCTCACGCCCGTGATGTGCGCCCAGTTCCTGAAGCGCGAGGCCCACCACCGGCGCAGCCGGCTGAATCAGGCGTGCGAGAACGCCTTCGAGGCCGTGGTGCGCTACTATGACCGCGGACTGCGCTGGGTCTTCCGTCACCAGTTCCTGACGCTGATGTCGACGATCGCGCTGATCTTCGTTACCGGCTATCTCTACGTCACGATCCCGAAGGGCTTCTTTCCGGAGCAGGATACGGGCTTCATCTTCGGTCAGGCCGAGGCGCGCCAGGACATCTCCTTCTATGCGATGGCCGACATCCAGAACCAGCTCGCTGCCATCATCAAGCAGGAGCCGGGCGTTTCGGGCGTCGTCGGCTTCGTCGGCTCGACCGGCGGCAATTCCGCGGAAAATACCGCGCGAATGTTCATCCAGCTCAAGCCGTTTGACGAGCGCCGCGGCCTGTCGGCGCAGAGGATCATCCAGCGTCTGCGGCCCAAGGTGGCGAAGGTGCCGGGAGTGAAGTTCTTCATGCAAGCCGGGCAGGACATCAATGTCGGCGGCCGGCTGGCGAAGACGGAATACCAGTACACCATCACTTCCACCGACAGCGAGGAACTGAACCACTGGGCGCCGATCATCGAGCAGCACATGGCCAAGATGCCGGAGCTGCAGGATGTGGCGTCGGATCAGCAGATCGCCTCGCCCCACGTCGCCATCGACATCGACCGCGACACCGCCTCCCGGCTCGGGCTGTCGCTGGCCCAGATCGACCAGACCCTCTACGACGCCTTCGGCCAGCGTCAGGTCGCCACGATCTATACCTCGTCCACCCAGTACAAGGTCGTGCTCGAGGTCCAGCCGGAATTCCAGAGCGATCCCACTGCCCTGTCGCGCATCTACGTCCCCGGTAACGGCGGCGTGCAGGTTCCGCTGAGCACCGTGGCCCGCTTCGTCAATCGGATCGCGCCGCTCACCATCAGCCACCAGGGCCAGTTCCCTGCCGTCACCCTCTCGTTCAACCTCGCGCCGGGCGTGGCACTCGGCCAGGCGGTCGAGAAGATCAAGGACATGCAGACCGAGCTCAAGACGCCGATCACGCTCGACGGCTCGTTCCAGGGAACGGCGCAGGCCTTCCAGTCTTCGCTGGCCTCGACCCCCCTCCTGATCGCGGCCGCCATCCTGGCCGTCTATATCGTGCTCGGCATGCTCTACGAGAGCTACGTTCATCCCATCACCATCCTGTCGGCGCTGCCGTCCGCCGGCGTCGGCGCCCTGCTGGCGCTGATGCTCTTCCGCTACGACCTCAGCGTGATCGCCTTGATCGGCATCATCCTGCTGATCGGCATCGTGAAGAAGAACGCCATCATGATGATCGACTTCGCCCTCGAGGCGGAGCGCGAGCAGGGCAAGAGTCCGCTCGAGGCGATCCACGAAGCCTGCCTGCTCCGCTTCCGGCCGATCATGATGACGACCTTCGCCGCGATCGGCGGCGGTCTGCCGATCGCCATCGGCCAGGGCGCCGGATCGGAACTGCGCCGGCCACTCGGCATCGCCATCGTCGGCGGCCTCCTGGTCTCGCAGTGGCTCACGCTCTACACCACGCCGGTCATCTACCTCTACTTCGATCGCTTCGCCCACTGGCTGAGCGGCAAGCGCCGCCGCCCGACCGGCGAGATTCCGGCGGCCATTCCCGCCATCTCCGAAAGTCCGGCGGATGCCGGAACGCGCGCCGCCGACTAAGGGGGACTGCCCGTGACGGAGAGCCGGTACGAAAGGGAAGAGTACCTGGAGCAGGACGAGGACGAGGCCGAGAAGGCCGCCCGCACGAAGAGCCTGGTGGCGCTGGCGGTCCTGGCCGCCCTTGTCATCGCCGGGATCTTCCTGTTCGAGAGGCTGCGCGACGTATCGCGGCTTCAGGATTGCCTGATGGCGCGCGCCAGCAATTGCAACGATATGGTCGAGCCGCCGCGGCCGGCGGGCAACCTGCGCTGACGCGTCCCGGCTTCAGCTCGCCCTCGCCTTGCGGCGGGCCCTCCACCAGTCGCCGATCTCGCCGACCAGTCCTTTGCGGAACGCCATCACGATGACGACGAAGATGGCGCCCTGGATCACGAGGACGAACTCGCCGAACGAGGCAAGGTAGTTCTGCATCGCGACGATCGCGAAGGCGCCGATCACCGGTCCGAAGATGGTGCCGAGCCCGCCCACCAGCGCCATGAGGACGACCTCGCCCGACATGCCGGCGCTCACGTCGGTCAAGGTAGCGAACTGGAGCACCAGCGCCTTGGTGGCGCCGGCAAGTCCCGCCAGCGACGCCGACAGCACGAAGGCCAAGAGCTTGTAGCGGTCCGCCTCGTAGCCGAGCGAGACCGCGCGCTGCTCGTTGTCGCGGATCGCCTTCAAGACCTGCCCGAAAGGCGAATGGATGACGCGATAGATGGCCGCGAAGCCGAACAGGAAGATCACCAGCACGACATAGTAGAGGGCGAGGTCGTTCGTGATCGGGATCAGGCCGCCCAGCAGCGGCCGCCGCGGAATGCCCTGCAGCCCGTCCTCGCCGCCCGTGAACGGGGCCTGCACGCAAATGAAGTACACCATCTGCGCGAAGGCGAGCGTGATCATGGCGAAATAGATGCCCTGGCGCCGGATCGCCAGCGCGCCCGTCACGAGACCGAGCAGCGCCGCACCGCCGACCCCGGCCACCAGGCCGACCTCGGGCGGAAAGTCCATTGTCTTGACGACATAGCCGAAGAAATATCCGCCCATGCCGAAGAACATCGCGTGACCGAAGCTCATCAGGCCGGCATAGCCGAGCAGCAGATTGAACGCGCAGGCGAACAGGGCGAAGCAGAGCGCCGTCATCAGGAAGACCGGATAGACGAAGAGCGGCGCGAGCAGCGCGGCCACGATCAGGACGGCCGCGAGGACGAAGCGCTGGTTGATCATTTGGCCTGCCCGAACAGCCCGGCCGGCTTCACCATCAGCACGATCGCCATGACGACGAAGATCACGGTGTTGGAGGCCGGCGGATAGACGACCTTGGTGAAGCCCTCGATCAGGCCGAGACCGAAGCCGGTGACGATCGAACCCATGATCGAGCCCATGCCGCCGATCACGACCACGGCGAACACCACCAGCACGAGATTGGTGCCCATCAGCGCTGAAACCTGCTGGATCGGCGCCGCCAGCACGCCCGCCAGAGCCGCCAGGGCCACGCCCAGTCCGTAGGTGAGGGTGATGAGCCGCGGGACGTTGATGCCGAAGGCGCGCACCAGCGTCGGGTTCTCGGTCGCGGCGCGCAGATAGGCGCCAAGCCGCGTCCGCTCAATGCCGTACCAGGTGGCCAGGCAAATCACGAGTGCCGCCACCACGACGAAGCCGCGATAGGCCGGCATGAACATGAAGCCGAGGTTGTAGCCGCCGGGGATTGGCGCCGGATAGGGAGCACCGGAGGATCCCCATTTCCACTGGAACAGCCCCTCGATCACCAGCGCCAGGCCGAAGGTGAGCAGGAAGCCGTAAAGGTGGTCGAGATGGTAGATGCGCTTCAGCATCAGACGCTCGATCACGACGCCGAACAGGCCGACGATCAGCGGTGCCAGCACGAGCGATGCCCAGAACGGGATTGCGAGATTGGTCAGCAGCAGCCAGGCGGCGAACGCGCCCAGCATGTACTGCGCGCCATGCGTGAAATTGATGACGTTCAGCATACCGAAGATGACCGCGAGGCCGAGGCTCAGCATGGCGTAGAAGGCGCCGTTGATCAGGCCGAGCAGCAGCTGGCCGAACAGCGCCGGCAGCGGGATACTGAAGATGTCGAGCATCGCTCGTTCAAACTCCCAGATAGGTCTGCAGCTTGTCGATGCTTTGCGCCACGTCCGCGGCCGCGATCATGTCGACCACGCGGCCGTCTTCCATGACGTAGTGGCGGTCGGCCACGGTGGCGGCAAAGTGGAAGTTCTGCTCCACGAGGAGGATGGTGAAGCCGCGCTGCTTGAGCTGGCGGATGATCTCGCCGATGCGCTGCACGATTACCGGCGCCAGGCCTTCGGTCGGCTCGTCCAGCAGCAGCAGGTCGGCGCCGGTGCGCAGGATGCGGCCGATCGCCAGCATCTGCTGCTCGCCGCCGGAGAGCTTCGTTCCCTGGCTGCGGCGGCGCTCCTTGAGATTGGGGAAGAGGCCGTAGATGTCGTCGATGCCCATGCCGCCCGGCTTCACTGCCGGCGGCAGCATGAGATTTTCCTCCACGTTCAGGCTCGAGAAGATGCCGCGCTCCTCGGGGCAATAGGCGATGCCGAGACGGGCGATCGCATTGGATGGCTGGCCCACCGTTTCCTTGCCATCGAAGCGTACCGAGCCCTTGCGCCTGCCGACGATGCCCATGATCGAACGCAACGTCGTCGTCTTGCCCGCGCCGTTGCGGCCGAGCAGCGTGACGAGCTCGCCGCGACCAATCTCGAAGCCAACGCCGTGCAGGATGTGCGACTCGCCGTACCAGGCTTCGAGTCCCTCGACCGCGAGGAGGACGTCATGCATGGCCGGTTCCGACATAGGCCTCGACGACCTGCGGGTTCTTCGACACGGTTTCGTAAGGTCCTTCTGCCAGCACCTCGCCCCGCGCCAGCACGGTGATGGTGTTGGAAAGATCGGCGACGACCGACATGTTGTGCTCGACCATCAGCACGGTGCGGTCGCGCGCGACGGTGCGGATGAGGCTGGCGATGCGCTTGATGTCTTCATGGCCGAGGCCAGCCATCGGCTCGTCGAGCAGCATCATCTCCGGATCGAGCGCGAGCGTGGTAGCGATCTCCAGCGCGCGCTTGCGGCCGTAGGGCAGCTCGACCGCGGGCAGTTCCGAGAAGGCGCCGAGGCCGACCGCCTCGACCAGCTCGAGCGCCCGCGCATCCAGCCTGTCGAGAGCGCGCTCGGATCGCCAGAAGAAGAAGGAATTGCGAAGCTTCCGCTGCAAGGCGACGCGCACGTTCTCCCGCACGCTGAGATGCGGGAAGACAGCCGAGATCTGGAAAGAGCGAACCAATCCCATGCGCGCGATGGCCGCAGGCGAGTTGCCCGTGATTTCGCGTCCGTTGAAACGGATGCGGCCTGACGTCGGCGTCAGGAAATGGGTGAGGAGATTGAAGCAGGTCGTCTTGCCGGCGCCGTTGGGACCGATCAGCGCATGAATCGTATGGCGGCGAACGTGCAAATTCACGTCCTTGACCGCCACAAAACCCCTGAATTCCTTGGTTAATCCCGTTGCCTCGAGAATTGCTTCTTCTTTGGCCATCCGCTCTCCCTTTGCGGTGCCGCGACTTAATCGAAGCTTTGTCGCGATGTCCAGCGGGCGCTATGCCCCAGGTTTGTCACCGCGCTTCCGACCGGGCGCGTGCTACCCACACGCTGAGGGGTAGGGTGCAAAATGGCGGTGGCTGCCGGAAAGCCCGAGGCGTTGCCTTTGGGTCATGACACCAATCCACCGGCGGGCGACTTTTCGTCCGCGTGGCTGGTGGCGCCGGCATCGCTGCGCAAGGTGTTGGGGCTGGCAGCGCTACCGGTCCTGATCTCGATCTGGGCGCTGCTGTCGCCGCCGGTCGTCCTGTCGCTGGAGATGACCTGGGACTTCCTGTTCAATCTTGCGGGCGCCTGGCACCTGCATTTCGGCCATGTCCCCCATGTCGACTTCCACGAGCCCGTCGGCCAATTGAACTTCCTGCTGACGGCGATCGGCTTCGATCTGGTGGGCTTCGGCCCGCCCGCCTTCCTCGTTGGCTCCGTGCTGATGGCGGTGGCACTTTTCGTGGCGGCGACCGGCGTGGCATGGCGGCGGCTGCCCGCTGTGCCGGCTGCGATCTTCGTCGTTTTCGTCTGTCTGCTCGCCCTGATGCCTGCCAACGTCGGTGACCGACCCACCGCTTACTCCTTCGCCATGTCCTACAATCGATATGGCTGGAGCTGCATAAGCATCCTGTTCCTGATCCTGTTCCTGCCCGCACATTCGGGACGCCGGATCGATGCCGTGGATATCGCGGTCGCGGCCGCCGTGCTGGTGGCGATGTTCTACCTCAAGATGACCTACTTCGTGATGGGTATCGCGGCGCTCTTCGTGGCGGCGTTCGTTTGCCCGCATGTCCGACGGGCGCACGCCGGCTGGACCGCGGTCGCGATCGGCGCCTTCGCGTTGGCGGTGGCGCCCTTCAACAGACCTTACTGGGCTGACCTCCTTGCCGCGGCGGGCTCGGGGCAGCTGCGCAACGAACTGAGCGACTACATCAACAGTTTCCTCACATACGTCAGCGAGTATGCGCCCTATCTCGCGGCCCTTGCCGTCGCCCTCTGGATGTGGCGGCGAAGGGACGCGCCGTTGCGGCTGCCCGTGGCGACCGGCTTCATCCTGGCCGCCAGTTCCGCCCTGCTGTCGCAGAATGCGCAAACGCACCGCCTGCCGGCAGCAGTCGTCATTGTCTTTCTGTTCTATGCCGTGCTGCGCGAACGTCGCCTGCGGCACCTCCATGGCGGAAGCCTGGGTCTTCTGTTGGCTCTTCTGGTCTTCCCGCTGCTCTCCATCGGCACGTCGCTGAAAAGCCTCAGCAGCTATCATCGCGACGCCATGCGCCAGAACGCGCAGATAATCGACAGCACCAACTTGCGCGGGCTTGCCGTTCGCCCCGCGGAGCCCGGCCTCCTTGCGGCATTTTCGAGCGGCCCGGCCGACTACCACCTGCTGAACCGAGTGCGAGCCGTCTCGCCGCGCTTCGAGTTGTCGCCCGGCGAGTATGTCGAGACGCTGCTCGACGCCGCGGCGTTGCTTAAAAAAATCCCGGGCGGCGTCGGCCGTGTCGTGGTTCTCGACCAGGTCAATCCATTTCCCTTCATGCTCGGCTTGACGCCGCCGCGCGGCGGCAATCTCTGGGCGTGGACAGGCGCGCCCCTGCAGCCTGCCGAAAAGGTCTTCGCCGATGCCGATCACGTGCTGATCCCGAAATTTTCGACGTACAGCTTGTGGACCAACCGAGCGCTGGCCGCGTATGGGCCCCATCTCGAGCGGCGCTTTCCCATCCGCTCCGAGAGCAAGAGCTGGATCCTGCTGAACCGCGGCCCCGCCGCTTCAGCAGGCGGAGACGGCGGCCAGCCCGCATCGGCAGCGTTGTTGGCCACCGAAGCCACGGAGCAAGCTCCCTGAAAGCGCCAGCGGTGTTGGTTACGCCCTTGGCACGGCAGCAGAAGAAACGCTAAGGTCCGGCCGTGTGCGGCGCTGCCGCATGTGGGAGGTAGTATCGTATGAGAGTTTCGAATGTTGCCCGGCTCGCGGCCACCCTCGCGGCCGGTGTGGGCCTCACCGTCATGGGGCTCGCCGTCATCGCCCGGGCCCAGACGCCGGCGCCCCTCAAGATCGGTGTCATGGATGGCTTCTCCGGCGTCTACGGCGACCTGACGCAGGGTGAGGTCGAGGCCATGCAGCTCGCCATCGAGGATGTCGGCGGCAAGGTGCTTGGCCGCCCGATCGAGATCCTGTCGGCCGACCATCAGACCAAGCCCGATGTCGGCGCGGCTATTGCGCGCAGATGGTACGACGTCGACGGCGTGAAGATGATCACCGGCCTCGGCACCTCGTCGGTCGCGCTGGCCGTGCGCAAGATCAGCCAGGAAAAGGGCTTGATCGACATCAACACGGGCGCGGCCTCGGCCGATCTCACCGGCCCCGCCTGTTCGGCGACGGGCGCTCATTGGGTCTACGATACCTATGCGCTGGCCCACGTGACCGGCGATGCGATGGTGAAGGCCGGCGGCGACAGCTGGTTCTTCATCACTGCCGACTATGCCTTCGGCCACTCGCTCGAACGCGACGTTACTGCGGTCGTGAAAGCCGCCGGCGGCAAGGTGCTGGGCAGCGTGCGACATCCGCTCAGCACGCAGGACTTCTCGTCGTATCTGCTGCAGGCCCAGGCCTCGAAGGCCAAGGTGATCGGCCTTGCCAATGCCGGGCAGGACACGATCAACGCCATCAAGCAGGCCGGCGAGTTCGGCATCGTCAAGGGCGGCCAGAAGCTTGCCGGCCTGCTGGTGTTCGCCACCGACGTGCAGTCGCTGACCCTTCCGGTGGCTCAGGGCCTGGTGCTGACCGAAGCATTCTACTGGGATCTGAACGACGAGACCCGCGCCTGGACCAAGCGCTATCGCGCCAAGAAGGACAAGCTGCCGAGCATGCTGACGGCCGGTGTCTACAGCTCGACCCTGCACTACCTCAAGGCAGTCCAGGCCGCGGGCACGGACGATGCCAAGGCCGTGATGGCGAAGATGCGCGAGATGCCGGTCAACGACATGATGACCAAGAACGGCAAGCTGCGCGAGGATGGCCGCCTCATCCGCGACATGTACCTGTTCCAGGTGAAGTCGCCGGCGGAATCCAAGAGCAAGGACGACATCTACAAGCTGATCGCCACGGTACCGGGCGACAAGGCCTATCGCCCGCTCAAGGAAGGCAAATGCCCGCTGATCAAGGATTAGCCTCCTGCATCTTTTTCCGAAAGGGCGCCCAAACCGGCGCCCTTTCTATTTGCATCGAAGGCGCGCGCGTTTCTCTGCCTCCGCCCTTGCGTCCGGTCGAGGCGCCCTGTCTTATCGCCGGACGCAGTCTGCGAACCAGGGCCTAGGGAGTGACGTCAGGTGACTGTTCAAGATCGCCCACTGAGGGGCGCCTGGAAGATTACCGGGCTGCTGTTCCTCTTCATGCTGATCAACTTCGGCGACAAGGTCGTGGTCGGCCTCGCCAAGGGGCCGATCTCCGAAGAACTGAACCTGAGCCCCGAGCAATACGGTCTCCTCGCCTCGTCCTTCTTCTTCCTCTTCGCGGTGTCGGCCGTGGTGGTCGGCTTTATCGCCAATCGGATACGGGCGCGCCGGGTCCTGCTGGCGATGGCCATCATCTGGTCCCTGGTGCAGTTTCCCATGCTGACGACGGTGAACCTGGAAGTGCTGATGGCGTGCCGGATCGTCCTCGGCATAGGGGAAGGGCCGGCCGCGGCCGTGGCCGTGCACGCAACCTACAAATGGTTCCCCGACAAGCTGCGCGGACTGCCGACGGCGATTCTCGCCCAAGGCTCCGCGCTCGGCGTCATTGTCACCGTTCCGGCGCTCAACTGGATCATCCTGCACTATTCCTGGCATTGGGCCTTTGGCGCCCTCGGCATCGCCGGACTGCTGTGGGCGGTGGCGTGGCTGATCTTCGGTAGCGAAGGCACGCTGGTCGACCACCCGGCTGGCGGCGGCTCCCACGACGCCCACATCCCATACCGCTACCTGCTGACCTGCCCCAGCATCGTCGCGGCGGCCTGCACTTGCTTTTCCGCCTACTGGGGCCTGTCGCTCGGCCTCACCTGGTTCACCTCCTACCTGCGCGAGGCTTTGGGTTACTCGCAGCAGGAGGCTGGCACCTTCACCATCCTGCCGTGGATCTTCGGCTTCTTCGTCGTGATGATCGGCGGCTATATCTCCCAGCGGCTGAGCTCGAAGGGCGCTTCGAGCCGCATCGCCCGCGGCATCTTCCCTGCCACCACCCTGATCCTGGGCGGCTGTCTCATGCCGTTCGTTGGCAGCCTGCCGTCGCCGGCATTCAATCTCGCCCTTCTCATTTTCGGCTCGGCGATCGGCAGCACAGTCTATGTCGTCCTGCCGATGATTGTCAGCGAGCTGACGCCGCACCCTCAGCGAGCGGCGATGCTCGCCACATCGGGCGCGTTCTACACCTTGGCCGGTATCATCGCCCCCTTCGTCATGGGCAAGGTCATTCAGGACGCCGCCACGCCGGCTGCGGGATACGAGTTCGGCTATCTGATCATGGGCTGTCTGATGATCGCGGGCGGCCTGATCGGCTTCCTGTTGATCCGGCCGGAAGCAGACCGCAAGCGCCTTGCCATGCGTATGACAACTGCCCCGGCGATGCGGACGGCCAGCGCCTGACGGCCGAAGAACAGTCCGCTCCAATTCGCGCCTAAGTCTGGCCGTCGAGAAAGGCGCGCAGGAGTCCAGCGCATTGGGACGCGTGCGAGAAGGGCAGGCCATGTCGCGCCCGCCCCACGATGTTGAGCCGCGCGTCAGGCAGCAAGCGATGCAGCTCGGCCATGATCGGCACAGGGATGAACGGGCTGCCGTCGGGATGCAGCAGGAGAACCGGGCAGCAAACCTCGTCGAGCCGCGACGTGAGATCGGTGCCGACCAGGACACCGAGCGCCTTCAGGATCGAGTCGCGTGGCCAGTCGGCCTGTTGCGCCTCGAACCATGTTTCCTCCTTTGCCTCGAGGACACCGGAGTGGAAGCGATCGGGCATGAAGGCATGCGACCAGCCGGCAGAACCGCCGTGATCGAGCTGACCGCACCACACCTCGACGCGCCGGATCGACGATCCGAGGTGCGCACCGTTGCTCACCGTCAGCGTGGCGATGCGTTCGGGTCGCGCGATCGCCGCGGCCAACGCGACCGTGCCGCCCAGCGACTCGCCGACAAGATTGAAGCGGTCGAGGCCGGCGGCGTCGGCCACGGCGAACAGATCGTCGATCATGCGTTGCAATGACCATTCGAAGTCCGCCGGCGGACGCGACGAGCGGCCGCAGCCGCGCATGTCGAAGGCGACGAGCGGATAGCGATCGATCAGCGCCGGGAACCAGCCCCGCCACAGCATCGCGCTGCTGCCGATGCCGTGATGGAACACGATCGGCAGTCCCTTGGTCCGCCATGGGGCGGTGATATCGACGGCGTCGTAGTGCACCGCGCCGTCGGCCGTCCGGGCGACGGGCATCACAACCGGCTATTTCACCGAAGAGAAAGCCGTGGGCGCGAGGAACTGATTGGAGACATTGGCGACGATCTGACCGTCCTTCTCCGTCTCGGCGCGCCTCGCATGCCATTCCGGGTCGGCGGCGAAGGCGTTCCACTTCTTCTCACGATCGGCCAGCGACTCCCACTGCAGGAAGTAGGTCAGCTCCTGGTTCGACTCGCCCACCAGCGTGGTGAAGAAGCCCGCCTGCTTGATGCCGTGCTTCTCCCACAGCTTCAGCGTGATGTTGGCGAAGCGGTTGAGCAGCGCCGGCAGCCGTCCGGGCAGACAACGATAGACACGCATTTCATAGATCATGTTTTGCTCCCTCTGGAAATGGCCGGTCAGTAACCGCCGCCGAAGCGCGGCGCGAATCCGCCGGCCTTGGATTCGATGTGGCAGGTGAAGGGCGCGCCGAAGTGGCAAGGCATCAACCTTGCACCGGACCCGGCGCAATGCTCCAGCGCCGTCTTGCGGCTCTTGCGGGCGTTGTCCTGGTCGAGGCAGGCGAAGCTGTTCCACTCGGGATGATAGATCTGCAGCGCATGATGCAGGATGTCGCCGCAGAACAGCGCTTTCTCGCCTTTCGATTCGAACTTGATGGCAATGGTGCCGGGCGTGTGGCCGGGCGCGGGTTCTACTTTCAGAGTTTCGTCGAGGGCAGCGGCCCCCGTCACCATCTGCGCGAGGCCGGCCTCGACTACCGGCAGCACCGAGTCGCGAAACGAGCCCCCGTTGGCCGGCCCCTTCTGCGGGGTCGTTGTCGATCTGCCGATAGAAGTCGTAGTCCTCGCGGCTGAAGACGTACTTCGCGTTCCTGAACGTCGGCACCCAGCGGCCGTTGTCCAACCTCGTGTTCCAGCCGACATGATCGACATGCAGGTGTGTGCACATCACCATGTCGATCTCGTCAGGCTTGACGCGCGCCGTCGCCAGACGCTCGAGATACCTGGTCTCCATCATGTGCCACTTCGGCCGATAGGCGCGCGGCTTGTGATTGCCGACACAGGTGTCGATCAGGATACGCTTGCCGCCGATCTTGATCAGCCAGCTATGGACGCTGAGCTTCAGGAAGCCAGAGGCTTCGTCATAGTGATTGGGCAAGAGCCAGTCGCGATGCTGGCGCACGACATCGGTGTTCCAGGCCGGAAAGAATTGCTGGGCCTCGAAGTTGAGCTCGTAGCTCTCCTCGATACGGGTGACGATGGCGCCACCCAGCTCCAGTTCGACCATTGTTTCCCCTTCTGGCTCCGGCGGCGAGCTTAAGGGGATGACGTCGCCTAGAACAGGCGGACACCGAGCGATTTTCGATAGCCGAACACCGCGCCCGCGGCGGCACATGCGGTCCCGACGACCAGCACGGCGAGAACACAAAGCCCGACCAGATGCGCATCGAGAAGCCGCGGCCAGGCGCGCGCGATCAACAGCGCCAGGGTGAAATAGAGGGTCGCGGACACGATGCCGAGCGGCACGCCGAACAAGGCGCCCAGGTAAGCATTGGACACCCAACGCCGACCGGCAAAGAATCCCATCGCCACAGCGATGAGGCTCGCAAGAACGGCCCCGACGGTTTCCACGATACGCAACGCTCCTTCACTGAATTCTCGCCTTCCGACGAGGCACGGTCGAATCTGCGGCCAACCTACACGACCTTGCAGCATGCCGGGACAAGCGAACTCGCATGTCTGACGAGCCGATTTCGACCTCGCCCGCCGCGCTTCGATCACGTCCGGTGTCCGGCGAGCAAGACCGAAAAGCCCGGCGGCGAAGGCAATATCGAGGGCCGCGGCTTCCATAGGCGAAGGCGACGGCGAGTTCACTTGTCCAGTTGTAACATTTGAAGCTGCACGTTTATTTGGCACCCTGTGGCCGATCTGGAGTAGGTAGGAGCGCATGTCTGATCGCCCCTTGCATTGGCTTACGGCGGCCGAACTCGCTGCACTTTACGCCCGTCGCGAACTCTCCCCCGTCGAAACGACCGATGCCATGTTGAAGCGCGCTGAAGCATTCCAGCCGCGCCTCAATTTCCTGGTGCTGATCGACCATGGCGGCGCACTCGATGCGGCCCGCGCCTCCGAAGCGCGCTGGATGAAAGGCGAGCCCCTGTCGCCGCTGGATGGCGTGCCGACCTCGATCAAGGATACGACCGCCGTCAAAGGCTGGCCGACACGGCTCGGCTCCCAAGCCACCGACGAGACGCCGGCCGGCGAGGACGCACCGGTGGTCGCCTGCCTGCGCGCAGCCGGCATGCCCATCCTGGGCAAGACGACAACACCCGAGTTCGGCTGGAAGGCGCTCACCGACTCACCATTGCAGGGGACCACTCGCAGCCCGTGGAACCTTGCGCACTCACCGGGCGGCTCGTCAGGGGGCGCCGCGGCGATGACCGCTGCCGGCGTGGCGCCGTTCAATCACGGCACCGATGGCGGCGGCTCGATCCGTATCCCGGCGGCGCATACCGGCCTCGTCGGACTGAAGCCGTCATTCGGACGCATCGCCCAGTATCCGGCCGATGCGCCGTTCGCCGATGTGGTGAGCCAAGGCGTTTTGGCGCGCAGCGTCCTCGACACGGCCCTCGCCCTGAATGCCGCAGCCGGGCCTGATCCGCGCGACTGGCGCTCCCTGCCGCCCGATCCGCGCGATCACACGATCGGTCTCGAGGACGGCGTGCGCGGCTGGAAGATCGGGCTGAGCCTCGACTTCGGGCATGTCGAGGCCGACCCCGAGGTACGTACGCTCGTGGCTGCAGCGGCCGGGCGCTTCGAACAGCTCGGCGCCCATGTCGAGGAAGTGGGCCCGCTGATCGAGCCGTTGCAACGCGCCTTCGAGCCGCTCTGGATCGGCAGCTTCGCCACGCGCCTGCGTCAGATCCCGAGCCAGCTTCATGGCAAGCTCGATCCCGGCTTCCGCGCCGCCGCCGAGAAGGGGCTTGCGATCACATTGGCCGACTATGCGCGGTCGTATGAAGCACGATCCCGGCTCGCGCGCGACATGGCCCTGTGGCACCAGAACTACGACTTGCTGCTGGCGCCGGTGACGCCCACCGCCGCGCCGACGGTCGACACACTCTACAATTCGGAGACTTTCCCGCGTTGGACCAAGGGCGCCCCCTACACCTTGCCCTTCAATCTTACCGGACAGCCGGCAGCCTCGATGCCGGCCGGTCTCACCTCGGCCGGCCTGCCGGTCGGAATCCAGATCGTCGGTCCGGTCCGCGCCGACCATCTCGTCCTGCGCGCGATGCGCGCCTACGAGAGCCGAGGCGACTGGACCTGGCCGCAGACCATAGTTGTGAAAACCTTGGCCGGCCTTTAGCCGTACACGGCCTGGAGGGCCTCAAGCGGCCGCACGGGCGAATGCGCCCGCGATGATCAATCGAGATCCATTCCGTCCATGCCGGCGTTCCTGCGCGCCTTCTTGGCCAGCTCGGAAAGGACCTTGCCGGCCTGGTAGGGATCGATCACCTGCTCCGCCATCGGCCCCTTGTGCCAGCCCTCGGCGACGGCGAACTGGCCGTTGCCGGCCTGGAAGACGCGGCCGGTGATATCGCGGCTCTGCTCGCTCACCAGCCAGGTCGCGACCGGCGCGATCCACCTGGGATCGCGCCGCTTCTTGTCGTCGTCGCTGTATTGCCGCAGATCCTCGGTCATGCGCGTGAAGGCCGAGGGCGAGATCGAGTTGACGGTGATGCCGTAGCGGCCGAGCTCACGCGCGGCGATGACGGTGAAAGAGGCGATGCCGGCCTTGGCAGCGCCGTAGTTGGTCTGGCCGATATTGCCGTAAATGCCCGACACGGAGGTGGTGGTGACGATGCGCGCGTCGACCGGCCCACCCTTTTGCTTGGCGAGATCGCGCCAATAGGCGGCGGCATGGCGCGCCGGCGCGAAGGTGCCCTTGAGATGCACCTTGATCACGGCGTCCCACTCGTCCTCGCTCATGTTGACCAGCATGCGGTCGCGCAGGATGCCGGCGTTCAGCACCAGCGCGTCGAGCTTGCCGAAAGCCTGGATCGCCTGGTCCACCATGCGCTTGGCGCCGTTCCAGTCCGACACGTCGTCGCCGTTGGCGACCGCCTCCCCGCCCTTGGCCTTGATCTCGTTCACGACCTGTTGAGCAGGCCCGACATCGTGACCCTTGCCGGCGCGGTCGCCACCCAGATCGTTGACGACCACCTTGGCGCCGTGCTCGGCCAGCATCAGGCAATGCTCGCGGCCGACCCCCCGGGCCCCGCCCGTCACGATCGCCACACGGCCTTCACACAATCTCGCCATTGCACCCTCCCGTCTTTTGCGTGTCTGGAAAGCTCGGTCCTGCGCTAGTCTAGCGGCTGGAAGAGGAGGATCGCCATGGACACGCTGCCGCTCGCCACTCCCGAACAGGTCGGCCTTTCCGCAGCGCGGCTCGCGCGTGTCGGCCACTGGATGAAGACCTGGGTCGATAGCGGGCGGCTCCCGGGCCTCGTGACCTGCGTGATGCGCCGGGGCGAACTCGCCTTCGCCGAGGCCTACGGCAAGGCCGACGTGGAGCGCAACAAGCCGGTGCGGCCGGACACCATCTTTCGCATCTACTCCATGACCAAGCCGCTCACCTCGACGGCGATCATGATGCTCTACGAAGAGGGGCGCTTCCAGCTCGACGACCCGATCTCGAGGTTCCTGCCGGCCTTCAGGAACATGCGGGTCTTCGCCGGCGGCAGCCGTGGCAAGATCGAGTCGGTGCCGGCCGAGCGCGAGATCACCTTCCGGGACCTGCTCACGCACACGTCGGGCCTCACCTACGGCTTCATGGAGAGCAATCCCGTCGATGCGCTCTATCGCGCCAAGGACGGAGTCGATTTCCAGACCGCCGAGACGAGGCTCGCCGAGGTCGTGGACAAGCTCGCGACGTTCCCGTTGATCGCCCAACCCGGCACGGCGTGGAACTACAGCGTCTCGACCGACGTGCTCGGCCGCCTCGTCGAGGTGATCTCGGGCGAGCCATTCGAGAAGTATCTCATCGAGAAGGTCACACGGCCGCTCGGCATGGTCGACACCGATTTCCACGTGCCGAATGCCAAGCACGATCGCTTCGCTGCCAACTATCAGCCCAGCCCGGACGGCAAGCTCGCATTGATCGACGATCCGGCAAAGAGCCGCTACCTCAAGCCGCGCAAGGTGAATTCGGGCGGCGGCGGGCTGGTCTCGACCGCCGCCGACTATCTCCGCTTCTGCAGGTTCATGCTGAACAAGGGCCAGCTCGACGGCGTGCGCCTGCTCGGCCGCAAGACGGTCGAGCTGATGACCATGAACCATCTCAAAGGCGACATGGCCGACATGGGCACGCCCCGCTTCTCCGAGTCCACCTATTACGGCATCGGCTTCGGCCTCGGCTTCTCGATCATGATCGATCCCGCCAAGGCGCACATCGTCGGGACGCCCGGCGAATATGCGTGGGGCGGCGCGGCCTCGACCGCCTTCTGGTGCGATCCCGCCGAGGACATGGCCGTGGTGCTGCTGACCCAGCTCATGCCCTCCTCGACCTATCCAATCCGCCGCGAGCTGCGGGTACTCACCTATCAGGCGATCGTGGACTGAAGCGGCGCGCGGCGAGGCGTATGCGCAACACCGGGCCCATCACCGTCAGGAAGCTGCATCCGCTCTTTGGAGCGGAGGTCTCGGGCATCGACATCACTCGCCCGCTGAGCGCTCGCGAGTTCGGGCCGATCCGCGCGGCCTTCGAGGAGCATTCGGTGCTCCTGTTCCGCGATCAGCCGATGGATGACGAAAAGCAGATCCGGTTCAGCGAGAATTTCGGGCCGCTCGATACGACCGGCAGCGCCAATCCCGCCGCCGGAACAAAATTCGCGCGCCAGTCGAACCTCGACATCCTGACCGGCGAGCCGATCCCGCCCGACGACATGCGCATGATCTACCAGAAGGCCAACTACTTCTGGCACTCGGACTCCTCGTTCAAGCGCATCCCCTCGCTCTGCTCCATCCTGACCGCACGCATCTGCCCTCCCGAAGGCGGCAACACGGAATTCCTCAGCATGCGCGCGGCATGGCAGGCGCTGCCGCCGGCGCTGCAGGCGACGATCGAGCCCTTGATCGCAGAGCATGCGCTGGAATATTCGCGCAACCGCGTGCAGAAGGGGATTCTCAGCGCGAAGGCCCTGGCCGAGCTGCCGCCCGTGAAGCAGCGGCTGTTCCGGGACAATCCCGTCAACGGTCGGCGCGCGCTCTATATCGGCGCCCATGCCGGCTTCATCGTCGGCTGGCCGCGCGCGACCGGCGAGGCGCTGCTCTTCGAGCTGACCGAGCGCGCCGACCAACCCGGGTTTCGCTTGTCACATGCCTGGCGTGAAGGCGACGTGATCGTCTGGGACAATCGCGCCGTCCTGCACCGTGCCACCCACTACGATGCGGTGAAGCACAAGCGTCTGATGCAACGTACGACCATCGGCGGCGACGCAGCGACGGTGATGCAATAGGCGATGCCCTACTCGACGTCCGTCGCCCCGCCCGTCAAGCCGACCGCAGCCGTTCCCGACGGTCTTCCGCCTGGCCTCCCACGCGTTCTGGCGGTGGCCACCATCACCATCGGGCTGTCGATGGCGGTGCTCAGCAACTCGATGACCAATCTGGCGCTGCCCTACATCGCCCAGGATCTGGAGATCTCGGCCGAAACGTCGATCTGGATCGTGAACGCGAGCCAGATCGCCCAGATGATCTGCCTGCTGCCCCTCGCAGCACTGGGCGACATCGTCGGCTATCGCCATGTCTACCGCGCCGGGCTGCTGCTGTTCTGCGTCGCCTCCGTAGGCTGTGCACTCGCCCCGTCGCTCGCCTGGCTGCTGGCCGCCCGCACCCTTCAGGGGCTCGGTGGCGCCGGCCTGATGGCGATCCAGCCGGCGCTGGTACGCGCCATCTATCCGCGCAACATGCTGGGGCGCGGGCTCGGCTTCAACACCACCGTCGTCGCCACCACGCTTGCCGCCGGCCCCAGCCTTGGCGCAGCGCTCCTCACCGTTTCGTCCTGGCCGATCCTGTTCGCGGTCTACATTCCGCTTGGCCTCGTCTCGTTCGTCCTGGGTGAGCGCTATCTGCCGCGCACCACCCACGTGCGCCGGCCGTTCGACATCCTCTCGGCGATCCTGTCGGGCACGACTTTCGGCCTGCTGATCTTCGGCATCGACGGCATCGCACACGGACATTCCTGGGAGGTCATCCTGGCCGAGATGGGAGGCGCGGCGTCGCTCGGCGCGCTGTTCATCTGGCGGCAAACGCGGCTCGCCCACCCCATGATGCCGATCGACATTTTCAAGCGGCCGATCTTCTCGCTCTCGATCACTACCTCGAGCTGCACCTTCGTGGCGCAGGGGCTGGCCTATGTCAGCCTGCCGTTTTTCTTCCACACGGTACTCGGACGCAGTGCCACCGACACCGGCATCCTGCTCACCGCCTGGCCTCTGGCTCTCGCCGTCATCGCGCCGTTCGCCGGGCGACTCGCCGACCGCTATCATGCCGGCGTCCTGGGAGCGATCGGCCTGTCGAGCATGACGACGGGTCTCGTCCTCACCGCCCTTCTGCCGGAGCAACCCTCGACCGCCGACATCATGTGGCGGCTGATGCTGTGCGGGGCCGGCTTCGGCATCTTCGCCTCGCCCAACAACCGCCTGATGATGAACGCCGTGCCGCGCGATCGCAGCGGCAGCGCCGGCGGCATTATCGCCACCTCGCGCACGCTCGGCCAGACCATGGGCGCCGCACTGGTGGCGCTGACCTTCGGCCTGTTCGATTTCTCCGGCGGGGGCGAGGAGGCCAACGCCGCCGCCCACGCCGCTCTCTGGCTGGGCGCCGGCTTCGCCGGCACCGCGCTGGTCATCGGCAGCATGCGCATGCGGCTGCAGCGGTGAAGCCATGACTCGCGCGATTTTCGCCCTCCTCCTCCTCGCGGCGGCCATAGGTGGATGCGTCACCACCTCCGACAGCGACAGGGCACTCGAGCGAATGCAGCGCAATCACTACGCAGCCGTCGAGACAGCCGCCTGAGCGGGCGGGTTCACGCTCGCCTATCTGTTTCGTGATTCCCTGCGGTCACCACCGCCAACCTATCCTGAACGCATCCGGAGGTTGCCATGCCTCTTTTGACGTTCCTCGCGCTCGTCGCCCTGCTCGTCGAACTTTGCGCCTGCAGCACCGACCCGAAGAAGCAGGCCGCCATCGAAGAGCTGGAGCGTCGCCATACGACCTGGGCCGAAACCATGGGTGGCGGCGGGATGTAGTCAGGCCGCGCGGTGCATTTCGCGGAACAGTGAGGGCGCCATTCCAAATCCGCGCTCGAAGGCCGCGCCCAACCGCGCCGAAGAGCCGAGGCCGACGCGGCTTGCGATTACCTTGAGCGGCAGGTCCTTGGCGAGCAACGTGCGCGCCGCCTCGAGCCGCAGGCGTTCGACGAACTGCGCCGGCGTCTTGCCGGTGGCCTCGGTGAACTTGCGGTAGAAGCTCCGCTCCGTGAGCCCGGCACGGCGGGCGAGGGTCGGCACGTCGAGCGGCCCGTCGAGACGGGACTGCATCCATTCGACGAGCTCGGCGAACGGCGCCTCGGCCCTGGTCTGCGCCTGCAGGAGCGGACTGAACTGCGACTGGTAGCCGGGCCGGCGCACGTAAAGCACGAAGTGGCGCGCGATGAGGTTCGCGGTGGCGGCGCCAAGATCTGCCTCGACAATCGCCAGCGCCATATCGATGCCGGTAGTGACACCGGCCGAGGTCCAGACCTTGCCGTCCGCGACATAGAGTGCGTCGGCGTCGACCGACAGCGCCGGATAGCGTTGCGCGAGCTTGTGGCAGCTCGCCCAATGCGTCGCCACGCGCCTGCCGTCGAGCAGCCCGGCGGCCGCCAGGACGAAGGCGCCGGTACAGACCGAGCCGTACCGCCTGGCGCGCGGCGTAGCGCGCTGCAGCCAGCGCCTGAGGTCGGCACGCGCCGTCACCGCCGGCAAGCCGCGCGAGCCACCCGCGACCAGAAGCGTGTCGGGCTGACCGCCGAAACGGCGACTTTGGATCTCGACGCCGCTGTTGGTCGCGACCGTGCCGCCGTCCGGAGAGACAATCCGCAGATCGTAGACCTGGCGGCCCGCCACCTCGTTGGCCGCGCCGAACACGGCGGCGGGCCCGGTGACATCGAGGAGCTGGCAGCCTTCATAGGCCAGGATGAAGAGGCGGTGCGGACGGGGCATTGGCAGATAATAGATGATATTTGTCATTCCTGCCAAGGGCGGAAGCGCCTAGACTCGGACTGAAACGAAACCATCGCCGGAGGCCAACATGACCGCGCCGCTCCATATCGGCATTTTGATCTACCCCAAGGTGACGCAGCTCGACGCCACCGGTCCGGCGCAGATGCTGGCGCGCGTGCCCGGCGCCAAGATCCATATGATCTGGAAGTCGCGCGATCCCGTGCCGACCGATGCCGGCTTTTCGATCGTGCCCAACGCAACCTTCGCAGACTGCCCGCAACTCGACCTCGTCTGCGTGCCCGGCGGCACCGGGCAGATCGAGCTGATGACCGATCAGGAGACGCTCGATTTCCTGCGCAAGCAGGCTGCGGGCGCGCGCTACGTCACGTCGGTCTGCACCGGATCGCTGGTGCTCGGGGCAGCCGGCCTGCTGAAGGGCTACAAGTCGGCCTGCCACTGGGCGTGGCGCGACATGCTGCCGGCCTTCGGCGCCATCCCGGTCGCAGAGCGCGTCGTCCGCGACCGCAATCGTATCTCCGGCGGCGGCGTGACGGCCGGCATCGATTTCGGTCTCGCCGTCGCGGCCGAGCTGGCGGGCGAGGAGACCGCCAAGTCGATCCAGCTCGCGTTCGAATACGACCCGCAGCCGCCCTTCGACTGCGGCTCGCCGGAGAAGGCCGGCGCCGGGCGCGTGGCCCGGATGCGCGAGCAACTCTCGGGCCTGCTCGAGGTCAGGCGCCGGGCGAACGATGCCGCGGCTGCCAGCCTTCCGTAGAATCCCTGGAAGCGTTTGATACAGAAGGATCGTTGGCCGACGGCGTCTCTCCCGCGATGATACAGCGGGAGGAATTCTGTCTTTGCCTGCGATCCCTGCATCCGTCCGATCAGCTTTTTCCGCGCTGGCTTGCACCCTTGCGCTGCTGTTCGGCGTCGGCGCCTCGGCGCAGGAGCTTCCCGCGTCCAAGATCACCGGCGAGGACCTCCGTCGCGCCCTGATCTGGACGGGCCACTACAGCGTGATGAGCGGCGGCGAGCCAGGCGTCATATTCCAAGAGGCCTTCCAGAGCTGGCAGAAGTCCAAGGGCTACATCGTCACCGATAAATTGTCCGAGGAGCAGGTCTCGGAACTCCTGGCAGAGGGGGCCAAGCAGCGCGACGAGCTCGGCTGGACCATGCTTGAGGACAAGTCGGTCGGGTTCTCGGTCGGCGTGCCGACGAAGCTCGTGAAGTTCGTGGCGGCGCGGCCGGCCGACGGGGCCCTTCGCTACGACTTCGAGGGCAAGGTCGGATACGTGGTCTGGGCGCACTACGGCGATCTCAGCTGCACCAAGATGGTCCAGGGATATGCCAGGCTGCTGCGCTTCGCCCACCCCTTCTACCGCGCCTACTATGGCGGAGGATTTGCCATGGCGGCCAAGGCGGGCGGCGGACAGATCGACTATCTGTACGTGCTCTGCCGAACCTCCGGGGGCATCGCGGCAGAGATCGACATTCCCGGTGGGCTGGTCGCCCGGCACGAGCTCCTGTTCTCCGCCATGGCCGACAGCCTGCGCCTCGATCGCCGCTTCAATCCGACCGCGCTGGCGCATCCCAGGATCGAGCCGCCGACGCCAACGGCTAGCGATTTCTACGTCGCCTCCACGTCCGGTTCTGCGGCGGCAAAAACCAAGCCGCAGGGCAAGGCCGACGACGCCGGCAAGACCGGCGAGATCAAGCGCGAGACCCGCGGCGACGAAAATCTCAGCGTCGAGCAGGTCTTCGACAAGGCATCGGCCGCCGTCTACAAGGTGGATGCCGGAGAGCGCCTGGGATCGGCGGTGGCGATCAGCGATCGCGAACTGCTGACCAACTGTCACGTCGTGAAGGACAAGACGCGTGTCACCATCGCACATGACAAGAGTCAACTGTCGGCCGATGTCGTGTCGATCAACGAGAGCGCCGATCGCTGTGTCCTACGCGCCGAGGCGGCGCTATCCAAGTGGGTAACGATACGGCCCTACGATGACATCAAGGTCGGCGAGCGTGCCGTCACGATCGGGACGCCCCAGGGATTGGAGCTTACGGTCGCCGAAGGCATCGTCTCCTCCAAGCGCACGCTGGAAGGCCGGCGCCTGGTCCAGACGACAGCCGCGATCTCGCAGGGCTCGTCCGGCGGCGGCCTGTTCGATGCCGAGGGCCACCTTCTCGGCATCACGACGTTCTACCTGAAGGTCGGCCAGAACCTGAACTTCGCGGTCGCGGCCGAGGACTTCGCAAAGTAGCGCGTGGACGGCTTCAGGCGGAGCCGGCGGTCGCGCTTTCGATGGTGACCGCCTTGCCCGCCGCCATGTCGAACTTCAGGCGCCGGACGTAGTCGAGGTCGCGGCCGGTCACGCGCACGAAGCGGCTGCCTTCGGGATAGTCGATGGCGTGGATGGCGCCCACGTCATAGACGCCGGCATGGCCGGGCTCGAGGCGGTAGCTCTTGACCTTCTCGAGCTTCGCCTCGCCCGCGCCGGTCCCTCGATCGACACGGCGGAATTCGGTCATATCGGTATGCTTGATCGCCTGCCCATAGACCGCCCACGAGCTGCCATGGTCGTGCGGCGGGCTCTTGTGCGGTTTGGCATTGCAATGCGCCAGCACGACAAAGCCCAGCTCCTTGTCCTCGTAGAGCTTGCGCGTGCCCATGGGCGCATCGGGTCCCACCGCCGCCTCGACGAACTGCCTGTTGGTCAGCAGCCTCTCCACAAGGACGCGTACCTTCTCGCGGCCCGCCGGCCCGTCGTTGGCTCCGAGCGCTGCTTGGGCGTCCTTGACGAACTGGTCGAGCGTGTAGGTCATTTGCAGACTCCGTCGATGTCGACAGGGAGCATCCGCAGCGCGCGGCGCTTCGTCAACCCGAGGAGCCGGCTCAGTGCGCCGCACCCAGCAGCCGCCGTGCAATGACCATGCGATGCACTTCCGACGGACCCTCGTAGACGCGCATGGTGCGCACCTTCTGGGCCATCAACGCGAGCGGCAGTTCCTGCGTCACCCCCATCGCGCCGAATGCCTGCTGCGCATGATCGATTACCTCGGTCGCCATCTCGGTCGCGAAGACCTTGATCATCGAGGCTTCCATGCGCACGTCGCGTCCCTCGTCCTGTTTGACCGCGGCATCCATCACCATGAGCCGGCAGGCGTGCAGCTTGGTGGCAGCGTCGGCCACCCACCACTGGATCGCCTGACGGTCGGCGAGCTTCTGGCCGAAGGTCACGCGCTGGTTGGCATGGCTGCACAGCATGTCGAGCGCGCGCTGCGTCATGCCGATGCACCAGGCGCCCATCTGCAGGCGGCGCACGGTGAGCCTGAGCTGCATGGGGGCGAAGCCGGCACCGATGCGGCCCAGCACCTGGCTCTCGTGGACGCGGCAATCCTCGAACACGACCTCGTAGGTGCGCTGGCCTGCGAGCATCGGGATGGCGCGCGCCACGACCAGGCCGGGCGTGCCCTTGTCGACCAGGAACGCGGTGATGCCGCCGCGCGATCCGAGGTTGGGATCGGTGACAGCCATGACGATCGTGAAGTCGGCCTTTGCGATCCGGCTGATCCAGATCTTGCGACCGTTGATCACCCAGTGATCACCTTCCTTCACCGCCTTTGTCTTCATGCCGGCCGGATCGCCGCCGGCGCCGGGCTCGGAGATGGCGATGGCCGACACAGTTTCACCCGCCGCATAGGGTTCGAGATATTTCCGGCGTTGTTCGGGATTGGCTGTCGCCAGCAACATATGGAGGTTGGGCGAGTCGGGTGGAAAGGTGAAAGGCACGCAGGTATAGCCCAGCTCCTCGTTGACCCCGACCAGCGCCACGTTGGGAAGGTTGGCGCCGCCCGCCTCCTCCGGCACGTCGAGCGCCCACAGGCCAAGCTCCTTGCATTGCTTGAACAGCCTGCCGTTCTCCTCGTCGGAGAGGGCGGCAGGCTGGCCTGCGGCGAAGCGATCGAGGATGTTCTTCTCGAGCGGGACGAGTTCGTTGGTCACGAACTTCTTCACCAGGTCGCGCAGCATCCGGTGCTCATCGCTCACCTTGTACATGTCCGCTCCTATGGTTTGCCGATGCCCTTGTTCACGAAATCGAGCGCGTAGGCCAGTCGCGCGTCGAGCCCTTTGGGGAAGACCCCGACATCGACCATCTGCTCGTAGAAGTCCCGCCAGCGCTTCTCGCTCATGGCGCCGATGCCGCCGGCTAGCGCATCGCCCGAGAGGACGATCCCGCGCTCATTGAGCACCTTGACGGCGTAACTGATCCGATCGTCAGTCTGATCGGGGTTGTCGCGCTTGATCAGCGCATTGGCCGCGTCGGTCTCGGGCCCGCCCTTGAGATATTGGGCCCAGCCTTCGAGCGTCGCATCGACGAAGCGCTGGATCAGCTCCTTCTTCTCCGTCGCCAGCCTGCGCGAGATGGCGATGGTGGCCTGATAGGCGCTGAAGCCCGCATCGGCGATCAGCATCACTTCTGGCAGCTTGCCCAGGACCTTGGCGATCGAATAGGGCTCCGACGAGAGAAAGCCCTGCTGCACGGCATCGGGATCGGCCAGAAAGGGCGCTGAATTGAAGGTGTAGGGCCGGAGCTGGCTGTCGGAGAGGCCGTACTTCTTGCGCAAGTACGGCCAGTAGGTCACGCGCCCGCCGCTGCCGATCAGGAGCGTATGGCCCTTGAGCTTGTCGAAGCTCGTGATGCCCGAGCCGGGATGGGCGATCAGCACCTGCGGATCCTTCTGGAAGATCGCGGCGATGGTGAAGAACGGCGCCTTCTCGCGCACGTAGGTGAATGCCTCGAAGCTGTTCGACATGATCATGTCGACGCGGCCCGCCAGCAGGAGCTCGCTGATGTTGAGGTTCGGTCCACCCGGCCGCAGGTCGCAGTCGATGCCATACTTCCGGTAGATGCCGGCCGCCACCGCCTGGTAGTAGCCGCCATGCTCGGCCTGCGCGCGCCAGTCGGTGTTGAAGCTCAGCCGATCGAGCGCTCGCGCGCGCGCTCGGCGCGCCAGCCGCCCCAGCAGCGGTGTCGCCAGGCCGAGCCCCAGCGCCGCGCGCCGGCTGAGCCGCCAGGCGCCTGTCACCTTGCCTCCGCGCCGATGCGCCAGTCGAACGTGATTGAGAGGATCTCCCTCAGTGCCAGACATGCGATCGAGAGCGAGTCGGCCGAGGGAATCCAGTTCTCCCACACCGGCCGCGCTTCTCTTACCGCCCGGTAATCGGTGGGGAACGCCGAAACCGCAAGCTTCTCTCGTGCCGCAATCAGCAGGGCGCGCGGCATGTGATAGGCCGAGGTCACCAGCGCCACGCGCCGGTCGCCGACCATGCGATGCACGTACCGCATGTTCTCTATGGTATTGATCGAACGGCCTTCGGAGACGATCGCGTCGGACGGCACACCGAGATCGATCAGGAACAGGCGCATCGCGCTGGCCTCGGTCGTCGCCGCGTCCTCCTCGCGCGCCATGAACCCTCCGCCGCTCACGATGACGCGCGGCGCGATCCCCTGGCGAAAGAGCCTCGCCGCCAGCCACATCCGGTCGGCACTGTCATTCAGGTCGGGGAAGACCCGGGCCGGCGGGATGGCCGGCATGATCCCGCCGCCCAGCACGACGATGGCGTCGAAGCAGCAGCCTGGTCCCGAAGCCGCCGCGGCGCGCGCCCGATCCTCGAGGTGCTCCATCATCGCGTCGCTGACCGGCGGAAACGACAGGATCACGGTCTCGGCGACCGCGAGCGCCAGTAGCGCCAGCGCCAAACGTCGCCTCTCCAGGAACAGCAGAAGAAGGCACAGGACCGCCGCGACTGCGACGGATGCCGGCGGCAGGATCAGGCTGCTGAGAACCTTGAGGGCAATGAAGCTAGTCATGTCGGGCGTGATCGCGAGGTCATACTAGCCTGCGATCGCGCCCGGCATGGAGCGCCAAAATATCGTCGGTTAGACCCGATCGATGCCGCTGTGCGGGATACGTCCCCGGCAGTGCGACTCTCAGACCGGGACGGAGCCTGCCGGCTGGCGGCTGGCGGCGTTGAGCCGATTCCAGGCATTGATCAGCGCGATCTCGATGAGCAACGCCGCCAGCGCCCGTTCGTCGAAGTGCCCCGCCGCCGCGCCCCAGATGTCGTCAGGCACGGCATCGGCGCGATCGGCGAGCCGCGTCGCGGCTTCCGTCAGCGCCAGTGCCGCCCGTTCGGGATCGGTGAAATAGGGTGATTCCCGCCACGCCGCGACACCGAAGATGCGTTCGTCCGGCGCGCCCGCCTTCCTGAGCTCCCGGGAGTGCATATCGACGCAGACGCCGCAGCCATTGATCTGACTCGCGCGGAGATGCACCAGGAGTGCCGTTTGCGGCGGCAAGCCGCCTTTCTTTGCCGCCTGCCCCACGGCCAGAAGAGCCTGCAGGGCTTCGGGGATGACCATGACCGGGTTGTTCATTCGCGCTTTCATGATGTCTCCTCGTCACATCGACAGGATGTCGTTCGTCACTGTGATGACGCACGACGCTGCGGAGATGTGACAGAGGGACGAAAAGAATCGGCTGGCGGAGCGCTTCGAAACCATCGCTCATGCCCTGCGCGGCGTCGCCTGTCGGTTGCTCGGCTCGCCAATCGAGCGCGATGACGCCCGGCCAGAAGGCCCGGCTGCGCCTCAGCCGCGCTGGTTCCAAAGCGCGCCTGAACGCGAAGCCGTGGCGGCCCATCACGGATCCCGATCTCGGCGCCGGCTCGACCTCGCGCTCCCGGATACCTGGCGCTCCCATAGAAAAAGGCGGGCTCGACTTGCATCGAGGCCCGCCTTGATCTTCCAGGCGACAGGTTAGATCGCTTCCTTCAGATCCTTGGCGACGCGGAAGGCGACCTTCTTCGACGCCTTGATCTTGATTGCCTCGCCTGTGGCCGGATTGCGGCCCATACGCGCCGGGCGGTTGCGCACCTGAAGGATGCCGAGGCCCGTGATGCGGACCTTGTTGCCCTTCTTGAGGTGCTTCACGACCAGGCCGACGAACTCGTCGAGGGCGCCAGTAGCGTCCTTCTTCGTCATGCCCGTTTTCTCGGCCAGCTCGGCCGCCACCTTGGACAGCGGGACGGTAGGAGTGGAGGGTTTGGTAGCCATAGTTGAGGGGTCCCTTGCGATTTTATCGTTCCGCCGGCGGTCCCTGACGCCCCAAGGCTTGCGCCGACGAGCCCAAGGTTATCCACGAATCGCGGCGTCGCAAGCCCTCAATCCACGAAAAATGTCGATTTCTGGGGCTTTTTCGGCCATTTGAGGCGGCCATCCACAGGTTGCAGAGAGTGCCTCGTGTGCCAATGCCCGTTTTGATCCCGACTTTCACCACCGCGGTGAACACTTGGCAGTGCGATGAGAACGACCATCTGAACGTCCAGTTCTACACCGAGTTCGTCCACGAGGCGTCGGCGCATCTGCTTCATCGGCTTGGCTTGGGGCCGCGTGCGCAACGCGCCGCAGGCCTCATCGTGCGCGCGAGCGAGGACCATATTCGCTATCTTCGCGAGTTTCGCGTCGTCGATTCGGTCGAGGTACGTTCGGCGCCGGTGCAGCTCGGCAAGGACGACGTCATTTTCTATCACGAGATGCGGAACCCGGCGGACAGTTCACTTGCAGCGACCGCCTGCCGGCGCTTCGCGAGCGGCAAGCCCTGGCCCGATGAATTCCGTGCCCGCGTCGAGGCTGCCCGAATCGAGCTGCCAGGCAGTGCGCGGCCGCGAAGTGTCGGCATTCCGCAACTGCCGGATATCAGGTTCGACGATGCGGAAAGCATCGGCCTGATCACGGTGGGGCGTACGATAATCAAGCCGGCCGAATGTGACGAGCAGGGGATTCTTTTGCCGCGTCACCAGTTCGCCCGCTACTCCGACGCCGCGCCGATGCTCTGGAACCATTTCGGCTTCGGCCGGACCGCCATGCAGGAACGCGGCGAGGGAACGGTGGTCGTGGAGACGCTGCACACCTATCGTGCGTGGCTCGGTGCAGGAAATCTGCTCGTGGTCATGAGCGGTCTGGCCGATTTCTCGGACAGGATCCTGAAATTGGCTCATTACGCCTTCGACGCCGAGTCGGGCACCCTTGCCGCGTCGGCCGAAGGCATCGCCATGAAGTTCGACCAAACGGCCCGCAGGATCATGACTTTCTCGGCAGAAGATCGAGCGCGGCTTGCCAGGCTGAAGCTGCGTCTCTTTGCATAAGGAGAAATCCATGGATGAAAAGACCAGAACCGCTGCCGGCATCGCCGCGGGCCTCCAGGGATTGAAGTACGACGACGGGCGCCTGGCCGAACTCGCAGCCGAAGTCGACGTGCTGAATGACGCCGTACGCAAGGCGGCGGCCGAACGGCTCACCTTCGACGACGACCCTGCCGCTTTCGCGAGTCTCCTGGAGCGCGAGGCACGCAAATGAGGAACGATGATCTGGCGCTCGTCGATCTGAGCGAGATCGCCGAGGCGATCGCGGCTCGCCGCGTTACCTCGGTCGAAGTGACCGAGGCCTGCCTCGCCCGCATCGAAACCTGGCAGCCGCGAACCAACGCCTTCCTGCGCCTGAACAGGGAGAAGGCGCTCGCCCAGGCGAAGACCCTGGATAGCGAGCTCGCCGCGGGCAAGCGCCGCGGGCCCCTGCACGGTGTGCCGATGGCGCACAAGGACATGTACTACCGCAAGGGCGAGCTCTCGACCGGCGGCAGCGCCATCCGCCGTGACTGGCGTGCCCCCGTGACGGCGACGGTGTTGCAGAAGCTCGACGCGGCAGGCGTGGTCGAGCTGGGCTTCCTCAACATGGCGGAATTTGCCGCCGGTCCGACGGGCCACAATGTCCATCATGGCCATTGCCGCAATCCCTGGGATAGCAAGCGCGTTACCGGCGGCAGCTCGAGCGGCTCGGGCGCATCGGTGGCGGCGCGCGTGGTGTATGGCGCCCTGGGATCCGACACGGGTGGCTCGATTCGCCTCCCCGCGTCCGCCTGCGGTGTGGTCGGCATGAAGGCGACCTACGGCCGCGTGAGCCGCGCCGGCGCGCTGGCCCGTTCCTGGAGTCTCGATCATGTCGGTCCGCTCACGCGGACGGTGCGGGACAATGCCCGGCTCCTCGGCGTGATCGCCGGCCATGATCCGGACGACTCGACTGCCAGCGAGAGGCCGGTGCCAGACTATGAGAGGCTGCTGGAAGGTGGTGTGTCGGGCCTCAGGCTCGGGCTTGCCTTGCCGAACGACGGGTCCGCGCCGCTCGATGCGGAAGTCGGCGGCGCTGTCCAGACGGCAGCCGACGCTCTGGGCAAGCTTGGCGCCCGTGTCACGCCGGCGACGCTGCCCGACTTCACCGCGCTCTACCGTGCCGCCGAGGTGATCGTGAAATGTGAGGCCGCCGCGATGCATCGGCCGTGGCTGGAGAAGATGCCGGACGCCTATGCCAACCAGGTGCGCACGCGCATGGAAGCCGGTTTCTTCATTCCGGCGACGCAGTATATCGACGCGCTGCGCCTCCGCGGGCATTTCCTGAGGGAGTTCCTGACAACGGCGCTGGAGGGCGTCGATGCCGTTCTGTTGCCAGCCATCCCCTTCCCCATCCCGACCATCGAGGAGACCGATGTGGAAGCCAAAGGCGGACCGGCAACGCTCGGCATGGTCGGCCGCTTCACCGCCCTCACCCGTCCTTTCAACACGCTCGGCGTACCGGCGCTGTCGGTCCCCTGCGGCTTCGATGCCAACGGGCTGCCGATCGGCATGCAGCTCGTCGGCCGGCCGTTCGACGAGGCGCTGCTCTATCGCATCGGCCACGCCTATCAGGGCGTGACGGAATTTCATAGGCGGGTGCCAACCTGAAAAAGGAAAAGTGCCTCGCCTCCGATTCGGGATCTTTGGTCCTCACACCGCCAGATTGACCGTCACGCTCTTCCTCTGCGTGAAGCTGTCGAGCATGCCTTCGAGCGAGAATTCGCGGCCGATGCCGCTTTGCTTGTAACCGCCGTAGGACATGCCGGGCGTCTGGCCGCCGCCCTGGTTGACCTGTACCCAGCCCGACTCGATGGCATGCGCAGCGCGCAGGCCCCGGCCGATATCGTGGGTCCAGACATAGGCGGCAAGCCCGTAGTGGCTGTCGTTGGCCATGCGGATCGCCTCGGCCTCGTCGCTCCAGCGGATCGCAACCAACACCGGCCCGAAGATCTCCTCGCGCGCCAGCCGCCAGTCGTTGGAGCGGTCGGCGAACACGGTCGGAATGGTGAAATAGCCTTCGCTCAAGGGACCGGTCTTGGGCGGCAGGCCCCCGAACACCAGCTTGGCATCGCTGCGGTCGAGGCCGTCCTGCACGTACTTGCAGACCTTGGTGTACTGCTTGTTGTTGATGATGGTGCCGACGTCGGTCGCCTCGTCGAGCGGGTCGCCGATCTTGAGGGCGGTCGTCTTCTTCTCGAGCTTGTTCAGGAAGGAGTCGAAGATGTCCTCATGCAGGAAGAGCCGCGAGCCCGCGGTGCAGCTCTGGCTCTGGCGGGTGAAGCGCATGGCGCCGATGATCCCGTCGACCGTCCACTCCTCGTCGACGTCGGGATAGACGATCGACGGGCTCTTGCCGCCGAGCTCCAGCGACACGGGCACGATTCGCTCCGCTGCGGCCCGCATGATCACCTTGCCGACCTCGGTCGAGCCGGTGAAGGAGAGCTTGCGGATCTTCGGATGATTGGCGAGCGGTCCACCGCATTCCTGGCCGTAGCCCGTCAACATGTTGAGCACGCCGGCCGGCAGGAACTCCTGGCAGATGTCGGCCATCATCAGCACGCCGAGCGGCGCATCCTCGGCGGCCTTCATCACCATCACATTGCCGGCGCAAAGAGCCGGCGCGATCTTGAGCGCGCCCAGCATCACCGGCGCATTCCACGGAATGATGGCGCCCACGATGCCGATCGGCTCGCGCCGCGTATAGGACAGAACATGCTCGCCAAGCGGCACGGTCTCGCCTTTCAGCTCTGAGGCCAGGCCGCCGAAATAGCGGAAGATGTCGGCAGTGAGCTTGGCCTCGCCGCGCGCCTGCGTCCTCAGCGCATTGCCCGTTTCGAGGGCGATGGTGCGCGCGAGTTCCTCGACTCTTGGCTCGATCGCCTCGGCGATCTTGAGCAGGAGCTTGCCGCGCTCGCGCGGCACGACCGATTTCCAGGCCGGGAATGCCTTGTCCGCCGCGGCAACCGCCGCCTCGACATCGGCGGCCGCCGCGCGGGGCACTTCGGCGATGGAGGTGCGCTTGGCGGGATTCTCGACGGCGAAGCGTTGACCGGAGGCGGCGCCGACCCATTTGCCGCCGATCAGCATGCCTTTGGGTTGATATGTACCGGGAACGGCGGGCTGCGACTTCACTTGCATTGCGGTCATCGACATGAGGGCTCTCCGGATCCAGTTTGGCCGGAGTTTGGCCCGCATGCCGTGGCGCTACAAGGTTCGGCGGCCTCAGGCCGCCCGTGCGAGTTGCGGCACAAGCGCCTCTTCTGCACTGAGCGTGCGGGCAACGGCGTGGACCACGGCCGCGATCCGCACCGCCGCCTGGATCTGCTCCGCCGAAAGACCATGCTCCCGGCAAACCTTCTCGTGGCTCTCCAGGCACATGCCGCAGCCATTCACGGCCGAGACGACGAGCGACCAGAGCTCGAAATCGACCTTGTCGACGCCGGGCTTGGCCATCGCGGTCATGCGCAGCTTCGCCGGCAAGGTCTTGTAGTCGGACGCGTCCACAAGGTGCACGAAGCGATAGTAGATGTTGTTCATCGCCATCAACGCCGCCGCGATCTTGACGGCATTGAGCACTTCCGGTGAAAGCTGGCTCGCGAAGGCGTCGACCACCGCCCTGGTAGTCGGCGCATGGTCGGCAGCGAGTGCGGCTGCGATGAAGCTGCCGGCCTTCTGCTGCTCCGTAAGGACCTGCTCCGACGCGAGGCTCGACAGGTTGAGCTTGAGGTCGCGGGCATAGTCCGGCAGCCGCTCCTTGAGGAGATCGAGTGACATCATCTTCTCCTTGTTCCCTAGGCGGCCTTCAGGACCTCTTCGCCCTTCTGCCAGTTGCAGGGGCACAGCTCGTCGGTCTGCAGCGCATCGAGGACGCGCAGCACTTCCTGCGGGTTGCGCCCGACCGAGAGGTCGTTCACCGACACGAAGCGGATAATGCCATCGGGATCGACGATGAAGGTCGCGCGCAGGGCCACGCCCTCGTTCTTGTCCAGGATGCCGAGCATGCTCGAGAGCTCGCGCTTCTGGTCCGAAAGCATCGCGAAGGGCAGCGCCTTGAGGTCGGCGTGGTTCTGACGCCACGCGAGATGCACGTACTCGGAGTCGATCGACACGCCATAGACGACAGCATCACGGTCGTTGAACTCGCGGTTCAGTTTGCCGAAGGCCGCGATCTCGGTCGGGCAGACGAAGGTGAAATCCTTCGGCCAGAAGAACACGACCTTCCACTTGCCCTTGTCGGACTTGTCGTTGATTTGCCTGAAGGCGCTCTTGGGGTCGCTGCCCACCACCGCCTTAAGATCGAAGGAGGGAAACTTGTCGCCGATGGTCATCATGAAACGCTCCGTAGGTCTTTAGTTTGGAACGTTTCCAATATTGGTGGCCGCCGGTCGGGTTGCAAGTCATTCGCAGGAGTATTCCAAAGTGGTAATTATCCCTTTTTCTTCAATGCCTTGGCCTTCGACTTCTTGGCTGTGAGCTCACCGTATTTCATGCCCTCGAGCTTCAGCCCGTCGGGATCGAGGAAAAAGACGGCGTAGTAGTCCTCGTAGTATTCGTCGGCCGGATCGACGATTTTCACCTTTTGCTTCTCGAGCCAAGCCTGCAGCTCGTCGACATCTCGGCGATTGCGCAGCTCGAACGCGTAGTGGTGGAAGCCGACGTCGCCGATCTTGTACTGCTTGCGGCCCTCGGCTTCGGCGATCCAGTAGCGCGTGTGGCCATTGGTCCAGCCGATCGTGCCGGGATATTCGTCCGAAACCTCGAAACCGAGGAACCCGAACAGTTTCGAATAGAACGCTTTCGACTTCTCGTAGTCGCTGACCCTGATGGAGATATGGTCAATGCCGGCGACACGACACGGGGTCCGGGGCATGGCGGCCTCCTTCCAGGCACAGGTGGACAACCGAAGCCTACGGCCTAAGTTCCCTGACCGATGCGTCTTTCCGTACTCGATCAGTCGATCGCCGTCGCCGGCCGTCCCCATGACCAATCGATCCGCAACACCGTGGCGCTGGCGCGCCATTGCGAGTCGCTGGGCTACGAGCGCTTCTGGGTGTCCGAGCACCATAACCACCCTACCATCGTGGGCACGGCGCCGGAAATCGTGATGGCGGCGATCGCGGCCACTACCGAGCGCATCCGCATCGGCAGCGCCGGCATCATGCTGCCGCACTACTCGCCGTTCAAAGTGGCGGAGGTGTTCCGCGTTCTCGATGCACTGGCGCCGGGCCGCATCGACCTGGGTCTGGGCCGCGCGCCAGGCTCGGACGGCCGAACCGCCTTTGCCCTCAATCCCGCCGCCCACGAGCGGCCCGAGCATTTCCCTGCCGACGTGCGCGACCTGATGGCCTGGGTGCAGGACGAACCTCTGGTGGAGGGCCATCCGTTCGCGCCTGTGAAAGCCTATCCCAGCGGCCCCACCTCACCCGAGATCTGGATCCTGGGCAGTTCCGACTACGGGGCACAGGTCGCGGCGCTGTTCGGCCTTCCCTACTGCTTCGCCTGGTTCTTCAGCGACGGCGCCGGCGGCGAGCGCGCCATCGAGCTCTACAAGAAGAACTACCGGCCGAGCGCGCGCCACCCCGAGCCGCATTCCGCCCTCTGCGTCTGGGCGCTCGCCGCCGACAGCATGGAGGAGGCGCAATATCATCTCACGTCGCGGGCGCTGTCGCGCATCAACCGCGACAAGGGATTGCTCGGGCCGCTCGTGGCGCCCGACGTGGCCGCGGCGGCGACACTTGCCCCGCAGGAGCAGGCGAAGATGGAACGGCTGCGCAGGGAAGCTTTCGTCGGCACCGGCGCCGACGTCATGGCGCGCATCGTCGACCTGAAGGACCGGGTCGGTGTCGACGAGATGGCCGTGGTGACCTGGACTCATGACGAGGCCGTGCGTCGCAGGAGCTACACCCTGCTGGCGGAAGCCGGGAGCTCTGCAAGCTAGCCGAGGAAAGCCGCACGATGCCGCTGCACATAGCGGAGATGAGGCCAAAGGCCTTTGTCCTTCGGCAAGTGAATCCTTGCAAGTTGATTTTGGAAGAGGGATCGCAGTTCGCTGGGTACCCTGTTATGCGAGACCAGTAGTCCATAGTCGTCGGTCAGCGATATGAGGTGGCGATCGAAGAGCCAATGAGCTGTCGCGGAAAGGGCCAGCCCGTTCTGCACGACGTCCGGGCCACCGTCCGAGACCGGCCAGATATGGGCGGCCTGGACTTCGGCCTTTCCCCCGCCATTGATCATGCGCAACCGGCTGACCGCGCAGGTGTTGTCGTAGGCATCACACACCTGAAGTCGAAAACTCGCGTCTCGAATCTTTCGGTTCATCAGGATCTGCACGATTTTCCTTTCCCATTCCTCCTCTGGTGCGCTGACAAGGGAAAGTGTGCTGGAATCGGTGTGGGCCGGGTCCAGACCCAGACGAACGGCATTGGCCGGCGCCAAAGTCTCCGCCAAGCCGGCGTGAACGATCTGGCCAAACTCCATGTCGGATATGGTCCGTACGGATCTGCCCTGAAGCGCTTGTCCGATGAGAGATCTCGACTTTTTGGCCGCGAAGTCCAACCGCTGCTCGAAAAAACCCTTCGGCCTCTCCAGAGGGACGGTCCTGTCAAATGGCAGAAAGTCCGCCATGCGCGCGTATGAATGCCCCACAAGCCTCGCATCGGGATCAATGCCGACGACACGCGCCGCGGCGAAGTAGCCGATCTTTTCTCCGCCTCTTCGTGTTGCCCGATAGACGATCCAGTCGCCGACCGCCTTCCGCGCCTCGTCGATATAGCGATCAGGGAAGTGATATCGGGTCTGGATTTCGTCGTCGTATCGGGAACCAGGCCGGGTATCGAAGACTGCCTTCATCGTAACCGGCTTGCAGCCTAACGTGGCTCCGTCCAGCTCTCGGAGAAGGCGAGCGCGCAGGTGCTGAAGGGCTGGCCCTCGCGTTCGCGCGGCCATGGCTGGCCCTTCGCCTGGGCGCCGTTCAGCGTCAGCCGGGCGGCGAGCGCCGGGACCAGCAGGGTACAGACGCCATAGGGCCTGGGATTGGGCGGCGCGTTGGGTTGCGTGTGGATGAGCAGCGGCTCGCCGATATCGTGCCAGGTGAGCGAAATCTCGGCTTCCGCCGACGAAACGTGCTCGGTCCAGAAATAGCGCGGATCACCCGACTTGACGAACGAGGCGTCCATCACCGGAATCGTCGGATCCTTCAGCTCGGGATTGAGCATCCCCTGCACCGTCTTCTGCAGCCAGCGCGCCATCGCAATGTTGTCCGAATAGATGCGCCAGCGTCCGTCGGTGAGTTCGCTCTTGAGATAGAGAACATGGCCGGGCCCGGCAGGGCAGAAGAGGATGCGCCAGAAGCTCGCATCGGTCGAATTCGGATCGCCATCCCGTGCACTTAGCCGGATGAACGGATTCTCACCCGTCAGAATCGTACGATTGGGATCTGCGACGGCCATGTGGTCCTCCCGCCGGAACTGGAATTGAGGCGCGGCGTTGCCTTATTTGCCGACATATACCCTGTCGAGGAGCTGAAAACATGCGGCATTCCGTTTGTCTCTTCCTCATGCTGGGTATCGGGCTTGCGGCGTCGAGCGGTACCGCGTCTGCGCAGGCCGATCCGCCGGGCCGTGTCGGCCGCATCGCCTATGTGCGAGGGCCTGTTTCATTTCATGACGCGCGACAGGATGCGTGGTCGCCAGCGGCTCTCAACCGACCAATAACGACCGGCGATTCGCTGTCGACCGAGCCCAACGGTCACGGCGAGATCCAGATCGGCGGCACGCGGGTGCGCATGGACGGCAACAGCGAGCTCGACGTCCTGGCGCTCGATGACAGCCAGACCCGCCTGCAGCTCGACCGGGGCCGGCTCGACATCCGGGTATTCAGCATGGACAACGGCCAGCCCTATCAAGTCCTGACGCCGCGCGGCATGGTCATGCTCGAGCAGCAGGGCGATTACTACATCCACGCAGGTTCGGCCGACGATGCGACGGTGCTCGGCGTGCGCGCCGGCGCCGCCCGGATCGAGGCCTCGAATGGTCAGGTGCTCGCCGTTCGCTCCGGCGAGCAGGCCGAGTTGATCGGTGGCAGCGAGAGCGTGCAGCTCCGTCTCGTCCACAGTGCCCCGCCGTCCATGCCGGCTTACTGGGCCGAACGCGATCGCATGATAGGTTCCGCCCCGCCGCAATATCTGTCGGCCGGCGTGACCGGCTATGAGGACCTTGCCCATTACGGTGCTTGGACCGCCGATCCCGAATACGGCGAAGTCTGGTATCCCAATTCAGTGCCCCTGGGCTGGCAGCCCTACGGCACCGGTTACTGGACTTATGTCGGGCCCTGGGGCTGGACCTGGGTCGACGCGCAGCCGTGGGGCTTCGCGCCTTTTCATTACGGCCGCTGGGCCCATCGCGGCGAACGCTGGTGCTGGATTCCGCCGCAACGCGCCGAGCGGCCGGTCTATGCTCCCGCGCTCGTGGCATTCGTCGGCGGCAGCGAGCTCGGCGCCGTGGCCGGCTTGCAGAACCGCGCCCCGGTCGGCTGGTTCCCGCTCGGGCCCCACGAACCCTATGTGCCGCCCTACGTCGCCGATCCGAACTACTATCGCCGCATCAATGCCACCGACCGTGTCCAGCAGGCGGTGCTGGACGAGCACTGGCGGCGCGCCGAGCGTCACGAAGCGTCGCGCACCGGCGATCAGCATGAGAGCTGGCTGAACCGGCGATTCGCCACGGTCGTGCCCGCGGAGGATTTTGCCCATTCGCGGCCGGTGCAGCAGGTCGCGCTCAAGATCGCCGCTGACAAACTTGGCTCCGCACCGGTGGCGCCGGTCGCCGCGCCGCCGATGCCCGATCGTCCGCTCGCCGCGGCCCTGCAGGCGCCCGCCAATCGAAACGGCGAGCCGCAGGCGCACGCTTCGCGGCCGGGTGCGTTGCCTGCCCTGCCGACCCGCTTCGCCAACATGGAACAGATCGGCCGGCCCGCTCCCGCCACGCAACCGCACGCCGCGTCCGGACCGAAGATCGTCGAGCACACGAACGGTGCGAGCGATCGGTCCAACCTGCCACCGCTGCTGCCGCACCCCGGCGCGGTTCCTCCTTCCCAAGGCGCTGGCGCTCCGGCGGCTTCAACGACACCGTCGCAAGCCAGTCATCAAGAGCCGCAGCGGCCGGCGGCCGAGATCCGGCGCGCCGAGCCGCCACCTCCACGCTCGACTCCTTCGACAGCACATCCAGAAGTCCAGAAGGCTCTGCCTGAAAGACCGCCGCCAGTGCAACGGCCAGCCGAGACGCACGCGTCGGGCGTCGCACCACCACGGCAGGCGAACGTCCCGGCTCCCGCAGTAATGCATCCTGCCGAGGGCCGACATGCTCAGCCGCAGGCCATGCCGCAGCACGTCGCACCGCAAGTTCATGCTCCTGCGTCACCACCGCAGCAGGCGCACGCGCCGATGCCGCCACCTGTGGCCCGCTCCGTGGCGCCTCCACCGCAGGTCCGCGCACCGGCACCGCCCCCTGCCCCGCATCCAGCGGCAGTGCCGCAGCAATCCCAGGCGCCGCGTCCGGCACCGCAAGGGCAGCACAATTCCAGCTCTCAGGGCGGGCACGACCAGAATCAGAAGAAGTAGCCGATGGTCTCGGTCAAAGAACCTGGTTGCGCAACGTAGACTCTCCTCGCCACAGGCGCTCCAGGTTGTCGATCAGGATGTCGAGCACGTTGTCCTCGTAGCGGCGCGTCTCGCCCGCCGTGTGCGGCGTGATGAAGACGTTGGGCATCGTCCAGAGCGGCGATGCCGCCGGCAGCGGCTCGTCCGCCGTGACGTCGAGCGCCGCCGCCCAGATCCGTCCAACCTTCATCGTGTCGATCAGCGCCGCTTCGTCCGCCACCTTGCCGCGCGCCACGTTCACGAATACGGACGACGGCTTCATCGCCGCGAACGCCGCCGCGTTCATGAGACCGGTGGTCTCCGGGGTGAGCGCACAGGTCAGCGTCACGAAGTCGGCCTGTGGAACCAGCTTCACCAGATCGGTCGTGGCATGGATCGAGTCTGCACCGTTGGTGCCCTGCACCGGATCGCGCCGGATGCCGATCACCTTCATGTCGAAAGCCTTCGCAAGCCTTGCCAGATGGCTGCCGATGCGGCCCATGCCGACCACCAGCATCGTCTTGCCGCCGAGCTCGTCCTCTCGCTCGGCGAGATCGCCGATCATGCCGCGCCACATTTTCCTGTGCTGGTTGTCGCGCGCTTCGGGCAGCCGCCGCGCCACGGCCAGGATCAGCGACATGGCATGCTCGGCCACGGCGCGCGCGTTGACGCCGGCGGCACTCGCCAGGCGCACCTTTTTCGCCGCGAGCTGCTCCCTGGAATACTGGTCCATGCCCGAGCTGATGGACTGGATGAATCTCAGCCTTGCCGCGTGCGCAATCAGGTCGTTCTTCCACATGCCGGAAACCACGACCACGTCGGCCTCGCCGATCCGCTTCTGCAGGTCGTCATAGGCGCGGACCTCGAAGTTCGTGATTCCGGTGCGTCGTGCATCGAACCGGTTCTTCATCCGGTAGGCTGCGTGCGCAAAGCAGATGGTGAGCTGGTCCTTCGACGGAAACATTGGCACTCCCCCGAGGCAAAATGCGAAACTGGCGTCCATCGCACTTACCGGGGAAACGTCATGCGCCGCAACCTGCTTCGTGAACGCCTCAACGCCGGACAGCCGACCGTCGGCACGCATATCCTGTCCTGCTGGCCCACCCTGGTCGAACTGATCGGCCATTCCGGCCAGTACGACTATGTCGAGTTCACGGCCGAGTACGCTCCGTTCGACATGCACGACCTCGACAATCTCGGCCGCGCCTTCGAGGTGGCGGGGCTTGGCGGCATGATCAAGATCGAGCAGACGCAATACACGCATCAGGCGATGCGCGCGATCGGCTCGGGCTTTCAGAGCGTGCTGTTCGCCGACATCCGCTCGGTCGAGGATACCAGGGCTGCCGTGAACGCGGTCCGCGCCGAGACGACGATGGCAAGAGGCGCACGCGGCCGGGGCCTCATGGGCGTGGGTATGCGGCGCGACGTGGGGGTCGTGCGGCAGGGCGGGCAGCCTGCCTATGTCGAGGCGCTGAACGACGTCGTGATCGCCATCATGGTCGAGAAGAAGTCGTGCGTGGACGATCTCGACGCCATCCTCTCGGTGCCGGGCATCGATATGGTGCAGTTCGGAGCGTCGGACTTCTCCATGAGCATCGGCAAGCCGGCGCAATATGGCGATCCCGAGGTCCTGGCAGCCGAGACAAAGACCATCGAGATGGCTCTGAGGAAGGGTCTGCATCCGCGCGTCGAGCTGCGCGATCCGGGCCAGGCGGAAAAATATCTCAAGATCGGCGTCAAGCATTTCTGTATCGGCTGGGACGTGCGCATTCTCGCCGACTGGTGGGACAGCAAGGGTGCCGAGATGCGCGGCCTGCTCGAGGGCAGGGCGCAGGCACCGGCCAAGCCCGCCGTCAAGGCCGTCGGCAACTATTGAGGGACCGTTGGACTTGCCGCCCATCGCGCCGCGGCACCCGTCGCAACGCACGCTGCATGGCGCCACCCTCACCGACGACTATGCCTGGCTGAAGGACGAGAACTGGCAGCAGGTACTACGCGATCCGTCGCGCCTCGATCCCGACATTCGCTCGTACCTCGAGGCCGAGAATCGCTACACCGAAGCCGTTCTCGCACCTACCGAAGCCCTTCAGAAGACGCTCGTCGAGGAGATGCGAGGCCGCATCAGGGAAGACGATTCGGGCGTGCCCATGCCCGACGGCCCCTACGGCTATCTCTGGAAGTACCGCGAGGGCGGTCAGCATACCCTGATTGGACGGGTACCGAGGGACGGCGGCGATTTCCAGCTCGTGCTCGACGGCGATGCGATCGCCAAGGACTCCGCCTATTTCAAGTTCGGGGGCACGCGTCATTCTCCCGATCACCGGCTCGAAGCCTGGAGCGCCGACCAGCGCGGCTCGGAGTATTTCACCATCCGCGTCCGTCGCTGGGCGACGGGTGAGGACACCGGCGACATCGTCGAGCAGACCGGCGGCAGCGTCGTCTGGGGCCTTGATTCGACGTTCTTCCTCTATGTACGGCTTGACGACAATCACCGACCGCTGCAGGTCTTCCGCCACCGGCTGGGTACGCCCCAATCGGACGACGTCCTCGTCCATGAGGAGAAGGACGCGGGCTGGTTCACGAGCATCGAGGAGAGCGCCAGCCGCCGCTTCTGCGTCATCGCAGGCGGCGACCACGATACCTCGGAGCAATGGCTGGTCGATCTTGCACGGCCGGACGCGACGCCGCGCCTGGTCGCCGCGCGGGAGAAGGGTGTGCGCTACAGCGTCGCCGATCGCGGTGACGAACTCTTCATCCTGACGAACGATGGCGGCGCGATCGATTTCCGCATCGTCACGGTATCGCTTTCGTCGCCCGGTCGCGAGAACTGGCGTGAGCTCATTCCTCATCGCCCCGGCGTATTTCTCTTGGGCCTCGAACTCTATGCCAATCACATGGTGCGCCTGGAGCGCGCCAACGCCTTGCCCTCGATCGTGATCCGCGACCTGAAGGACGGCACCGAACACACGATAATCTTCGAGGAAGCGGCCTATTCGCTCGACGTCATCGGTGGCTACGAATTCTATACCACTTCCTTGCGCTTCGCCTATTCCTCGATGACGACTCCGACGGAGGTCTACGACTACGACATGGTGGGTCGCACCCGCGTCTTGCGCAAGCGGCAGGAGATCCCGTCGGGTCACGATCCCGCCGCCTACCTGACGATACGCATCATGGCGCGGTCACACGACGGCGCGCAGGTCCCGGTCTCGATCCTGCACCGCCGGGATTTCGTCCCCGACGGCAGCGCCCCGCTTCTCCTCTACGGGTACGGGTCCTACGGCATGGCGATGCCGGCCTCGTTCTCCTCGAACCGGCTGTCACTGGTCGATCGCGGCTTCGTCTATGCCATCGCCCACGTCCGCGGCGGCGCGGACAAGGGATGGGCGTGGTACCTCGACGGCAAGCGCGAGAAGAAGACGAACACCTTCGACGACTTCATTGCCGCCGCGCACGCCCTTGTCGAGCGCAAGTACACCTCGGCCAAGCGCATCGTGGCCCACGGCGGCAGCGCCGGCGGCATGCTGATGGGGGCCATCGCCAACCGGGCCGGCGAGCTGTTTGCAGGAATCGTCGCCGAGGTGCCGTTCGTCGACGTGCTCAACACCATGCTGGACGACAGGCTGCCGCTCACACCGCCCGAGTGGCCCGAATGGGGCAATCCCATCGCCGACGAGGCGGCCTTCCGCACCATCCTTTCCTATTCGCCATACGAGAACGTCCAGGCGAAGGCCTACCCGGCGATCCTCGCCATGGCAGGTCTCACCGATCCGCGCGTCACCTATTGGGAGGCTGCCAAATGGGTCGCGCGGCTGCGCGCGACCATGACCTCGGGCGGCCCGATCCTGCTGCGCACCAACATGGGCGCAGGCCATGGCGGCGCCGCCGGCCGCTTCGACCGCCTCGACGAAGTCGCCATTGCCTATGCCTTCGCACTCTGGGCGATGGGCTTGGCGTGATCGGACCGGTCAACGCCGCATGGCGGCGCGCTTGCCGCTCGCCTCGTCGGCATTCATCTGCCGGAAGGTAGCGACGGCCCGCGCGTGGAAGGCGCGTTCCTCGGGACCCGCCTCCATGACCGGGCGGCGCTCGTCGTCGAAGTGGCCGTGACGGTCCTGGCCGCGCACCAGCATCGCAGTGACGCGTGTCGGGCTGGTGCAGCGCGCCCAGGTCGGGATGTAGCTGATGCCGAGCCCGATCCGCCGGTCGTTCGAGCGGTTGGGCCGCGAATTGTGCACGAGATGCGTGTGGTGCAACGAGAACTGGCCGGCCTTCACCGGCATGTAGGCCGTCCT
>NZ_DATBFE010000007.1:0-1588 GCF_036558665.1 Reyranella sp. | reverse complement strand
CACCGGCGAGATCCTCAAGATCGCCGACGCGAACGCGCGCGGGCTGGGTCTGCAGCTCGTCGACGTGCGCGTGAAGAAGATCGACCTGCCCGAGGAAGTGAGCGAGTCCGTGTTCAGCCGCATGCGGCAGGACTTCGATCGACAGGCCAAGCGCCTGCGCGCCGAGGGCGACGAGAGCGCCGAGAAGCTGCGCGCGGAAGCCGACCGTCAGCGTACCGAGATCCTGGCGGAGGCCTACCGGGAGTCGGAGATCATCCGCGGCGAGGGCGACGCGGTGTCGGCGGAAGTCTACGCCAAGGCGTATTCGCGCAACCCGGAGTTCTACGCTTTCCACCGCAGTCTCCAGGCGTATCGTGATTCCCTGGGTACCGACAGCGACGTGCTGGTGATCTCATCCGACAGCGAGTTCTTCAAGTACCTGAAGCGCGCGACCACGAAATGACGCCGGCATGAACTGGTCGGACCTGCTGGCGGCGTTCGCGCTGTATCTCGTCCTTGAGGGCATCCTGCCGTTCCTGAGCCCGCGGTCCATGAAACGTGTCATGTCGATGTTCACCGGTCTTCCCGACGGGCAGCTGCGCCTGTGGGGCCTGGTCAGCATGAGCGCCGGCATCGTCCTGCTCTACTTCGTTCGCGCATAGAGGCCGCCGCCATGAACAGAAATGTGGTCGTCATCGGCGCCCAGTGGGGTGACGAAGGCAAGGGCAAGATTGTCGACCTGCTGACCGATCGCGTCGCGGGCGTCGTGCGCTTCCAGGGCGGGCACAACGCTGGCCACACGCTGGTCATCGGCGGCCGCAAGACGGTGCTGCGCCTGATTCCATCCGGCATCCTGCACGACGGCGTTACCTGCTTCATCGGCAACGGCGTCGTGCTGTCGCCGCGTGCGCTGTTCGAGGAAATGGGCGAGCTCGAGCGCGCCGGCATCGAGGCTGGCAAGCGGCTGCGCATTTCCGAAGCCTGTCCCCTGATCCTGCCGCTGCACCGCGAACTTGACGTGCTGCGCGAGGCTGCTGCCGGCGAAGGCAAGATCGGCACCACCGGGCGCGGCATCGGCCCGGCCTACGAGGACAAGGTGGGCCGACGCGCCGTCCGCGTGCAGGATCTCAAGAACCTCGGCACGCTTGGCCCCAAGGTGGACCGCATCCTCGTGCACCACAACGCGCTCCGGCGCGGCCTGGGCCAGCCAGAGATCGGCAAGGACGGCCTGATGGCCGAGCTCGCGACCATCGCGCCCAGGATCCTGCCCTTCATGGACGTGACCTGGGACCTGCTCGACCGCGAGCGTCGCGCCGGCAAGCGCATCCTGTTCGAGGGCGCACAGGGCGCGCTGCTCGACGTGGACCATGGCACCTACCCGTTCGTCACCTCCTCCAACACGGTGTCGGCGGCGGCCGCGATCGGCGCGGGCGTGGGCCCCGGCGCTATCGGCTATGTGCTCGGCATTGCCAAGGCCTACACCACGCGGGTCGGCGCCGGCCCGTTCCCGACCGAGCTCACCGACAGGACCGGCGAGCTGCTCGGTGTGCGCGGCCACGAGTTCGGCACGGTGACGGGCCGCAAGCGCCGCTGCGGCTGGTTCGATGCC
>NZ_DATBFE010000006.1:0-16683 GCF_036558665.1 Reyranella sp. | reverse complement strand
TCGGCGCGCTTCAGCCCGAACACCGCACCGCCGATCATGACGTTCTCGCGCCCCGACAGCTCGACGTCGAACGTCGAGCCGAGGGCGAGCACCGGGGCGATGCGGCCGCTCACCCGAAGCTCGCCGTGGCTCGGCAGCGTCATGCCGCAGATCACCTGCAGCAGGGTGGACTTGCCGCAGCCGTTGCGGCCCAGGATGCCGATGCTCTCGCCGCGCCGGACCTGGAGATCGATGTCGCGCAGCACCCAGAACGGCTTGAAGTAGGCCTTCCACCAGCCGAACATGACCTGCTTCAGCCAGTCGTTGCGGCGGGCATAGAGCTGGTAGGCCTTCCCGAGGTGCCTGGCCTGGACGACGATCTCAGATGACGTCGACGATGACATTCCGATACCTGTCGAAGAACCAGTAGCCAAAATAGAAGGTGAAGACCGAGGTGAACAGCGTCCACGCATAGACGCGCCAGTCGGGCAGCTTCGCCAGCAGGACGACGTCGCGCATGACCTCGACGTAGCCGGTGAGTGCGTTGGCGTAGATCCAGAAGTCGAACGGCGGCGGCAGCGAGGACTGCGGGTAGAAGACCGGCGTCGCGAACATGAACAGCGGGACGACGTTGATCATCAGGTAGCCCGCGTCGCGCGTGAAGGCGCCGATCGCGCACATGAACCACGACATGCCGACCAGGAAGGCGATGAGCGGAATGAAGATCAGCGGCAGCAGCAGGACCGTCCACGGCAAGCTGCGCACGACCGCGAGCTGGAACAGCAGCATCACGGCGATGGAGATCACGGTATAGAGCGTGGCGCGCAGGGTCGTGATCACTGCCAGCATGTCGCTCGGGAAGATGGTCTGCTTGATGAAGTGCGTGTATTCGTGCAGCAGCATCGGCGCGCGAAATGCCATTTCCGAGAAGAAGTTGAGGACGACGATGCCGCTGAAGATGAACAGGGCGTAGCCGACGCGCGGGCTGACATCCACCGCCAGCTTGAGCTGCAGGTTGGTGGTGAAGGCGAAAGTGTAGACGGCGATCGCCAGCAGCGGCGCGATCACCGCCCACGCCCACCCGGCGACGGAACCCTTGAACCGGTCGCGCAGCTCGCGGCGCAGGATCGCCCGCACGAGATCGCGATGATGCCATACCTGCGCGAACGGCTTGACAAGGAAGCGGGCGAAGCGATGGCTGGGGTCGAGCTCCTCGACGACGATCTGCTTGCCGTTGACGACGTTCACCGACGGCATGAGCCGCTTCTCTCCTTGCTGGGACCCGTGGTGAGCCCGGTGGGGTACGATCCCACGACCCTCTGATTAAAAGTCAGATGCTCTACCGCTGAGCTACGGGCTCGTCCCGGTGTCGCGCCGCAGGCCGGAACCCGGCGCGGCGCCCGTATAAGATGCGCCGGGCCGCCGGTCAACGCGGCGCCGGAGGGCGTCATTTCTTGGCGAATTTGCGCTTCAGCCGTTCGAAGACCTTGTGCGACACGAACTGCGAGGTGTCGCCGCCCATCCGCGCGATGTCCTTGACCAGCGACGAGGCGATGAACTGGTGGCGGTCGGAAGCCATCAGGAAGATGGTTTCGACGTTCGGCTCCATGCGCGCGTTCATGTTCGCCATCTGGATCTCGTACTCGAAGTCCGAGACCGCACGCAGGCCGCGGATGATCACCGAGGCCCCCACCTCGCGGGCGAAGTGGATCAGCAGTCCCTCGAACGGCACGACCTCGATGCGCTCGCGATCCGCCTGCGGGAATTCCTCGATGTCCTCCTTGATGATCTCGATGCGTTCCTCGAGCGAGAACAGCGGGCCCTTGCCGATATTGATCGCCGGCCCGATCACCAGCCGGTCGACCAGCCGCAGCGAGCGCCGCACGACTTCCATGTGCCCGCTGGTGACGGGATCGAAGGTGCCCGGATAGACGCCGGTGCGCTCTGCCGCCATGTCTCCCCCTCGTTCCCTCACCATGGGTACGCCGGTCGTCGGGCCGAAGTCTTAGCGACACGGCCGGTCCTTATCCACCGTTTGTTTCGGCGCCATCGTCGCCGTTGCCGTTGCCGCCGGCATCGTCGTCCTCGCCGATTCGAATCGCGGAAACGACGCGCTCGCCGTCGCTGACATTGACGATGCGCACGCCGCGCGTGGCCCGTCCCGCGATGCGGATCCCGTCGACCGGGCAGCGGATCAGCGTGCCGGCATCGGTCACCAGCATGATCTGGTCGGTCTGCCGCACCGGGAAGGCGGCCACCACCTGTCCGCCGCCCGCCTGTCCCGTTCGGCCGAGATTCATCAGCTCCACGCCCTTGCCGCCACGGCCGGTAACCCGGTACTCGTAGGCGGAGGTGCGCTTGCCCAAGCCCGACGACGCGACGGTGAGGACGAACTCTTCCTTGTCCTGCAGGGCGCCGAATCGCTCCGAAGACAGGATGGTCGAAGGCGCCGCCGGCTCTTCGCGCGCCCCGGCCGCCTCGTCCGCGCCGTTGCCGTTGTCCTCGTCGAGGTTGGCAAGCTGGCGCAGCGCGCGCGACTGGCGCAGATAGGCGTCGCGTTCCTCGGTCGCGATGCCCTTGCCGCCGTCGACCAGCGACATCGAGATCACCTCGTCCCCCTCGGCGAGCGCAATGCCGCGCACGCCGGTCGAGGCGCGGCTCTGGAACACGCGCACGGTGGCGACGGGAAAACGCATGGCGCGGCCGAACCGGGTGGCCAGCAGGACGTCCTGATCCTCGCCGCATACGGCGACACCGATCAGCCGGTCGCCGGCATCGTCACCCTCGAACTTCATCGCGATCTTGCCGCTCTGGTTCACGCTCACGAAGTCCGACAACTCGTTGCGGCGCACGCCGCCGCGCGCGGTGGCGAACATGACGTGCAAGGTCGACCAGCTCGACTCGTCCTCGGGCAGCGGCATGACGGTGGTGATGGTCTCGCCCTCGCCGAGCGGCAACAGGTTGACGAACGCCTTGCCGCGCGCCTGCGGTGCGCCGAGCGGCAGGCGCCAGACCTTGAGCTTGTAGACGAGGCCGCGGCTGGAGAAGAACAGCACCGGCGTGTGCGTGTTGGCGACGAACAGGCTGGAGACGAAATCGTCGTCGCGCGTGGCCATGCCGGCCCGCCCCTTGCCGCCGCGGCGCTGCGCGCGATAGGCCGAGACCGGCACGCGCTTGACGTAGCCGCCGTGGGTCACGGTGACCACCATGTCCTCGCGCTGGATCAGGTCCTCGACATCCTGCTCGAACTCGTTGTCGACGATCTCCGTGCGGCGCGGCGTGGCGAACTGCTGCTTGATGGCAACAAACTCACGGCGCATCAGCGCGAACAGCTTGTCGCGATCGCCCAGCAGCTCGAGATAGCCCTCGATCAGGCGCGCCACTTCGGTCAGCTCGGCCGCGATCTTGTCGCGCTCCAGTCCGGTCAGGCGCTGCAGGCGCAGATCGAGGATGGCGCGGGCCTGGGCATCGGACAGTCGGTAGGTGCCCTCGGCCGAGACCTCGCGGCCGGGCTCGGCGATCAGCAGGATCAGCGGCGCCACATCGGCCGCCGGCCAGGCCCTCGCCATCAAGCGCTCGCGCGCCACCGCCGGATCGGGCGCGCGGCGGATCATCTCGATCACCTCGTCGATGTTGGCGACGGCGATGGCGAGGCCGACCAGCACATGGGCGCGGTCGCGGGCATGGTTGAGCTCGTACTTGGTGCGGCGCGTCAGGACCTCGGCGCGGAAGCGGATGAACGCCTCCAGCATCTCCTTCAGCGTCATCAGGCGCGGCCGCCCGCCGTCCAGCGCCAGCGCGTTGACGCCGAAGGTCGTCTGCAGCGGCGTGTAGCGATAGAGCTGGTTCAGCACGACGTCGGCCATGGCGTCGCGCTTCAGCTCGACCACCATCCGCACGCCGTCGCGATCGCTCTCATCGCGCACCTCGGAGACGCCTTCGACCTTCTTGTCACGCACCACCTCGGCGATGCGCTCGTGCAGCCGGGCCTTGTTCTCCTGGTAGGGAATCTCGGTGATGATGATCGCCTCGCGCCCGCCGCGGATCTCCTCGATCCTGGTCTTGGCGCGCATGATCAGCGAGCCGCGGCCGAGCTCGTAGGCGGCGCGGATGCCGTTGCGGCCGAGGATGGTGGCGCCGGTCGGGAAGTCCGGCCCCGGGACGTGTTCCATCACCTGCTGGATGGTGAGCTCGGGATTGTCGATCAGCGCGCAGCAGGCATCGATCAGCTCGCCCAGGTTGTGCGGCGGGATGTTGGTCGCCATGCCGACGGCGATGCCGCCGGCGCCGTTGGCCAGCAGATTCGGGAAGGCCGCGGGCAGCACCGTCGGTTCCAGTTCCCGCTCGTCGTAGTTCGGCTGGAAGTCGACCGTGTCCTTGTCGTAGTCGGCGAGCAGCGATTCGGCGGCAACCGCCAGCCGGGCCTCGGTGTATCGCATGGCCGCCGGCGGATCGCCGTCCATCGAGCCGAAATTGCCCTGCCCCGAGATCAGCGGCAGGCGCATCGAGAAGTCCTGCGCCATGCGCACCATGGCGTCGTAGATCGCCGAGTCGCCGTGCGGATGGTACTTGCCCATCACGTCGCCGACGATGCGGGCGGATTTGCGGAACGGCCGCGTCGAGTCGTAGCCGTTTTCCTTCATCGCGTAGAGGATGCGCCGCTGCACCGGCTTCAGCCCGTCGCGTGCATCGGGCAGCGCGCGCGCCACGATCACGCTCATCGCGTAATCGAGGTAGGAGCGACGCATCTCCTCCTCGATCGTGATCGGCGCGATGTCGTGCGGCGGGGTCGGCGGAGGCGTGTCGGAAGGCGGCGGCGCCGGCGGCAGTGTCGTATCGTCGCTCAAGAGAAACCTGGTTTTTGGCTCGTTTTATTGGCTCCGCCGGAGGCTTGGCGAAGGCGTTTCGCACACTAGCAAACCGGCCTCGAAAGACCAACAAAAATCGCTTGGGAAAGCGCCCTTTAACGCTTTGATTTGACTAGCTAAATTTGTCCTGAAAACTGCTCCCGAAAAGGCCCGATTTTGACCCCGAAGACAAGCCTTCCCGCCCCCACCATCGCCGTGTTCGATTTCGGCGGCGTCCTGATCGACTGGAACCCCCGCCACCTCTACCGCAAGCTGTTCGCCGATGCCGACGAGATGGAGCGCTTCCTGGCCGAAGTGGCCACGCGCGAATGGCACGCGACACAGGATCATGGCGGCGATCCGGTCGAGGCGACGCGGCGCCTGCAGGCGCTGCATCCCGACCAGGAGGAGCTGATCGCGGCCTTCTACGGCCGCTTCGACGAGATGTGCGAGCATGCCTTCCCCGAGATGGCGGCGCTGGTCGAGCGGCTGCACGCAGCCGGCACGCCGCTTTATCTTTTGTCCAACGCGCCCAATCTTCTCGACCCCTGGCTGCGCGGACCGGCACGACGGCGCCATCCCTTTCTCGGGCTCTTCCGCGACTACGTCGTCTCGGGCCTGGTCGGGCACTCCAAGCCCGATGCGGGCATCTACGAGCTGGCCTGCCGGACCGGCGGATTCCGGCCGGCCGAGGCGGTATTCATCGACGACGTTCTCGCCAACGTCGAAGGCGCGCGGGCGATCGGCATGAGTGCCATCCACCACCGCTCGGCCGCCGCGACCGCAGCCGAGCTCCGCGCCATGGGATTGCCGGCCTAGAACGGAATGTCGTCGTCGAGCTCGGCCTTGCCGCCACGCGACGCGGGACGGCCGCCGCTCGGCGGCCCGCCGCCAAACTCCTCGTCCATGCCGCCACCGCCCTCGCCGCCAGCGCCGCCGCGGCCGTCAAGCATGGTGAGCGCGCCGCCGAAGCGCGGGATCACGACCTCGGTGGTATAGCGCTCCTGGCCGCCCTGGTCGGTCCATTTGCGCGTCGAGAGCTGGCCTTCGACATAGACCTTGGAGCCCTTGCGCACGTACTTCTGCGCGACCTCCGCCAGCTTCTCGTTGAAGATCACCACACGGTGCCACTCGGTGCGTTCCTTGCGCTCGCCGCTCTGGCGATCGCGCCACGTGTCCGACGTCGCCACCGACATGTTCACCATGGAACGGCCATCCTGCATGGACCTCACTTCGGGGTCGCGGCCGAGATTGCCGACCAGGATGACTTTGTTGACGCTGCCCGCCATGGGGGCCTCCTTCGCTTTCCCGGTGCCGCGGGGCGCGGCACCTACCTCACGGCCGGCAAGCTACCCCAGAGCGTTTGTGGGCAACCACCGATTTCAGGTTGTATCGGCGCCGGCCGCGCTCACGACGCCAGGAACTCGCGGATCGCCTCCGGCGCGGCCCTGGCATAGGCACCGCGCCGGCTGACGACGACCCCGGTGATGGTCTTCAGCGCAAGCGCCATCTCGGCGGCCTTTGCCACGACGGCGATGCCATTCATGATCGGCGACCCATCGACGATGAAGGGGCATTCGCGCGCAAACAGCAGCATGGGCAGGCCACCCGCCGGGATGATCACCTCGGCGCCGGCCGCGACCAGCGGCCGGACCTGCGCCACGAACTGCTCGCGCACACGGGCATAGGCGTCCTCGTCGGTGAATGCCTGCATGAAAGAGGGCAGGTTCATGCGGAGCGCGGCGGTGCCGACATAGCGCTCGGTGAGGCCGTGATTCCTCACCTGGCGGTCATGCCACGGGATGAAGCCCGGATCGATCGTCACCAAGGCGAAGCGATGACCGAGACCGAGCGCCGCCAGCAGGTTCGCCTCGCCCAGCGCGATGACGGGAATGTCGACGCAGCCGCGCATTTCGACAAGCCCGGGTTCCTGGAAATGGCCGAGCACGAACGCATCGTAACCCGACTTTTCCGCCTCCAGCGCATTGCGGATGACCTGACCGGCGCAGCGGAACTCGGTGAGCGGGTGGAAGGAGTGGTCCGGCGGATCCAGGCCATGGACCTCGAAGCGCACGTCCGCCGCCGCGACCTTGTCGAGCAAGGCCTGCAAGCGCTCGACATAGGGTCGCTGCTCGACCGGATGAACGAAGCTCTGGTACCAGATGCGCTTCCGGCTCGCGTCGGCCATGGATGCCCTCCCTCGGGCCTTGTGGCCAGCATTCTATCGCGACGCGGGCGTCGTGGCGTGAGCCCCGCTCATGGCGGCCCTCGGCGAATTCATTGGCCCGGTCGGCAGGCCGTTCGTATCGTCCGCCCATGAAGGACGCTTTCCACGTTCCCCAGGTTTCACGCGGCGAGGCCTACGCGATGCTGGGCGGTGCGGCGCTGATGATGACGCTCGCCATGGGCATCCGGCAGAATCTCGGCCTGTTCCAGGCCCCGGCCTCGCGCGAGCTGGGCATCGCCATCTCCGACTTCGCGCTCGCCATCTCCGTGCAGCAGGTGGCGTGGGGCGTGAGCCAGCCCTTTGCCGGGATCCTCGCCGACAGGTACGGCACGCGCTTCGTCTCGCTGGCCGGCAGCCTCGTCTTCGTGCTGGGCCTCTGGCTGACCGCGACCGCGACCGGCACCCTGGCGATCGTGCTCGGCGCCGGCGTCCTGATCGGCGTGGCGCTCGCCTGCACGACTTCGGGCATCACCGCCAACATCGCCGCGCGCGTGGTGGCGCCGCAGCGCCGCACCCTCGCCTTCGGCATCGTCTCGGCGGCGGGCTCGATCGGCACCATGTTCACGGCTCCCATCGCCGCTTATTTTCTCGACCACGACGGCTGGCGGGCCGGTCTGTGGGCGTTCCTGATCCTGGCGTTCGCCATGCTGCCGGCCGCCTGGATCGGCAGCGCGTCCGACCGGCTGCCCAACGGTGTCGCCGCCGACCGCCATCTGACGCTGGCGGGCGCGCTCGGCGAGGCGTGGCGGCACAGCGGCTACATCGTCATGGCGCTGGCCTTCTTCGTCTGCGGCCTGCAGCTCGTCTTCCTGACCACCCATTTGCCGACCTATCTCGCCCAGTGCGGAATGGATGCCTCCTACAGCGCCCTCGCCCTGATGCTGATCGGCGGCTTCAACATCCTGAGCTCGTGGTTGTTCGGCTGGCTCGGCGACCGCTACCCGAAGCGCCTGCTGCTGGGTGGGCTGTACCTGCTGCGCTCGATCACGCTGGCGCTGTTCTTCAGCTTTCCGCCGACGCCGCTCTCGGTCGTGCTGTTCGGCGCGGCCATGGGCACGCTGTGGCTGGGCGTGATTCCCCTGGTGAACGGGCTGGTGGTGCAGATGTTCGGCCTGCGCTTCCTCTCGACGCTCACCGGCATCGCCTTCCTGAGCCATCAGGCCGGCTCGTTCCTCGGCGCCTGGGGCGGCGGCTATCTCTTTGATCTGATGGGTTCCTACGACCTCGCCTGGAAGATCGGCGTGCTGATCGGCCTGGTTGCCGGGACCCTGCAGCTCCTGATGAACGACCGGCCGACGGCGCGCGTGGCGGCGGAGGCCGCGGCCGCCTGACATTTCCTGACACCGGCCGGGCTGGCGCAGTCCGCTGTGGATAGCCATATGCGGTGATCCCGCGCATCGCCTATTGTTGCCCCAGAGATGGCCAAGTCACGCTTACCCGCCGCCGAACCGCACCGGTACATTTCCATCCGGGGCGCCCGCGAACACAATCTGAAGAACGTCGACCTCGATCTGCCGCGCGACCGGCTGGTCGTGATCACCGGCCTGTCGGGGTCGGGCAAGTCGTCGCTCGCCTTCGACACGATCTACGCCGAGGGCCAGCGCCGCTACGTCGAGAGCCTGTCGGCCTATGCCCGACAGTTCCTCGAGCTGATGCAGAAGCCCGACGTCGATTCGATCGAGGGCCTCTCACCGGCGATCTCGATCGAGCAGAAGACGACCTCGCGCAATCCGCGCTCGACGGTCGGCACGGTCACCGAGATCTACGACTATCTGCGCCTGCTGTATGCGCGCGTCGGCGTGCCCTACTCGCCGGCGACCGGCCTGCCGATCGAGAGCCAGACCGTGTCGCAGATGGTCGACCGCGTGAAGACGATGCCCGAAGGCACGCGGCTCTACCTGATGGCGCCGATCGTGCGCGGCCGCAAGGGCGAGTACCGCAAGGATCTGCAGGACCTGCAGAAGAAGGGCTTCCAGCGCGTCAAGATCGACGGCAGGCTCCACGAGATCGCCGAGGCGCCGGCGCTCGACAAGAAGTACAAGCACGACATCGACGTCGTGGTCGACCGGCTGGTGGTGAAGCCCGACCTCGGCAACCGCCTCGCCGACTCGATCGAGACCGCGCTCAACCTCGCCGAGGGGCTCGCCGTGGCGGAGAACGCCGACACCGGCGAGCGCACCGTGTTCTCCTCGCGCTTCGCCTGCCCGGTCTCGGGCTTCACCATCGAGGAGATCGAACCCCGGCTGTTCTCGTTCAACGCGCCGCAGGGCGCCTGTCCGTCGTGCGACGGGCTGGGCGTTAAGATGTTCTTCGATCCGGAGATGGTGGTGCCGGACGACCGCCTGTCGCTGGCCGAGGGCGCGGTGGCGCCGTGGGCCGACTCGTCGGGCCAGTATTACCAGCAGACACTCGAGAGCATCGCCAGACACTACAGGGTCAAGATGTCGACCTCGTGGCGCGACCTGCCGAAGAAGGTGCGCGACACGATCCTGAACGGCAGCAACGGCGAATCGATCGCCATGCGCTACGACGACGGCATCCGCCAGTACCAGACCACCAAGCCGTTCGAGGGCGTGATCCCCAATCTCGACCGCCGCTGGAAGGAGACCGATTCCTCCTGGGTGCGCGAGGAGCTCGAGCGTTTCCAGCACGAGGCGAAGTGCGAGGCCTGCAACGGCGCGCGCCTGAAGCCGGAGGCGCTCGCGGTCAAGATCGGCGGGCTGAACGTGAGCCAGGTCACCGAGTTCGCGATCGGCGAGGCGGTGAAGTGGTTCCAGGAGCTCGACCCCAGGCTGACGCCCAAGCAGCGCGAGATCGCCGCCCGCATCCTGAAGGAGATCAACGAGCGGCTGGGCTTCCTCGACAATGTCGGCCTCTCCTACCTGACGCTGAACCGCACCTCGGGCACGCTGTCGGGCGGCGAGAGCCAGCGCATCCGGCTTGCGTCGCAGATCGGCTCGGGCCTCACCGGCGTGCTCTACGTGCTCGACGAACCGTCGATCGGCCTGCACCAGCGCGACAACGACCGCCTGCTGAAGACGCTGACGCGCCTGCGCGATCTCGGCAACACGGTGCTGGTCGTCGAGCACGACGAGGATGCGATCCGCGCCGCCGATCACCTGGTCGACATGGGGCCGGGCGCCGGCGCGCATGGCGGCAAGGTGATCGCCGAGGGCACGCCCGAGGAGGTGATGCAGAACAGCGCCAGCCTTACCGGCCAGTACCTCTCCGGCTTCCGCCAGATCCCCATTCCGAAAGTACGACGCGAGCCGCCGCCGCAGGGGAGCAAGGGGAATGGCCGCTGGCTGACCGTGAAGGGCGCGCGCGCCAACAACCTGCAGAACGTCACCGCCTCGATCCCGCTCGGCACCTTCACCTGCGTTGCCGGCGTCTCGGGCTCGGGCAAGAGCACGCTGATTGTCGAGACGCTCTACAAGGCATTGGCCCGCCGGCTGAACGGTGCGCGCGAGCATGCCGGCGAGCATGCCGGGCTCGAGGGCGTCGGCCATCTCGACAAGATCGTCGACATCGACCAGTCGCCGATCGGGCGCACGCCGCGCTCCAATCCCGCCACCTACACCGGCGCCTTCTCGCCGATCCGCGACTGGTTCGCGCAGCTGCCCGAATCGACCGAGCGCGGCTACAAGCCCGGCCGCTTCTCCTTCAACGTCAAGGGCGGCCGTTGCGAGGCCTGCCAGGGCGACGGCGTCATCAAGATCGAGATGCACTTTTTGCCCGACGTCTATGTCCAGTGCGACGTCTGCAAGGGCAAGCGCTACAACCGCGAGACGCTCGAGATCCATTTCCGCGGCAAGTCGATCGCCGACGTGCTGGAGATGACGGTCGACGAAGGCGTCGAGTTCTTCAAGGCCGTGCCCGTGATCCGCGACAAGCTCCTGACGTTGCAGCAGGTCGGGCTTGGCTACATCCATATCGGCCAGCAGGCGACGACGCTGTCGGGCGGCGAGGCCCAGCGTGTCAAGCTCGCCAAGGAACTCTCCCGCCGCGCCACCGGGCGCACCCTCTACATCCTCGACGAGCCCACCACCGGCCTGCATTTCGAGGACGTGCGCAAGCTCCTCGAGGTGCTGCATCGCCTGGTCGAGGGCGGCAACACCGTTCTCGTGATCGAGCACAATCTCGAGGTCATCAAGACCGCCGACTGGATCCTCGACATGGGGCCCGACGGCGGCTCCGGCGGCGGACGCGTGATCGCCGAGGGACCGCCCGAGGAGATCGTCAAGATCCCGGAGAGCTACACCGGCCGCTACCTCGCCCGCATGCTGCCGCGCAGCGCCGCCGCAAAGAAGCGGGCTTGACTCACCATGATCGTGCGCTTGTGGGTGCCCTACTAGTGCGATGGAGAATCGGCTCTTCGCCGGAACGCATTTCGCTGAAGAGCACTCCTTCGAGTCAACAGGGCGAAGCCACCATCGTCAGCGTTGTCCTGAGAAATGATCAGCCTTAGGGCGGCACGCGAAAAACGAAAGGGGAGACCGGTTCATGCCTCTTGATGATGGCGTGCCGCCCGGCGAGCGGCCGGAAGGCTTCGTATACCTGCTGCATTGCCCGGCAATGTCGGGCATCTATAAGATCGGATGTACGGCTCGCAATCCTTACGAACGCGCGCGTGAGCTGTCTGGTTCGACCGGTGTCCCTGTTCCATACTCCGTAGTATCCGCGGTGTTCGTCAAAAACTGCTTCATCGTGGAAGGTCATCTTCATAGGGCATTCGACGAATGCCGAGTAAACTCTTCCCGAGAGTTTTTCTGCTTCGCCGATCATGATCATGCTCGAAGGCGATTCAGAGACGAAGTCATGTCGCTGTCTGGTCAAGTCGACGATTTCGGATTCGAGAACGTCGACCACGACCTCAAGGCGTTGGCCAACGCTCTACGCGAGAAGCAAGAACTTGAAGGCCAAGTTCGCCAGCTCGCAGCCAAAATCAGCACTCTGCAAGAGCGCGTACGGAACATGGAAAGTCAGCATCGCGCAGCGCTGGCCGACCTAGACATGAGATCGTCGCGTATGTTGAGTGCGTACAAACAGAACAGCGACCATCTGGCACGGCGAATAGCAGAAATTAGAGACTACTGCACAACAAACCGCACCGCGCTGGCCGGTTCCATAATCGATTTAATCGAAAATCTACGACCGCCTAAGTAAATTGGACAGCCTCGGTTCCCAACTCCAACGTCGCCAAAGCCAGTGGCGCCTCGCACCAAATCGAACGCATCACGGTCGGCAGCAGCCCATCGTACTTCTTCTTCCAGTTGAAGTAGGTCGCCTGACTGACCTTCTTTGTGACACAGTCGCGTCGGCTGTCGAACAGAATGATCGAACGCCGAGCCGTCAAAGCGCCGGCAGTCCCGGCGGCGGCCGGCGCGCGCCGGCCGCCTGCTCGTAGGCGTACGCGAGCCGCAGCAGCCTGGCCTCGCTCCAGGCCCGGCCGGTGAAGGTGAGGCCGAGCGGAAAGTCCGGCGTCTCCTTGCCGTCGACCCCGGCGATGAAGCCTGCCGGCACCTGGACGCTGGGATAGCCGGCCTTGGCCGCGATCGAGGCTCCCGCCGATCCGGGGAATACGACGGCATCGAGCTTGTGCCGGGCCATATAGGCGTCGAGCCCCAGTGCCCGGGCAGATTTCAGGTCCATGGCGCGTGCCGAGTGATATTCCGGTTCCGACAGATCGCCGCGCGTGGCCTGCGCTGCGAGGAAAAGGTCCTGGCCGAAGCGCAACGCCCTGTCGGCGTTGGCCTGGTTGAAGGCGATGATGTCGGCCATGGTTTTCATCTTCGTGCCGACCGCCCAGTCGCGCAGATAGGCATCGAGATCGTGCTTGAGCTCGTAGAGGAACACGATCGGCGGCGTGGCGGGTGCGCCCTTGTACCGGCTGAGCGGATTGCGGTTCAGCACACCCATGGTCGTACCGGGCCCGCCGATCCAGCCCGCGGTCGGCATGCTGGCGCGCACCAGGATGGCGCCGCAATCGGCCAGCACCGAGCAGGCCTTCGCCATCGCCGCCCTGGAGCGCTCGGGCAGCTTGCCGAAATAGACGTCGTTCAGCGGATCGTCGGCGTCGCTCGGCACGCCGATGCGCGCACCCTTCAGCCCGCCCTTGTCGAGGCCCGCCGTGTAGTCGTTCGGCCTCTGCAGGCGCTGCGTCGCCGGATCCAGGGGATCGCGCGCCGCCAGCACGTTCAGGAGGATCGCCGCATCGCGCACGGTGCGGGTGAGCGGACCCGCCGTGTCCTGGCTCTGCGAGATCGGCAGGATGCCCGCGCGGCTCAAGAGCCCGACGGTGGGCTTCACCGTGACCACGCCGTTCTGACTCGCCGGATAGAGCAGCGAGCCCGAGGTCTCGGTGCCGATCGCCGCTGCGCACAGGCCTGCCGCGACAGCGACAGCGGATCCCGCACTCGAACCGCCGGGCGCCACGATCGGGATGCCGCGCTCGTCGACCAGCGCCGGCGCATACGGATTCCTCACCTGGCCGCCCAGCGAGCTGTAGCCCGAAGGCATGTCGACCGCGATGATGTTGGCGAACTCCGTCAGGTTCGCCTTGCCCAGGATCACCGCACCCGCCGCGCGCAGCCGCTTGACGATCGTGGCGTCGTCCCTGGCGCGCGCACTTTCCAGTGCGAGAGACCCCGCGGTTGTGTGCTGCTTGTCGCCGGTGGCGATATTGTCCTTGACCAGAATCGGCAGGCCGGCAAGCGGCTGGCGTGCCGACGGCTTTACGCCGTCGAGACGGCCGGCAATCGACAGCGCGTCGGGATTGATCTCGCGCACCGAAGTGAGCCCCGGCCCGTTGCGATCGTAGGCCTCGATGCGCGCCAGATAGGCGCGCGTGAGGGCGCTGGCGGGGGTCCGTCCATCGGCAAGGGCCTCGACCACGTCGCCGAGCGAGGCATTCTCCACGGCCAGACCCGCCTGCGCCTCGGCACGCCCTGACGCCATCGCGCCGCTGGCGACCGTCAGAACCGCAAGCTCACGCCGCGTGAGCTTGCCGCGGCCAGTGCGGGTTGTGCGTTTGCGCCGGGTTGGCTTGGCCATCTCGCACCTCAAAAGGTCGGTCAGCTACTCCGCTGACAGGGGGTCACCCGAACAGCGCGCGGTAGCCCACGCCCTTCGCCGACGGATTTGTCCTTACGGGCGATGCCCAACTTACGGCGGGCCGAACAGTCTGGTGAAGGCCGCCTTCGGGCCAGGAGCACGAACCGCTCCTTTTACGACATCCCACAGTCCTTCGTAGGCGATGAACAGCGGGTTGTTGGGTCGCGATCGGGCATGCGCCAATCCATAGCGGATCGCAACGTCCGGACGCTCGGGCTGGTAGGTGCCGAAGAGGTGATCCCAGATCATGAGCGTGCCGCCGTAGTTCCTGTCGATGTATTCGGGATTGCTGGCGTGATGCACGCGGTGCGCCGACGGCGTGTTGATGAACCACTCGACCCAGCGCACGTGCGGCACGAGCTCGGTATGAACGAAGAACTGGTAGGCGAGGTCGGCGGAGACCATGCCATAAACCCAGACGGGGTCGTAGCCCAGCCAGACGATCGGCAGGTAGAACAGGAACAGGCCGGACAGGATCGGTGTCCAGGCGAGGCGAAAGGCGGTGGTGGCCAGCATCTTCTCGCTGCTGTGATGCACGCTGTGCGAGGCCCACAGGAAATTGATGCGGTGCGAGCAGCGATGCTCGACATAGAAGCCGAGGTCGACCAGCACGAAGAGCACGATCAGGCTCGGCCAATCAGCGAACGACACCGGGATGGTGGTGAACCGGTGCTGGTAGACGAAGGCGGCGAACACGCCAAAGACGATCCCGTGGGTGGCCGCCTGGGCGATGATGTGGCCGACCGTCATGACCACCGACACCGAGGCGTTCTTCCAGGGATAGGTGCCGTCGCGGCGCATGAGGAAGAAGGACTCGACCGACACGGTGAGCGCGAACAGGCCAACCGCGATCATCGCCGGCACATATTGTCCGGCATTCCCCAGTATCTGCTCGAAACTCAGGTAGAATTCCATTGGCTCCCCCCGCGGTTCTAGCGCCGCTGCCAATCGATCCGGCCCACATCATAGCCGAACTGGCGCTCCACGATCGCGGGCGTCGCGTCGGAGGCGTCGGCTGCGCGGGCCGCGACGCGCGCCTGGGCCACCTCCTTCGGCACATCCAGCCACAGGCCTTCGAACGGCACGCCGGCCCGGACGGCCAGCGCCTCGGCGGCCTGGCGCTCGTCGGGGCGGGCGAACACGGCGTCGAGCACGACGCTGTGGCCGGCGCGCAGGATGCGCTCGGCGCGCGCCATCATCGCCGCATAGACCCTGGCCGAAGCCTCGGGCGTGTAGCTGCCGGGAGGCATGCGCTCTTCAAGGGCGATGCCGGCCAGCCGCTTGCGCTCGACGTCGCTGCGCACGGCGACTGCACCCGGGGCGCGCCCGATCTCCGGTGCGAGCTGCAGGGCCCGGGTCGTCTTGCCGCTGCCCGACAGGCCGCCGATCGCGAGCAGCCGCGGCGGCGCGGGCTGCAGGAAGGCGAGCGCCGCGCGCTGATAGGCGCGGGCCGGCTCGTTGTCCGCTCCGCTCACCGCGGTCACCGAGGAGTCGACGAAGGCCCGGATCGCGGCGCGGCGCGCGAGGAACATCGGCAGCAGCGCCAGCGCCTCGTCGTGCGGCGCGCCGGCCAGCTCGCCGATCCGCCACAGCCATTCGTTCAGCAGCCGGTTGGCGAGAACGCGCAGGCCGCGATCGCAGAGATCCATCAGCGTGAAGGCAAGATCGTACAGCACGTCGATGTTGGCGATGCGCTCGGAGAACTCGATGGCGTCGAACGGCACCGGCTGGCCCTCGATCAGCACGATGTTGCGCAGGTGCAGGTCGCCGTGACAGCGCCGGATCGCGCCTGAGTCGACCCGCCGCGCCACCAGATCGATGAACGGCTCCAGCGACCGCGGCATGGCTTCGGCCAGCGCCTCGCTGGTCGGCGGGTCGAGCCGCCCGCCCTGCTCACGCATCTGGCGGATGTCGGCGGCAACCGATTCGCGATAGTCCCCGGGACGGCCGAACCCGTCGCGAATCGCCGGCAACCCGTCATGGAACCGCGCGATGCGCGCCCCGAGCGCGGTCATCATCGCCGCGCTCAGCGCGCCCTGGTCGGCCAGACGGTCGAACAGCTTGCTGTCGTCGAAGCGGCGCATGACGACCAGCGAATCGACGGCGCCGGCCGTCGTCTCGCCGACCTCGCCGAGCGCCAGCCGGCCGTCGGCCCCGCGCCGCACCGCCGCGACACCGAGATAGATCTCGGGCGCCAGCCGTCGGTTGATGTCGATCTCGGCCCGGCACATGGCGGCGCGGCGGCCGGAGGTCGAGAAATCCATGTAGGAGAACTTGACCGCGCGCTTCAGCTTGTAGGCGCGATCGTGCGCCAGAAGGACGACGGCGCCGTGGGTGTCGATGCGCCGCGCCGGCGCGAGCCGCCGCTCGAGGAAAGCGATCACCTCCGACTGATCCTCGACCACGAACGCCGGACGCGCCGCCATGCCGTTCAGCCGCTCGTCGCGTTGGGGTCGCTGTCGTCTCGCGGATCGATGTGCAGGATGACCTCGGCCTGCGGATAGGCTTCCTCGATCG
>NZ_DATBFE010000005.1:0-51778 GCF_036558665.1 Reyranella sp. | reverse complement strand
CGCGACCTCCGTCAGCAGTCGCCGCAACAAAGTAACAACGACGTCGAGACGGTAGTCGGCACTGCCGCGCACATCATCGATCGGTGCCAGCGGCGCGAGATGGGCGCGTTGAACCTTTTCGGCAAGACGCTCATCCAGCGGCGTACCAGTGAGCGCAACCTCGAGCATCGGAAGACGTTGCGCCACCGCCGAGCAGGCGCCGACGGCGATGCGCGCTGTCCGCACGCGATCCTCCGCGATCTCGAGTGTGGCTGCGGCCATGACGATGGAGATCACGAGATAGCGGCGCGCACCGAGCTTCAGAAAAGAACTACGTGCGTAGGTTGTGGGCCGCGGAACGTGGATCGCGACCAGAAGCTCGTCGGGCGACAACTGCGTGCGGCGATTGCCAACAATGAACGCCGACAATGGAAGCCGACGCACATTGCTGCGACTCGCAAGCTCGACCTCGGCATCAAGCGCCAGCAATGGCGGCACACCGTCCGCTGCAGGCGAGGCATTGCAGAGATTGCCGGCGAGCGTGCCGGCATTCTGGATCTGCGGTCCGCCCACTTCGCGTGCGGCCTGCTTGAGGCCGTCGAACAGCGATGGAAGATCGGCCGCCAGAAGTTCGCTCCAGGTGGTGGTGGCGCCTAACCGCCATCCCGCATCGCCATGGGAGATGCCACGTAAGCCTTTGATTCGACTTATGTCTAAAATGTCTTCGTCGACCGTCCGGCCGACCCGCGCCGGATAGAAATCGGTCCCGCCAGACAGCACCGTATAGGGCCGGGCCAAGGCCTCCAGCGCCTCCTCCAGGCGAACGGGTTGACGATAATCACCCATATCGTTCGTGTACGTACGATGACCCCGCAGTCTTCGGGAGTCAAAACGATTCGAGTCTCTCAGACGATCTTGGACAGAAGGTCGAGCAGCTGACGCTGCTCGGCGCCGTTCAACGGCTTCAATGTCTCGCGCGAAACCGCGGGACCATTCAGCAGCAACCGGTTCACGATGCGCTGACCTTCGGTGGTGAGACTGAGCAACGTGCGGCGCGCATCACCCGGATCGGGGCGCGAGTCGACGAGACCACGCTCCTTCAACCGACGGACGACTCCCTGCATGGTCGCCTTGTCCATGCCGACGAGTCGGCCGAGGAGATTCTGCGACAGCTCGCGATACTCGTTCAGCTTCACCATGCTCGAGTATTGAGTCGGTGTGATGTTGGGATCGCCGATGGTGACCTGGAAGATCGCACTTGCACGTTGATGTGCACGACGCAGCAGATAGCCGATTTGCTCTTCGATGCGGTACGGCCGCGCCAACGGACCTGACGCCGCCTTCGGCTCCTGCTGCTTCCTCGCGACGTTGCGCATCGCCCCCCGCCTCTTCACCCTCTTCGCTACACCGACTGAGCGCGTCGCACAACGGTCACCTTAACATCCCACATCGGCAATGCATCCGAGTCCACTTGACTCGCCACGGACCAGGAGGCAGCGCGAGCCGTTCCTGCCGCCGCGATACGGCTTCAAGAACCATGCGATGGAGGTGGCCTCGCGTACCGCGGCATCGGCGCACCGAACGAGAGCCGAGACGGTCGATGACGGGTGTCGAGCGCGATGGCACTCTCGTTCCTCGTTCCGTCATTCTTCTTCGAGGATCGTGTCATGGCTGGAGCATTGAGCGGCATTCGGATCATCGATCTTACGAACATCATCCTCGGCCCCTACGGGACGATGCTGCTCGCTGACCAGGGTGCCGACGTGATCAAGATCGAAGCGCCGGAAGGCGATGCGGTGCGCCATATCGGCAGACCGGGTCGGACCGCCGGCATGGGTCCGACCTATCTCTATGTGAACCGCAACAAGCGCTCGGTCTGCCTCGATCTCAAGAATCCAAGGGCGCGTGCGGCGTTGCTGGAGGTCGTGAAGACGGCGGATGCGTTCGTTCACGCGCTGCGGCCGCAGGCCATCGAGGGATTGGGCCTCGCCTACGAGGATGTCCGGAAGGTGAAGCCCGACATCGTCTATGTCGGCGCCTATGGATATTCGGCCGATGGTCCTTACGGAAAACTGCCGGCTTACGACGACGCGGTCCAGGCGCGCTTCGGCATTGCCGATCTGATGGGACGTGCCGCGGGGGACGATGTCCCGCGCTATCCGCCGACTATCCTGGCCGACAAGACCGTGGGTCTCACCTTTGCCTTTTCGGCCCTTTCGGCCTTGATGCACCGCCAACGGACCGGCGAAGGCCAGTTCGTCGAGGTGCCCATGTTCGAGACCATGGCGGCTTGGCTGATGGTCGAACATTTGTGGAGCCGGACCTTCAGCGACGAGGGCGAGGTCGGCTACACACGCCTGCTCGCCCGCACCCGCAAGCCTTATCGGACGCTGGATGGCTGGATGGCAATTCTCCCTTACAACGACAAGCATTGGCGGAATTTCTTCGAGCTTGTAGGCAAGCCCGAGGTGCTGAACGATCCGCGCTACTCGACCCTCAATGCGCGCTCGCTGCACATCGACGACATGTATGCCATGGTCGATGCCCTGGCGCCGACCCGGACCACCACGGAATGGGTGGCCCTTCTCGACAAGGCCCAGATCCCCAACGCCCCGGTATCGAAGCCCGCCGACCTGTTCGAGGATCCGCATCTGGTATGGCGGCAGCTGTTCAGGAAGTACCCGCATCCCAGTGAGGGCGAGATCATGATGGTCGAGCCGCCGATGCGGATGAGCAGGACTCCGCCGACCATCCGCACCATGGCGCCCTTGATGGGCGCCGATTCGCGGTCGGTCCTCGCCGAGGCCGGCGTGAGCGCGGCCGAAATCGACGCGTTGAAGGAAGCGGGTGCGCTGATCGAGCCGGCTTAGCCGGCATCGAATGCCAGCTCTGCCGCAGCCAAATCCTCGAGCGCCGCCCCTACGGACTTGAAAAGAGTGATGCTGGCCTGGTCGCCCGAAGCGCGGCCCGTCCGTTGACCGCGCGCCAGTTCGAACAGATCGGCGACAATATCGCCTTCACGGATTGCTCCGGAGGCAAGTGGCTGGGCGATGTCCCCAGCCTCTTTCAGGGCACCCGCGCGGGTATCGACATAGAGGCAGGCACGGCGGACCGCGGTATCGTCGCTCTCGCGCATGTCTGGCCTGTAGGCCCCGACCAGATCGAGATGCTGACCCTCGCGCAGCCAGTCACCCTCGACCAGCGGTGCCTTGGAAAGCGTGGCACAGGATACGACGTCCGCGTCGGCCACCGCCGATCGTCGATCTGCAACGGCTTCAACGGCGATCGGCCGGCCCAGCCCGACAGGCAAGGAGGTCGCAAGCTCGCGGACAAGGCGCTCCGCCTTTCCAGCATCGCGCCCCCAGATCGCCACTCGTTGGATCGGGCGGATCTTGGCATGGACCCGGACAAGGTGAGGCGCCAGGGCTCCCGTTCCGATCATCAACAGCGACTGTGCGTCCGGCCGCGAGAGGTAGCGCGAGGCAAGACCAGAGGCACAGGCTGTGCGGCGCGTGGTGAGCGTGGTGCCGTCGAGCAGGGCCAGCGGTGCGCCGGTCGTGCCGTCGAGGAGAAGATACTGTCCATAGATCGAAGGCAGCGATTTCCTGCCGTTGTCGGGAAAGACCGTGACCAATTTGATGCCAATCCGGCCACCCCCACCATTCGCCGACTGCCGCGTCCAGGCGGGCATCAGCAGCAGCGTGGCATCTGCCGAGGCGGGGCCGTCGGGGGCAGCAAGCGTGTGGTGATGACGCGGTGGCATCTCGCAGCCATCCCGAAACAGCCTCTCGAGCCGGTCGATCAGCGCGATGTCGTCGACGGCCGCATCGACCTCGGCTCCAGAAAGGATCTTCACGGCAGATTATGCCGGCGCAGCGGTGCTGCGAGATCGGGTGAAACAAGCGCGGTTTGGCGCTCGATCGCCTTCTGGCCGCGCGGTGCCGTGTCGGATGCGCCGGCCGCCGTGGAAGTGCGGTCAGTCAGGGCCTCGCGCAGCCGTGCAACCTCTCGGCCAAGGCGGGCTGCCTCCCTGCCATGCTCGCGGGCGCGGCGGCGATGATGCCGGCCGACCCACCAGCCCAGCCCCAGTCCGCCCAGCACGCCCATCAGAAGCACGGCCACGATCAGCAGATAAAGCGGCGTTTGAATGCCGTAGGGCAGTGGCCACAGCGTCAGCGCCACGCGCTCGGTGTTGCTGACGGCGATCAGCACGCCGAGCAAAAGCAACAACAGGAAGAGAACGCGGGACGGGAGCTTCATGCGGCCGCCAGAATGGCACAGCGCCGCGCGACGAATCGAGGGGATGCTACTTCTTGTCTTCGGTCGGCTCGGCGGGCGCGAGGCCTGCTGCCTTCACGGCTTCCTTGTTGAGACGATCGCGCAGATCCTTGCCGGTCTTGAAGTAAGGGACGCGCTTCGAGGCAACGGCGACCTGCTCACCGGTGCGCGGATTGCGGCCGGTGCGCGGGTCGCGCTTCTTCACCGAGAACGCGCCGAAGCCGCGCAATTCGACGCGATCACCATGCGCGAGGGCCTTGGAGATTTCATCGAAGACCGTGGCGACGATCCGCTCGACATCCCTTTGATAGAGATGGGGATTCCGGGCCGCCAAACGAGCAATAAGCTCCGACTTCGTCATTGGCGTCATAATAGCGCAAAACGCCGCAGGGTCAAGGTAAGCCCTTGAAACAAAAAGGAAAGCGCCCCGAGTGCCGGTTTGGCGCGGTCATCGGGGTCTTTCCCGCCAAATGAAAAGGCCGGTCCCGACTGGGCCGGCCTTCCCTTGCGATGGTCGCGAGAAGCCTACTTCTCTCCGGACTCTTCCTTCTTCTGGGCGCGGCTGAGGGCGGCACCGAGAATGTCCCCGAGACTGGCCCCTGAGTCGGACGAACCGAAATCGGCCATGGCTTTCTTTTCCTCATCGAGCTCGCGCGCCTTGACCGACAGCACGACGCGACGCGAGGTCTTGTCGATGTTGGTGATCTTGGCATCGAGCTTGTCGCCGATCGCGTAGCGGTCCGGACGCTGCTCGGAGCGGTCGCGGCTCAGCTCGGACTTGCGGATGAAGCCCGGGATGCCGTCCTGGACCGTGACGTCGATGCCGTTGTCCTGGATACCCGCCACAATAACCGTGACCACGTCGCCCTTCTTGGCGACCGAGCCTACCTTCTCGAACGGGTCGTTGGCGAGTTGCTTGATACCCAGCGAGATCCGCTCCTTGTCGACGTCGACGTCCAGCACCTTGACCTTGGCGTTGTCGCCCTTCTTGTAGTCACGGATGGCCTCATCGCCGGCCTTGTCCCATGACAGGTCGCTGAGATGCACCATGCCGTCGATGTCGCCCGGCAGGCCGACGAACAGGCCGAACTCGGTGATGTTGCGAACCTCGCCCTCGAGCTCCGTGCCGGCCGGATATTTCTCGGCAAAGCTTTCCCAGGGATTGGACATGCACTGCTTGAGGCCCAGCGAGATGCGGCGCTTGGACATGTCCACGTCCAGCACCATCACTTCGACTTCCTGCGAGGTCGAGACGATCTTGCCGGGATGCACGTTCTTCTTGGTCCAGCTCATCTCCGATACATGGACCAGGCCCTCGACGCCCGGCTCCAGCTCGACGAACGCGCCATAGTCGGTGATGTTGGTGACGCGACCCTTGAGCTTCAGGCCAACCGGATACTTCGCCCCGGCGCCGTCCCACGGGTCGCTCATGAGCTGCTTCATGCCCAGCGAGATGCGCTGCGTCTCCGGATTGAAGCGGATGACCTGCACCTTGACCTGCTGGCCGATGCTGAGCGCTTCCGACGGATGGTTGATGCGCTTCCACGCGATATCCGTGACGTGCAGGAGGCCGTCGACACCACCGAGATCCACGAAGGCGCCGTAGTCGGTGATGTTCTTGACCACGCCATCGAGCACCTGGCCCTCCGACAGCGCGCCCATCAGGCGGGTGCGGTCCTCGGCGCGGGTTTCCTCCATCACGGCGCGGCGCGAAACCACGATATTGCCGCGGCGGCGATCCATCTTGAGGATGGCGAACTGCTGCGCCTGGCCCATCAGCGGACCGACGTCCCGCACCGGGCGGACATCGACCTGACTGCCCGGCAGGAACGCCACGGCGCCCGACAGATCGACCGTGAAGCCGCCCTTCACGCGACCGAAGATCGTGCCCATGACACGCTCGCCGTCGGTGAAGGCCTTCTCGAGCAGGGTCCAGGCTTCCTCGCGCCGTGCCTTGTCGCGCGACAGCACCGCCTCGCCTTCCTTGTTCTCCATACGGTCGACGAAGATGTCGACGATGTCGCCTTCCTTGACCTCGGCAGCGCCGCCACCGTTGGCGAACTCGCGCAGAGGAACGCGGCCTTCGGACTTCAGGCCGACATCCACGACGACGAAATCATTGGCGATGCGCACGATGGTCCCCTTGACCACGGTGCCTTCGAAGCTCGCCGAACCGCCGAGCGATTCGTCGAGAAGTGCTGCGAACTCCACACTTGCGGCGTCGTTCGCGGGTCTGCGCAGGGCGCTGCCCTTAGCCATTCAATACCTCTTCCTTCCTCGATCCCGGGCGAAACGCTGCCGCCCGTCGGCCAACCGGTTGATCCGGCGGATCCACTGCCTCGAAACTCCGACGCCCGGACACGAGGTCCTGCGCCAATCGCCATTCGATGTTCTTCGATCTGCCGGCGGCGATTTATGGCCCGGAAGATCGAAAGCCCTTGCGCTCGATGAACGCCAAAGCCGCGGCAAAGGCCGCATCGGCATCCATGTTGCTGGTATCGAGAAGCCAGGCATCGGGTGCGGCTTTCAGAGGGGCAGCCGCCCGTTCGCTATCGCGCCGGTCCCGCTCCGCCATCTCGGCAAGAACGCGCGGTCTTATAGTGTCGACCCCTCGTCCGCGCAACTCCTGGAACCTTCGCTCGGCTCGCGATTCGGCGCTGGCAGTCACAAAAAGCTTAACCGGAGCGTCAGGGCAGATGACCGTTCCGATGTCCCGCCCATCGAGAACGGCACCCGACCCTTGAGATGAGAATTCCTTTTGAAACTTCAAGAGGTTGGTTCTCACCTCCGGGATCGCGGCGACCCTGGAACCCTCCTGTCCCGCTTCGTCGCCTCGCAGGGCGGGATCGCCGAGCGCGGCTGCCGTCAAGTCGGCTGCGACTTCCGCCGGCGGCCGCCCGGTTCGCGCCGAAATCCAGCCCACTGCACGATATAGAAGCCCTGTGTCGAGATGGGGCAGGCCGAAATGCGCCGCGAGGCGCTTGGCCAAAGTGCCCTTGCCCGACGCCGACGGCCCGTCGATCGCGATGACCAGGCGCTCGGTCACGTCGGTCCGATCTTCGCACCGAGCCCGTTCATCAGAGCCGCGAAGCCCGGAAACGAAGTGTCGATCGGCGAGCCGTCGTCGACAGCCACCGGCTCACGGGTTCCCAATCCCAACACCAGGAAAGACATGGCAATCCTGTGATCAAGGTGCGTCGCCACCACTCCGCCCCCCGCCGGGGTCGCGCCGGTACCGTGGACGGTCAGCGAATCGACTCCCATCTCGTACCTCACGCCGTTGGCAGCGAGGCCAGCCGCCACGCTCGACAGGCGGTCGCTCTCTTTGGCTCGCAGCTCGGCCAGCCCGCGCATTTGAGTCGCGCCCTGCGCATAAGCGGCTGCCACCGAGAGGATCGGATATTCGTCGATCATGGTGGGTGCGCGCTCCGGCGGCACGTCGACGCCCTTCAATCCGCCACCCTTCACATGAAGATCGGCGACCGGCTCGCCGCCCAGCTCGCGCGCATTGTGGAACGTGAGATTGGCGCCCATCTCCTTGAGTGTCGTGAACAGACCGGTCCGTAGCGGGTTGACCCCGACATTCTCTATGAGGATGTCGCTGCCTGGCCGGATGCAGGCGGCGACGACGGCGAAGGCTGCCGAGGAGGGATCACCCGGCACGGTGATCTCCTGCGCCCTGAGTTCCGGCCAGCCGACAACCGTGATGCGCTTGCCCGGTGCGCCCTCGACTGCGGAGACACGGACCTCGGCCCCGAAGTGACGCAGCATGCGTTCCGTGTGATCCCGGGTGGCCGCGGGTTCGATCACAGTCGTCTCGCCCGCGGTGTTGAGCCCGGCCAGCAGGATGCAGCTCTTCACCTGCGCCGAGGCGACCGGCAGTTCGTACTCTATCGGCACCATCTCGTCGGTGCCGACGATGGCGAGCGGCATCCGGCCGCCGTCGCGCGACTGGAAGCGTGCGCCCATGCGCGACAGCGGCTCGATCACGCGCTGCATGGGGCGGCGCCGAAGGGAGTCGTCGCCGGTCATGAAGCTGGTGAAGGGATGGCTGGCCAGGATGCCCGCCAACAAACGCGCCGACGTGCCGGAATTGCCGAGATCGAGCACCTGCTCGGGCTCGCACCCGCCGCCGACGCCGAAGCCCCGTATGCGCCAGACATCGTCGTCGCGACTGACTTGCGCGCCCAGCGCCCTGAGAGCCGCGGCCGTGCCGAGGACGTCGTCGCCCTGCAGCAAGCCAGTCACGACGGTCTCGCCGAGGGCCAAGGCGCCGAACATGAGGGCGCGGTGGGACACCGACTTGTCGCCCGGTGCCCGCACGCGGCCCTCCAGACGGCCGACCGGCCGGGCGATCAGTTTGAGCGGAGCGATCGAAGCGGACAGGGCGGGCTCCCGAAGCCGGCAAGAATGCGGCGCGGCGCCCTCCTACCATGCCGGAATTTGGTTTTGACAGGGTGAAAGACGCGTGACATACGCCCTCCCTCGCGGCCGAAAGGCCCTTTGCAGCGGAATTTCCGGGAGATCCAGCGTGGTCAAGGCGTCCTGGGGCACCAAGCGTACCTGCCAGAATTGTGCGGCGCGCTTCTATGACCTGAACAAGAGCCCGATCAAATGTCCGAAGTGCGGTCGGGAGCATGATCGCGAAGACTTCGTGAAGGTGCGCCGCGGTCGTGCTGCCGCGACTTCGGCTGCGGCCGCCGCGGCGGCCGCAGCCGCAGCGGCCAAGGAGGCGGCGGCTGCCAAGAGCAAGAAACTGGAGGACACCGCCCTCGAGGACGAGGCGGCGTTGGAGGCGGATGACGAGGCGTTGGAGAATGCCGACGATCTTGCCGACGAAGCCGAAGACATCGAGGTCGAGGTCGAGGACGACAAGGGAGAAGGCGACCGTTGAGGGCGACGCGGTTGCCAGTAGGGCGGCCGCGAACTATACCTCCGCCCGCCGGAATATAGGGTTTCGGGGCCATAGCTCAGCTGGGAGAGCGCTACAATGGCATTGTAGAGGTCAGGGGTTCGATCCCCCTTGGCTCCACCAATCACATCAAGGGCTTGGCCAGAGATGGCTGAGCCCTTTGTTTTTGCAGGGAAGCCATCGGGAAGCGTCCACATGAGCTTGGGCCGCCGGTGGCAGGTCAGCTGACCACGGAGTAGGGTCCGGCCCGATCATGATACGTCCCAGAATCGGCCTCGCGCTCGGCAGCGGCTCTGCCCGCGGATGGGCTCATATCGGCGTTATCGATTCGTTGACCGAGGCAGGCATCGCGCCCGACATCGTCTGCGGCACGTCGATGGGTGCTCTGATCGGCGCGGCGCATGTCGCCGGGCAACTCGCCGGGTTGCGCCAATGGGCGGAAACGGCGACATGGCGCAAGATCGCCCGGCTGACGGATCTCCGCCTGTCGGGAGGCGGACTGATCAGCGGCCGGCAGGTCGTCGCCTTCCTGCAAGGGCTGGGCATTGGCGAGCCCATCGAGAACTACGCGACGCAATATGCCGCCGTTGCCACGGACATGGCGACGGGTCGCGAAATCTGGCTTCAATCCGGGCCGATCCACGAGGCGGTGCGCGCCTCAATCGCGCTGCCCGGGATCTTCAGTCCGGCCAGGATGCAGGGCAAGTGGCTTCTCGACGGCGGCCTGTCCAATCCGATTCCTGTGTCGGTCTGTCGAGCCCTCGGCGCGGATGTGATTATCGCGGTCAACCTCAACGGCGAACTCGTGGGGCGGCGCTTCACCGAGCCCGAGCCGCCCGCCGCCACCGTGCCGTCGCGAGTTTCGGTCGAGGTCGTTCGCCGTATGCTGGGCCAATGGCCGGAGGCGTTGCGGCGCAAGGCGGTGAGCGGCCTACCCGCATCGTCGCGCGAGGGGTCGTCCGCGCCGGGCTATTTCGACGTGCTCGCAACCTCCATCAACATCATGCAGGACCACATCACCCGCACGCGTCTGGCGGGCGAGCCGCCCCATGTGATGTTGGTTCCGCGGCTGCGGAACATTGGCTTGATGGAGTTCAACCGTGCCGAAGAGGCGATCGCCGAAGGCCGAGCCTGCGTCGAACAGGCCCTGCCGACGCTCCAACGCTATCTGTAGCGACGACGCCAGGCGGCCTCAGTTGCTGTTCCGGGAGCCGCGTCAAACCATGCGGTCTTGCCGAGCCCTTCACCTGCCCGGCTGGTAGCGAGCCTAAAGCAGATCGTTCGAGCACCAGGCGCTCACGGACCATAGCGCCGCCGCCGCAGCCTCGACCGCGAGCGGCAGGCCCACGATGATGGTCGTCCATCCGATTCCGCCATATGCCTGATCGAACCAGATCCAGTAGAGGACGAGACCGCTGAGGAACACGAGCAACGGCAAGGCGAGGCGCAAGATCCAGCGCCACAGACGGTTGTGCGTGTCATTCATGGCCGCCGGATGAGCGGTCGTCCGCGCCATTGCGGGCCGTGTCTCGGACATATTGAAGTGCAGACCGTCAGGCATGGGCGGCTCCCGTCCCGACCGAAGCTAGGAAAATTCTATCTATGCGGAAGCGGAAAGCGCCGCTGTCCCGAATCGGTCACAACTGACGAATACTATTAGTATGAGCAGGTCTTTGGTCATGCAACATCTTGATCCGAGCCGAAGCAACCATGTAGCTCCTCGCGCGTAGCCGTGACCTTTTGGGAATGATCCCGGAGGGAACATGGGCCTCTCCCCGAAAGTTGAGACCGTCGCTTGCGAGCCATCAGTCAGTGAAGGGTGACCCACGGTGCACGAGCCGATTCTCGTCCTCAACGCCGGATCGTCGAGCATAAAGTTCTCGGTTTTTGAAACCGAGCCCGATCGAGCGCCGCGCTCCGGCTTGCATGGTGAGGTCGAGGGCATCGGAGGCAAGCCACGATTGCAGGCCGTCGACGCGCAGGAGCGTCGGCTCGTCGACCGTGCAGTTGATGGACGCGATCACGACAGCGCCATCGCCGCCATCCATGATTGGTTCACGGCTCACGTCGGCGGGGAAGGCGGCTTCGCGGGGGTGGGCCATCGGATCGTGCATGGCGGCTCGACCTTCTCCCGGCCCGTCCTGATCGACGAGGCGGTCCTGGCCGAGCTCGGGAAGCTGGCGCCCCTGGCCCCAGTGCATCAACCACACAATCTGGCCGCTATCCGCGCGGTCCGGGCCGCAGCGCCGCATGTACGCCAGGTGGCCTGCTTCGACACGGCCTTCCACGCCACAGAGCCGCGCGTCGCGACGCAGTTCGCGCTGCCGCGCGAACTCGCGGACAAAGGCGTGCGTCGCTACGGCTTTCACGGCCTTTCGTACGAATACATCGTTTCGGCGCTGCCGGCGGTAGCGCCCGAATACGCCCAGGCAAAGGTAGTCGTGGCCCATCTCGGCAACGGTGCCAGCATGTGTGCGATCGACCACGGGCGGAGCATCGCCACCACCATGGGCATGACTGCACTCGACGGTTTGCCCATGGGGACACGCTGCGGCTCGATCGATCCGGGTGCCCTCCTCTACCTTCTCCAGAACGAAGGCATCGACGACGAGGCGCTCGAGCATCTTCTTTACGAGCGCTCCGGGCTGCTGGGAGTCTCCGGGCTGGCCAGCGACATGCGCACTTTGCTGGCAAGCGACTCGGCAGCCGCAAAGGAAGCCGTGGATCTGTTCGTCTATCGCATCGGCCGCGAGCTGGGCTCTCTCGCCGCCGCGCTGGGTGGCCTGGATGCGCTGATCTTCACCGGGGGCATTGGCGAAAATGCCGCGCCGATCCGCACCCGCGTCTGCAACGATGCGCGATGGTTGGGCATTGCCCCCGACGAGGCGGCGAACGCCGCCCATGGCCCGCGCATCTCGGCGACCGGCTCGCGGGTTTCGGCCTGGGTGATACCGACCGACGAAAACCTGATGATCGCCCGTCATACGCGCACCGCGCTCGACGGACCGACGCCCTTCCATTTCCATCCTTGAGAGGACACCGACCATGCCGAAAGCCGCGCTGCCGACCGACGCTCCCTTGTCGGACCCGGACCTGAAGCTGATCGACGCCTGGTGGCGGGCCGCCAACTATCTCTCGGTCGGGCAGATTTATCTGCTCGACAATCCCCTCCTGAAGAGGCCGCTCGAGCTCAAGGACATCAAGCCCCGCCTGCTGGGCCACTGGGGCACCACCCCGGGCCTCAACTTCATCTATGTCCACCTCAACCGGGCGATCAAGGCGCGCAAGCTCGACATGATCTATATCGCCGGCCCCGGCCATGGCGGTCCCGGCGTGGTCGCCAATGCCTGGCTGGAGGGGACCTACAGCGAGATCTACCCGCACGTGCCGCAGACGGAAGTCGGCATGCAGCGCCTGTTCAAGCAATTCAGCTTTCCGGGCGGCATCCCGAGCCACGCCGCTCCCGAGACGCCCGGGTCGATGCATGAAGGCGGCGAGCTCGGCTATTCGCTGTCGCACGCCTACGGCGCGGTGTTCGACAATCCCGGGGTCATTGTGAGTTGCGTCGTGGGCGACGGCGAGGCGGAAACCGGACCCCTTGCGACCTCCTGGCACTCCAACAAGTTCGTCGATCCGGTGAGCGACGGTGCCGTGCTGCCGATCCTGCATCTGAACGGCTACAAGATCGCCAATCCCACGATTCTCGCCCGCATCGGCCGTGACGAGCTTTGCAGCCTGATGACCGGCTACGGCCACGAGCCGCACGTCGTCGAGGGCGACGATCCCAAGATCGTGCACCAGATCATGGCCTCGACCGTCGACAAGGTCCTGGACAAGATCCGCCGCATCCAGCGGGATGCCCGCGACGGGCAGCTGAAGGACCGCCCGCGCTGGCCCATGATCATCCTCAAGACACCCAAAGGCTGGACCGGCCCCAAGGAGGTGGACGGCCTGCGCACCGAAGGCTTCTGGCGCTCGCATCAGGTGCCCGTCGCCGACATGGCGACCAAGCCCGGCCATATGCAGCTTCTCGAGCGCTGGATGAAGAGTTATCGACCGGAGGAATTGTTCGACGAAGGCGGCGCGCCGAAGCCGGAGATCACCGCACTCGCCCCTTCGGGCGACCTGCGGATGAGCGCCAATCCCCATGCCAACGGCACCTTGCCCATGCGCGAACTCGATCTGCCGGATTTCAGGCGATATGCGGTCGAAATCCAGCAACCCGGCAAGCCGGCCGCCGAATCGACCGCTGTGATGGCCGCCTTCCTGCGCGATATCCTCAAGGCCAGCGCCGCGAGCCGAAACTTTCGGGTGTTCGGACCGGACGAGATCGCCTCGAACCGCCTGTCGCACGTCTTCGAAGCCACCGACCGCGCCTGGAACGCCGAGCGGCTACCCTATGACGATCATCTGGCGCCCGACGGCCGCGCGATGGAGATCCTTTCCGAGCATACCTGCCAAGGATGGCTCGAAGGCTATCTGCTCACCGGCCGGCACGGAGTTTTCACCTGTTACGAGGCGTTCATCCATATCGTGGATTCGATGGTCAACCAGCACGCCAAATGGCTGAAGACGATCCGCGAGATCCCCTGGCGACGCCCGATTCCCTCGCTCAACTACCTGCTCACCTCGCATGTCTGGCGTCAGGATCACAATGGCTTCAGCCACCAGGACCCGGGCTTCATCGACTATGTCTGCAACAAGAAGGCCGAGATCGTGCGCGTCTACCTGCCACCCGACGGCAACTCCCTCCTGTTCGTCATGGATCATTGCCTGCGCAGCTGGAACCGCATCAACGTGATCGTGGCCGGAAAGCAGCCGCAGCCGCAGTGGCTGCCGATGGAAGACGCCATCAAGCATTGCTCCGCCGGAATCGGAATGTGGGAATGGGCGAGCACGGATCGCGGCGTCGAACCCGACGTGGTTATGGCTTGCGCCGGCGACGTGCCGACGCTCGAGACGCTGGCCGCCGTCGATCTGCTGCGGCGGCACATTCCCGACCTCAAGGTCCGGGTCGTCAACATCGTCGACCTGATGACACTCCAGCCGGCCGAGCGCCATCCCCACGGCCTTGCCGATCGCGACTTCGACGCGTTGTTCACGCAGGACAAGCCGGTGATCTTCGCCTATCACGGCTATCCCGCGCTCATCCATCGCCTGACCTATCGGCGGGCCAATCACGAAAACCTTCATGTCCACGGCTACAACGAGGAGGGCACGACCACGACGCCGTTCGACATGGTTGTGCGCAACAAGCTCGACCGCTTCCATCTGGCCGCCGACGTTATCGACCGGGTGCCCAAGCTCAGCACCGTGGCCGCTTATGCAAAGCAGGCGATCCGCGACAGGTTGACCGAGCACTCCGCCTATATCCGCGAGCACGGCGAGGACATGCCCGAGGTCAAGGAATGGCGCTGGGCACCCGTCGATCCCGATCGCGCCGGCGCATAAAGCCGTCGTTCCCACGGCCGCGTGAGGACATCTACCGGCGGTGGAAGCGACCCCGAGCGGCACTGCCGGGTATGCTGTAATTGCCCAGCAGCTCGTTATCGTGCAGGACATACTCCATGTAGCTTCCCTGCACGCCGTTCGTAAGCTTGCTGCCGGCGATCGCACCCGAAAGGCGAAGCGCCCCGGCCGCGACAGGCCGAGCGCCGCCCATTGCGCCATGAACATAGATCAGGCTTGCGTAGCCGTTGGGGTGAACGCTCTCGACGATCAGCGCCGAGCACAAGCCATCGTCCCACTTGCCGGTCCACACGCCGGAGAAGGCACGAGCTTGCTCGGGTACGCCCGCCGCCGGAGGCGTCGCATTGAAGGCGACGGGCAGCCCACAGAGCGTGGCCGTTTCACGCGGCATGATCCCGGTCGCCATCGAGAAGCGGAAACGAGCTCCGCCGTCGACCAGCATGAACAGGCCCTGGGCGTCCAGACCGACCCGCTCGCAAAAGCGCGTTTCGTCGCTGAGAGCAAGGCAGAGCCTGTCGCCTTCCACTGTGTAGCGGCCGCGAAAGAGGAGATTGTTGGCCGCGACGTACCTGTACTGGCCGTCAGCCCGATATTCGGAGACGCTGTAGTCGGAGAACAACGCCGACTTGCCGACGAGAAGCGTGCGAATTGCGGCGTTGTCGAACAGCTGTTCGGCGTGCGCGGGACCTGATGTCACCGCCGCGCCCAGTCCCATCAGAAGAAGAATTCGCCACATCGAGCACCACCACCGTCATGCATGAGATTCAATCGAACCTGGTCGCACCGGCCTCTATCAAAACGGCAGGCCAGGAGTGAACGACAGAACCGTGTAGACCACGCTTCCCTTCTCGAACCTTGCCTCGAGCCTCGTTGCGCCGCGGATTCTGTCGAAGGTGCAGGCCACGTCGGTTGGCAATGCGCGGCCGTGTCCCGCAATGGCCGTCTCCAGCTCCAGGCAACCCCCGGCCGGCGTCGGCACCGCCGTGCATACCGTCCTCGTATGGATGAAGGGCCGTGTCCGATAGGGTGCGAAAGACAGTGCCGGCCATCGCGCCGTCCCGGCCGGGATCAACGGCGCCAAATCCGACCAGGACATTCCCGCATGCGCCGCATAGGGAATTGACGGCGCGGCGAGTGCGAGTAGCTTCAGCAGCGGGACGTCGCCGACCTGCTCCAGCACCCGCCAGGCATCAGGCGCCGCAAGGGCCAGCAGGCTGCCGCGAGCGCAGGCAAGGTGATGCCGGCCCCACGGGTCGAGCGTGACCGCGAGCAGGATGCCGGCATTGCCATCCTCACGGAATGCAGCGGGAATCTTGCCGCGTACCTCCGCCGACCAAAGGGCCGAGCCGGGGGCAATGCCCGTCAGCATCGAGTGCACCGCCGGATCCGGCACCGATCCGACGACGACGCTGTTCTCGCCGGGAACCGCAGCGGCATACCATTCGCTTTGGGCGTCGCCGGCGACCGTTGCCGATTGAAAATTCGCCAACCTGAACGGCATTGTGCAGGCGCCGGGCTTCGGTCCGCTCTGGACCTGAAGATGGACGTGAGGCACCGGCGAGCGACCCGAGTTGCCGGCCGCACCCAGATACGTCCCGATCTCCACGCGCATGCCCGGTCGGGCGACGACGCTCCACTGACGGAAATGGGCCAGCAAGGCCCAGCCGCCCTGGTCTAGACGGATAGATACGTAGTTTCCCCAGCTTTCGGCGAAGTTGCAGGCGCCGATCGGGTTGTCCGGAATACCGTTGCGCACGCTCTCGACGATTCCCGCGGCGGGAGCGGTCACGGCGGCGCCCCAGATCGAGGACGCCGGCAAGGGGGCGGCGCTTGCACCATCGGCCCCGCCCAACGGTGGCCGCAGCAAGTCCAGCGCATGGCGCAGATGCGCGGTATGGCTCAGCCGGCCGTCGAAGCCTTGCGCGATTTCGACCACGCCGGCAACGGGCAGCACCAGCAGCGGCTCGGCACGGCCAATCCTTTGCGACCAGAAGGATTCCCGCCACCAGGCTTCCTCCGGCACGAGGTGCGGGCTGCCATTGCGCCAGAATCCCCGGTCGTTACGGGCCAGTGCCAGCGTGCCGAGCGCGAGCCAGATCGTCATCCCCGAAGCCAGCGGCAGGTAGGCGAAGGCAGGCATGACCGCCTGCAGCACCACGGCGCATACCGAAGCGCCGGCGCCGGCCAGTGCGGCGAGCGCGAGGCTCGAACATCCGGGGAGGACGAAGTAGGCGCCGAGCGCCATCCCGGCGACAAAGAAGTTATGCGCGGCCGGCAACCATTGGAACGTCAGCCCGAGGTGCTGGATGCCGGTGCCCATGCAGGCGCCGGCCAGCCAGCCGACCACCCCGGCGGCAAAGGCCGCTCGCGACCAGAGAAGGATTGCGAGGCCCACGAGCAGGCCGGCTCCGACCGAGGGCGCGAACATCAGCGAACCGAGCGAACGGAAGAACATGGTCGCCCAATCCGTCGCCGTCCGAAGCTCCGCCAGCCACCAGGTGAACTGCTGCGAGGCCAGCGCCGTCCCGATCGGAAACAGCGCGAACATGGCGCCAGCGGTAAGGGCATAGCCCCACAACAGCGAAGGAAGGCTTTTCGCGCGGAGCGACGAAAGGACGGCTGCCGCAACGACGAACGCCACGGCGGCGACCGCAGCAGCGATTGCGATCTGAACCTGCGGTGGATAGATCGTTGGTGCCGTCATCCAGCCGGCGGCAACCGATGCAAGGATCGCGTTCGACTGCAGGTTTCCTCCGACACCAGGCTCGTCTTCGATCCCCAGCAGACGTTGGCCTCCGGCGGCGATCACGAATCCGACGAACGCGAATCCGGCGAGCCGCGGGGTATATGCGATGGCCAGCCAGAAGAGCAGGCCGATCCAGGGATTGGAAATCAGGAAGACGTTCCCGAGCGCCGGCCCGAAGTTGCCGACGAGCCTGGCAACGGCTGCCCGCGCCTCGACGACGGCGCCTCTTGCCGGCGGCAGCACGACAGGCCGCACGCGCCCATTCGACGCGAGCAAGTCCGCCGGCGATGGCTGAACGGTCGATGACGAAGTGTTCGGCAGCTCCGGTTCGGCCGTCGGTGCCGACGGCGGGAGTTGGATCGTGTCCACTAGGCAACAGACAGATGAGCCGGAAGCCGCTCCGGCCCGTCTATATCCTCCAGGGTCTCGCGCGAGCGAATCACCTCCGGCGTGCCGTCCTCTGACAGCAGGATGATGGCCGGCCGATAGTTGATGAATTGCATCGACTGAACGAAGTTGTAGGCACCGACCGGATGCAGCGACAGCACGTCGCCTGCCGCGAGCGGTGGCAGATCGACGTTCTCGCGAACGACGTCGATTGCCATGCAAAGCGGACCGTAAAGTCTGGACGGCGCGGCCGGGGTGCTCGCCTGTCGTGCTGGGCGCACATCGAACTGATACCAGGCGGCCGTGTAGAGAAGATTGATGCCGGCATCGAGCACGTAGCCGACTTTCGAATCCTCACCCAGGACGATCCGCTCCTTGTAGTCACGCCCCGACAGGTCCGAGTTGGCGATCGACGGCCGATTGATGCCTTTGACCGCCACGACGCTTGTCAGCAGGTAGCCCGCCTCGTCGACAAGGCAACGTCCGGACTCGAGCCGCAGCAACGGGCGCTTTTTGACCGGCAGCTCGTTCAGGACGTTGGCGATCGCCTCGGCGTAGTCTTCGATCGGCGGGACTGCCGTTTCAGCAGGACCCATCATCCCGTGCAGCAGGCTGTGCGAGGGAAAGCCGCCGCCGAGGTTGAGACAGTCGACCAGGTGACCGTGTTTCGCATTGATCCGCTCGCGCAGCATGACGAGCTTCTGCGCCGCGACCCGGTAGGCGCCCGGCGCGAGAATGTACGTGCCGATGTGGCAATGAAGCGTATGAAGCCTGAATTTCGGATTGCCGATCACTCGCGCAGCGGCGCGCTCCGCCTCGCCGTTGGCCAGGGCGAAGCCGAACTTCGACCAGACGGGACGAATGCCGGCATCGAGCCACACGCGCAATCCGAGCTGGATGGGGCCCTTGGCGTCGCGGGCAAGCTCTTCCAGATGGCTGAGTTCGTCCCAGTTGTCGACATGGACGAGCGCGCCTTCGCTGATCGCCCGCTTCAGGGCCGCCGCGGGCTTGTACGGGCCGTTGAAGATGATCTCCTTGCCGGGAATGCGCAGCTTGCGCACCTTGTCGTACTCGAAATCGGAGACGACCTCGGCGATCCAGCCCTCCTTGCGGAAGAGCTGGATGATTGCGTTGAGATAGTTGGTCTTGACCGACCAGGCGAAGCTGGTCTTCGGGTAGCGCGCCTGGAAAGCCCTGCGCATCCGCCTCGCCTTCGTCCTGAGATCCCGCTCCGAGTAGACGAACAGCGGCGAGCCGAACCGCGATGCCAGCGTCTCGACAGATACTCCATCGATCTCCGACAGCGACGGGGCCTGCCTGCTGCGGGCGAAGAAGTTGCGGTCGGCGGCAGCCTTCGGCGTCGCCTGCCCAAGTTCGCCGCTGATCTGCGGCGGAACGTACAGTTCGCTCACGATATCACCTCGATCGAATGGGAACCGGCAGGCCCGGTTCGTTCGCCAGCCGTCGCCATCTGCGCGAGATCGGCGATGTTGCCGACGATGTCGACGCAATGACGCACGAACATTTGTCCAGGTACACAGTCGCCGAGCGGTCCGGGCTTCAGGCCGAGAAGCCGCTCCACCATGCGCGCCGGCAAGTTGCAGCCGATTTGCGACGGGAAGTCGGCCCATGCCGGAAAGCGCGGGTTCATCTCGAACAACTGATGCGGCCTGCCCGGACTCTTCACGAACTCAAGCTCGAACGGGCCGTTCCACCGCAGCGCGCGGATGACCTTGCCCACGAGATCATCCAGCGCCGGATCGGCGACGACCACGCCGGCGAAGCCCTTGCCCGCCTTCGTACGCAGCATCTTGCGGATACTGCACGAACCGACGATGGCCCCCTTGCCGTCACCGAGTCCGACGACGTCATACTCCTCGCCGACGGCGATCTCCTGGGCCAGTACCGGCCCTCCCCAGGCGGCCATCAACTCGTCGAACGCGGCGCGCAGCTCGATCGGCGAATGCACCAGGCGCGCCTCGTAGAAGCGGCCCTTGATGTAGGCGGGATAGCCGATACTGGCGACAAAACCGAGCAGGTCGGCGCAATTGCTCGAAGCGAAGGTCGCGGGAACCGGCACGCCGATGCCGTGGCACAAGGTGGCGAGGTTTTCCTTGTTGCGGCGCTCCAGAGCGTCGCTGTCCGGCAGAACGCAGGCAATACCGCGCCCGGCAAGCTCGGTGCGCAACTTCAGATAGTTCGGCAGCTCCGAGTCGAGGCACGGAACGACGATATCGAACGCATCCTTGGCGACGATCGCGTCGAGCCGTTCGAGAAGCTCCGCATGTCCGACGCGCGGATACGGCACCAGGTAGGCCGCGTCGACGCGGTCGAGGCCGGTCGTGTACTGACCGCTCTCCATCGGATCGTAGGACAGGCCGATGATGCGCAAATCGGGAAAGCGCCGCCGGAGGCTGGCGGCCACGGCCGGTCCGGGTTGCGGATTCTCGCCGCGATGCAAACCGGTCACGGCCACGACCGGAAGCCTGCGCCCGCTTCTCATGTGCGCACTCGATCGAGCGCTTCGATCCCTGCGAGGTCGTTGCGCAGCAGCTCGATGTCGCGCACCGCCACAGCGCGGGAGATGCCGTAGCGGCCCTGAATCTCGTCGGCCAGCCTTTCGGGCCGCGTGCCGGATTGCAGCGCGCGCAGGATGAAGCTCGCGGTCGGGCTTGTGCGATAGAACATGCCTGAGACCGTGTCGAAGATGAATTCGTCGCCGTAGAAGCGGAGTGTCAAAGGCTTTGCAGTCCCGGTCTTGCCGACCGGGGCTTTCAGTTTCTTCCTCGTTCTCATCCGCTTGCCCTACCCCTGTTCCCGGACAGCTCCGCCCCGATCCACACCGATCACTGGCGGAGCGCATGCGCCACGACAGCGACGCGTGTTGGCCAAGCTCGCGATGCCGCCGATGCAAGTCAAGCCATGGCCAAATTTGTCTCGCCAAAGTCACGCGTTGGTCTCTTTGCGCGACGTCGATTGATCTGCATCGTCCGCTGCAACTGGAAACGCGAAGAGGCATGGGCCGGTCAACGGGCAAGCACCGCCTGTGTCGAGGTGAGAGGAGAAGAGAGAGATGCGAGTGCAGGGTAAGCTGATTCTCGGTGCGGCGATCTTGATTCCGTTGGCGACGGGCGCATGCAGCAACAGCCTGCGCATTGCAACGCATGCCCAGCTCGAAAACATCGATCCGATCCAGACGACGGCCTATATCACGCGCAATCACGGCTATCTGGTCTACGACACGCTGTTCGCGCTCGATCAGAATCTCGAACCGCAGCCGCAGATGATCGAATCGTTCTCGACGTCGGAGGACCAGCGCACCTGGACTTTCAAGTTGAGGCCGGGCCTGAAGTGGAGCGACGGCTCCAGCGTGACAGCGGCGGATTGCGTCGCTTCCCTGCAGCGCTGGGGCAAGCGGGACGGCACGGGCCAGGAGCTGTTCAAGGATGTCGCGCAGCTGACCGCTTCCGACGACCAGACCTTCGTCATGCAGCTTCGCACGCCGAACAGCCTGGTCCTCGACTCGCTGGCGAAGGTATCCGCGAACGTCCCGTTCATGATGCCGAAGCGCGTCGCCGAGACCGATCCCGCGACGCCAATCACCGATGCCGTCGGCTCGGGCCCCTACATGTTCGAGAAGGACAAATGGTCGCCCAACAAGGCCGTCTATGTGAGGAACCCGTACTACGTGCCGCGCACCGATGCGGCCTCAATGGCTGCGGGAGCCAAAATCGCGAAGATGAAGGAGATCGACTTCGTTTACTACGGCGACCAGAAGGCTGCGGCCGCCGCCCTGGAACGGGGCGACATCGACTACATGGAATCGCCCTCGACGCGGCTTGTGCCGGAGTTGCTCAAGAAAGAGCACATCGTCGTCGCATCGACCGATCCCCTGGGCAATCTCGCCATGATGCGCTTCAACAGCAACCAGCCGCCCTTCAACAACCCGGCCGTGCGCCGGGCCGTGTTGATGACGATCAACCAGGCCGACTACATGGATGCGGCGCTCGGCGACAAACGCTTCTACAGGGCGTGCTATTCGGTCTTTCCCTGCGGCACGCCTCTGTCGAACGAAGCCGGCAACGCCGTCCTTAAAACGGCCGACCTCGATGCCGCGCGAAGGGCGTTGAAGGCGGCGCACTATGACGGGTCGCCTGTCGTCATCCTCAACCCGAAAGACATTCCGGTGATAGCGGCCCTGACGGGCGTCACCGCGCATAACCTTCGCCAGATCGGCATGAACGTCGAGGTTCGCGACATGACCTGGGCCGAGATGCTCCGGCAGCGGACCGCGGCGAGTGGTTGGAGCATGTTCCACACCTGGTGGCTCGCAGGCGACGTCATGGATCCCTTGTCGATCGCGTTCTCGGGCTCCGCCGCGACAGGCTGGCCGGGTGCGCCGAATGATGCCGAGCTCGAGCGCTATCGGGCAGCTTACTCCCAGGCGACCGATCCTGCGGTCAAGAAGCAGCTCGCCGCCAAGGTGCAGGAACGGATCCTCGCCATCGGCGCTCTGGGAACGTTGGGCCAGTTCTTCGAGCCGGTCGCATTTCGTGACAACATCACCGGGCTCACCTCGCCGATCCAGTTCTATTGGACGCTGGCTCGCGAGACGAAGCAGAAGCAACGCCTCGAAGGCGTCCCTGGCGAGATAAAGAGCCAGTTCGCGAACGAGAACGTCGGCTACTGATCTTCGAAAGAAGAACCGTCGAATCGAGCAACCTGCCCGGCGAACCCGGGCAGGTTTTTTGTTTCGTTTGTATGCGTCCAATTGAACTGTCGATGCACCTGAGCACAATCCTGTCACAGCGAGCCACGCAGTGGAGGATTGATGCGGCTGCTCATCGGATTGATCAGCGCATGGGGTGCTTCGTGGCTTGCCGTCACCTCGGCGCACGGCCAGGGGATCGTCAAGTTCCCGGCCAGCCAGCCGAATGAACCAAGGCAGATCGCATTACGCGGCGAACTCTATCGGCCGCAGGGCAGCGGCCGCTTCCCCGCCGTCATCCTGATGCATGGCTGCAGCGGGTGGCAGCCGGCCGTCATGTTCGCCCTGCGCGGCTATGCCGAGAGCCTGCAGACGCGGGGCTACGTCGTCCTCAACCTCGACAGTTTCGGACCGCGCTACTACTCGGGCGACGAAATGTGCGCGAGCAACGCGAGGCTGCAGCAGGCTCTGGCATACCGCACATCGGATGCGTTCGATGCCGCGAGATACTTGCGCCAACTGCCATATGTCGATGGCGACAACGTCTTTTTGATGGGCCAAAGCAATGGCGGCAGCGTCGTCATCAAGGCGGCACTGCAGAGCAGCTACGAGGCGTACCGCAAATCCGCGGGCGAACCGCCGTTCCGGGGCGCCGTCGCCTTCTATCCATGGTGCGGGCTCCTGACCTCAGGCGCGAGGTTCGCGACCGCGGTGCAAATCTTCAGCGGCGGCCGTGACGAGTGGGTGTCGGCCCGCGAATGCACGGCAGTCGACGCGACCGGCGCCGAGTATCACGTCACCGTCTATCCGGAGGCCGCTCATTCGTTCGACCTCGACATCATCGCGCAAAGATATGCGGGCTTCCGCGTTGGCAATGACCCGGCGGCGGCCGCCGACAGCCGCAAGAAGATGATCGCCTTCCTTCACCATCGTTTGTCCGGAACCCAGCAAGCCTCCGCCAGATAGCGCCACGGGCCTCGTCATGCCCAGACGCGCGCCACTTCCTCCGTGGAGGCGGTCGTGATCTGGCGCTCGAAGCGCTGGCGATAGAGCATGAGGAGGGCGTCGTGAGTTGCATCGCGCGCGCTACAAAGGGCGTCCGTCGGCAGCACGACGTGAAAGCCGTGGTCGACCGCGGCCATCACGGTGGCCAGCACGCAGACATCCGTCTCGCCGCCCGTCACGATCAGCGTATCGGCGTGCTGCATGCGCAGCCAACGGACCAGCCCTGCATGAGCGAACGCCGAGTAGACCGCCTTGTCGCAGACCCTTGCCGGCGGCACCAAGGCGCGCAACGGCTCGGCCAGCTGGAGGAGCCGTTGGTCGAGAGTATCGCGGGTCATGGCATGCCAGCGCCGATAGTAGTCGCGCCAGGCGCCGGGCATTTCGTCCGGTTCGCGCGGTGGGATGAAGCGCGTGAATACGGTTCGCTCGGGATGCCGCCGAGCAATCTCCACCACGTTGGGAACGACCCTGTCCATCCACGGCACGAACCATGGACCCGGTTCAGCGAAGAGGCGCTGGAGATCGACCGCCAGATGGACCGTTCGCGGTCCCAGTCGAAGCTCGCTCATTTCGGCCCGCATTTTCGCCGGAACAGTCGCTCGCCGGCCTTGACCAGCCGGGCCGCTCGCCGTGGCCCCTTGCGGCCGAGCACCTCGAGTTGCTTGCCCTCGAGACCGGCATAGTGGACGAAGAACGATTCGATCTCATCGAGCAGATGAGGCGGCAGGTCCGCGAGCTTTCGAAGGTTTTGGTACATGTGCGTGCCGGCCGCGACGGCGAGAAAGCGGTCGTTCCGCTTCCAGGGCTGCTTCCCGGTGCGCTGGCGTACCTCGAGAACGCCTATCAACTGTGCCGTCGCCACCGTGCCTGATGGCGCGCCGTGATCGAGAAAGAGCAGCACGTCGAGCGGATCGCCGTCGCCGCCGAGGGTCGAGGGGACAAAGCCGAAATCGTAAGGGAAGGCCAACCCTTCCCCGAGCACCGAGGCGAGGCATAACGCGCCGATTGACGGGTCGTACTTGTATTTGTTCCGGCTGCCCTTGGGGGTTTCGACGACCACCGTGACGTGACCGGAGTGACGATCATGGGCAGCCAGGAAGAATAGCGGTGCCCGCGATCTCCTGGCTCTTGGGGTCCTGGAGCGCGCCATCGTGTTGTCAACGGCCGTTGACCGACGCCGTTGCGAGGCGGCCTCACCCGGCTCGCCGGCGCTGCATGAAGCATTGCCGCGAGACCGAAAGAGGAACGCGGCGCCGAATCTGGAGACATCGGCGCCATTGCAACGGTTGCCGCCGACGGTTGTTGACTCAAGAACATGCCAACCGCGTTCGATGAGCACCGGGGGCCTTGTCATGCCTGTTCAGTCGTCCAACCGCGCCAGGGCCGTGGATCTCATGGCAGTACTGCGCATTCGGGCCGGCGAGGTCGCCCGGGCCGGTAGCGCGCCCAGGGCCAGCAGGAGCGACACGGAGAAGTCGTTGCGTCGAGGGGTCGCTTAGTCATGGCACGGCGTCGGACCTCTTCGCCCGAGATGGAATACGAGCGTCGGAACCCGGGCGGCGGCCCGCCCGGTCAGCAGGAAGAGCGTGGATCCAAGAACAACCCGAAGACGACTCGCGACGATGGTGGCGCCGGCATTCCCGGCAGCCAGAACGCCGATATCAAGGGGCCGAAACCCGGTCGAGGCCCCAAAGGGGCAAGTACCTGACGACCGGTGGCGGCAACTCCTGGGCCGTGATGGCCGTTAGCCGAAAGCAACTCTGTTTCAAGGAGGAGGCGGTCATGAAGTACGTCATCATGGGAGGTGCGGCCCTGATCCTGTCGGCCGCCATACCAGCCTATTCGCAGTCGATCGCGGAGAAATCCGGTGTCAACTCAACGCTCGGCATCACGCCGACGACGCAGGACTTCGCTACCATGGCTGCCAACAGCGACCTGCTTGAGATCCAGTCCAGCCAACTGGTCGCCACCAAGTCCGACGACAAGGACAAGGTCTTCGCGGATCACATGATCAAGGATCATACCGAGACAGCGAACAAGATGAAGGCGCTTGTCGACAGCGGCAAGGTGAAGGTCAGCCTGCCGACGAAAATGGACAGCGCTCATCAAGAGAAGCTCGACAAGCTCAAGAGCCTGAACGGCAAGGACTTCAGCAAGCAATACGAGAGCATGCAGGTGTCGGCGCACAAGGACGCCGTTTCCCTGTTCGAGCGTTACGGCAAGGGCGGCGACAACGCCGATCTCAAGGCGTTTGCGAACGAAACCCTGCCGACACTTCAACAGCATCTGAAGATGGCGCAGGACCTGGAGAAGTAGCCCAATCCTGGGAGATCAACTATCAACCGACGCGCCGGCTGCCCGATGCCAATGGGCGGCGAGCGGACCGGTTGCGCCATAGACCGGATCGGTCGCCGGCATCGGCACGCGAGCGATGCGATCGCGCGCCGCTCGGCCGTCGACACTCCCCGGCTGCGGCTGATCGTATTTGCCGCCGGGCGGATAGGCGCCGACCACCAGCAGATCCCGGGCGGGCCCGATACGCTGGTGCCCCGTGCCGGCTGGGAGGACGACCACGTCTCCCGCCGCGACCTTGATGACCCTGCCCGTTTTGCCCCCGAACTGCACGCGCGCTTCGCCACGAGCGATGCCCAAGACCTCGTGGGCCTGGGTGTGGAAGTGCAGGAAATCAAAGATGCCGTTGCGCCAGCCGCTGCCCCACCCGTTGCCGGCAAAGATCTTCTCCAGCACCTCGGCCGGATCGAGTTCCTGAGGAAAAACAACCGCGGCGCGGTACAGGAGCAAAGGGAAGACCGGATTGTTCGGCGTCCTGCCGTCGTCCCGGAGCAGGAATATCTCGGGTTCGCATCGGCAGACCAGCTCTTCCATCCGCTCCGCCTTTTCCATGGTCGGCATGTTCCTCTCCTCGACAGAGCAACGGCACCCCTTGAGAGGAGTTGCAGACACGAGGATCGCGTCCGACTTCTCGAGCGCCGGCGCGTCGGGCTCGCCCCCGAAGTTTCGGCTATTCGCGCGCAAGCGCGGCCGATGCTGCGGAGGCGCCGTCGAGCGCCTGGTCGTCGTCGAGGGTTACAGTCACCTTCCGAAGTCTGCCCGTGAACGCGAACGGCGCTTCATAGTGCGACACGGGGCTGCCGCGATCGCGCCCGATGTCGAGGCCCGACCACGAAATGAAGCTGATGAAGCCGAGCTGCGCCTCGAAGCCGCCGGCTGGCGCTCCGTCGATCAGCAAAGTGGCGATGTTCACGCCTTTGTTGCGGCGCATGCGCAGACCCAGACGCCTGTTTCCCGCCGGCACGGGGCGGTCCGATACGGCAACGTGATGCACCCCGCCGACATTCATGTCGTACGTCAGCCGGTTGTCCTTGACGTAGAGCGAGTAGCCGCAGGTCATGTCGCCGTGGGCAATCAGGACACCTTCGGTCGCCGCATCGTCGACGCCCACGTCGGCCTCGATCGTATAGGTGCGGCTCCTGACGTCGGGCGCCACCTCGGTCGGTACATGGCCCATGCCGGCATGGAACACGAACCTGTTGCGCGGCCCGTGGAAGCGCCTGGCATTGTCGGCGAAGCGCTGCCCGAAGCGGTCGTCCAAGGGCAGCACCTTGTGACTTTCCGCTTGCCGCCACCACTCTTCGATCATGGCCTTCAGCTTCTCAGGCTCGGTGCCAGCAAGGTCATTGGTTTCGCTGAAGTCCTCGTCGAGATGGAACAGCTCCCATTGATCCTGGTCGAAGGCGCTGCCCGGCGGGTGATATGCAACTGCCTTCCAGCCGTCGCGCCACAGACCGCGATGACCGAACATCTCGAAATACTGGGGCGACGACTTGGCTCGCGCCGCCGCATCCTCGAGGCTTCCGGCGAAGCTCGTCCCTTCGACGGGCATCTGGGCGATACCGTTGATCGCTGCCGGCGGTTCGACCCCCACCACATCGAGCAGAGTCGGCGCGAGGTCGCAGGCATGGCAGAACTGGTGACGCAGTTCGCCGCGCGCGGACAATCCGTTCGGCCAGGAGATCACCAGCGGGTCCCGGATGCCGCCGCCATGCGTATTCTGCTTGTAGCGCCTGAGCGGCGTGTTGGCAGCCATCGCCCAGCCCAGCGGAAAGTTGGAGTGCGTGTCCGGGCCGCCAATATCGTCGATGCGCGCAAGCTTCTCCTCGATGGGCTCGCGCCGCAGGTTATAGGGGCCCATCGCATTGATCATGCCGAACGGCCCGCCTTCCTGGCTGGCCCCGTTGTCCGACATGACGACGATAATCGTGCTCTCGAGCTGCCCCGCCCGATCGAGGAACGCTACCAATCGGGCGAGATGCCGGTCGGCATGCTCCAACATGGCGGCGTAGGCGGCCTGCAGGCGCGTGTAGAGCCGGCGCTCTCCCTCCGGTAGCTCGGCCCACGGACGCACGAGATCGTTGCGCGGCGGAAGCCGCGTGTCCTTCGGCACGATGCCGGTTTCCTTCTGTCGCGCGAGCCGCCGGTCGCGCTCCACGTCCCAGCCTTCGGCGAACAGCGCGTCATACTTGCGAATGAGGTCGAAGGGCGCCTGATGGGGGGCGTGGCAGGCGCCGAAGGCCAGCCAGGCGAGCCACGGCACTTCGGCATTGTCGCCGATATGGTCGGCGAGATAGCGGATACTCTGGTCGACCAGATCCGCTGTCAGATGGTAGCCGGTGGCGAAGGTACCCGGTGGATCGACCGGGGTATTGTCGCGCACCAGCTCCGGCGCATATTGATCCGTCTCGGCATCCATGAAGCCGTAGTAGCGGTCGAAGCCCCGGCCCAGCGGCCAGCCGTCGAACGGCCCCGTCGCCCCCGACTCGGTAAGCGGCGTAACATGCCATTTGCCCAGCATGTAGTTGCGATAGCCGTGCGGTCGCAGCATCTCGGCCAGGGTGCCGGCTTCGCGCGCGATCTTGCCACGATAACCGGGATAGCCCGAATCGAAGTTGGCGAGGCATCCGACCCCGACCGAATGATGGTTGCGCCCCGTCAAGAGCGCCGCGCGCGTGGTCGAGCACATCGCGGTGGTGTGGAAGCCGGTATAGCGCAGCCCGCGGCCTGCGATGGCATCGATCGTGGGCGTCGAGATCGGCGAACCGTAGCAGCCAAAATCGGAAAAGCCGACGTCGTCGAACAGCACGACGAGAATGTTCGGCGCGCCCTTTCCGTCGCGTCCGCGAGGCCGCCTGGGAACCTCCGGCCAGAAAGGCTGTGATTCGCCCACCGTCTTGCCGATCCTGGCTGCCATCCGTCCCCTCGTTTCGGCCTTTGTCCGACAGTTGGACGACGCGATCAACCTTGTCGCCCGTCCGGACGCGGGCTAGGGAAAGCCATGGCTCAGTTCACGTCCAACGGGCTTTCGCTGGCCTACGACGATTTCGGCCCGCCCGACGCGCGAAAGGCCATCGTGCTCGTGCATGGCTTCGCGGCCAACCGGCATGAGAACTGGAAACGCATGGGCTGGTACGACGCGCTGGCGGCAAAGGGCCTGCGCGGGCTCGCCTTCGACAATCGCGGCCATGGCGAGAGTGCCAAACCTCACGAGCCGGAAAAGTACGCCCGCGAAGCGATGGCGCGGGACGTCTTCGCTCTGATGGACCATGCGGGAATCGAGCGCGCCCATCTTCTGGGCTTCTCGATGGGATCGCAGATCGCGCTTACCGCCGCATTGCTCGACGCCGGCCGGATCGACCATCTGGTGGTGAGCGGCGTCGGCGCGCGGGTTTTCGAGCCGTCACGCGATCCCGATGCCATGGCGAAAGCCATGGAAGCGCCCTCACCCGAGGCCATCGCCGATCCGATGCTGAAAAGCTTCCGCCACTTTGCCGACGAGCAGAAAGAGGATCGGCTGGCGCTCGCCGCCTGTTCGCGCGGACCGCGCAAGCCTTTCACGCCGGATGCACTTGGCACGATCCGTCGTCCCGCGCTCGTCATCGCCGGCTTGCGCGACCAGCTCGCTGGCCCGCCGCAAGGCCTCGCCGACGCCATTCCCGGCGCCAAGGCAGTCGCCGTGCCGGGCTGCGATCACTTCTCGCTGATCGGCCACGGGCTTTTCAAGGCAAGTGTGTTCGACTTCTTCGACGGCTGGCTGGACTGACGTGGCGAGGATCGCTTTCAAACGCATCCGCGAACGCGCGGCCGGGCGCAAGGGCGGTGACAAGGTTTTGGCAAGCCTCCTGCCGAACACGCCGAACCACAAGGCGTTGGCGAAGCTCGGCGACGATCGCGTGCTGTCGGAAATGGCCTGCCGCGTCTTCTCGGCCGGCTTCGTCTGGGAGGTGATCGACAAGAAATGGCCGGGGTTCGAGGAAGCCTTTCTCGAGTTCAGTCCAAAGCAGTTGCTGTTCCAGCCCGCGGAGTTCTGGGAGAAGCTCGCGTCCGACAAGCGCATCGTGCGCAATCCACAGAAGATCCGCTCGGTGCGCGAGAACGCGCGGTTCGTGACTGAGATCGCGGCCGAGCACGGCAGCTTCGGCAAGTTCATCGCCAGGTGGCCGGTCGACGATCAGGTTGGCCTTCTGGACGTTCTCGCGAGGCGAGGCTCGCGGCTCGGCGGCCATAGCGGCCAGTACCTGCTGCGCTTTCTCGGCTGGGATGCGTTCGTGCTGTCGGGCGATGTCCTGCTCTGCCTTCGCGATGCCGGGGTGCCGCTCAGCGCCACGGCAACGTCGAAGAAGGACCTGCGCGCGGCACAGGATCAGCTCAATGCGTGGAGAAAAGAAAGCGGACTGCCGATGACGCATGTGTCGCGCATCTGCGCGCTTTCGATCGGCGAGAACCACGACGTGGCGCGGCTGAAGGAGATCATGCAGCTATGACAGACCTGCTGCTGATCAACCCCAATACGACGGCCTCGATCACCGATCTGGTTCTGACGACAGCCCGGCGGTTTAGCCGCGAGGGCACAAACGTGCGGGCAACTACCGCCACCTTCGGGCCGCGCCACATCGGATCGCGCGTGGGTTACGCAATCGCCGGCCATGCCGCCGTCGATGCGCTGGCGAACGACAATGGTCCGAAGGACGTCGTGATTCTGGCCTGCTTCGGTGATCCCGGGCTGGCAGCCCTCAAGGAGATGTCGAAGGTGCCGGTGGTGGGCCTGGCGGAAGCTTCTATCCTGCAGGCTTCCACGCTCGGCCAACGCTTTTCAATCGTCACCGGGGGCGAGCGGTGGAAACCGATGCTCGAGGAGTTCGTTGCAAGCCACGGTCTTGCCCCGCGTCTCGCCTCGGTGCGCACTGTGGCCCCGACGGGTGTGGACGTCGCACGCCACCCCGAGGCGGCGATGGCGTTGCTCGCGGAAGGCTGCCGGGCCTGCCTGGCAGAGGACCGCGCCGATGTCGTCATCCTGGGCGGTGCGGGACTGGCCGGCCTTGCCGACGAGCTCAAGGGCGCAGTCGACATCCCGCTTCTGGACGGCATCGCCTGTGCGGTCACGATGGCCGAGAGCCTGGCCGGGCAGAAGCCCGCGAAGGCCGAGGCCGGCAGACATTCATTGCCTGCGCCGGTCGAAAGCGTCGGACTGTCGCCGGCGCTCGCGCGCTTGCTGACTTGACCGGCTAGCGCCGGGCAAATCTCGGGAACAGGACGTTGTTCTCGAGGTGGATGTGCTGCCTCAGATCGTCGGCCAACTTGGAGACGCCGGCATAGAGCGCCTGCCAGGTGCGGCAGGCACCGGCCGGAACCGTGAAACCGTTGGTCAGCGCCTCGAGCTCCTGCAGCGTCCGGCCATGATCGTCATGCTCGTGGCGCATGCAGGCGATCGGAGCGTCCAGGCCTGGCATGGCCCGCGCCATGGCCGGGAAGAGGATCAACTCCTCCTTGCCCATATGCTGCTCGAGCTCGCGCGCCGTCCGGTCCAGGAGGTCGGCAAGGCCGCGCGGTACGGCGGGGTTGCCCGCATGGACCTGCTCGACCTTGCGCGCAAGTCGCACCAGCTCCTTCAGCTCCCGGCGATGGACCTCATGATAGCGGGCGAGGATATGCTCGATCAGCTCCACAGTCGCCGACGGTGCCTCGGCCTTTCCATCGCGCGGAAGCTCCGCCAGCGCCTCCTCGACCTCGCTCACGTCGATGCCGTGATGCCGCGCCGACTCGTCGAGGGCAATGTCGCCCTTGCAGCAGAAGTCGAGACCGAAGCGGCGGAAGACCGCGGTCGCGCCCGGCAAGCTGGCAGCAATTTCGCCCACCGTGCGCTCGCGGGTGTAAAGATCATTGGCCTGGATCGTCATGCTGCTCTCCATCGATGGATGCGGGGATGTCGTCACGGTAGAAGCGCGCACCTCTGGCCGGCATCGCGCCGGCTGCCACGGCAATGCCGAGCTCGAGGCTCTGCGCGATGCGTCGGGCGCGTTCGATGAAGTGCGCCGCCGCCATGGGCGGACAGATCTGCGCGGCGCTCTGTTCGAACAGTTCCAGCCACCGGTCGAAATGCGCCGCATCGACCGGGAGCCGGACGTGCTTGGCCATGGGATTTCCGCTGTAGGCTCCCGACATCAGGGCCACCGACGACCAGAAGCGACACATGCGGGCAAGGTGAGTGGTCCAGTCGTCGACACGCGCTTCGAAGACCGGCCCCAGGAGAGCATCTTCGCGCACGTTTGCGTAGAAGTTGTGGACCAGCCGTTCGATCATCCCCTCGTCGATTCCGGTCCGCGCCACAATGTCTGCGCGCAACAAATCGGTATTCATGATGCCTATTTGACTTGGCCAAATAGGTATTTACAATGCCTATTCACAGGGAGCGACGATGCGCCTCACAGCCTTCACCGATTTCGGTCTGCGCGCCCTGATGCGCCTGGCCGGCGAGCCCGATCGCTCGTTCACGACAGACGAGGTTGCTACCGAGTTCGCGATCTCGCGCCACCATTTGATCAAGGTCGTTCGTCGATTGGCTGACGCAGGCTATGTTCGGACGCAACGTGGCGCCGGCGGCGGCTTCCAGCTTGCGCGCACCGCGCAATCGATCACGCTGGGTCAGGTCGTGCGCGATCTCGAGGACGATCAACCGATCGTCGAGTGCTTCCGCGCCGACGGTGGCAACTGCCTGCTTACGCCGCGTTGCCGGCTCCGAAAGCGCCTCGCCGCCGCACGGGAGGCGTTCCTCGCGGAACTGGACAGGACGTCGCTGGCCGAATGCACCTACCCGGCGAGACCACGTTCGCGGGCGGCCTGAAGAGGCGGCATCACCTCTCCGTGGCTTGACACCTCGAGGCCTGCTGGCAAGGTCGGTCGATGCGGTTGGCCAGTTTCCGCCATGCGGGCGCACCGAAGTTCGGCGCGGTCGTCGAGGATGGCGTCGTTGATCTCTCGAAGCGGATGGATGGGCGCTGGAAGACGCTGCGTGACGCGATCGCCGACAAGGCGCTGCCTGGCCTTGCGGCCGCGTCGAGGAACCAGAAGGCCGACTTCGCTCTGGACGCGGTCGAGTTGATGCCGGTTATTCCCAATCCCGACAAGATCCTCTGTGTTGGCCTCAACTATGCAAGTCATGTCGGCGAGGTCGGTCGGGAGCGGCCGGCACAGCCGAGCGTGTTCTCGCGCCTGCACAATACGCTGGTTGCGTCCGGTGGAAGTGTCGTCCGTCCGAGCGCCTCGATCGCCTTCGACTTCGAAGGCGAGCTCGCTGTGGTGATCGGCGAACGATGCAGGCATGTGCCGCGCGCGCAGGCGTCCTCGGTCATCGCGGGCTACACCTGCTTCCTCGATGCGAGCGTGCGCGACTTCCAGAAGCATTCCGTGACCGCAGGCAAGAACTTCCCGGCAACCGGGCCGCTCGGACCATGGATGGTGACGGCCGATGTCATTGCGGACCCGCAGGCGCTGGAGCTCACTACACGCTTGAACGGCGCCGTCGTACAGCACGACACGACGGACCATATGCTTTTCGACGTCGCGACCATCATCGAGTATCTGTCAACCGTTACATGGCTCGAGCCGGGCGACGTGATCGCGACCGGCACTCCCGACGGGGTGGGGCTCGGCCGCAAGCCTCCGCTCTGGATGAAGGCGGGCGACAACGTCGAGGTCGAGATCTCCGGCATCGGGACTTTGAAGGTCAATGTCATCGACGAGTGAACCGCTCGGTCTCGCGGCCGGCCCCGAATTGGCCGAAGGCTGGCGCAAGGACGCCAAGGTGGTGTCGTTGATCGCCGCCGTGCATTTCGTGAGCCACGTCCACATCATGCTGCTGCCACCGATCTTCGGGCAGGTCCGCGAAGCCTTCGGCGTCAGCTACACTGACATTGCGCTTGCGCTGACCGCCTTCAACGTCGCCTCGGCGCTGTTGCAGACGCCGGCCGGCTTCCTGGTGGACCGCATCGGACCGCGCGCCATGCTGACCGCGGGCCTGCTCGTGGGCGCGGTCGCAATCGCGCTCGCCGCCCTCCTGCCGGACTATTGGGCCTTCATCATCGCCTACGCCCTGCTCGGCGTCGCCAACACCGTGTACCATCCCGCGGATTATTCGATCCTGTCGGCCACGATCGACGGCAAGCGCATCGGCAAGGCGTTCTCGATCCATACTTTCGCCGGCTATGCCGGCAGCGGGGTAACGCCCGCCTTCGTCATCGGCTGTGCCGCGATCTGGGGTTGGCATGGCGCTTTTCTCGCGGCTGCCGTCCTTTCCTTCGCCGCGGCGATGTTGCTGGTGGTCGCCGGTCACGTTCTGCCGAAAGCAACTCGCAAGCCGGCTGTCACCGCCAGGAAGACAGAGCACAAGGTCGGGCTCGACCTTCTGCTGAGCGCTCCGATCCTGCGCAACCTCTTTTTCTTCCTCTGTCTTGCGATGGCCAACGGCGGCATCCAGACCTACACGGTGGTGAGCCAGCAGGCGCTGCATGGCACACCAGCCGCGATCTCGAACGTCGCTTTGTCGGGCTTCCTGTTGATGAGTGCGCTCGGCGTGCTGCTGGGCGGCATCGTCGCCGACCGCACGCCGCATCACGAACGCGTGGCGGCTGTCGGCTTCGCCTTCACCTCGACCATGGCGATCCTCATGGGCTGGTTCGCGCTTCCTGGCATCGTCCTGATCATCGTGATGTCGATCGGCGGCCTGTTGAACGGCATGATCCAGCCCAGCCGCGACATGATGGTGCGGGCCGTCACACCGCCCGGTTCGTTCGGCAAGGTCTTCGGCTTCGTGAGTACCGGCTTCAATCTCGGCGGCATGATCGCCCCGCTCAGCTACGGCTGGCTGATGGACCACGATCGTCCGCAGACGATCTATGCCATCGTCGTCGCCTTCATCCTTCTCGCGCTGGTGACCGCCGTCACGCGCCATAAGCCGCAAGGAAGCACCGCATGGACGCGCTGACAGCCGAACACCTGGACAGGGAGGCCTCGCTCCGCCGACGCTATGGCGCTGCGGCACCAAGTGTCGGGCCATGGAACGAGACCATTACGCGCCTGCTCGAGCACCGGTCGGTGCGGGCCTACAGAGCGGACCCGGTGCCGGCCGGCACCCTCGAAACGCTGATCGCCGCCGCACAGTCGGCCGCCACCAGCTCCAATATGCAATGGTGGTCGGCCATTGCGGTGACGGATCCTTCCACGAAGAAGGCGCTGGCCGAGATTGCCGGCGGTCAGAAGCATATCGAGCAATGCCCGCTCTTCATCGCCTGGGTCGCCGACATGGCGCGCAATCAGCGCATCTCCGAAGAGCAGAAGGCCGATTTCGAGTGCATGCCCTGGCTGGAGACCTTCATGGTCGCCTGCATCGACGTGGCGCTTGCCGCGCAGAATGCGGTGGTCGCCGCCGAGTCGCTCGGCCTCAGCACGGTCTATATCGGCGCCATGCGCAACGATCCGGTGCGCGTGGCCGGGCTGCTTGGGCTGCCACAGCGCTCGTTCGTGGTGTTCGGCCTTTGTGTCGGATACGCCATGGCCGAGGCTGCCGGTGAGGTGAAGCCGCGTCTGCCGCAAGGCATCGTGCTCCACCGCGAGCACTACGCCGTCGGACGGGAAGCGGCCCTGCGATCGCCGTACGATGCCGAAATGGCGGTGTTCTCGCAGCGTCACGAATTGCAGGCCGCGACCTGGACCCAGCGCGTGCTGAACCGGCTGGGGCCGATCAGGTCGATGAACGGCCGGGAACGGATGCGGACGGCGCTGGCGACCCTCGGCTTCGAGATCCGCTAAATCCGGCGCATCCTGCCGACGCCGCACCTGCCCCAATACGGTCGCAGGTCCAGCTCCCGATGCGGGCAACCCCTCAGCAAGGGCGCACGTTTCCTCGGCGACGGCCGCCCTGTCAGATCCCGCGCGGCAACGCCATTCCCTTCGGAAAGGAAATGCCATGAACGTCTCGTTTCTGCCCCGTTCGATCGTCGCCGCTTCGCTGATTGGCGCCGCGATGCTGACAAGTTCGGCCGGCCTGTCGATGGCTCAGAGCCCGACCTCGAAGCCTCCGGCCGCCGCCGCCGCGACCAGCAGCAAGCCCGAAACCGTCGAGCAGCGCATCAGCCAGCTCAAGACCGCGCTCAAGATTACGCCCGACCAGGAAGCCAAGTGGAGCAAGGTCGCGGAGGCCATGCGGGACAACGCCGCCCAGATGGACAAACTGGTCAAGGAAAAGCGGGCCAAGATGACGAACATGACGGCGGTCGACGATCTGAAGACCTATCAGGAGTTCACCAAGGCCCATCTTGATGGGTTGAAGAAGGTCACCGACGCCTTCGATTCGCTCTACGATTCGATGCCCGCGGCGCAGAAGAAGAACGCCGACCAGGTGTTCATGAATTTCGGCCCGTCGCATGCGAAATCTCCCTCTCAGGGTTGACGCCGAGGAGGCAGGCTATGAGAAAGCAAATCGGATTGGCGGCCGCGCTTGCGCTGGTTGCGCTGGCTGGCCTGGCGGCGCCGGCCAGCGCGCGCTGGTGGCATGACGGTCGTTGGCGCGACGACGATGACCGTTGGCGCGACCATCACCACTTCTACGGCTATCACTATCAGCCGCCGCCGGTGGTGTACGGCACGCCGTACAACTACGGCTATTCCCCGCCGCCCGTCGTCTACGGCGCCGAACCGGGCATCAACTTCAGCATCCACGTTCCTTGATCGGCCGGCGCGTGAGGCGGCGGACCAGAAGGTCGGCCGCCTTTCGACGTCTCAGCCGTGCGGCACCAGAACCTGGCGCACGGTCGCGACCTCCTGCAGCCGGTCAAAGCCCTCGTTCAGCTCGGCAAAGCCGATGCGCTTGCTCACCATCCGATCCACCGGCAGCTTGCCCTGCTGGTAGAGAGCGATGAAGCGCGGGATATCGCGCACCGGCACACAGCTTCCCATGTAGCTGCCCTTGATGGTCTTCTCCTCGCTCACGAGCAGACTCTGCTTGAACGAGAAGTCGGAGGTGATCGGCGACAGGCCGGCCGAGACGGTCGTGCCGCCCCAGCGGGTGGCCAGATACGCGGTCTCCATGGCCTTGATGGTGCCAGCAAAATCGAACGCATAGTCGACGCCACCCCCGGTGAGATCGCGCACCTGCTGGACGTGGTCGGCATCGCCGGCGTTCACCGTGTAGGTGGCGCCGAGTTGCCGGGCGAGACCGAGCTTCTCGTCGGAGAGATCGATGGCCACGATCCTGCCGGCGCCCGCGAGCACAGCCCCCAGCAAGCCGCTCAGGCCGACGCCCCCCAGGCCCACGATCGCGACCGAGCTGCCCGGCTGGATCTGGGCGGTGTTCACGACGGCGCCGACGCCCGTCACTACCGCGCAGCCGAAAAGCGCGGCAACGTCAAGGGGAAGGCTATCGTCGATGACGACCACCGAGCCGCGATCGACGACCGCGTACTCGGCATAGCAGGAGACGCCGGAGTGGTGATGCACAGGCTTGCCGTCCAGATGTAGCCGGTGATGGCCCGACAGGAGCTGGCCGGCAGCCCGGGGCGCAATCGCGCGCTCGCAGATATAGGGCCGGCCTTCGAGGCAGCGCCGGCAGCGGCCGCAACTCACGTTGAAGGTGAAGCAAACGTGGTCGCCCGCCTTGACGTCGTGCACGCCCGCGCCGACCTCGACGATCTCGCCCGACCCTTCATGTCCGAGCACGATCGGCGTCGGCCGCGGCCGGTCGCCGTTGATCATCGACAGATCCGAATGGCAGAGCCCGCCACCGCCCACCTTCACCAGCACCTCGCCCTCGCCGGGCGGATCGAGATCGACGTCGCACACCTCTATGGGCTTGCTCTTGGCGAACGGACGGGACGCCCCGCAGACGGTGAGGACGGCAGCTTTCATCTTCATCAGGCAATTCCTCCATCGACGCGCACGACCGATCCTGTGGTGAAGCTCGATCTCGGCGAGGCGAGATAGAGTGCAGCCGTGACGATCTCTTCGGGGCGGCCGCTGCGCCTGAGCGCCGCCGTGCTGTTGAGCTTGTGCTCGTCGCTCCAGGCTTTCGACACATCGGTGAGGAAGCGCCCGGGCGAGATGGTGTTCACCCGCACCTTGGGCCCGTACTCGAAGGCGAAAGCCTCGGTGATGGCATTGAGCGCCGCCTTGGCGCCGGCGTAGGGCGCGATCTGCGGCCGGGGCCGCAACGCGCCGGCGCTCGAGATGTTGATGATCGAGCCTCCCTCACCTGCCGCCATGCGGCTGCCGACCAGCGACATCAAGCGGAACGGCCCCTTGAAGTTCAGCGATACGATGCGGTCGAAGAGCTGCTCGGGCGTCTCCAGAGACGAAGGCGCGAGCGGCGAGGAGCCGGCATTGTTCACCAGAATATCGAGCTTGCCGAAGGCACCATAAGCGGCCTCCACCAGGCCCTCGAGCTCGTGCCAGTTGGCGACATTGCAGGCGTGGGCCGCAGCTCGACGCCCCAGCGCCTGCACTTCGGCCGCGACTTTCTCACAGGCTTCACGTTTGCGGCTGGTGATGAAGACATCGGCCCCATTCTGGGCGAAGGCCTTGACCATCTGGTAGCCCAAACCGCGGCTGCCGCCGGTCACCAGCGCAACCTTGCCGGAGAGATCGAAGAGATTTGCCATGGCGCCGACTCAAGACGTTTGTCCCTGGCCTGTCACTGGCTAAGTATCTTGAGGAGCGGAACGCATGCCGGGACGATTGCGCCGGTCCCCTATCCACAAATGTCGCGGGGCGCGCTATATAGGGGCGCTGTTCGCGCTGGTGTTTGACCTCACACGGGTGCTGCCATGGCAAAGCCTGTCCCCGACAAGCTCAATCCTGGACATGATGCCGCCGTACGCCGGATGCTGACGCACGACGCCTTCAGCCAGCAATCCGATCACGGCGGCACCGCCGATGAGATGCCCGAGCCCGGGAGACCGTCAGGATTTCCCCGCTCGGCCGGTGGCGACCGGACCTCTTCGGCTCAAAAGCAGAGTATGAGACGCTGAGCCTTCGGCTCACCAAGTCGGGCGACTCAGGACAGGAATGCCGTCGTCCACCTTGTGTAATCCGCGTCACGCGTCACCCGCTTCATCAGCTCGGCATCGGCGAGGCCGGTTAGCTTGCCGGATGGCGTTCCGTCGCGCAGGGCTTTCAGGGTGTCGTGCACGGCCTTCACGGCGGCGGCGAACGGCTGGTGGCCCTGCAGCGCGATCCGCACTCGGCGCGACGCCAGATAGCCAAGATCGGTGAGCTCGGCCGAAGCGCCGCCCAGGATGAGCGGCAACGTCGTCGCCGCCGAGACCGCATCGAGCTCGGCCCGCGTTCTGATGCCGACGAAGAACAGCGCATCGACGCCCACCCCCTCGTAGGCCTTGCCCCGCGCGATGGCATCGTCGAGGCCCGAGATCCGGACGGCGGCGGTGCGGCCGGCGATGCAGAGCATCGGATCCTGACGGCCGGCAAGTGCGGCTTTCATCTTGCCCACGCCTTCGGCGAGGCTGACCAGATGCGGTCCGGATGTGCCGAACGGCTGGGGCAGCTCGGTGTCCTCGATGCTGAGCGCGCAGACCCCTGCGGTTTCCAGCTCCTCGATGGTGCGCTTGACGCTGAGCGCGTTGCCGTAGCCGTGATCGGCGTCGACCAGGAGCGGCAGATTGCCGGCGCGATTGATGCGGTAGGCCTGGGATGCGAACTCCGACAGCGTCAGCACGATCAGATCGGGCGCGCCCAGCACCGCCATCGAAGCCACCGAGCCCGCCAACATGCCGACCTCGAAGCCGAGATCCTCGGCGATGCGCGCGGAGATCGCGTCATGGAGTGAAGCGGGATGGACGCAGCGCTCTCCGGCGAGAAGATCGCGGAAGCGCCGGCGGCGATCGTTCCAATGCATTGTGATTGCTCCTCCGAAGCGGCCTCAGGATCCGTCTTCCTAGCAAGCCATTCGCTGCAATGCAGCGCGACGTTTCGAGGGGCAAACGAAGTCGCGAGCCAGTCGTCTTGATCCGGGCATCCGGCTGGCCCCTCGCGGCCGCGGTGGTCTATTATTTCTGGGGCATCTAGACCGACCCGCGGACCCGTTGAGCAATCGGCTGCGAGCGCGACTTGGTGCCTGCGTTCGGAGAGGACCGACTTGGATACGCTCATTCCGACTTCCGCTGATCTCGCCGGGGATCAGGCCGTGATCACGCGGGCCGAGGCCTTGCGTCCGGCTGTCGAAGCTGCTTCGAGCGAGATCGAGGAGACGCGCCGGCTGCCGCCCGCCCTGCTCGACAAGCTGCACGAGGCGCGGCTGTTCCGGCTCTTGCTGCCGCGCTCGTCCAATGGACTCGAGACCGATCCCGTGACGTTTTTCCATGTGATCGAGGCCATCGCGAGGAGCGATGCTTCCACGGCCTGGTGCCTGAGCCAGGCCGGCGGCTGCGCCATGGCTGCCGCCTATCTCGACCTGCCCGTCGCGCAGGCGATCTTCGGCAACGATCCGCGCGCCGTTCTGGCCTGGGGCCCCGGCCCGCGGGTGAAGGCCGTCGAGTGCGAAGGTGGCTACAAGGTGACCGGCGTCTGGGCCTTCGCCTCGGGCGGGCGCCATGCCACGTGGCTCGGCGCCCATTGCCCGATCTACAAGGCCGACGGCTCCCCGCGCCAAAACGCGAACGGCAAGCAGATCGAACGCACCATGCTGGTCCGCACCGAGGGGGTAGAGTGGACCGACATCTGGAATGTCGTCGGCCTGCGCGGCACGGCGAGCGACCAGTTTGCGCTCAACGACCATTTCGTACGCGCCGATCATTCCATCACCCGGGACTTCGAGAGGGAATGCCGCGAGCCGGGCCCGCTTTACCGCATGTCGGCCTCGACCTGCTACCAGGTGGGCTTTGCCGGCGTGGCGCTCGGCATCGCGCGGGGTGCCCTCGACTGCTTCGTCGATGTAGCGCGCAACAAGGTGCCGCGCGGCCACAAGAGTCCTATCCGCGACAATGCCGTCGTACAGACCAATCTCGCGCAGGCCGAGATCAACGTTCGATCGGCGCGCGCCTACCTTCTGCAATCCATGGCTGCGATCTGGAAGGACCTGTCGGCCGGCGCGACGATCACGGTCGAGCAGCGCATCATCGTTCGCGGCGCCTCGACCAATGCGATCCACAAGGCGCGCGAGGCGGTCGACTTCGCCTACAACGCCGCCGGCGCCACCGCGATTTTCGAGAGCCATCCGCTGGAGCGGCGATTCCGCGACATGCACACCGTGACCCAGCAGCTCCAGGGCCGACTCAGCCACTTCGAAACCGTCGGCGCCTGGATGATGGGTGCTGACGCCGACCTCACCTTCGTCTAGGGAGCGAACAATGCCGCTTGGCGCCCTGCAGCACTATACGATCGAGCCGTCCGATCTCGAGGTCACCAGGAGCTTCTACTGCGACGTGCTGGGGCTCGAGAACGGCGACCGGCCACCGCTCGGCTTCCCCGGCTACTGGCTCTACTCCGGCGGCGTCGCCACCGTGCATCTGCTCGGCGATCGTCAGCCGCGCGAAGGCATCGTCGTGCGTGGCACGAAGAAAAAGTTCGAGGACACCGGCCGTTTCGACCATATCGCCTTCGCCGCCACCGACATCGAGGGCGTGCGCGCCCGGCTCAAGGCCAAGAACGTCAAATTCCGCGAGCAGATCGTGCCGCGCACCGGCGCGGCGCAGATCTTCCTCTACGATCCCGACGGCATCGGCGTGGAGCTGAACTTTCCGGCGCCCTGACCGCTCGAGCATCCCGTGCTTTTGTCGCTCGAAATCCAGAAAGTCGAACCGCTGGCCGACGGCGCCTCTTTCGGCGCGGTCGGCAGCTACGAGCGCGTGATTGGCAGGGCCATGGGCGCGGTCGATCCCGGCGATCCGGCGAACAAGGCCATCGCCCTTCTCGACAAGGCGCCGCGCAATGCGACCGGCGAGGTCGAATATTCGACCGATTTCTACATCCTGCGGCCCAAGGATGCGACCAGGGGAAACGGCCGTATCCTCTACGAAGCGACCAATCGCGGCCGCAAGATGCTGTTCGGCAATATCGCCGACGGGCCGCAGGGCATGAACGATCCCAGGGCCGTGGCCGACGTCGGCAACGGCTTTCCATTGCGGCGTGGCTTCACTCTCGTCTGGTCGGGATGGGATCCCGACGCACCGCGCGCCAACTCCGGCCTGGCGCTGACGGCGCCGGTTGCGACAGACAACGGGCGGCCGATTGTCCAGCGCGTGCGCGAGGAATACGTCTCCGGCACCCGCGTCGGTGCGCTGGAGGCATTCAAGCTTTCCCACGAGGCGGCGACGCTCGACCAATCGCGCGCCCGGCTGACGGTGCGCGAGCGCGCCTCCGACCCGCCGCTTGAGATGCCGCCCGGCGAGTGGTCCTTCGTCGACCGCCGAGCGATCAGGTTGTGCGAGGGAACGAAGCCAAAGCCGGGCTTCCTCTACGAGTTCCACTACGAGGCCAAGGATCCGAAGGTCCAAGGGCTGGGCTTCGCCGCCACGCGCGATCTCGTCAGCCATCTGAAATACAATCCCGCAGCGGTCGCCGCGACCGGCCGGCCGATCAGCCATGCGCTTGCAATCGGCTTCTCTCAGGGGGGCCGCTATCTGCGCCACCACATCAGTGCCGGCTTCAATCGCGACGAACAGGGCCGCAAGGTCTTCGACGGCATCCATACGCACACGGCCGGTGTCGGGCGCATCTTCTTCAATGTGCCGTTTGGCCAGCCCGCGCGCACCAACACCCAGCACGAGGATCACGGCTTTCCCGAGGCCTGGTTCCCCTTCTCGACGGCGGTCCTTGAAGACCGCATGACAGGTCAAAAGGGTGCGCTGTTCCGCGGCGACGGCTGCGACCCCAGGCTGATCGAGACTGACACCTCGACCGAGTACTGGCAGAAGGGCGCCTCGCTCCTTACCACCGATCCGCTCGGCATGAAGGATGTCGTCCTGCCGGAAAACTCCCGCGTCTACATGATCGCGGGAACACAGCACGGTGGCCGGGTCGGCGCCACCACCGATCCGGGGCCCAACAGGAACCCGCGCAATCCGCACAGCCCCATGCCGGCGGTGCGCGCGCTGCTGATCGCCCTGGACGAATGGGTGACTTCCGGCAAGGCCCCGCCCGCGAGCCGCGTGCCGACGCTCGGCGACGGCACGCTGGTCGAGCCCGACAAGACGGGATTTCCGGCTATTCCGGGAGCCGCCGTGGTGACGGTCGCCAATGAGGTAGCGCCGTCCGGCGATTGGGTCGACCCGAAGCCCGCCGGGCGCGCGTATCGTACGCTGGTCTGCCGCGTCGATGCCGACGGCAACGAGATCGCGGGCGTTCGGCTGCCCGATATCGCCGTGCCGCTGGCAACCTACACCGGCTGGAACGAATACAAGCCGCCCTATCCGCGAGGCGAGCTCGCGGACCGTGACGGAAGCTATTTCGCCTTTCCCGCCGACAAGATCGCCCAGCGCTACAGGAACCGCGCCGACTACGTCGCGCAGGTGCAGGCTGTCGTCGATCAACTGATCAGGGACCGACTGCTCCTGCAGGAGGATGCCGACCGCTACCTCGAGAAGGCACGCGCCGAACCGCGCGTGAAGGAATGATGGCGAGCCTCGACCGGGACGGCGTGAAGATCCACTACGAGATCCACGGCCCTGCTCAAGGCAAAGGGGGACCGACGATCCTGCTGAGCCACGGCTACAGCTCGACCAGCCGCATGTGGGATGGCCAGGTGGCGGCACTGAAGGACCGCTACCAGGTCATCGTCTGGGACATGCGTGGCCATGGCGAAAGCGACTATCCCGCAGACGACGGCCTCTATTCCGAGGCGCTGACGGTGGGCGACATGCTGGCCCTGCTCGACAAGGCGGGGGCCGCAAAGGCGATCGTCGCCGGCCTGTCGCTGGGCGGCTACATGTCGCTTGCCTTCAACGCCAGCCATCCCGAACGCGTGCGCGCGCTGATGCTGTTCGACACCGGGCCCGGCTTCAAGAAGGACGAGGCGCGCATCAGGTGGAACGAGACGGCGCACAGGCGGGCCGACGCATTCGACGCCAATGGCCTCGCCGCGCTCAATGCCAGCGACGAGGTCAAGCTCACCCGGCATCGCGACGCGACGGGCCTCGCGCGTGCCGCGCGCGGCATGCTGGCCCAGCAGAACGATCGGGTGATCCAGTCACTGGACAAGGTCGCCGTGCCGACGCTGGCGCTGGTCGGCGCCAACGACACCAACTTCCTCGCCGCCACCGACTACATGGCGGCCAAGATCAAGGGAGCGACCAAGGCGGTCATTCCCGACGCGGGCCACGCCGCCAATCTGCATCAGCCCGCACTTTTCAATCAGGCAGTCGAGGCGTTCCTCGCCCGGCTGCCGGCAGCCTAGGGAGCACGGCATATGGGCAAGCGGATCGCGGTCGTCGGAGTCGGGGCGCTGGGTGGCTATGTCGGCGGCTATCTCGCCAAATCGGGCGAAGACGTCACCCTGATCGATTTCTGGCCGGAGAACATCGAGACGATCCGCAGCCGTGGGCTGGAGCTCGACGGCGTGACGCCGGAAGAGAAGTTCACGGTCAGGAACGCCAAGACCATGCATCTTACCGAGATGCAGGAGCTCGCGCGGCAGAAACCGGTCGACATCGCCTTCGTGTCGATGAAGTCCTACGACACGGAATGGGCGACGGCACTGATCAAGCAATATCTCGCGCCGGACGGCTACGTCGTGTCGTTGCAGAACTGTTTGAACGAGGAGCGCATCGCAGGCGTGGTCGGCTGGGGCAAGACGGTGGGAATGGTGGCGTCGCTGATCTCGGTCGACATGTACGAGCCCGCCCGTATCCGCCGCACCGTCGCCAAGGGCGGTGACAAGCATACAGTGTTCCGGGTCGGCGAAGTTCACGGCCGCATCACCAGGCGCGTCGAGGAGCTGCGCGACATGGTCGGCCGCATCGACAGCGCCAAGACGACGACCAACCTCTGGGGCGAACGCTGGTCCAAGCTTTGCCAGAACGGCATGAAGAACGGCGTCTCGGCCGCCACGGGCCTCACCGGCACCGACTGCGACCGCAACGACGCGATTCGCCGCTTCGCCATCAAGCTCGGCGGCGAGGCCGTGCGGGTGGGCCAAGCGCTGGGCTACCACATCGAGAAGATCGGCAAGATGGAACCCGAGACGCTGGCCAAGGCGTCGGAAGGCGACAAGTCGGCGCTCGACGAGATCGAGACGATCATGCGGCCCGGCTCCAACATCAACCCGAACCCGCGCGCCGACATCCAGCGTCCCTCCATGGCACAGGACATCCGCAAGGGGCGCCGCACCGAGATCGAGTTCATGAACGGCTACATCGCCGAGCGCGGCACCTACATCGGCGTGCCCGCACCGACCCATGCCAAGCTCACCGAGATCGTGAAGAAGGTCGAGCGGCAGGAGATCAAGGCCGCCCCCGCGCTGCTGGGCGGCTAGGCGGCCCGCATTCGCGCGCAACACTGCGGCTTGCATCTGCCCTGCCTTCCGAGCGAAGTTGGCAGCAATGACCGCGAATATCTCCATCCGACGGCTCGGCTTTTTCACCCGGTTGCTCGACGAAACCGATGCCGCCGAGCGCTACCGGCTGGCCACCGCGCAGATCGCCCATGCCGAGCGCTTCGGTTTCGATTCCGCCTGGATTGCCCAGCATCATTTCCACGAGAGCGAGGGTGGGCTGCCGGCTCCCCTTGTTTTTCTGTCACATGTCGCCGCCCGGACGCCGCGCATTCGGCTCGGCACGGGCATCGTCACGCTGCCGCTCGAGCTGCCGATCCGCGTCGCCGAGGATGCGTCGGTGTTCGACCTGATGACCGGGGGCCGCCTCGAGCTCGGAGTTGGTCCGGGCGGCAACATGACCGCCTTCGCCGCCTTCGGGCTCGACAGCAACGACCGGCACAGCCTGTTCGACCACCATCTCGACCTGCTGCGCACTGCGCTCGCCAACCGGCCCTTGCCGGGCGGTGATCATCTTTATCCGGCCAATCCGCCGCTGGTCGAACGGATCTGGCAGGCGACCTTTACCGTGGCGGGTGCCCGTCGGGCCGGCCTCGCGGGCGATGGACTCATGCTTTCGCGCACCCAACCGCGCGCGCCGGACGCGCTGGGCGCCTCCCTCGCCGACATCCAGAACCCGATGATCGACGCCTATCTCGAAGCCTTGCCCAAGGGACGCGCGCCGCGAATCCTCGCTTCGCGCACCGTGTTCGTGGCCGACGATCATGCGGAGGCCATGCGGCTGGCCGAGAAGGGCCTGATCCGCATGCGCCATCGGTTGGCGGCCACGGGCGACCTGGCCTCGGGCAATCTGGTGGGCGACATCATCACCGCCATGGACGTGCATGTCGGCACGGTCGACGAGGTGGTCGCCTCGCTGCGGTCCGACGACACGCTCCGGCGCGCAACTGATCTTACCATGCAGGTCCATTCGATCGATCCGCCGCATCCCTACATCCTGCGTTCGATCGAGCTCTTTGCCGAGAAGGTGGCGCCTGCACTCGGCTGGTCGCCGGGCCGTTCGGAAGGCGCGCGGAGAGTAGCATGACGGACGTGATCGGCCGCCTGGCCGCCCTTGCCGACGGATCGCCGCTGGACAGGGCTCGCGACAACAGACCCGAGGCACGCAAGCACGCGCAGGCGAGCTACGACGCGCTGTTCGCGCCGAAGGGTCCGGGCAGCTTCACGCTCCAGGAGCGCTTCGCGGTCGCGGCCTTCGTCGCCGGACTGCACGGACAGGAGGAGACACGGGAGTTCTACAAGGAGCAGCTTGTCGAGACCGGCGCGTCGCCGGAACTGCAGGTCGCCGTGGCGTCCGAGGTTTTCGAGGCCAGGACGCACGGGCCCTACGGTCATTATCCCGCCGGACCGCTCAGCCTCGAGAACAGCGAGGGCATGGTCTATGGTGTCGGCCCGACGGCGCGGCATATCCTCGGGCGACGGCTCGCGACTGCGTTCGAGCACACGCACATGCTTGTGTTCCATCCGCGCGATGCGGCACCGGCGTCGCTGCAGGCCATGCTCGACGCAGGCTGGTCGACCACCGACATCGTCACGCTTTCCCAGCTCATCTCCTTCCTCGCCTTCCAGATCCGCGTCATCGCAGGCCTCAAGGCCCTGAATGCGAGGGCTGCATGACCGAGAAGACCCTGACCCCGCCGGCGCATGCCGAGCCCGCCGTCTTCACTCGCGACCAGCTCGACTGGCTGCCCTGGCTCGAGCCCGCGGCGGAAGAAGCGCTGACGTCGCGCCAGAAGGAGAGCCTGGTCGACGCGGCGCGCCTGAAGTCACCCTATTTTCGTCTGCTGGCGCGCGACCCGGACATCCTCGAGGCGCGCACCCGCACCGACAAGGACATCTTCTACAATCCGCAGGCGGGCCTGCCGCGCGCCGAGCGCGAGCTGGCGGCGACCGCGACGTCGCGACTGAACGGCTGCATCTATTGCGCGTCGGTGCATGCCCGCCACGCCGCCGTCTATTCCAAGCGCACCGACGAGGTGCAGAAGCTCCTCGATCAGGGTGTCAGCGCCGATCTCGACGCGCGCTGGAACGCGATCGTGGCCGCATCGGTCGCGCTCACCGCCATACCGATCGACTTCGGGCCCGAGCACATCGACCGGCTGCGCAGTGTCGGCCTCGATGATCTTGCCATCATCGATGTGATCAACGCCGCCTCGTTCTTCAACTGGGCCAACCGCCTGATGCTCTCGCTCGGCGAGCCGGCGACGCAACCCTGACTTCCGGCCGGTGCCGGCGAGGAAACCTCAGGCCGCAAGCTTGACGCCGGCCCTGGCGTCCTCCTTGACCATATCGGCGCCCTTCTCGGCCACCATGATGGTCGGCGCGTTGGTGTTGCCCGAGGGCACGGTGGGCATGATCGAGGCATCGATCACCCGCAGCCCGGCGAGGCCGTGCACGCGCAGCCGATCGTCCACCACCGCCATTGGATCGTGTCCCATCTTGCAGGTGCCGATGACGTGGTAGGTCGTCTGGCCGTTGCCGCGCGCGAAGGACAGCCACTCGTCATAGGTGTTCACATCCTTGCCGGGCTTGTTCTCGAAGGCGACGTATTTTTCCATCGACGGATGGCAGACGATCTTGCGGGCGATCTGCATGCCGGCCACGGTGCAGTCGCGATCGGTCTGCGCCGACAGGAAGTTCGGCCGGATCGCAGGTTCTGTCCCCGGCATCGGCGACTTGATGTGGATGGAGCCCCGCGAGTCGGGCCGGCATTGGCCGATCACGACGGTCATGCCGGGCTCGCGTTCGAGGTCGCGCTTCTGCGCAGTATCGTAGCTCGCATGGGCCATGTGGAATTGCATGTCGGGCGTCTCCAGCCCCGGGCGCGTGCGCACGAAGCCGTACACGATGCCCGCCGTCCAGGTGAGGATGCCCCGCCCCGTGGCGTAGTACTTGACGATCTCCCTGATCATGTTGAGGCCGCGGGTCTGCTCGTTGAGGGTGATCGGCAGCTTCACCCGCCAGTTCATGCGCGGCGCGAAGTGGTCGCCGTAGTTCTCGCCGACGCCCTTCAGCTCGTGCGTCACCTCGATGCCGTGGCGGCGCAGCAGGTCGGGCTGGCCAATACCGGAATGCTCGAGCACACCAGGTGATTGCACCGCGCCGCACGCCACGATCACTTCGCGGCCGCAACGCGCTTCGCGCGCCTGCCCCTGCGTCACATAGGTGACGCCGACGGCACGCTTGCCGTCGAGCAGGATCCGGCCCACCAAAGCGCCGGTCTCGATGCGCAGATTGGGACGATGGCGGACCGGGTCGAGGAAGGCGCGCGCGGTCGACCAGCGACGACCATTCTTCATCGTGACCTGGTAGTAGCCGAAGCCTTCCTGGTTGCCGTTATTGTAGTCCCTGTTCTTCGGATAGCCGCTCGCCGCGGCGGCATCGATGAAGGCATCGCAAAGCTCGTGGCGCTCGTACATATCGGCGACGTTGAGCGGGCCGCCCGTGCCGCGTGACTGATCGCCGTTGCCCTCGTAGTTTTCCGACTTCTTGAAGTAGGGCAGGATCTGCTCGTAGGACCAGCCGCGATTACCGAGCTGGCCCCAGGTATCGTAGTCGAGGGGCTGGCCGCGCACGTAGAGCATGCCGTTGATCGAGCTCGAGCCGCCAAGGGTGCGGCCGCGCGGACAGGGGATACGGCGGCCGGCCACGCCTTCCTCCGCTTCCATCTCGAAGTTCCAGTTGAACTTCTGGTGGTTCAAGAGCCTGGTGAATCCCACCGGCACGTCGATCCAGATCGACCTGTCGCGCGGCCCCGCCTCCAGCAGCAGGACCCTGACGTTCGAATCCTCGCTGAGGCGGTTGGCAAGCACGCAGCCGGCCGAACCGCCGCCCACGATGATGTAGTCCCAGTCGGCCATGGTCGTTCACTCCCTTGCGGAGTCGAGCTTAGCGCAGATGACAGGAAACGTGGTGGCCCGGCGCGATTTCGCGCAGCGATGGCGATTCCACCTTGCAGCGCGCCACGGCGTAAGGACAGCGCGTGTGGAAATGACAGCCAGGCGGCGGATTGACGGGGCTTGGCACGTCGCCTTGCAGCAGGCGCTTCTGCCGCTTCACCGCCGGATCGGGTACTGGCACAGCCGACAGGAGCGCCTCGGTGTAGGGATGCTGCGGCCGGGTGAAGATCGAGCGCGTGTCGGCATATTCGACGATGCGGCCGAGATACATCACCGCGATGCGGTGGCTGATATGCTCCACCACCGCGAGGTTGTGCGAGATGAAAAGGTACGAAAGCTTGCGCTCACGTTGCAGATCCTGCAGCAGGTTGATCACCTGCGCCTGGATCGAGACGTCGAGCGCGGAGACCGGCTCGTCGCCCACGATCAGCTTCGGCCCCAGGGCGAGCGCACGTGCGATGCCGATGCGCTGCCGCTGGCCGCCCGAAAACTGGTGGGGATAGTTGGCCATCTGCGCGGCCCGCAGGCCGACGCGCTCGAACAGCGCCGCCACCTGCTCACGCCGCTCCTTGCCGCGCGCCACGCCATGGACCAGCAGCGGTTCGCCGACGATGTCGCCCGCCGTCATGCGCGGATTGAGCGACGAGAACGGGTCCTGGAAGACAATCTGCATCTGCCGCCGGTACGGCCGCAGGTCCTTCTTCGAAAGATGGGTGATGTCGCGGCCGGTCATGGTGACCTTGCCCGCCGACGGTTCGATCAGCCGCAGCACCGCCCGGCCCGCCGTCGACTTGCCGCAACCGGATTCGCCCACCAGCCCAAGTGTCTGCCCTTCGCCGATCGAGAAACTGATGCCGTCCACGGCATAGACCTGCCCGACCGTGCGGCGCAGCAGACCCTTGCGCACGGGAAAGTGCTTCTTGAGATCCTTGACCTCCAGGACGGCGCCCGACTCAGCCATCGCTGTGCCAGCAAGCGGCCCAGTGTCTGGGCCGCTTCTCCTTGTATTCCGGTCGCTCGCGCCGACAGAGATCGTCGGCCTTGGGGCAGCGCGGGGCAAAGGCGCAGCCGGCCGGCAAGTCAAACAATGGCGGAACGATGCCGGGAATCTCCTGCAGCCGCGCGTCGTTGCGCTTGTCGTCGCCGCGCATGAGGTCGAGCCGCGGAATCGAAGCCATCAGGCCGGCCGTGTAGGGATGGAGCGGATGGGCGAAAAGCTCGCCGACCTCGGCCTCCTCGACCTTGCGCCCGGCATACATGACGATAACCCGCCGCGCCGTCTCGGCCACGACCCCGAGATCGTGCGTGATCAGGATCACTGCGGCGCCGAACTCGCGCTGCAGCTCGACGATCAGATCGAGAATCTGGGCCTGGATCGTGACGTCGAGGGCGGTGGTCGGCTCGTCCGCGATCAGCACCTTGGGATTGCAGGCGAGCGCCATGGCGATCATCGCGCGCTGGCGCATGCCGCCGGAGAGTTGGTGCGGATATTCGCGCGCCCGCTGCGCGGGTTCGGGAATGCGCACCAGGTCCAGCATCTCGATCGCCCGCTTCAGCGCCTGCCTGCGGTCCATGTCGCGATGCAGGATCAGCGCCTCGGCGATCTGCTTGCCGATGGTCATCACCGGATTGAGCGACGTCATCGGCTCCTGGAAGATCATGGAGATCTCGTTGCCGCGTACGCGGCGCATCTCCTCCTCGCTGATCTTCAGGAGATCGCGGTCGCCCAGCCTGATCGAGCCCGAGACGATGCGGCCCGGCGGATCAGGGATCAGGCGCATCAACGACAGCGCCGTCATGCTCTTGCCGCAGCCTGACTCGCCGACGATGGCCAGCGTCTCGCCGGACGCGACCTGGAAGTCGACGCCGTCGACCGCCCTGACGATGCCTTGCCGCGTATAGAACCAGGTGCCGAGATTCTCGACCTCGAGAAGTGAACTCATGAACGCTGTCTCGGATCGAGGATGTCGCGCAGGGCGTCGCCCAGGAGGTTGGTGCCGAACACGGTCATGCTGATGGCGACACCCGGGAAGATCACCAGCCAGGGCGCCGTGCGCACGTATTCGGCGGCGGATTCCGACAGCATGCGGCCCCACGACGGGTAAGGCTCGGGGATGCCGAGGCCGAGGAACGACAGCGAGGCTTCGACCAGGATGGCCGAGCCGAGCTGCGCGGTGGCCAGCACGATCAGCGGCGCAAGCGTGTTGGGCAGGACGTGGCGCACGGCGATGCGCAGCTCGCCCATGCCGACGGCGCGCGCGGCCTCGACGAACGGCTGCTCGCGCAGCGACAGGGTGTTGGAGCGCACTACGCGCGAGACGGTCGGCACCAGCGGGATGGCGATGGCGATGATGGTGTTGCGCAGCGACGGCCCGAGCGAGGCCGCCATGACGATCGCCATGACCAGCAGCGGCAGGGCCTGCATGATGTCGAGCAGGCGCTGCACGATCAGGTCGAACCAGCCGCCGAGATAGCCGCTCGCCAGGCCGAC
>NZ_DATBFE010000004.1:0-45472 GCF_036558665.1 Reyranella sp. | reverse complement strand
TCCGAGCTCGGGATGCTTCTCGTCGACCGGCGCGTCGATCTCGAACATGATGCGATAGGCGTGCGGGTTCTTGAGCGCGAAGGCGAGATAGGCCTCGCCGACTGCACGGCCGCGCTCGGCCGGGTCGGCGTTCGCCACCTTCTCGAGCGCGTCGGCGAACCGGGTGAAGGCCTGCGCCCGCACGGTGGCCAGGATGTCGGCCTTGTCCTTGAAGTAGCGATAGGGGGTCTTGGGGCTGCAGCCCAGCGCCTCGGCAAGCTGGCGCATGGTGACGCCCTCGTAGCCGAAGCGGGCGAAACGTTCGGTCGCGACCTTGCACAGCTCGGCGCGGAAGTCGGCGATGTCCTGGTCGGTGAGATAACGAGGCATGGTTTGCGTACACAGTGTGTACGTAAAGTTGGCTTAGGTCAAACCCTCCTCCCCAAGCTTCGCTTCGGGAAGAAGACTCAAGCCGTTTCCGCGAACAGCTCGCGGCCGATCAGCATGCGGCGGATCTCGCTGGTGCCGGCGCCGATCTCGTAGAGCTTGGCGTCGCGCAGCAGGCGGCCGGTCGGATAGTCGTTGATGTAGCCGTTGCCGCCCAGCAGCTGGATGGCGTCGAGCGCCACCAGCGTCGCCTTCTCGGCGGCGTAGAGGATGGCGCCGGCGGAATCCTTGCGCGTGGTCTGGCCGCGGTCGCAGGCCTTGGCGACGGCGTACACATAGGCCTTGCAGGCGTTCATGGTGGTGTACATGTCGGCGAGCTTGCCCTGCACCAGCTGGAACTCGCCGATCGCCTGCCCGAACTGCTTGCGCTCGTGGACATAGGGCACGACGACGTCCATCGCCGCCTGCATGATGCCGAGCGGCCCCGCCGCCAGCACGGCGCGCTCGTAGTCGAGCCCGCTCATCAGCACGTTCACGCCCTTGCCGACCTGGCCCAGCACGTTCTCGGCCGGAATCTCGCAATCCTCGAACACCAGCTCGCCGGTCGAGGAGCCGCGCATGCCCATCTTGTCGAGCTTCTGGGCGACCTTGAAGCCTTTGCGGTCGGTCTCGACGATGAAGGCTGTGATGCCGCGCGGGCCGGCCGCGGGATCGGTCTTGGCATAGACCACGATTACCTGCGCATCGGGGCTGTTGGTGATCCACATTTTCGTGCCGTTCAGCACATAGCGGTCGCCCTTCCTGTCGGCACGCAACTTCATCGAGACCACATCGGAGCCCGCTCCGGACTCGCTCATGGCGAGGCTCCCGACATGCTCGCCCGAGACCAGCTTGGGCAGAAAGCGCCTCTTCTGCTCGCCATTGCCGTTGCGGCGGATCTGGTTGACGCAGAGATTGGAGTGCGCACCGTAACTGAGGCCCACCGCCGCCGAGGCGCGGCTCAATTCCTCGACCGCGACCACGTGCTCGAGATAGCCGAGCCCGGCCCCGCCATATTCCTCCTCGACCGTGATGCCGTGCAGGCCGAGTTCGCCCATCCGGGGCCACAGTTCGCGCGGGAAGCGGTCGGTCTTGTCGATCTCCGCCGCGATCGGCGCCACCTCTTCCGCGGCAAAGCGCTGGACCTGGTCGCGCAGCGCGTCTGCAGTCTCGCCCAGGCCGAAATCGAACGGCGGCATGGCATTGGGGATCATGTTGTGGTTCCTACGATGGATTGTCGGTCTTGACGTTGATGCTGATCAGCTTCCGTCGGACGGGATGAATTCCAGCGCAAAGATCACACGCAATGGCTCGGTCGGGAAGTAACCGTTCACTACCAGCTTGCCGTCGCCGTCGACGGCCGGTGCGGGATCGTAGGTCGGCCTCATTGCCGCGACGACAGCGATATCGATGTCCTTGTCGGCAAACTTCTTGAAGATCTGCTTCAGCCGGTCGGGCGGGAACTGCTCGCGAAAGGGCTTGGACAGCTTGGCGTGGAAGACGGTGTAGTTGCCGGTCACGTTGGCATCGTTCCAGCTGAGCAGCGTCGCCTTCACCAGCGCCTCGAGCGAACGCTCGCCCGGGACCTTGTTCTGTGCGTGCACGCCGGACGCGGCGAGCAGCATCCCGAGGACTCCGACGACTGCGGCCATGGCGCGCATGGACGTTCCTCCCGTCGGAGACGATAGCGCGCCCTCCCCGCGAAGCGAAGGCGCGGTTGCAGGCTCAGTCGTGCGCCTCGGCGATGCGCTGCGCCTCGACCACGGACAGCGCGGTCATGTTGAGGATGCCGCGGGCTGTGACCGATGGCGTGAGCACATGCGCCGGCTGCGCCGTGCCGAGCAGCATCGGCCCGATATGCAGCCCGTCGGCCGCGGTCTTGAGCAGGTTGAACGCGATGTTCGCTGCATCCAGGGTGGGGCAGATCACCAGGTTCGCCGCGTCCTTCAGGCGCGAATTGGGAAAGACGTTGTGCCGGATATCGGGATCGAGCGCCGCATCGCCGTGCATCTCGCCGTCGACCTCGAGCGAGGGCACGCGCCGGTGCAGGATCTGCACCGCCTCCGCCATCTTGCGCGCCGACGGATGGTCGGAACTTCCGAACAGCGAGTGGGAGAGCAGCGCCACCTTGGGTTGGACGCCGAAGCGCAGCACCTCGTCGGCGGCCAGGAGCGTGATGTCGGCCAGGGTTTCGGGATCGGGATCGTCGTTCACGTAAGTGTCGGCAATGAACAGCGAGCGCGTCGGCATCACCAGCAGGCTGAGGCCGGCCATGTGGCGCACGCCCTCCCGGGTGCCAATCACCTGTCGCACGTGATTGAAGTGCGTGCGGAAGCGGCCGTAGGCACCCGCGATCATGGCATCGGCGTCGCCCAGACGCACCGCCAGAGCGGCGATCAGGGTCGGGCTCGACCGCACGAGGTTGCGCGCCGTGGGCTCGGTGACGCCCCGCCGTTGCATCAAAGCGTGATAGGCGCTCCAGTAGCGGTCGTAGCGCGGGTCGCTCGCGGGATCGATGAGCTCGACGTCGGTGCCGGGCTTGAAGCGCAAACCAAGCCGCTCGGCGCGACGATGAACAACCTCGGGCCGGCCGATCAGGACCGGCACCGCGATCCGTTCGTCGAGCATGATCTGCGTCGCCCGCAGGACGCGATCGTCCTCGCCGGCGCTGAAGATCACACGCTTGGGCGCGCTCCTCGCCTGCTCGAAGACGGGGCGCATGGCAAGGCCCGACTTGAAGACGAACTGGCTGAGCTGCTGGCGATAGACATCGAAATCGGCGATCGGCCGCGTGGCCACGCCCGACTCCATCGCGGCGCGCGCGACGGCGGGCGCCAGCTCCACGATCAGGCGCGGATCGAACGGTTTGGGAATGATCTGGTTCGGACCGAAGCCGCCGCCGCCCGCGTCGCCGAAGGCGCGCGCCACGACCTCCGACGGCTCCTTGCGCGCGAGCTCGGCCAGCGCGCGGACGCAGGCGATCTTCATCTCGTCGTTGACAGTCGTCGCACCGGCATCGAGCGCACCGCGGAAGATGTAGGGAAAGCAGAGGACGTTGTTGACCTGGTTCGGATAGTCGCTGCGGCCGGTCGCCATGATGGCATCGTCGCGTACTGCCGCCACCGCCTCGGGCCTGATCTCGGGGTTGGGATTGGCGAGCGCCAGGATCAGGGGCGCGGATGCCATGCGCGCCACCATCTCGCCCTTCAGCACGTTCGCCGCCGAGAGACCGAGGAAGATATCCGCACCTCCGATCACTTCGCCCAGCGTTCGCGCCTCCGTGTCGCGGGCATAGCGCTCCTTCCAGGGGTCCATCAGCTCGTTACGGCCCTTCCAGACAACGCCGGCGATGTCGGTCACCCACATGTTCTCGCGCGGCAGGCCGAGCTTCTCGAGGATGGCGAGGCAGGAGAGCGCGGCCGCGCCCGCGCCGGAGACGACGAGCTTCACCCTGGAGATGTCCTTGCCGACCAATGACAGCCCGTTCAGCACCGCGGCGCCGACGATGATCGCCGTACCGTGCTGGTCGTCGTGGAAGACCGGGATGGCCATGCGCTCACGCAGCTTCTGCTCGACGTAGAAGCATTCCGGCGCCTTGATGTCCTCGAGATTGATGCCGCCGAAGGTGGGTTCCAGCGCCGCAACGATATCGACCAGCTTTTCCTGGTCGAGCTCGGCGAGCTCGATGTCGAAGACGTCGATGCCGGCGAACTTCTTGAACAGCACGCCCTTGCCTTCCATGACCGGCTTGGCGGCAAGCGGCCCGATGGCTCCCAGACCGAGTACGGCGGTGCCGTTGGTGACGACCGCCACGAGGTTGCTGCGGGCCGTGAGCTCGGCGACGGTCGCAGGATCGCGCACGATCTCGTTGCAGGCGGCGGCGACGCCGGGCGAATAGGCCAACGACAGGTCGCGCTGGGTGGCCAGCGGCTTGGTCGGGACGACTTCGATTTTGCCCGGTCGGGGAAGGCGATGGTAACGGAGCGCGCCGTCGCTGAGTTCGTCCGCCAAGCTCGTCCCCTGCTCCCGCGCAACAAAAAGGGCCGCCGGAAGGCGGCGGCTCAAGAGCTACCTTTTCGATCGAACCGGCGAGTTTGGTGCGGCCAAGAAGACTCGAACTTCCACGCCTTTCGGCACTAGCACCTCAAGCTAGCGCGTCTACCAATTCCGCCATGGCCGCGCCGGGTCGATGCGGCGGGGGGATACCAAATAGCCCCCGCAGTGGCAAGACAGGTGCTGGCGGCTTGCATCGAGCGGCGTGAATGCCGATTCTTCCACAATGAACCAGCCCGAATGGCGCATATCGGACGGCCCCGTCGCCTACGCGGAGGCATTGGCTGCCATGGAGGCCCGCGTTGCCGACATTCGGGCCGGGCAGGCGCGCGAACTCTTGTGGCTGTTGGAGCACCCGCCCCTCTACACGGCCGGTACCAGCGCCAAGGCCGCCGACCTGCTCGAGCCGGGGCGTTTTCCGGTGCATGTCGCCGGCCGTGGCGGTCAGTACACCTATCACGGTCCCGGCCAGCGCGTCGTCTATACGATCCTCGATCTCAGGGCGCGACGGCAGGACGTGCGGCGGTTCGTATTCGGTCTCGAAGAATGGACCATTCGCAGCCTTGCCCGTTTCGGCGTCACGGCCGAACGGCGCGCCGGACGGGTCGGCGTCTGGGTCGTGCGGTCCGACAAGCCGCCCCTTCCCGACGGCAGCCTGCGCGAGGACAAGATCGCGGCGATTGGCATTCGCATCCGCCACTGGATCTCGTTCCACGGCCTCTCGATCAATGTCGAGCCGGACCTGTCGCACTACACCGGCATCGTGCCCTGCGGCATCGCGGGGCATGGTGTCACCTCACTGGTCGACCTCGGCCTGCCGGTAACGATGGCCGATCTCGATCTCGCCCTGGCCGAGACGTTCCACGAGGTCTTTGATACGGTCAGGTCGTCGGCCGCTGCGTGAAGCCTTCGGGCAGAATGTCGAGATCGACCGGGTCGATGTCGATCGCGTCCACACGTGCAAGCGGCGGACCATGCCGGCAGGCATCGATCATGACACCGACGGCGGTTTCCTCGCCCACGATCAGGGCCTCGACCGAGCCGTCGCCGCGATTGCGCACCCATCCGGTGAGGCCAAGCCGCCGGCCGGTGGCCACCACCCAGTCGCGATAGCCTACGCCCTGCACCCTTCCCGTGATGGTGAGCCGCGCCTGCAGCGCCATCGTCATCTCAAGCGAACTCGACGATCTTCTGGTCGACCTTCAGGCTGTCGCCAGGTTTGGCGTGCAGAGTCTTGACCATGCCGTCCTGTGCGGCGCGAAGCACATTCTCCATCTTCATGGCCTCGACGACTGCCAGCGCCTCGCCGGCCTTCACTTCCTGCCCTTCGGCAACGGCGACCGAGGCCAACAATCCGGGCATGGGCGAAAGCAGGAACTTCGAAGTGTCGGGCGCGGCCTTGAGCGGCATCAGAGCATAGAGTTCGGCCTGCCGCGGCGTGAGCACCAGGGCCTCTGCCTGGCCGCCGGCGTGGATCAACCGCCAGCCCGATCCCGCCGTATCGACCTGAACGACGACGGTCTGGCGATCGACGGTCGCGCGCAACAGCGGCTCGCCGGGAGACCACTGGGTCTCGACTTCGAGTCGCCGCTTGCCGGTCTCGACCACGAACTGTGGAACGTTGCCGGTGATCGCGACGTCCGTCGGTGCGCGATTGAGCATGACGACGCACTTGTCCTGTACGGAACCCGTGCGATGTGCCTGGATCCGGTCCGCAACTGCCGCCACGGCGGCGAGGATCACCGGGTCGCGCGGCGGCAGATGCGCCGTCGAAAAACCGCCCCTGAACTCCTCGGCGATGAAATTGGTGGTGAGCTTGCCAGCCGCAAAACGCGGATGCGCCATCAACGCCGCCAGAAACGGCACGTTGTGGGAGACTCCCCGGACATAGAATTCGTCGAGTGCCCGGCGCATGCGTTCGATCGCCTTGTCGCGCGTTTTGCCATAGGAGCAGAGCTTGGCAATCATCGGATCGTAGAACATCGAGATCTCGCCGCCCTCGTAGACACCGGTATCGACGCGTACGTCGGCGCCGGGCTGGGGCTCGCGATACTTCACCAGGCGGCCGGTCGAAGGCAGGAAGTTGCGGAACGGATCCTCGGCGTAAAGGCGCGCCTCCATGGCCCAGCCGTCGAGCTTCACGTCTTTCTGCTGCAAAGGCAGTTTCTCGCCTGCCGCGACCCGGATCATGAGCTCTACGAGATCGAGGCCCGTGATCAGCTCCGTCACCGGATGCTCGACCTGCAGGCGGGTGTTCATCTCGAGAAAATAGAAATTGCGGTTCTTGTCGACGATGAACTCGACCGTGCCGGCGCTCTTGTATTTCACCGCCTTGGCGAGTGCCACCGCCTGCTCGCCCATCGCCTTGCGCGTCCTGGTGTCGAGGAACGGGCTCGGCGCCTCCTCGATCACCTTCTGGTGGCGGCGCTGGATCGAACATTCGCGCTCCCACAAATAGAGACAGTTGCCGTGACCGTCGGCGATGAGCTGGATCTCGATGTGGCGCGGCTCCTCGACGTACTTTTCGACGAACACGCGATCGTCGGCGAACGACGACTTGGCTTCGTTGGTGGCCGAAACGAACCCTTCCTTGGCCTCGCCGTCGTTGTAGGCGATGCGCATGCCCTTGCCGCCGCCGCCAGCCGAAGCCTTGATCATCACCGGATAGCCGATCTTCCGGGCGATCTTCACCGCCTCGTCGGCGTTGGGGATCGCCGCGAGGTGGCCCGGCACAGTGCTGACACCCGCCGCCTGCGCCAGCTTCTTGGATTCGATCTTGTCGCCCATGGCGTAGATCGCATGCGCATCCGGACCGATGAAGGTGATGCCCGCTGTGACGAGCGCCTTCTGGAAGGCCTCTTTCTCCGACAGGAAGCCGTAGCCCGGATGCACGGCATCGGCGCCGGTCTGCTTGCAGGCTTCGACGATCCTGTCGATCAAAAGATAGGATTGCGTGGCCGGCGGCGGGCCGATGAAGACCTTTTCATCCGCCTCGCGCACATGCAGCGCGTCGGCGTCCGCCTCCGAATAGACGGCGACGGTCTTGATGCCGAGCCGCCGACAGGTGCGGATGACACGGCAGGCGATCTCGCCCCGGTTGGCGATCAGGATCTTGTCGAACAGCTTGCCCGCCGAGCGTGTGTCCGCAGCCGCCTTCCCCTCGCGCATCGGCTTCTTCGTCGCCCTCTTCCTGGCAGCCATGCTCACTTTCCTTCGCTATTTCGGTCGAACAGGCCCATGGCCCAGGCGGTGTGCCCGGCGATCAGCGGCATCCAGGCCATGAGGACCCACAGCCACCAAGGATAGCGGCTGCTGAAGAGCGCGTTGAGCGCGATCAGCACCAGGAGACCCAGCAGCGCGGCGATCACATGCAGCCGCACCGATCGCGTCCGCCGCATTCGTTCTTCCGGCGGCAGGCTCACAGCGGCGGGTTTCCGTGCTTGCGCCAGGGATTCTCCAGCATCTTGTGCTCGAGCGTGGCGAGCGCCCGGCAAATCCGCCGGCGCGTGCCGTGCGGCATGATCACGTCATCGATGAAGCCGCGATTCGCGGCGACGAACGGATTGGCGAACTTCTCGCGATACTCCTCGGTGCGGGCCGCAATCTTGTCGGCATCGCCGATATCGGAGCGGAAGATGATCTCGACCGCGCCTTTGGCCCCCATCACGGCGATCTCGGCGCCGGGCCAGGCGTAGTTGAGGTCGCCGCGCAGGTGCTTGGAGGCCATGACGTCATAGGCGCCGCCATAGGCTTTGCGGGTGATCACCGTGACCTTGGGCACCGTCGCCTCTGCATAGGCATAGAGCAGCTTGGCGCCGTGCTTGATGATGCCGCCGAACTCCTGCGTCGTACCCGGCAGGAAGCCCGGCACGTCGACGAAGGTCACGATCGGGATATTAAACGCGTCGCAGAAACGTACGAAGCGCGCGCCCTTGCGCGAGGAGTCGATGTCGAGGCAGCCGGCCAGAACCATCGGCTGGTTGGCGACGAAGCCCACCGTCCGCCCCGCCATGCGGCCGAAACCGACGACGAGATTGCCGGCCCATTCAGGAGAGAGCTCGAAGAAGTCGCCTTCGTCGGCCACCTTCAGGATCAGTTCCTTGATGTCGTAAGGCTTGTTGGGATTGTCCGGCACTAGCGTGTCGAGCGAGAAATCGTCACGATCGGACGGATCCTTCGTCGGCCTGATCGGTGGCTTCGCGCGATTGCTGGCTGGCAGGAAATCGACGAAGCGGCGCAACTGCAGCAGCGCCTCGACGTCGTTCTCGAAGGCGAGATCCGATACCCCTGACTTCTGTGTATGGGTGAGCGCCCCGCCCAGCTCCTCCTGGGTCACCGCCTCGTGGGTCACGGTCTTCACCACGTCAGGCCCGGTGACGAACATGTAGGAGCTGTCCTTCACCATGAAGATGAAGTCGGTCATCGCCGGCGAATAGACCGCGCCGCCGGCGCAGGGCCCCATCACCATCGAGATTTGCGGAATCACGCCCGAGGCGAGCACGTTCCGCTGAAACACGTCGGCATAGCCCGCGAGCGAATCGACACCCTCCTGGATGCGCGCGCCACCCGAGTCGTTGAGGCCGAGCACCGGCGCGCCGACCTTCATGGCCATATCCATGATCTTGCAGATCTTGGCGGCATGCATGCCCGACAACGCGCCGCCGAAAACCGTGAAGTCCTGGCTGAAGACGTACACCAGCCGGCCATTGATCGTGCCATGACCGGTGACCACGCCATCGCCCGGAATCTTCTGATCTTCCATGCCGAAGTCGATGGAGCGGTGCTCGACGAACATGTCGTATTCCTCGAACGAGCCGGGATCGAGCAGCACGTCGATGCGCTCGCGCGCGGTCAGCTTCCCTTTGGCATGCTGCGCCTCGACGCGCCGTTTCCCTCCGCCCAGCCGCGCCGCCGTCCGGCGCCGTTCGAGTTCTTCCAACATCTTCTGCATTCAGAAACTCCGGCCTTCTATGGCCCTCGTCGTTTCTTTTCGGCCAAAAAGACAGGCAGGTCTAGCGCAGGAATCGCTTCTCGTTGTCCTTCACCTTGCCCATGCCCTGCAATTCGAACACGTCCTCGACAGTGGCGATCTCCGCTTCCACGCCGTGGATGCCGCCATCTCGGCGGATCCGGGCGAAGGTCCGGCGCATCGCGCCGACAGAAGCGCGCACCGCATGGTTGCCCCAGATCAGTAGACCGATCTTTTTCAGCTCGCGCACGCGCGCCACCGTCATCTGTGGATAGGCGGTCGGCACGAGCGCGATCGGCGCCTTGCCGTCCCAGGCCTGCACGAAGGCCTCGATCTCGTCGGGTGTCTTCTGCTTGGAGTGGACGAGGATCATGTCGGCGCCGGCGGCCTCGTAGGCGCGCGCCCGCTTCAGTGCCTCATCCTGGCCCAGTCCTGCAATCAGCGATTCGGTGCGGGCCACGATCACGAAATCCCTGTCGCGCCGTGCCCCACGAGCGGCGTCGATCTTGCCCTGGAACTCCTCGATGCGGACCAGATCCTGACGGCCGTCCGCTATCAGACTCGTGACCTTGGGGAAGCTCTTGTCCTCCATCACGATCGCTGCCGCGCCAGCGCGCTCGTATTGCTCGACGGCATGGAGCACGTTGATGGCATTTCCGAAACCCGTGTCGATGTCGGCGACGACCGGAATGCCCGCGCGATCCGCCATGGCGCGGGTCATATCGAGATGCTGGGTCATCGACACGATGCTGACGTCGGGCACGCCGTACATCGCCGAGAGCTCGAAGCCCGACGCCCAGATGGCATCGAAGCCGGCCTCGGCCGCCAGCATCGCCGACAGCGGACTGTGCGCCGCCATGGCTTCGACCAACCCTTTGTCTGCCAGAACCTGGCGGAACGTCGTGCCAGCGCCCATCATCCTTCTCCTCCCAGACGTGTGTCTTCCAGCAGCGCCAGGAAGCGCGCCGCCGCGTCGATATCCTTCCTGATGCCGTTGAGGCGTTGGGTGGCGATCGGATCCTCGCCCCACCGCTCGATCTGGTAGAGCTCGTCCAGTTGGGCGGCCTCGAACGCCTGCCCGGCCGACAGATGTCGCTCAGCCACTGCCAGCGCAATGACGATCGAACCCGCGATGTGGGTGAGATTGTACAGCGCCGACAATGCCATATCGCTGTGCGCCGCGACCGCGGCCCGCAAGGCTGCCACGGCGTCGGCCGGCTGGGTCACGAAACTCGTGCCGGAACCCACGACGAGCCGGGCGCCGTAACGTCCGGCCGCCCAGTCGAGCAGAGGCTGCCAGGTATCGCGCTGGCGCTTGACCAGGGTCGCCGGATCGGTCGCTCGGTAGCAGAGGAGATCGGACTGCGCGTACTTGGCTGTGTCTTCTATCACGCGCGCGCGCTGGTTCGCGACGCGGTCAATGCCGGTGGCAGCGAGCCGCGTCAGCGGCAAGTGGGTGACGTTGATGTCGGCCTTCTCGGGCACCTCGCCCCATTCCTTTGCGATCGCCTCGGCGAGCACGCGCGTCGGCACCAGCAGGCCCATCTTCGCCGGCGTACGCATCGGCCGCCCATCCAGAAGGATGTGCCAGCCGTCTTCAGCCGGCTCGACGCCGGTCCGTTCGTAGAACCGCTTCATCGCGACGGGCTTATACGCAGCACGGGCCGGACGACAAGCGCTGCTCAGTGATGGCTTCGCCCGCGGTTGGCGGTCGGATGCGGCTTGCGATTGGCCCGTTCGCGCTGCTCGACCGTTGGCGTCGGCAGCTGCGCCCGGAGCCCGGGCCGCATGCCGTCGATGCGCGGAGCCATCAGCGCGCAGGCATTGACGTTCGGTTGCCGCGCGATCTGGGCGAGCGTACCGGAGAGGCTCGGCACGGGGCCGGCACCGATCAGCAACTTGGCAAGACCGGGCTCGAGTGCGCCCGTCGTCTCACGCGCCGTACCGCCCTTGATCCTGAGCGGCGAGGCGAGGCTCGCGCCGTGGGCATCGCGCGCCTCGGGCGCAAGAATGAATTCCCAACCCTCGTTGCGGAACGAGACGTAACCGCCGCCGATCATGATGGCGCGCGGCGTGTCGACCACGAGGCGACGGAGGTTGGCGACACCGGCTTTGACTTCGAAGCTGCCGGCCAGGCAATTGAAGGATACGCCACTGTCATTGGCACCGAGCAGGCGCTGCGTCTCGGGCGGCCAACCAGCCAGCGACTCGCGCGGCCAGCTTCCCTTGCCTGCCGAGATCTCGATCGTGCCGCTGGCGGCGTTCAACGCGTCGTGCGCCGCGCGCCCCGGGGCACGCAGCCGCAAGTCGATGTCGCCCACCATGTCCTTGAGGCCGAGATCGAGCCCCAGCAATGCCGCGAGATCGCCGAACGCCACGTGGCTGGCTGTTCCCGTGAGGGTTGTCAAACCGAGCCGCCCTGCCGGATCGTAGACCAGGTCGAACCCCGCGGAGCCGTTGCCGATCGAAGCCGCACCACGGAAGGTGAAGCGCTTCTCGCCGGAGCTGAGGGTGAGGGAGCCATTCTGGACCTTGCTGGAAAGCCCGGTGACCTCGCCGACCCGAGCGGCCACTGTCAACTGCGATCGGCCGAGCCAGCGTGCCGAGAACGCTCCGGTCGGGAAAAATTTGCGGCCGTGCGATGCCTGCCCCTCCGCCTGCGAGGCCTCCGGGGGCGGTGCATGCAGTCCGGCGAGGTCGATCTTGTTCGCGTCGACGTCGACCGTCAGATAGGGCGTCCCGCTGCGGGATACCCTGAACATGGCCTCGCCCGTCAGTTCGCTGTTGCCGATCTTCAGCGATGGAACCTCGACCTTGAAACTGCTGCGGAGTCTGAAGGTCTTGGCGGTGAAGGCATAGGGGCCGCCGCTCGGCAACGGCAGGCGAAGGTATGGCCCGAGGACGGCAAAATCATTGCCTTCTCCGGCGATCTCGAGGTTCGTGCCCTTCTGCGCGCCGACAGTTCCTTTGACGGCAATACGGCCGTCGCCGAGGCCGCCTTGCACGTCGATGTTGCCGGGCACGCCACGCATCCAGCCGTCGAACGTGCCGATCGTCCCGGAGATATCGAATGCGGCAGCTTGCGGCGCTCCAATCCGGGCCTGCATCTGCAGCGCCTGTCCCGGGCCCGAGGCCTTGAAGGTCGCGTCCGCGACGTTCAGAACCAGCGGCGAGCGCCCCGGGCTTTCGACGATGGTCAGCACCGAATCGCGCACCTCGATGGTTGCGATCCAGGGAAAGGCCGGATTCTGCTTGAGCTGCAACGAACGATTGTCATAGGGCCTCGGCCCCGACCCATCGGGAGGCGGCAGCATTTCGAGATTGGTGTCACCCACCTCGTTGTGCTCGACCAGAATATCCGCCCCCTCGAGCAGCACGCGCCCCACTCTGACCTCGCCCAGGAAGAGGGCGAAGGGATCGAGGTACATCGTTATCTTGCGGACCTGTGCGAGATCGGGTCGTGATCCCCACGGTGCGTTGCTGAGGGTCACTCCTTCGGCCACCAATGCCGGCTCCCGACCGATCCGGATCGAGAGCGGCGCCTTGGTCTTGATCTCGCGGCCGGTGACCCTGTGAATGCGCTCGGCCAGCCGCCCTTCATAGCGCGACAAGTCGCGCGTGCTGCCCCAAACGACAGCACCGAGGGCAGCAAGCGGCACGCTGATGATCGTAATCCAGGCGATCCGTCGCCAGGGAATGCGTATTGCCAAGTTCCCGCTCAATCGCCCGAGGTCGAGGACCCGGTCGAGAACCCAATTGCCTCGACGGTACGGCGGAAGTGAGGCGGCGGTTCGGCCTCGAGGACGAGCTCTCCCTTGCCGGAAGGATGCGGCAGGGTGATGCGCCGCGCATGCAGATGGAGGCGGCGCGAGTCGGCAACGGCGGACAACAGGGCTTCCTCGCCGCCGTACTTGCGATCGCCCAGGATGGGGCAGCCGATCGCCGCGCAATGAACCCGCAGCTGGTGAGTGCGGCCGGTGCGCGGCCAGAGCGCCAGCAGCGCCGCCCGTCTGCCGGCCCGATCGAGCACGCGGAACCGTGTCAAGGCCCTTTGCCCCTGGTCGTGGTCGACCTGCACCGTCTCGCGATCGCGCGCGCCGGGGCGCTTGGCGAGCGGCAGATCGATCGTCCCTTCGGCGCGCGGCGGAACGCCCACGACCACCGCCCAATAAAGCTTCTCCGCCCGGCGATCGCGAAAGGACTCGGCCAACCGCTTTGCCGCCTGCGCAGTACGCGCCACCAGCAGCAGGCCGGACGTATCCTTGTCCAGCCGATGGACCAGTCGCGGCCGCTCGTCATTGTCGAAACGCAAGGCATCAAGCATGCCATCCACATGCCGCCCGGTGCCGCTGCCGCCCTGAACAGCGAGGCCCGGTGGCTTATCGAGCGCGATCACGTCGGCATCGCGATGGATCACCATTCGCCGGACCTCCGCCGCGTCGCGTTCCGACATCTTGGGCGGTTCCTTGGGGGCAGTCGGCGAGGCGCTGACACCGGGCGGCAGGCGCACGGTCTGGCCGGGCTCGATCCGATCCTTCGCCTCGGCACGCTTGCCGTCGACCCGCACCTGGCCCGTGCGCAGCAGCTTCTGCAGGGCGCCGTGACCCAAGTCGGGAAAATGCCGCTGAAACCAGCGGTCCAGCCGCAAACCGGCCTCGTCAAGCGAGACGGCGCGCATCTGAACCTGGCGGTGCGGACTGGCCCAGGCTGCGCTGCGAGCAGGACTGTCGGTCATGGCGCGCAACCTACGGGACAAGCTAAACATGGTCCATGGAATCGATGGCCTTTGAGACGCTGACCTTCGACCATCCGACGGCCTGCCGGCCGGCCAGCGTGACGGCGACGCTCCATCTGCCGCCGAGCGGCGCAAGGCCCTTCCCCTGCATGGTCATTTTGACCAGCAGTGCGGGCGTTCAACGCCATCGCGAGCACCACTATGCCCAGGCCCTGAACGAGGCGGGCACTGCTGCCTTGATCATCGACAGCTTCACCGGCCGCGGCGTGCGCCGGACAGTCGCCGATCAAACGCTGGTGTCGGCGGCGCAGATGGAGGGCGACGCGCTGGCCGCGCTCGCCCTGCTGCGCTCCGACTCCCGGATCGATCCTGATCGGATTGGCGTGATGGGCGTCTCGAAGGGCGGCGGGGCTACGCTCAACACCGCGATCGCGGTACGTCAACGCTGGCGCAACGGTTTTGCCCATCTGTTCAACCTTCATATCGCCATTTGTCCCGGTGCCACCGCCCAGCATCGCGATCCGACGACCCATGGCCGGCCGATGTACCTCATGTTGGCCGGCCGCGATGATTATACGCCCGCGCCGCTCGCGATCGAATACGCCGAGCGCATGCGCGCAGCGGGCAATCGCCGCATCAAGGTAAAGGTCTATGGTGGTGCCCATCACGGCTGGGAGTCGGTTGGCGAGGTATTCGACATCAAGGATGCCGAGAACTGGTCGTGCTGCCGCAACTTCATCGAGGACGATGGGCGTCATTTCGTGCCGGCCGTCGGTCGCACCTTCAGCGAGCCGGAATATCAGGCCTGGGCGCGCCGTCACTGCGTCACGCGCGGCGCTCGGGCCGGCGGTGGCAGTGTTGCATTGAAGCAACGCGCAACCGCGGATTTGCTCGACTTTCTCGCGGCCGAAGGCTTTGCGCCTCAATGGACGACTCCGCGCGTCAAAGCTATAAATGGGTTGTGAGACGCGCTTTCGTTGTCATCGGTCTGCTGGCTCTTCTCGCCCCCCTTACGGCGGCGGCCAGCTTCGCCAGCGACCGCTTGTGGACGGGATCGCACGCCGCCGAAGCTCGCGCGCAGGCACTGCTCACGGCCATCCGCGCCGCCGGGGATCATGGGCTGAAGCCGGAATGGTACCGGATCGCCGATCTGGAAAAGGCACTCGAACCGGGTGCCGACAGGGACCGGGCCGAACAGCTTCTGAGCGATGCGTTCGTCACCTACGCCAGCGACATTTCCACAGGCCGTGTGCGCGCCAACAGTATCGACAGGGATATCGACATCCAGCAGCGCAGGATCGACCGCGCCGGGCTCCTGAAGGAAGCGGCGGATGCCGGCGATTTCCCGACGTGGCTCGCCTCGCTGCCGCCCAAGGGCGACTATCCGGCCCTCCAGAAGACGCTGGCGACGCTCCGCCAGAAGCGGGCCACCGCCGCCACCTTTACCTCGCTGCCGTACGGCGACGCGCTGAAACCGGGCATGATCGACCCCCGTGTGCCGATGCTGCGCCAACGCCTGGCCGAGCTTGAAATGACGGTGCCGGCGCCGAGTGCGGTCGCCGAGCTCTACGACGATGCGCTCGCCGTCGTCGTCAAGGACTATCAGGCGGCCAAGGGCTTGACGGTCGATGGCGTCATCGGCGCCAAGACGACGCGATCGCTCAACACGAGCCTCGATGACCGCATCGATCAGGTGGTCGCCAATCTGGAGCGCCGCCGCTGGCTGCCGGCGGATCTCGGCAACCGCTATGTATTGGTGAATGCCGCCGACTATTCCATGGTGTTCGTCGATGGCGGCCAGCCCGTGTTCCGCAGCCTGGTGATCGTCGGCACGCCCAAGAATCCCACACCCGAGATCGCGTCGACCATGTACGGTTTCCAGACCAACCCCTACTGGACGGTACCACAGTCGATCTCGGGCGAGGAATACCTGCCGATATTGCGCCGCGACCCGCACGCCCTCGCTGCTGGCGGCTTCAGGATCTTCGAAAGCTGGAGCGACGACGACAGCGAGATCGATCCGGACACGGTCGACTGGAACGCGGTCGATCCCAAAGCCTTCCCGTACCGCATCCGCCAGGACCCCGGCGTCGGCAACGCGCTGGGCTACATCTTCTTCCCGTTCTCGAACAGGTACGGGATCTACATGCACGACACCGCGACGCGCGCGCTGTTCGCGGAGGGCAGCCGCAACTTCAGCCACGGTTGTATCCGTCTGCAGAATCCGCTCGAGTTCGTCGAAAAGGTATTCGGCGGCCGGGGCGGCTTCGACAAGGAAAGGGTGCGAGCGGCCATCGATGGCGGCCAGCAGGTGAGCTACACCTTCCCCGAGCCGGTCAGGCTCTACGTCACCTATCGGACTGTGACCGCCAATGCCGATGGTGAGGTCACTTTCCGTGACGACATCTACGGTCGCGACCGGCGCGTCGTGCAGGCCATGGGCCAGCCGCGGAGCTGAAGCGGTCAGCGCTTCTTCTCGCGCAGCTTCTTCCAGTATTCGAGACGCTTCAGGATCTCGCGCTCGAAGCCGCGTTCGACCGGCTGATAGAACTCCTCGCGCGCCATGCCGTCGGGGAAATAGTTCTGGCCGGAGAAGCCGTCCTCGACATTGTGGTCGTACTCGTAACCTTTCCCGTACCCGATCTCCTTCATGAGACGCGTCGGGGCGTTGAGGATGTGCATCGGCGGTGTGAGCGAGCCATGTTCCTTGGCAGCCCGCTTGGCGGCGCCGAACGCGATGTAGCCGGAATTCGATTTGGGCGCCGTGCCGAGGTAGATCACCGCCTGGGCGATCGCGAGCTCGCCTTCGGGTGATCCGAGGCGATCATAGGTATCCCAGGCGGCGAGGGTGTGGGTGAGCGCATTGGGATCGGCCATGCCGACATCCTCGACCGCGAAGCGCACCAGCCGGCGGGCAATGTATTTCGGGTCCTCGCCGCCGTCGAGCATGCGCGCGAACCAATAGAGGGCGGCGTCGACATCCGAGCCACGCAACGACTTGTGGAGCGCGCTGATCAGGTTGTAGTGCGCCTCCTGCGCCTTGTCGTAGAGGGGCGCGCGCTTTTGCAGGAGCACCGCGAGCCGCTGCGCCGGAACGGGTCCCTCTTCCTCGAGGTCGCCGAGCTGTTCGGCGAGGGTAATCAGGTAGCGGCCATCGCCATCGGCCATCGCGAACAGCGCCTCCCGTCCCCTCTCGTCGATCGGCAGCTTGCGGCCGAGGGCGGTTTCCGTGCGCCCAAGCAGGACCGAAAGCGCCGTGTCGTCGAGACGGCGCAGCACCAGGACCTGGCAACGCGAGAGCAGCGCCGCATTGAGCTCAAAGGACGGATTCTCGGTCGTGGCGCCGACCAGCGTCACGGTGCCGTCCTCGACATAGGGAAGGAATCCATCCTGCTGGGCGCGATTGAAGCGATGGATCTCGTCGACGAACAGCAGCGTCCCCTTGCCATCGCGGCGCCGCTGTCGCGCCGCCTCGAAGACCTTGCGCAGGTCGGCGACGCCGGAGAAGACCGCCGACAGCGGCTCGAAGTGCAGATCGGTCGCCTCGGCGAGCAGCCGCGCGACGGTGGTCTTGCCGCAGCCCGGCGGCCCCCACAGGATCAGCGACGCGAGCTTGCGCGCCGCCAGCATGCGGCCGAGCGGTCCTTCGGGACCCAGCAGATGATCCTGGCCCAGGATGTCGCCAAGCTTCTTCGGCCGCAGGCGTTCCGCGAGCGGCGTCGGGGCGAGAGACGCGAACAGTTCGGGCATAGGTTTGGCGGGCATCTTGCCCATATGGGCATCGGCAGCGCCACTGCCGAGGTACCGGCGCTAACGGAACTGGATAGTCGAAACCATACCTTCACGGCCGAGACTGAGGCTCGCCACGCCGCTCGCGATCCGCCCCTTGAGCTCGGCGACGCTGTGCACTTCCTTGCCGTTGACCGCAATCACCATGTCGCCGGGCTTGATGAAGCGGGCGGCATAGGAGCCCTGCTGGACCTCTGTCACGGCAACGCCCGGCCGCCACTCGATCAAACCCATCTCCTCCGCGACGGCGGGCGACAGGTTGACAACGGTCGCTCCGCTCAGGGGCTGGCGACCGTCCAGCACGGAACGGTCGCGCGGCGGGTCCTCCGGCGGGGCCATCAACGGCACCTGCAGCGTCATCTCCTTGCCGCCGCGAATGATGTGCAGGGGCACAGTCTCACCGACGCTCAGCGTGGCGAGGCGGAACCGCAGGCTCGCCTCGTCGTCGATCGTCTGGTCACGCAAGCCGACGATGACGTCGTTGCGCTTGAGGCCGGCACGCTCGCCGGGTCCCTTGGGGAACACGTCCTTGACCACCAGACCCGCCGGCCTGGGCAGGTTGAGGCCGGCCGCGAGATCGGGCGTTACCCGCTGCATCGAAATGCCGAGCCAGGGGCGCACGATCCGCCCGCCTTTCTCGCCCGTCGCGATCACGCGCGCGACGATGTTCGAGGGCGTCGCAAAGCCGATGCCGACCGAGCCGCCGCTCTGCGAGTAGATCGCCGTATTGATGCCGATCAACCGCCCGTCGAGACTGACCAGCGCGCCGCCAGAGTTGCCGGGATTGATCGCGGCATCGGTCTGCAGGAAGAAGCTCGAATCGTTGACACCGCCCGCCGAGCGTGCCACGGCCGAGACGATGCCGCTGGTCACGGTCTGGTTGAGGCCGAACGGATTGCCGATTGCCAGCACGATATCGCCCACCTCGATCGAGTCGGAATCGCGCAGCTCAAGGAACGGGAACTTTTCGCCCTCGCCATGGATGCGAAGCAGGGCAAGATCATAGCGATCGTCCTGGGTCATCAGCTTCGCCTCGAACTCGCGCCGGTCTGCGAGAACCACCCGGATCTGGTCGGCGCCGCGCACCACATGGGCATTCGTGACGATCAGGCCGTCCGGCTTGACCAGCACGCCCGACCCCAGGGAATTCTGCACCCGCGAACCGTCCTGTGACATGCCGGGAAACGGAAACGGGAGGCGACGCTGCACGCGCATCGTCGTCGCGGTGTAGATGTTCACCACCGCCGGAGAGACGCGCTTCACGAGCGGCGCATAGGAAAATTCCAGGTCGCTTCGGCTGCCTGGCAGAGGCTGCGCCTCCGCAAACCCCGTCAAACATACGGCCACGCCCACCGCCGCCACCATCGTCCGCCGAAACATCCACCTTACCTCTTCACTTCACCTGCCGGGCATTCACCCGGACTTAGCCGCAGCGCGAATAGCCGCAATTGAGGCAGATGTCACAGCCTTCCTGATGGGTCAGTGCGGCCGCCCCGCAATTGGGGCACTGGCCCAGTCCTGGCGGCGCGCCTGCCGACCCTTCGCCCGGCTCGCGGACGCCGACAGCCAATGCCAGCCGAGGCTCCTCCGCCTGCGCCAGGCGCGGGGCGTCCGCTGCGCTCAGGAAGCCGATTTCGATCAGATGACGCTCGATCACCCCGCCGATGGCCGCCAGCAGGGACGGCACGTAGCGACCCTCCATCCATTGGCCGCCCCGCGGGTCGAACACGGCCTTCAGCTCCTCGACCACGAACGAGACATCGCCGCCGCGGCGGAACACGGCCGAGATCATGCGCGTCAGCGCGACCGTCCAGGCATAATGCTCCATGTTCTTGGAGTTGATGAAGATCTCGAACGGCCGGCGGCGGCCGTCCTGCATCACGTCGTTGATGGTGATGTAGATGGCGTGATCGCTGCCCGGCCATTTGATCTTGTAGGTTCTACCGGGCAGGTCCGCTGGCCGGTCGAGCGGCTGGGCAATATAGACCACCTCGCCCTCGCGCGCCGCCACCGCCGCCGGCGTAATCACGCCGCGCACCAGCTCGGCAACCGGCTTCACCTCGAGCACCGCGCCCGTAACGTCGTTGGGCCGGTAGGTCGTGCAGCCCTTGCAGCCTTGGGCATAGGCTTCCTCGTAGACGTGCTTGAAGGCCTCGAAGGAGATGTCGCGCGGCAGATTGATGGTCTTGGAGATCGAGCTGTCGACGAAGTCCTGTGCCGCCGCCTGCATCGCGAGATGATCGGCCGGCGACAGCGTCTGGGCATCGACGAAAATGTCGGCTGGCGGCTCGACTGCGCCCTTCAACGCGCGCCAGCGGCGATAGGCGTGATCCTCGACGCCCTCCTCGCGCCGGGATCCATCCGGCTGCAGCACATGGCGGACATGGCGGAACGCAAATACCGGCTCGATGCCGGAGGAAACATTGTCCGCCAAAAGCGAGATCGTGCCCGTCGGCGCGATCGAGTTCAGAAGCGCATTGCGAATGCCGTAGCGCCCGATTGCCGAGCGCACGTCCTCCGGCAGAGCCTTGGTCGTCTCTCCGCCGAGGTAGCGTGCACGGTCGAACAGCGGGAAGCTCCCCTTCTCCGCCGCAAGGTCGGCCGAAGCGAGGTAGGAGAGACGCTGCACCGCCGCCAGCCATTCGCGGCTCAGCTCGATCGCGCGCTTCGATCCGTAACGCACGCCACAGAAAATCAGCGCATCGGCCAGACCGGTGACGCCGAGGCCGATGCGCCGCTTGGCCTTGGCTTCGTTTTCCTGCTGGGGCAGCGGGAAGCGCGAGACGTCGATTACGTTGTCCAGCATGCGCACGGCAAGCGGAACCAGTTGTTCCAGCGCCTCGATGTCGAGCCGTGCGCCCGAGGCGAACGGGTCCTTCACCAGTGCGGCAAGATTGATCGAGCCCAGCAGGCAGGCACCGTAGGGCGGCAGCGGCTGCTCGCCGCAGGGATTGGTGGCCTGGATGGTTTCGCAATAGTGCAGGTTGTTGCGGCGATTGACGCGGTCGATGAAGATCACGCCCGGCTCGGCGCAGTCGTAGGTGGCGCGCATGATGCGCTCCCACAGCCCGCGCGCCTTGACCGTCCTGTAGACCTTGCCGCCGAAAACGAGATCCCAGTCGGCATCGTCTTTCACGGCCTTCATGAAGGCGTCGGTGACCAGCACCGAGACGTTGAACATCCGCAGCCGCGCCGGATCGCGCTTGGCATCGACGAAGGCTTCGACGTCCGGATGATCGCAGCGCAGCGTGGCCATCATGGCGCCGCGACGCGACCCTGCGCTCATGATGGTGCGGCACATCGCATCCCATACATCCATGAAGGACAGGGGACCCGAGGCGTCCGCGCCGACCCCCTTCACGGGCGCTCCCAAGGGGCGCAGGGTCGAGAAATCATGCCCGATGCCACCGCCCTGCTGCATCGTGAGGGCGGCCTCGCGAACGTTTTCGAAGATGCCCGACATGTCGTCGGGAATCGCGCCCATCACGAAGCAATTGAACAGCGTTACCGTGCGGCCCGTCCCGGCGCCCGCGATCACCCGTCCCGCCGGGAGGAACTTGAAGCCCGAGAGCGCTTCCTCGAAGCGGGCCGCCCATAGCTGCGATTCGCGCTCGGGTGCCGCCAAAGCTCGTGCTACGCGCCGCCAGGTTGCCTCCAGATCCGCGTCGGCCGCCCCCGAAGGATCGCGAAATCGATATTTCATGTCCCAGATGCGCTGGGAGACCGGAGCCCAATCCATTGTTGAAACGTAAGCGCCGCAAATGGCGATATCAATGTTCTTTTTTCGTTCCCGTCTTCTCGGCGTTATCCACCAGTCGTGCCGTTGCCGTCTCGATGTGCTCGCGCAGCAAGGCCATGAATGGCCCGCGACCGAGACCAGGCGGGATCGGCGGAAGCACCTCCATCGTAATGACGCCCGGCCGCTTGACGAACTCCCGCCGGCCCCAGAACACGCCGGAATCGAGCGCAACCGGCACCACCGGTAGACCGAGCTGCCGATAGAGCGCGGCGGTGCCTGCCTGGTACGGTTTCTGGCCGCCGGGAGCGACGCGCGTGCCTTCGGGAAAGATCACGATCGACCGGCCATCGGCGACGACGGCCTTGGCCTGGCGAACCAGTCGGCGCAGCGCGCTCGCGCCTTCACCGCGTGAGACGGCTATGTTTCCGGCGCGCGCCATCGCCCAGCCGATCACCGGAATGAACAGCAGTTCGCGTTTCAGCACGATTGCAATGTCGGAAAACAGCAGCGTGAAGGCGAGCGTCTCCCACGTGGATTGATGCTTGCAGGCGATGATGACCGGCCCCTCGGGCAAGTTTTCGCGTCCGAGGACCCGATGACTGAGCCGGCAGGTGACGCGCAGCCACCACAGGATGAAAGTAATCCACACCTGCGCCCAAACGACGACAGCGCGGCGCGGCAGAAGCAGGATCGGAGCACCGCCCAGCGCGATCAACACGCTGCCGGCATACCAGCCGACGTTGAAACAGAGCGAGCGTAACCAGAGAGCGGGGCCGGACATGCTTGTAAGGGCACTTTTAGTGGCATAGTGTCTGCTCGCAAGCACATCTTCTGGTGCGGAAAAGCCGCTCTCGTCCATGATCGTCACCTGTTCAAATTGCAGAGCGCGGTACGCCGTCGACCCCTTGGCGATCGGATCGACCGGCCGGACCGTCCAATGTGCGCGATGCAGCCATCGTTGGTTCCAGCGTGTCGAGGGGCCCATGCCGGCGCCCGACATGGTGATCCGGCCCCAAGCGACGACGGCCAGCCCGGCGGCCCTTCCCGTACCCGTCCCGACCCGGGCCGACCCGGGCTGGGGCCGCCGCCTTGCAGTCGCGGCCCTTGTCGTTCTGGTGGTTGCCGCCGCGGGGATTGCGACCTACCTGCACCGCGACCTGCTGTTGGGATATGCCGACAGGATCGCCGCCCGCTTGCCCAGCGAGCTTCGGTTCTCCGAATGGCGCATCGCCCGCGGCTCTGGCGCGGCGGACCAGGTCCCGAGCGCAAAATCGACCGATCCAGCTGTCCCGGGTACCGACGAGGCGTCCGCTTCGCCATCTCCAAAGGCCATCCCCAAGCTGGAGGCGCCCGTGGCACCGGCGCAGCTCAAAGTGGATCTTGCCATGAGCAAGATCGAGCTCGTCGATGGCCGGTACGTCGTGCGCGGGGAGATTGCAAACACCGGCGGCCGTGCTGGGTCCATCACCAAGCTGATTGTCACTTACAAGAAGGGCGACGAGGTACTGGGCACCCACACCTATCCGCTGGTGCTGGGGCCCATCGCGGCCGGTGATCGGCTGAGCTTCAGCCAGACGCTGGACAACCCGCCGGCCGGCGCAACCGACATCGTGCCGTCGGTTGAATAGTGCGGTCAGCCACCGAGCGCGGCATGGTTGATCGCCCACCGGTCAGCATCCGTTTCTCCGCAGCCGAGATTGCGGCCCGCGTCGAGACCATGGCGGCCGATCTGGCGCACAAGCTGCCGCCCGACACGCTCGTCGTTTCGGTGCTCAGGGGCAGTTTCGTCTTCGCCGCCGATCTCATCCGGGCGCTGAGCCATGCCGGGGCGGACTGGGCCATGGATTTCCTCACCCTGTCGAGCTACGGCAGCGGCACCGAGACGAGCGGCAAGGTGCGGGTCGTGCGTGACATCGTCGACGACGTGCGTGGACGCGACGTGCTCCTGATCGACGACATCCTGGAATCGGGCCTGACGCTGAGCTTTGCCCGCAACCTCCTGAAGGAGCGCGGTGCGCATCGTGTCTGGATCTGCACGCTGCTCGACAAGCCGCACAAGCGCCGCGCCGACCTCAATGCCGACTTTGTCGGCTTTGAAGCAGGCGACGAGTTCCTCGTCGGCTATGGCCTCGACTGGGCCCATCGCTTTCGCGGCCTTCCCTATATCGGCGTCGTGGAGAAGCCCAGATAGCGCCCCGGCGCGAGCGATCGACGTGACCGCGCGTCGCTCCGGAGCACCGTTCAGCAGCCGGACAGCCGGCAGCGAAGAGGAAGACGAAATGAGCCGGTGAAGTACGACGCCCGAACGTCGTCAGTAGATCTTCATCAGCCGTTCGATGTAGTCGAGTTCTTCCTTGGGGCGGCCCATATCGCCTGCCCGACGCCGTAGCTCGTCGAGGATTTCGCGGCTCTTCTGGCGATCCAGCTCAAGCGGCACCTTGTCCTGGCCGGTGTCGACGGAGTCGCCGTAGTTGCCATCGGAACGTCCCAGCGGGTCGCGATCCTCGCTCTTCTTCTCGCGATCCTCGATCTCGGCACGATCCTGACCGTTACCAGGGCCGCGTTGGCGAAGTTGCTCGGCGAGATCGCCCATGCCCTGCTGCAGGTTGTCGAGGGCGCGGCGCTGGGCACGCGAAGCATCGCGCGGATCACCGCGACGCAATGCTTCCTCCGCCTCGCGCATCGATCGCTCGGCGCGGCCGAGCGACTCGGGCATCGGCATGCCGTTCTCGTCGAGCCGGCGCATGTAGTCACCGAGCTGGTTGCGCAGGCCTTGCTGATCGCGGCCCTGCTGCTCGCCCCATTGACCCTGGCCCTGCTGACCCTGGCCTTGCTGGCCCTGCTGTCCCTGTTGACCGCGCTGGCCCTGCTGGCCGCGCTGCCCTTGCTGCTGCTGGCGGCCCTCACGCTCCGACTCTCCGAGAAGCTGATTCTGCCGGCGCGACAGGCGGTCGAGCTGGTTCATCATCTCGCGGCCCTGCTGACTGCCCTGCCCCTGCTGACCGCGCTGTTGGCCCGGCTGCCGCTGCTGGTTGGGATTGGCGAGCATGGGCGTCGCGTTCTGCATCATCTTGCGCAGCTCTTCGAGCAGGCGCTTGGCTTCCTCGCGCTGGCCGTTCTTGGCCATCTCGCGAATTCTGTCGAGCATGCGCTGCAGGTCGTCACCTGTAATTACGTTGTTGGGATCGGCCTTCTCGGCCTCCTCCATCATCTTCCGGCGCTCTTCCGGATCCTGCATCTTGTCGGCGAGCTCCTTCTGCCAGCGTGCCATCGAGTCGTAGAGCTGCTGGATCAGACGCTCGATCTCTTCATCACCGGCGTGGCGCTGGATCGCATCGCGCAAGTTCTGGCGTGCCTGCTCGAGCTGGCGCTGGGCGTCCGTCATGGAACCTTCTTCCAGCCTGAGCGCGAGGTCCCACAACAGCTTCTGCGTATCGACAATTACCGGCTTGTCGCCACTCTGTTCGAGCCGCGCCGCCCCCAACCGCAGGCCGAGCTGCACGATCGGATCCTGGCGATAAGTCTCCGGACGGTTCTGGATCATCCGCATGCCATCGGCCACATCCAGACGCAGCGCCTTGGGATCGCGCGTGAGCTGCTTGCGCAGCACGATCAGAGCGCGCGCTGTCGGATCATTGAAGACACGTTCGGGCAGCAGGAAGCTTTCAACCGAGCTTCGGCCCTTCTGGCCGAGCGCATCGGTCGCGAACAGCATGACACGGACCTTGAGCCCGGCCCACGGACTGCTCGTCAGATCGCGCACGAAGCTGTCGCTGACCTTCTTCGGGCTGCCGCCGACCGGCAGGTCGATGCGCATCACCTCCGGCTCGTCGTCATCGGTCAGCATGTCGGCGCCCAGCACGCTACCGTCGAGGCGGATCTGGAGCTGAACGCCCTTGATGCCGAAATCGTCCCCCGCAATGTAGTCGACCTTGGTCGACCATTTCTCGACGCCGATCGGGCGGCTGAATTCGACGGTCGGCGCGAGGTCGGGAATGACGTGCAGCTTCCAGCGCGCCTGCTCGTCGCCGCGCGCCTCGAGCACGATATCCTTGCCCGCCATGATCGTCTGCTCGATCTGGTACTTGCCTTGGCCGACAGTGTTGAACTCGGTGTCCTTGCCGTCGACTACGAGCTTGGGCGGATGGCGGCCGCGCACATCATCGACGAAGCCTGCGAGCTTGCTGCCCACCGGCACGCGCAGCAATTTGTCGTGGTCGGCCATGTCGAGATAGATCGGTGGCAGACCGGTGTATTGGGGCGGCGCAATCCAGAGATTGGCCACGACCGGCGGCGGCGGCGGAAAAGCCGGCGTCAGGGCGGCCGCTATCCGGTCAGCGCGCCAGCCGCCCGCGAACACGAGCGCGACGATCATGGCCAGCACCGGCACCAGACGTAGCGCCCAGAGATCGATACGAGCGACGCCGGGATGGGCCGGCTTGTTGTGCAGACCGGCCAGACGCGCAGCCTCGCGGCGGCGATGGGCCTGCCAGAGGGCGGACGCCATCGGGTCGCTGCTGCCGGCGGCGAGCTGGTCCTGGACCGCCACCAGCGGCCGGTGCAGCACCTCGCTGTCGAGCTCCAGCCGTCGGATGGCGGCATCACGCGCCGGCCATTGGAATCGACGGAACTGCCACCAACCGACGCCCAACAGGACAGCGGCGACGAGGGCGAGGATGCCGGTATGGATCCAGGGATCGAGACCGCCGAACAGGTCAAGATGCGCCGCCGCGACGAACAGCACGACCAAGGCAGCCAACGGCATCAACCGCGGCCACAGCCTTTCCCACGCGAGCGCCGCCCAAGCCAAGCCGAGCTTTCGGCCGAGGCCCGGCGCGTCGAACGGGGTGGTCTGGCTTGCGTCCATCGCTTCCTTTCGGTTCAGTTCTCCATCCAGGGCGGGAAGCGCTCTGCGGAGATCATCTCCTCGATTGTCGGCCTCGGCCGGGTGACCGCAAATCGCGCACCATCCACCATCACCTCGGGCGTCAGCGGCCGGCTGTTGTAGCTCGACGCCATCACCGCGCCGTATGCACCGACCGAGCGTACCATGATGAGCTCGCCGGCAGAAAGCGCGGGCAGATCACGGTTTTGTGCCAGGTAATCGCCCGACTCGCAGATTGGCCCGACAATGTCGCAACGGATCGTGGCGGCATCGGGGCGCGGCTGGCGGATCGGCAGGATGTCGTGCCAGGCGTCGTACAGCGTCGGCCGGATCAGATCGTTCATCGCCGCGTCGACAATCACGAAGGTCTTGGAAATGCCGGGCTTCACCAGGATCACCTCGCTCACCAGCACGCCAGCTTCGCCGACCAGCCGCCGGCCCGGTTCGAACGTGAGTTCGCAGCCAAGACCTGCCGTTTCCTTGCCGACCATCTGCATAAAGGCCTCGATCGACGGAGGTTGCTCGTCGGCGTAAACAATCCCCAGTCCACCGCCGATGTCGAAACGGTCGATGCGATGGCCGTCGGCCCTGAGCTGCCGGATCAGGTCGCGCACACGGACGATGGCCTCCCGATACGGATCGAGCGTGATGAGCTGGGAGCCGATATGCATGGCAACGCCCGTCACCCGCAGATTTGCCAGCTCACGCGCCTTGGCGAAGGCGGCATGCGCGAGGTCGATGTCGACACCGAACTTGTTCTCCTTGCGCCCGGTCGTGATCTTCTCGTGCGTGCCGGCATCGATATCGGGATTGACACGGATCGTGATGTCGGTCCTGACGCCGAGCTGGCCTGCAACCGCATTCAACGTCTCGAGTTCGGCAGTGCTCTCTACGTTGATCTGACCGACGCCCGCCTGCAGCGCCGCCATCAACTCGCTCGCCTTCTTGCCGACGCCGGAATAGACAATGCGGCGGGCGGGAATCCCCGCGGCCAGGGCGCGCTGCATCTCACCCACCGACACGATATCGGCGCCGGCGCCGAGGTCGCCGAGGAGCTTGATGACACTCAGGTTGCTGTTGGCCTTGAGCGCATAACAAAGATTGGCGTTCAGCCCCTTCATGCCGTCGGCGAATTCCTGCCATGCCTGGCGCAGTGCGCTGGCCGAATAGCAGTAGAAGGGCGTACCGACCTGCCGGGCGATCGCCTTGAGCGCCACGCCCTCGGCATGCATCTCGCCTCCCTTGTAGGCAAAGAAGCTCATCGTGGACGCCCCAGGAAACGACGCCGCGCTTCCTTCACGGCGCGCGCGACCCTGGCAGGCGACGTGCCGCCAAGGCCCCTGCGCGCGGCCACGGACGCCTCGACCGTCAGCACGCGATAGGCGGCGCGTGTGATGCGCGGCTCGACCGCCCGCATCTCCGCAAGCGACAGCTTGTCGAGCCCGACGCCCTTGGCCGCGGCCTTGCCGACCAGCGTGCCGGTCACGTGATGGGCCTGGCGGAACGGCAGGCCGATCTCCCGCACCAGCCAGTCTGCAAGGTCGGTCGCAACCGAATAGTCGGCGGCGGCCACCGCGCGCATGCGCCCGGGGTTGGCCTTGAGGTCGCGCACCATGCCGGTCATGGCCGCGACGCAGAGTTCGAGCGCATCGGCGGCGTCGAACAAAGGTTCCTTGTCCTCCTGCATATCCTTGCCGTAGGTGAGCGGCAGGCCCTTCATGACCGTGCAGAGGGCGACGAACGCGCCGACGATTCGGCCGACCTTACCGCGCACCAGCTCGGCGGCATCCGGATTGCGCTTCTGCGGCATGATCGAGCTGCCCGTCGTGAAGGCATCCGAGAGCGTGATGAATCGAAACGGGGCCGAGCACCAGAGGACGATCTCCTCGGCGAGCCGCGACAGATGCACGGCGGCCAGCGCGGCGATGCCGAGGAACTCCACGACATAGTCGCGGTCGGACACGGCATCGAGCGAGTTGGCCATCGACCGGTCGAATTCCAGCGCCTTCGCCGTCTTGCGCGGATCGATAGGATGCGGCGAGCCGGCGAGCGCTGCGGCGCCGAGTGGCGATTCGTTCATCCGCACGCGGCAGTCGTGAAGCCGGCTGCGGTCCCGGCCCACCATCTCGACATAGGCCAGCAGATGGTGCCCGAAGGTGATCGGCTGCGCGGTCTGCAGGTGCGTAAAGCCGGGCATGATGGTCGCGGCATATTCTTCCGCGCGGTCGATCAGCGCGGCCTGTAGATCGCGCAGCATGGCGTCGAGCCGGTCGATCGCATCACGCACCCATAGCCGGACGTCGAGCGCGACCTGGTCGTTCCGCGAACGCGCGGTGTGCAACCGGCCGCCGGCCGGGCCAACCAGCTCGGTGAGCCGCGCCTCGATGTTGAAATGAATATCTTCGAGCTTGGTCGAGAACTTGAACCTGCCACCCTCGATTTCGGCGCGGATTTGGGCCAGGCCACGCCTGATGTCGCGTCCGTCTCTCGCCGTCAGGATGCCTTGGGCCACCAGCATATCGGCATGGGCCATCGATCCCCGGATATCCTGGGCATAAAGCCTTCTGTCGAAATCGATGGAGGCATTGATCTTCTCCATGATTTCTGCCGGCCCGAGCGAATAGCGGCCGCCCCACATCGCATTGGGGTTGGCCCTTGCCTTCCGGGTCTTCGTCTTCTGCCGTGCCATGAACAATCGCCAAACCGTCTCTCGGAACGGGCGCTTATGGCACATCCAATGCGCGATTTCCTCCCGACAATGGCTAATCGTGCGCCATATCAGGCGTTTTTCGAGTGCAAACCACTTTTTGAACACTGGCGCCGCCTTGCCGGATGATCACGATGACGGGCCGCCATATGTCCGCGAGCAACATGGAACCGAATGCCGAGGCGAGAGAGCCCGCCCCTCTTCCCACCCTTTCCGTGATGATCCCGACGCGGAATCGACCCGACAAGGTCAAACGCGCGGTCGAGAGCATCCTTGCCAATTCCTTCCGCGACTTCGAGCTGATCGTGGTCGATCAGAGCACCGACCGGTCGACCGAGCGCGCGCTCACGGCGATCGACGATCCCCGCTTGCGCTACATTGCGACCGACACCGTGGGTGCGGCCGTCTCGCGCAACATCGGCATCCGTGCAAGCCGCGCCGAAACCCTGGTGTTCACCGATGACGACTGCGTTTGCGACCACGGATGGCTGTCGTCCATCCTCGCCGAATACGCCGCCGAGCCAGCCGCGCTCGGCGTCTATGGCCGTGTGATCCCCTACGGCGACCCGCCTCGCGCGGGCATGATCTGCCCCTGCATCAACGAATCGACAGAGCGGCTCGTGCTCGACAGCCCCGCGATTCCGGCGCAAACGGTGGGCAACGGCAACAACATGTCGTTCAAGAGGGAGATCTTTCGCACCGTCGGTCTTTTCATGGAGACGCTGGGGCCGGGAACTCCGATCGGCCAGGGTGAGGACACCGAGTTCGCCTATCGCGTCCTCTGGTCGCGCTGCAAGCTGGTCTATTCTCCGAAGCCGGTGGTCCAGCACGACAAGTGGCTGGACGAGGCGGGATTCGCGAAGCTGATGAAGGAGTCCGTGCGCGGGCTTGCAGTCGTATTCCTGTCGTATTCACTGCGCTGCGACAGGCTCGCCTTTACTCAACTCATGCGAACCTTCTATTACCTCCTTCGCGATCGATTGGCGATCGGATCGGTTCGCGCGGGCCTCGCCTATTTCGTGACCGGCCTGGTGAAGGCGCCGAATTGCCGCCTCCTGCGACCGCCAAGGTTCGAGCCGTCGGCCGTCGAATGAGCGCCCGCGATGCGACCTTCGACCTGACTCCGGACGTGGCGCACGACCGGCGACGCATCGCGACCAATTTTCTGGCCATGGCCGGCACCAGCGGCCTGGGCTTCATCGTCACCCTCTTGACGACCATCTATGTCCGCCGCGTACTGGGGCCCGAGGCGATTGGGCAGGTGAGCTGGTCGCTGGCGCTGGTCGGCTACCTCGCGGTCCTCGTCAATCCGGGCCTGACGACGGTCGGGCAGCGCGATCTCGCGAAGGTGCCCGGGCGCGCCTCGGAGCTGATGTCCGTCATCATGACGCTGCAAACCCTGCTTGCGGTAGCGGTGTACGCCTTGGTCGTCGCGGTCGCTGCCCTCGGCCTGCGCGGCAAGGCCGTCAGCATCCTGCTTCTGATCCAGAGCCTTTCCTTCGTGCTGTCGGCCGTCAATGTCGGCTGGGTCCTGCAGGCCAACGAACGCATGGCGGCGCCGAGCATCGCGACGCTCGTTCTGAACGTCCTGCAGCTCCCTGTCCTGGTCTGGCTCGTCCACGGGCCGCAGGATGTCTACCTCTACGCGATCCTGACGCTTCCCTTCATGCTCGCCGCCGCCGTCCATAATCTCTGGTACGTACGCCGGCATCGGCTGGCCAACATTGCCGCGTTGCGGCCCACGCTTGCGGGAGCGCGTAACCTGCTGCGCGAAGCCTGGCCGCTCGCGCTGTCGCAGGGCGCCATCCTGATCTACTTCAACTCGGACACCATCATCCTCGGCTTCACCGACGGCGACGCCACGGTCGGCCAGTACGCGACCGCCTACAGGTTGATGCTGGTGGCAACTGTCGTGACCGCAGCGCTATGGAATGCCTACTTTCCCGCACTGGCGCGCGCCGGCGGTTCGGACCGGGCACCAGCGCTGTCGCGCGAGTACATGACGTTGCTGGCCTGGATGGGCATTCCGATCGCGGCACTCGGTTGGGCCTGCGGCCGGCACGTCGTCGAGTTGATGTACGGTACTGCCTACGCGCCATCGGGCCCGTACTTCGAATGGCTCTGCCTCAACATCGCGGTCATGTTCGTGAACTACGGCGTCGTGTCCGTGCTGGTGCCGTGGGGTCACAGCAGGCTGCAGTTCAAGATAAGCGCCGCTGCCGCGTTGGCGAACCTGCTCCTGAACGCCATCGCCATCCCGCTCTACGGGCCTTGGGGCGCGGTGGCGACGACCATCGCGGCGGAGGTCGTGGTGCTGTGCCTCGGACTCGCCTATCGCCATCGGCTCGGCATCCATTGGCATCCGGTGCTGCCAGTCGTCACGCCACCGCTGCTGTGCTCCGTTGCCGTGGCGCTCGCCATTGCGGCCTTGCCGCGCGCACTTGACCATTGGTGGTGGATCGAGCTTGCCGTCGGCATCGTCGTGCTGGTTGGCTGCATGTTTGCCTTCGAGAGCCGCTTTCGCCACGCCTTCCGGGCTGCCATCCGCCGGTGGTAGAAAGCGGGGCATGACCGTGGCTCGTCTCTCTCTCCGTTTCGGCCGCCGCATGCTGCTCGCCAGCTTGCCCGCGCTGCTCGCCCTACCGGCCCGGGCCAATATCGGATCCGGCCTGATCACGGGCGCAGTGAGAAGATTCGAGCGTACCGAGCCGCCCAAGCCGCTGCCGGACGTCGCCTTTATCGGCGGCGACGACACGCCACTGACGCTTACCGACTACAAGGGCAAGGTCGTTCTCGTGAACTTCTGGGCGACCTGGTGCGCGCCCTGCGTCAGCGAGATGCCGAGCCTCGATCAGCTCCAGAAGAAGATGGGCAAGGACAGATTCGTGGTCCTGCCGCTCTCGCTCGACGGCCCCACGCGCGCCAAAGTGGCGCCCTTCTACCAAAACAAGAAGCTCGCCCATCTAGGCATCTTTTTCGACAAGGGCCGCAAGGCCATGCAGGCGCTGGGCGTCAGCGTGCTCCCGACCTCGATCTTGATCGACGCCACCGGCCGCGAGCTCGGCCGCATCGAAGGCGAGGCCGACTGGTCGGCGCCCGAGGCATTCGCCCTGATGAAGGCCGCGGAAGGTTAAGCAGCTGCCAGGCCGTCCGCCACCTCGGCGGCGGTGATCTTGCCGCCATAGACGAACGCGGCGCCATCGAGGTCGATGGCGGGGAACTCGTTTTTCTCGCGCCAATAGTCCTGAGTGTGCTGCCATTCGCGCTTGGTGCCGCGCTTGGGCAGGAGGTGGAGGCCACGCATCACGTAGCCGGGATTGAAGTTGTCGGTATCGATCCAGGGGAGCAACGGCATGTCCTTGTCCTCTGGCCGCAAGGCGACCTCGACCCGGCGCGCACCCTTCTCCTTCATGTACGTCAGCAGGCGACAGACGAAGTCGCCCACGAGGTCGGCGCGCAGGGTCCAGCTCGCGCGGAAGTAACCGAACACCCAGACCATGTTGGGCACGCCGGTGAACATCATGCCGCGATAGGTGACGGTCTGGGAGAAGTCGAGCGGCTTGCCGTCGATCTCGAAGGCGATGTCTCCGAGCACGTTGAGATGGAAGCCGGTCGCGGTGACGATGATGTCGGCTTCGAGGACCTTGCCCGACTTCAGCATGATGCCGGTCTCGGTGAAGCGCTCGATCTCGTCGGTCACGACCGACGCCTTGCCGGCGCGGATGCCCTGGAACAGATCACCGTTCGGCACAAAGGCGATGCGCTGACGCCACGGCCGGTAGCGCGGCGTGAAGTGGGTTGCGATGTCGTAGTCGGGTCCGACATAGGCGCGCACGCCGGCCAGCAGCTCGTCTCTCACCTTCTCGGGCTCCTCGAAGGAGCGGCGGGTAAAAACGGCCTGATCGTGCAGGATCTTGCGTCGCACGATCTCGTGGATCCAGCTCTCGTCGACTTCGAGTTGGCGCAGCGTGTCGGCGAGGTCGTTGGCGTTGCGCGCCGGGATGAAGTAGGTAGGCGAGCGCTGCAGCATGGTCACATGCTCGCAATCATCGGCAACTGCCGGTACCACCGTCGCCGCCGTGGCGCCCGAGCCGATCACGACCATCTTCTTACCCTTGTAGTCGAGATCGCCGGGCCAGCTCTGGGGATGGACGATGCGACCCTTGTAGTCGGCCATGCCAGGCCACTCCGGCGTGTAGCCCTCGGAGTGGCGATAGTAACCTTGGCACATCCACAGGAAGTTCGCGGTGAAGCGGAAGCCTTCGCCGATATCAGTGCGCGTGCCTTCGATCGTCCAGAGATTGTCCTTGCTCGACCAGCGCGCCGACTCGATGGCGTGGCGATAGCGGATGTGGCGCGTAAGGTCGTTGTCCTCGATCACCTCGCCCATGTAGTGCAGGATCTCCTCCGCTGTGGCGATGGGCGCGCCGGTCCACGGCTTGAAGCGATAGCCGAAGGTGTAGAGATCGCTGTCGGAGCGGATGCCCGGATAGCGATGCGTGATCCACGTACCGCCAAAGCTCTCCTGCGACTCCAGCACCACGAAGCTCGTGCCGGGGCACTGGGTGCGGAGGTGATAGGCGCCGCCGACGCCGGAAATGCCGGCGCCCACGATCAGGACGTCGAAATGCTCGGTGGTCTGGGCAGCCGATTTGGCGGGCGGGAGCGTGTCGGGCATGGGATACCGTGCTTACGGAAACTGCGGGGCGCCATAGGGATAGAACCGTTTCAGGTCTACGTGCTCATAGGGCAATCCGTCCAGTCTCACAGTTCCGAGATACGGCGGGTCAGGTTCGACCAGCAAAATCGTCCTGGCGAAACCGCTGTCGTCGAAGCCGCGGCGGAAGTGCACCCGGGACTTGATCGCGATCACCTTGAACTGCGCGAGGTCGAAGTCCGGTCCCTTGAGCTGCGACGGCTCCATGATCTGGGTGAGATAGCGGCTGAGGAGCAGCACATTGCCGCGGCCGAAGCCGACGCTGACCCACAGCATGCCGAAGGCGTTGGTCACGCCCACGACCTTGCCCGTGAGGCGCACCGGAGGACCGGCCGACTCGTCGACCCGGCCGCCGACCTCCATGTCGAACGGATCGCCCGCCCTCACGTCCTTGGCCGCGAGCGCGTCGATCGCCCTGGCGTCGGCGATGGTCGCGATCAGCACGTCCGAGAGATCCTGCGCGATCACTTCCTTCAGCACCCAGGTCGCGTAGCCCGAGCGGTCGCTGTGATCGGCCAGCACGACCGGAGTCTCACCGCGCCCCACCGCCTCCTTCGCGCGCCTTACGCCCTCGACGATGGGATAGACGGTCGTCGATTGGAGCAGCGCCTCGCGCCGCCGCCAGGCCCAGGCCGCCAGGTCGTCCGCCACGGTGCGGGCAAGCGGCGGTTTGCCGTTGGTCATGACCTGGATGGTCATTCCCACATCCGGTACATCGGCGAAGGGAAAGCCGAAGAAGACATTCACATAGACGTCGGGCTCGCGTGCCTCCCAGACGAGCGCGCGCTGCACCAGGTCCATCCATGGCGAGGCGCCCGTCCATTGCAGCACGGTGGGCGAGATGATCGGCACCTTCACCGTGACGGTGCTGGGCCTGTAGTCGCCGCGGATGGCGCGGATCAGCATGCGCGCCGCACGCTCGCCCTGCAGGTGGCTGTCGTAGTGCGGGAAATACTTCACCGTGAAGGCCATGTCGGCCTCGCGCAGGAATTCCTCGTCCTCGTTGCCGTGCGGATCGAAGGTGCCGACGATGAAGACCTTGCGGCCCACGACCTCGCGCGTCCGTCGCGCGATATCGGCCTCCGGCCGCGCCACGCCACGAACAGCCATGGCGCCGTGCAGGCTGAGATAGACGCCGTCGAACGGCCCCTCCTCATCGAGGCCTGCAATCATCTTGCCGAGAAAGGTCTCGTAGGCCTCGGTCGTGATCCAGCCCGAGCCGGTGCCGGTGCGCGGCCACAGCGGCGACTCGACTCCCACCAGCTCGACTCCCTCATGTTCGCGCGCCACCTTCACGAAACCGCCCATGTAGGACTTGGGGTCGTAGGCGAGCAGGGCCTCGCCCATGGCGGGCGAGCCCGGGTAGGTGAAATCCTCGAGCGTCGTGTCGTTCTTCAGGAAGGTCACCGTCTCGTGGGCGAAATGCAGGACAGCGATCCGAATCGGCTTGCGGGTCATGCCGGCGAGTTTGGTGCAGATTGGAACCGGGATGAAGCGTCGACTGGCGGCAGAAGCGTCGCCCAGCTTATCCTCGCCTCAAGAACGAGAAAGGGACATGCCATGGCAAACCGCGTCATCGACGCCGATGGCCATATCTGCGAACCGGCGGCAGTGTGGAACGAATATGTCGACAAGCGTTACCGCGATCGCACGATCCGTGTCGAGCGCGACAAAGACGGGCGCGACTGGGTCTCGATCAACGGCGTCGTGCGGCGCAATCTGCGGCCCGCGGCGGCGTGCGTGCCCTGGGGCATGGACGATCCGAACAACGTGCCGACCTGGGACGACATCCTGCCCGGCTCCTATGACGGCGGCGCGCGAGTGAAGGTGCTGGAGGAGGAAGGTATCGAGCGCAGCCTGCTTTATCCGTCCCTCTACCTGATCCAGGGCGACGTCGACGATCCGGCGGTCGCCGCCGCCACCTGCTACGGCTACAACGAGTGGATCGCCGACATGTGCCGCGACGGGCGCGGCAAGCTCGATGCCGTCGGCATCGTGCCCTTGCAGGACGCCGTGTCGGCGGCGCGCGAGGTCGAGCATATCGTGCAGCTCGGCCTGAAGGGCGCCTGCTTCCGGCCCGAACGCTATAAGGGGCTGGCGCTGTACGACGAATCGCTGAAGCCGTTCTGGGAGCGGATCGCGAGCAATGGTCTATTTGCCGCCGTCCACGGCAGCTTTGGCGCGCTGATGCCGAGCTTCGCGACCGGCCGCTACGACAATCTCTTCTTCAGCCACATGATCTGCCATCCGTTCGAGCAGATGGCGGCATTGCTCGACATCGTGGCGGGGGGCGTGCTCGAGCGCCATCCCAGGCTACGGGTGGCATTTCTCGAATCGGGCCTCGGTTGGCTGGAATACTGGCTCGACCGGCTCGACGGTCATTTCGAGTCGATGCACCAGCATGTGCCGTGGATGAAGCGCAAGCCGAGCGAGCTGTTCCGCGAGCAATGCTTCATCTCGATCGAATCGGACGAGGCGCATCGCCTGCCGCGGCTCAAGGAGCTCGGACTGGATGGCTGCGTGTTCTGGGGTGCTGACTATCCGCACTATGATTGTACCTACCCCGGGGCCGTTGCCGACCTCGAGGAGCAGCTGGCGCTGCTCGACCCGGCACTCGCCGAGGGCGTGCGGTGGCGGACGGCGGAGCGCTTCCTCAGCCTCGCTTGATCGCGCTCAGTTGCCGACGGAACAGGTCTTCTTCATCTCGGCGCAGACCCGCATCACCGCCGCAACGACGCGCGAACTCGTCGGATCCTCGCCGCGGCCGGCAGTGCCGGCGATCATGAGTTGCGAGACCTGGTCGCTGAGCGCGATCACGTTCAGCGTCGCCGTGCGGTCGCCTTCCGCCGCCTGCAGGCGCATCCCGCTCGGGTCGACCATCATGAGCCGGAGCGCCTTGTTGTTGCGCGCGTGATCCAGCGCCACGGCGAACACCTTGTCGGCCGGCGCCTCGAGGATCACCGTGGCGAAGTCGTAGCCTGGATGGCCATTCTGGCCCTGCTCCGCCATGTGGTGAATGCGTTGCGCCGCCTTGCGCGCGACGAACACCCATTGCGCCTCGGCCGGCGCCAACGGCAGGACCGTGAGCAGCGCGCCGGCGGCCAGCGACAGGGCGGCAGAGAGCCGCGCAGATCTTCTCTTCACGATGGCATCCCCCTCGGCTCGTACCGGAAGAGGATACAGGATTCTCAGCGCGTGGGGACCGGGCGCTCGCCCGAATAGTCGTAGAAGCCGCGCTTGACCTTGCGGCCGACCCAGCCGGCCTCGACGTACTTCACCAGCAGCGGGCAGGGCCGGTACTTCGAATCGGCCAGCCCCTCGTGGAGCACCTGCATCACCGACAGGCAGGTGTCGAGCCCGATGAAGTCGGCGAGCTCGAGCGGGCCCATGGGATGATTGGCGCCGAGCTTCATGCCCGTGTCGATCGCCTCGACATTGCCTACTCCCTCATAGAGGGCGTAGACCGCCTCGTTGATCATCGGCAACAGGATGCGGTTGACGATGAAGGCGGGAAAATCTTCGGCATTGACCGGTTTCTTTTCGAGCTTGATCACCACGTCGCGCACGGTGCGGAAGGTCTCTTCTTCCGTGGCAATGCCGCGGATCAGCTCGACCAGGCCCATCATCGGCACCGGGTTCATGAAGTGCATGCCCATGAACTTGCCCGGCCGATCGGTCACCGAGGCGAGGCGCGTGACCGAAATCGACGAAGTGTTGGTGGCGAGCAACACGTTCGGAGGCAGGCCGACACAGACCTTCTTGAAGATCTCGCGCTTGATCGCCTCATTCTCGGTCGCCGCCTCGACGATCAGGTCGCAGTCTGCCAGCACCTTGTAGTCGGTGGCGACCGCGATGCGCCGGAGGCCCGAGTCCTTGTCTTCCGGCCGGATCATGCCGCGACCGATCTGCCGGTCCATGTTACGGCTGATATTCTCGACGCCGGTGTCGAGATGCGGCTGATCGATATCGATCAGCCGGATGTCGAAACCCTTGAGCGCGCACACATGGGCGATGCCGCTGCCCATCTGTCCGGCACCGATGACGCCGATGCGCTTGATCATGACCGATACCCCTGCGGCTATTTCTTCTCGACCGCGGCTGTGAGCTCGGGGACGATCTGGAACAGGTCGCCGACGATGCCGTAGTCCGCCACCTGAAAGATCGGCGCTTCCTCGTCCTTGTTGATTGCGACGATCGTCTTGCTGTCCTTCATGCCGGCGAGATGCTGGATCGCGCCGGAGATGCCGATGGCAATGTAGAGATCGGGCGCCACGACCTTGCCGGTTTGGCCGACCTGGTAGTCGTTGGGCACGTAACCCGCATCGACCGCCGCGCGGCTGGCGCCCAGGCCCGCACCGAGCTTGTCGGCAAGCGTCTCCAGCATCTTGAAGTTTTCGCCGCTGGCAAGCCCGCGTCCGCCCGATACGACGATTTTGGCCGAAGTGAGCTCGGGCCGCTCGCTTTTGGAAAGCTCGGCCCCGACATACGAGGACAAGCCCTTGGCGCCCTCGCCGCCGACCTGCTCGACCGGAGCCGAACCGCCGCCTGCCACCGCCTTGAAGTTGGTCGGACGAATGGTGACGACCTTGATCTTGTCGGCGGTCTGCACGGTCGCCATCGCATTGCCGGCATAGATCGGCCGCACGAAAGTGTCGGGCGAGACGACCTGGATCGCTTCGGAAACCTGCGCCACGTCGAGCAGCGCCGCCACGCGCGGCGCCAGGTTCTTGCCGACGGAGTCGGCCGCCATGACGATATGGCTGTAGTTCGGCGCGAGCTTCACGACCAGCGGCGCGATGTCCTCGGCCACCCAGTTGGCGTAGGCGGCATCCTCCGCCTGCAGCACCTTGGCAACGCCTTGCAGCGCCGCCGCGGACTTGGCCGCCTCGCCGCAGTTGCTGCCCGCCACCAGCACAGTGACATCGGACCCCATCTGGCCGGCGGCGGCCACCGCGTTGGCAACGTTGGCGCGGACCGTTTTGCCGTCGTGCGCGGCAACGACGAGAATTGCCATGATCAGATCACTCCCGCTTCGTTGCGCAGCTTGTCGACCAGTTCGGCCACCGTCTTCACCTTGATGCCGGCCTTGCGCTTGGGTGGCTCCTCGACCTTGAGGACCTTGAGCCGAGGGCTGATATCGACCCCCAGCGCATCGGGCTGGAGCGTCTCGATCGGCTTCTTCTTGGCCTTCATGATGTTGGGCAGCGAGGCATAGCGCGGCTCGTTGAGGCGCAGGTCGGTGGTGACCACCGCCGGCAGCTTGATCTTGATGTTCTCGAGGCCGCCGTCGACCTCGCGTTTCACCTCGGCCGTGCCATCCGCGACATTCAGCTTGTTGGCGAACGTGCCCTGCGACCACCCGAGCAGGGCAGCCAGCATCTGGCCAGTCTGGTTGGAGTCGTCGTCGATCGCTTGCTTGCCCACGATCACGAGGCCCGGCTGCTCCTTCTCGACCACGGCCTTCAGGAGCTTGGCGACGGCAAGCGGCTGCAGCTCGGCATCGGTCTGCACCAGGACGCCGCGATCGGCGCCCATGGCGAGCGCGGTACGGATGGTCTCCTGGCATTGTGCAGGGCCGGCGGAGAAGGCGATGATCTCGGTCGCTGCCCCCTTCTCCTTCATGCGAATCGCCTCTTCCACGGCGATCTCGTCGAAGGGATTCATCGACATCTTGACGTTCGCCGTCTCGACGCCCGTGTTGTCGGCCTTGACGCGGATCTTGACGTTGTAATCGATGACCCGCTTGACAGCGACCAGCACTTTCATCGCGTTGCGCCTATTGGTGAGTTGTGGCCGGGCAACCTGTCCGGCGAAGGGGTTTTCGTGTAGGGGCGTTCAGCCGATCATGTCAAGGCTATGGCGCGCTGCACAAAATCGCACGACGGAAGAAATTAGAACGCGCTATCAATATGTTAGAAGCCGTCCTCAATGCAACTGCAGCACCTGTGGGGCTTTGAAAGATCGCGCGATGTGCTCGGTCTGACATTCATCAACCGCCCTTGCCCGGTATCCAAAGGATATCGGCCGCGCCGTTGTCATTCAGCCGGCGCGCGAGCACGAACAGGTGATCGGACAACCGGTTGACGTACTTGACGGCCTCGGGATTTACCGCCTGCTCGGCGGCAAGCGCCGTCATGCGCCGCTCGGCGCGACGCGCCACGGTGCGCGCGAGATGGAGCCATGCCGAGGCCTCGCTGCCACCCGGCAGGATGAACGACGTGAGCGGCGCCAGTTCGGCGTTCATCGCATCGATCTCGCCTTCCAGGCGCTTGGTCTGGGTCGCGACGATGCGGAGCACCCCTTCTCCACGCTTGGCATCGATGGTGCAGAGATCGGCGCCGAGATCGAAAAGATCGTTCTGGATGCGTTTCAGCATGTCGTCGACATGCGCTCGATGAGCGTCGTTCCTGAGAGTGCGATCGACCGCAGCACGTGCCAGGCCAATCACCGCATTGGCTTCGTCGACAGTTCCATAGGCTTCCACGCGTGGATCATGCTTGGCCACGCGCTCGCCGCGGCCAAGCGAGGTCTCGCCCGTGTCGCCGCCCCTGGTATAGATGCGGGTCAGCTTGACCATCGTGTCAGCTCTTGGTCATCCACCAGAACACGATCAGGATCAGCGTCAGCATCTGCAGCCGCACGCGCCACCACATGAGCTTGTTGCTGCCCCGGGCCCTGTCGATGCTGTCGGCCGGACCGCGCGCCATGCCGACGAGGCCGGCGAACAGCACGCCGAGCGTCGACAAGCCCGAAACGATCACCAGGACGAAGAAGATCTCATTTGCGAGCTTCATGTGGATACCCAAAAGTTTGTGGTCCAGGCGACGCGAGGGCTGGCGCAGGATCAACGATTGTGACGCCCTGCGCCAGTGCGGGCCCCGGCCCAGGGCCGGTTTTCCCGCGACGGAGTTTGGCCGGTGGCCTTTTGAAATAACGCCTCCGCGGTCTGCTCGGCCGACCACAAGGCGGCGTGCACGGTACCGTACTCGACCGGCTCCGTCGCCTCGCCGGCGAAGAAGACCCGATCGCCCAGGGGTCGCGCATGGACCTCGCGGTCCTCGGCCGCGCTGCCGACCGCGGGGTAGCTGTAGCCGCCGCGCGACCAAGGGTCGCTGAGCCAGCGCGGATAGGCCACGGCGTCCGGCTCGGGGACATCATGGCCAAACATCTCGCGCAGCGAGTTCATCGCCAGGCCAACGACTTCCGGCTCCGCCTCCGACCGGTCGAGCCGCGCCGCCGTCGCACCGTTGGCGAAGCTCAGCAAGATGGGCAGGCCCGTTTCATAATGGTGGCTTACCCAGGTATTGAAGGTGCCGCGCCGGTCCGGCGCATCGGGCAGCCGGCCGAACCATTTCGGCCGGTCAGGCCAGAAGCGGCGCGGGAAGCGAAGGTAGATCTTGCCCAGAACGCCCGCACCATAGCCCAGTCGACCGATCGCCTGCTGCTGATTGTCGGGTGGTGGCGGATCGAGCACCGGCAGGCCGGCACGCAACAAGCCGATCGGCACCGTGATCACGGCGCGTTTCGCCTCGACCTTCTCGCCGCTCAGCAGAAGCGCTGTCACACCCGAGTCGCTCCACGCGATGCGCTGGACCGGCGCGCTCAGTCGCACCTCGAGGCCGCGTGCGGCGTCCTCGAGCAGAGGCAGGAAGCCGCCCCTGGGCTGCGCGTTCCGATCCAGTCCTTCGACCGGCCACCATTCTTCGGCGGAAATGGCCTCGTAGGGCGCACCCTGCACGCCTTCGCTGCCTTCGATGAAGGTCGCGATCATCAGCTTGTCGATCTGCGGCAGCCATGAAGCGTGCAGCAGCGGATCGACGGCGTCCTTCACCGAGACCGAGCGCGGACCCTTCACGCCAGCCATCGCCTTGCTCTTCCAGCTCGCCCATTCCATCGCGGTCCTGAAGGCCGCACGGCCCAACGGCACGCGCCGTCGCTGCCCCTCGCGCGTGGGAGCGGTGGCACGCTTGTCGATCAGTAGGCGATCGCCCTGCGATTCGACCAGTTCGATGCCCACCTTCTCGCACCACAGCGCCAGCGGATTGCCGTCGAGGCCATGCACCCACGAGCCGCCGAGATCGAGCGGCGCGCCGAGCGAGCTGTCGGTCCAGACGCGGCCGCCGAGCCGGGCCCGCGCCTCGAGTACCGTCACGGCAAAGCCGCTGTCGTGCAGCAGCCGCGCCGCCACAAGCCCCGCCATGCCGGCGCCGACCACGACCACGCGCTCGGCCTTGCCCGTTCCCATCGACCACGAGGCGGTCATGCGAGGACGAGCTTGGGCAGTTGCGCCATGTCCGTGAACAGGCATCCTCCGGCCGCCGCGAGTCCTTCGCGGTCCGCATGTGGTGCGCCAGCATAGGCGAGTGCCTTCATGCCGGCGGCGCAGGCGGCTTCGATGCCCGGCACCGAATCCTCGACGACCACGCTCTTCCCCGGCGCCTCCTTCATCGACCGCGCGGCGTGCAGGAAGAGATCGGGGAACGGCTTGCCGCGCGGCACCTCGCTGGTGCTGTACACCCGGCCGCCGAACAGATCCCACAGGTCCGTGAGCCCGAGCGTGAAGCGCATCTTCTCGACCGAGCCCGAGCTTGCCACGCAGGTCTCAAGGCCCGCCCCCTGGAGGGCGAGCACCGCGTCCTTGACGCCGGGCACGGGCTGCAGCGGTGCGTCACGAAAGCTTTGATAGGTGACCGCCTGCATCTTCTCGACGAAGTCGTGCGGCAACTTGCGGCCGAGCTCGGCCTCGACGATCTCCACGCACGACTTCAGCGAGCGGCCCATCAGCCGGCGCATCGTCTCCTCGACGCTCCAGTCGAGGCCATGCGCCTTGAGCGCGCGGGAAAAACTCGCGTTGGAAAGCGGCTCGCTGTCGACCAGCACGCCGTCGCAATCGAAGATCACCAGCAACCGTCATCGCCCCGGGGCAAAGAACCGTCCATACACGGAACGGTCTCGGGACGACAACTGCGCTTAGTAGGGCTTGTCGCCCGCGACGGTCACCCGGTTGCCGCTGCGGGTATGGGGCCAGTAGTCCCACATGGCGCGGTGCTGCACACAGCGATTGTCCCAGAAGGCGATGGAATTCTCGCGCCAGCGGAAGCGGCACTGGAACAATGGATTCTCCATGTGCTCGTAGAGATAGCGCAGGATGCCCTCGCTTTCGTCGCGCGGCACGCCGACCAGGTGGCGCGTGAAGCCACGGTTGACGTAGAGCGCCTTCCTGCCGGTCACCGGATGGGTGCGGATCACCGGATGCTCGGCGCGCGGATAGCTGGGCTTGTCGGCGACGCCGTAGTTGACATAGAGGCCGCGATAGACCTGCTCGCCGTCATGCACCGCGGTCATGCCCTCGAGATACGTCTTCATGCGGTCCGACAGCGCGTCGTAGGCGGCGTACATCGAGGCGAACAGCGTGTCGCCGCCGCGCGGCGGGCACTGCTTGATGTAGAGGATGCTGCCCATCGGCGGCTCGACGTCGCAACTCACGTCGGTGTGCCAGCCTTCGCCATTCGCGCGCGGGCTGTCCTTGTCGGCATGTATGATCATCAGCTCCGGATGGCCGGCCTCGTGCGGTGCCGCCGGATGGACATGCAGGTTGCCGAACAGCCGCCCGAAGGCCAGGTGCTGGTCGGGCGTGATGCGCTGGTCGCGGAAGAAGATCACGAGGTTCTCGGCAAGCGCCCGGTGCAGCTCGTCCTGCTGGCGGTTGCCGAGCTTGCCGAGATCGATGCCGCCGATCTCGGCCCCGATGATCGGCGTCAGCTTGTCGACGGTGAGGGTCTCGTAGGGCGCGCCCTCGTCCGCCGCCTGGCGAATCCGCGGGCCGGCGTTGCCGCGCAGCGATCCTTGCATGATGTCCTCCTGCTCTTGCATGAAGACTACGCCCGATCGCCACGACAGGCTGCCCGTCCGTCGACAAAGTCCGTATTACGGAATAACCTCTACCGCATGACCGCCGTCGTCGAGCCGGTGCGCCGCAGCCTCGCGATCCTGGAAGCGCTGAGCCGCCGTCCGCACGCCACGATCTCGATGCTCGGCGCCGAGACCGGCCTGCCACGGCCCACTGTGGTGCGATTGCTGCAGACGCTCGTGACGCTGGGCTACGCCACCCAGGTCTCGCGCACGCTGGGCTACCGCCTCACCGATCGCGTGCTGGGGCTCGCCCAGGGCATCCGCTTCGTCGACCATTTCGTCGATGTCGCGGCACCACACATGCGGCGCTTCACGCAGGAGCACGGCTGGCCCCTCTACCTCGGCACCATCAGTCACCGCGCCATAACCATCCGCTATTCGACGGCGCCCGAGAGTCCGATGTCGTTCGAGCGCGCCGCCCTGCAGCGGCGCAGTCCGATCCTCTCGAGCGCATTGGGCCGTGCCTGGCTCGCCTTCTGCTCGACCGAGGAGCGCCGCACCGCGCTGCGCGATCTCGGCGTCGCCTACGATGGCAAGCTCGCCGCCGCCTTCGCCCGCATCCGGCGCGACGGATATGCCTTCACGATCGTGCCGCGCCAGAGCCGCCTGCAGGGCATCGCCGTCGCCATTCGCCAGGACAGGCGCGTGCTGGGCTCTGTTTCCATGCGTTTCCTGCGCTCGGCGATGAGCGAGGCAGAGGCCGGCGCCCGCTACGGAGCGGCGCTCAACGACACGGCCGCCGCCATCGCCGCCGCTGCGGGCGACTAGGCGGGAGTGCGACCCAGGTTGCCGCTGAGGAGATACCCGATCGTGTCGTGACGGAAGGTCCGGGCACAAGACGAGCTTGCCCTCGAGGCCGCCCGCCTCGAGACGGCAGTGTGCTTCGGCGACCTCGTCGAAGGAGATCCGCTTGGCAACGCGCGGCCGGATGGCACGGGCTGCCAGCATGGCGAAGAGCCGTCCCAGGTCCTCGCGGAACCAAGTAGGATGTTGCACTCGCATCGCATTGATCGAGTAGAAACGGACACGCCTCGCTCCCGGCAACCACTTCGAGAGATAGAGGCGTGCCATCCCCATCAGGATGGGGAACATGCGCCGCTGCGCCTGCACACTCGCGGTGTAGCCGTAGGCGCAAAGCAGGCCGCCGTGTTTAAGCGCGGCCAAGGAGCGGCGACAGTCGTCTTCACCGATGCCGTCGAAGACGACGTCGAACCCACCCGGCAGGATGTGTGTGAAGTCCTCGCGCTGGTAGTCGACCGGCGTCGCGCCCAGCTCGCGAACCAGAGCAGCGTGGTCGCCGCGCGCGGTGCCCCACAGCTCGAGCCCGGCCATCCTGCCGAGCGTGAGCAGCGCCTGACCGACGGCGCCGGCGGCTCCCTGCACGAGCACGCGATCGCCGCGCCGCACCCGGGCGGTGCGGTGAAGGAGCTGGTACGCGGTCGTCCAGCTCAAGATCAGCGTCGCCGCTTCTGCCGCGTCGATGCCCGCCGGCAGGCGAGTCAGATGGTCTGCCCGGAGCGTGCGATAGGCGGCATTCGACCCGACGACCGTCATGTCGGCT
>NZ_DATBFE010000003.1:0-1565 GCF_036558665.1 Reyranella sp. | reverse complement strand
CCGTTCCGGCGGCTGCTTGACCAGCTTGCCGGCGATCTGCGCCACTTCGGTATTGTTCTTCGGGTCGGCGAACCAGTGCTGGATGCGCAACGTATCCTCCAGCCAGTCGACCAATGCCGCACGATGCGCGTTGATGAACGGGGTGCGCGCCTGGAAGCTGACGAACTCGGATTTGCCGATGGCGTCCTTGGCCGTGAACAGGGTGGCGCTGATCTTCTGTAGTTCCGGGTCGAGCACGAACGGCAGGATGCCCGGGATCAGGTCGACCTTGTGCTCAGCCAGCATCGCCTTCATGGCCGGGAACGGCGCCTCGATGACGGTGTAGTCGCGCTTGTTCTCGAGACCGTGCTTATGCAGCATCGCCTTCATGGCGATATCGACGGCGCTGCCCTCGGCATTGGTGGCGACGATTTTACCCTTGAGATCTTCAATCCGCTTGATCGGGCCGTCCTTGAGCACGGTGTAGCGGATGGTCCAGTAACCCTCGACCCCATCCTGAAAGTCGTCGGCGATAACGCGGATGTCGTCGAGGCCGGCATTCTTGATGGCGATCGGCAGCGTCGAAAACGCGAGATCGCCGACTTCCACCTCGTTGTTGGCGACCGCGGTCACCATCGGCGGCGTGCCGGCAAAATGCACCGGCTCGAACACGTAGGACTGGCCGACATGCTTGGCCAAATCCTTCTTGTCGAGCCACATAGAGACCCAATTGGCGACCGGCGCGACCCAGGCGACGCGGATTTTCACCGGCTCCGCCTGCGCGCCCGCGATACCGAATGCCAGCAGAACGCCGCTCAACAGCGCGAACTTTGCCCGCATGGTCCGTCCTCCCTGGAAGGCTGTTCCTTCGCGCCAGCATGGGCGCGGCTGTTTTCAGGATTGTGGCCGCAAACGCCGAGGCGAGGCAAGCGTCGTTCGCGGTCAATCGGTCGAATAGGTGAATGCGATCAGGCCCCGCTCGGCTCCGCCGCTTCCTGGTGCCAGCTCAGCAGTCGCCGGCGCAGCACCGCCATGGCGCGGATCAGGAGAAAACCGACGACTGCGATCTCGACGATGCCGGCGAACACGCCGGGCGAGTTGGCAAAGCGCGAGGCGCTCATCATGGCGCCGCCCAGCCCATAGCCGCCCATTACCATCTCGGCGATGATCTCGACGATCAGCGCAATCGGCAGCGCCACCTGAAGGCCGGTGAGAATTTGCGGCGAGGCCGCCGGCAGCACGATCTGCCACATCAGCTGCCGTTCGCTGGCCCCCATGTTACGGGCGGACCACAACAGCTCTTTCTCGACCGCGGCGATGCCGGCTAAGGTCGCGGTGACGACCGGAAAGGTCGCATCGAACACCACGACGGAGATTTTCGACACGTCATAGACACCGAGCCACAGGATGATGACCGGCAGAAAGGCAATCTTCGGCATGGGAAAGCCGACCGAGATGATCGGATCGAAAAACCAGCGCACCACCCGCAGCCGCGACATCGCTGCGCCAAGCAGGATGCCGATGGTTGAGGCGATAAAGAAGCCGGCCAGCGCCCGATAGAGCGTGACACCGAGATTGCGCCACAG
>NZ_DATBFE010000002.1:0-3153 GCF_036558665.1 Reyranella sp. | reverse complement strand
GCGGATGTCGTCGCGGCTGCGATAGACGTCCATCGACACGATGGCGTCCTTGAGCGCGGCATAGGCGCGGCTCTTGAAGCTTTCGGGGCTGCCGATCGGCTCGACCGCGACGCGAGGCGCGTCCGCCGGCTCCGCCGCCGGCAGCGATGCCGTCGCGAGGCGCAGGCCGGCAGCGCGGGGGGAGCGATCACCGTTGCTCATGGCTGGTATACAATATTCCAGAACGCGACCGCTGCGCAATGCATCTGCGGCCTCGGCCCACGCGATGTGCCTAAGCGCCCGCAACTACGGCCGGATTCGCCTTAGAGCGCAGGCCGGGTTCGCAGCCGGGTGAAGGCGTTCTGGATCAACGGCCAGAACAGCGCGACGAGGCCAAGCGCCATGATCGAGCTCACCAGCCCGTTGGAGAAGAAGATGGCGAGGCTTCCCTGCGACGACAGCAGCGACTGCCGGAATGCCTCCTCCGCCTTGTCGCCGAGCACGATCGCCAGCACCAGGGGCGCGAGCGGATAGTTGCACTTCTTCAGGACGTACCCGAGCACGCCGAACACCAGCATCATCACGACGTCGAAGGTCGAATTGTGCACGGTGTACGCGCCGATCGCGCAGAACATCAATATGATCGGGGCGATGATGCTGAACGGAATGCGCAGGATCGCGGCGAACAGCGGCACGCAGGTGAGCACCACCAGCAAGCCGACGACGTTGCCGAGATACATCGAGGCGATCAGGCCCCAGACGAACTCCTTCTGCTCCACGAACAGCAGTGGTCCGGGCTGCAGGCCCCAGATCAGGAGACCGCCGAGCAGCACCGCCGCGGTCGGCGAGCCCGGCACGCCGAGCGACAGCATGGGCAGCAGTGCCGAGGTGCCGGCGGCGTGCGCGGCGGTCTCGGGCGCGACCACGCCTTCGATCTCGCCGCGGCCGAACCGCTCGCCGTTCCTCGACACCCGCTTGGCGATGCCGTAGCTCATGAAGGAAGCCGGCGTGGCGCCCGCGGGGCTGATTCCCATCCAGCAGCCGATCACGCAGGAGCGCAGCGAGGTCATCCACAAACGCGGCAGCTCCTTCCAGGTCTGCAACACCACCTTCGGATTGATCCCGGCCGCGCCGCCCTTGAAGGTCAGTCCCTCCTCGATGGTGAGCAGAATCTCGCCGATGCCGAACAGGCCGATCACCGCGATGAGGAAATCGAAACCATTGAGGAGCTCGGTGTAGCCAAAGGTCAGCCGCAGCTGGCCAGTGATGCTGTCGAGGCCCACCGAAGCCAAGGCGAAGCCGATCATCATCGAGGCCACCGTCTTGAACGGCGGCTCCTTGCTCATACCGACGAAGCTGCAGAAGGCGAGGAAATAGACCCCGAACTTCTCCGCCGGCCCGAACTGCAAGGCGAACTTGGCGACGAGCGGCGCAACCAGCGTGATCATGATCACCGCGAACAACGCGCCGACGAAGGACGACGTAAAGGCGGCGGTGAGCGCCTCCCCGGCCCGGCCCTGCTGCGCCATGGGATGGCCGTCGAAGGTAGTCGCCACCGACCACGGCTCGCCGGGGATGTTGAACAAAACCGAGGTGATGGCGCCGCCGAACAGCGCGCCCCAGTAGATGCACGACAGCATGATGATCGCCGAGGTCGGCGACATGGAGAACGTCAGCGGCAGCAGGATAGCAACGCCGTTGGCGCCGCCGAGGCCAGGCAGCACGCCAATGATCACGCCGAGCATGATCCCGACGAGCATCACCAGGAGGTTGAAGGGCTCGAGGACGACGGCGAAGCCGTGAAACAGATTGACGATCTCTTCCATGCAATCGGTCTCGTTACCGCCACTCCTTCGGGCCTATCCGTCCGGCGTCAAAATCCGAGATACGCCTCGATCGGTCCTTTCGGCAAAGGCAGGAGGAACCACCTCTCGAAGACCAGGAAGGTGGCGACCGGCACCCCCAGTGCGACCGCGGCCACCATGCTCCAGCCATAGCGGCCGAGCCCCCGCATGAACGCGGCAATGAGCAGCACCGAAGCGACGTAGATTCCGATCCACGGAATAAGCGCGACGTAGATCGCGGTCGGCACCAACATGGCCATCACCTTGGCGAGCTGGCGCCATTCTGCGAACAGCTCACCGGCGGCGCCGTCCCTTCCGATGTGCAGCAAGTTCACGGCGCTCGAGACCAGGATCAGCACCCCGACATAGAACGGGAAGAAGCCGGCCTTCGGACCCTCCGCGCCCCAGCCAATGCCGGCTTGAAGGCTGCCGGCGATGATGATCAGCGCGAACAGGGCCACGGATGCGGCGACACCGATCTCGACTGCGCGTTGGGTCGGGCCGCTCGCGTCCTGGGAATTTTCCATCATTCATCCTTCATCCGGAACGAAGGTCGCGCCGGCGGGCGCTCGAGCCCGCCGGCGGCATCGACATCGAGACGTCAATTCTTGGCGAGAAAGCCGGCGGCCTTCATCAGCTCTTCGTGCCGCTTTTCCTCTTTGGCGACCCAATTCGTGTATTCGGACCCGGTCATGAAGGACTGATTGAACGCGCCGTTCTTCATGAGATCCTTCCACTCGGGAGTCTCTCTCACCTTCTGGAACAGGTCGATGTAGTAGTCCACCTGCTCCTTGGTTGCGCCCGGCGGCATGAAGATGCCGCGCAGCATCAGATACTCCATGTCGAGGCCCTGCGACTTGCAGGTCGGGATGCTATCCCAGGCAAGGTCGCCGACGATCTTGTCGTGGTAGTCGAGCTTCTTGCCGTCGAACACGCAGAGCGGCCGCAACTTCCCGCCGCGCCACTGCGCCACCGCCTCGATCGGGTTGTTGACGCTCGAATCGACGTGGTTGCCGACGAGCTGCACCGCGACTTCGCCGCCGCCCTTGTACGGAATATAGGTGAGCTTGGCGCCCGTGCTCTTCTCGATCGCCACCGTGATGATCTGATCCTCCTGTTTCGAGCCGGTGCCGCCCATCTTCATCTGGCCGTTTGCCGCCTTCGCCGCGTCGACATAGTCCTTGACCGACTTGTAAGGCTTCTCGGCATTGACCCACAGGACGAACTCGTCGAGCGCGAGCATCGCAACCGGCGTCAGATCCTTCCAGTTGAAGGGAATGCCGGTGGCAAGCGGCGTGGTGAACAGGTTCGAGAGCGTGATGATGATCTT
>NZ_DATBFE010000001.1:0-105648 GCF_036558665.1 Reyranella sp. | reverse complement strand
CCCGAATCCGACAATGCCTGCGACGTTCTCGGTCCCGGCGCGGCGATAGCGTTCCTGGCCGCCGCCGCGGCGATCCGGCGTCAATGGTGCGCCATCACGCACGACCAGAGCGCCGACGCCTGTGGGACCGCCAAGCTTGTGGCCCGAAAGGCTGAGATAGTCGACGCCCAGTCCGTGAAAATCGACCGTCGCCTTCCCTGCTCCCTGGACAGCGTCGCAGTGGACGAGGGCGCCTGCCGCCCGCGAGATCCGCACGACCTCCGCGATCGGCTGCAACACACCGGTCTCGTTGTTCGCAAACATCACCGAAACCAACGCAGGCCCGTCCACCCCGTGGAGCATGTGCTCGAGAGCCGCCAAATCGACCGTGCCACGGGGCTCGACCGGAATGACTTTGGCATCGGGAGCAGGCCTTAGCACGCTGTCGTGCTCGATGGCCGAAACCAGAACGTACGGGCGACCCGCGCCTGCCAGCACGAGGTTATTCGCCTCCGTGCCGCCCGATGTGAAGACGACCTCTGTCGGCATGGCACCGACAAGAGCGGCCACGCTGCGACGCGCCGCCTCGATCCGCGCGCGTGCGGCGCGGCCCGCGCGATGAACCGACGAAGGATTGCCGCCGGCCCGCAGCGCCTCGATCATGGCATCGAGCGCCGCCGGCCGCAGAGGGCTGGTGGCGTTGTGATCAAGGTACACTGACACGACGCTCATCGGGCAGCCTTAGCTGGCGGCGGCCATCGAGCCGTTGCTGGCGGCGGTTGGCGCCTCGGAGAGTCTTGTAGTGATCTTCCGCTCGAGCACATCCGACAGGGTGACGGAACTCAGGAACATGTGGATCTGATTGCCGAGCTCTTCCCACAGATCATGGGTCAGGCACTTGCTGCGGTCGGTGCGGCATCCGGGTGCACCCATCTCCGTGCAGCGCGTCGCCGAGATCGGCTCGTCGACCGCGAGAATGATCTCCGATACGCGCGTTTCGTTGGACGCCTTGGCCAGACGGTAGCCCCCACCGGGCCCGCGCACGCTTTTCACCAGCTCGGCCCGCCGCAGGCGGGCGAAAAGCTGTTCGAGGTAAGACAAAGAGATCTCTTGTCGCGCCGCGATATCCGACAGAGAGACAGGCTTAGCCTGGGCATGACGGGCCAAATCGACCATCGCCATCACGGCATAACGACCCTTGGTGCTGAGCTTCACAGCATCCTCCTCGCGCCGGGCTGAACCGGCTGTCGCATCCAAACGCCTAAAGGTCTTGAAAACCAAGGCGTTGCTACGATATTCCAGCCCCCCGGAACACAGGGGGAAAGACCAACTATTCAGCTTGGTTTTAGTAAACCTGAGTAGGTTGGTCAAGTATCATGCGTGCCTGCGAAAATGCTGCTGTCGGCCACCACCGGCGGCCTGAAGCGGCCAATAATGATGAATAATCGGAGTTTCCATGCCTGACGTGATGTTTACCGGCCCGGAAGGTCGCCTCGAGGGCCGCTATCATCAGAGCAAGGAAGATCATGCGCCCATCGCGCTGATCCTCCATCCCCATCCGCAATATGGCGGGACGATGAACCACAAGGTGGTGTTCTCGCTGTTCCACGTCTTCGTGAATCGGGGCTTTTCGGTCCTGCGGTTCAATACTCGGGGAGTGGGGCGCAGTCAGGGTCGGTTCGACAACGGCATGGGCGAACTGAGCGACGCCGCGGCTGCCCTCGACTGGCTGCAGACGATGAACGCCGACGCCAAATCCTGTTGGATCGCCGGCTATTCCTTCGGCGCCTGGATCGGCATGCAGCTTCTGATGCGGCGGCCGGAGATCGATTGCTTCGTGTCCGTCGCGCCGCCGGCGAATTCATACGATTTCGGCTTCCTTGCCCCCTGTCCCTCCTCCGGCCTGATCGTCGGGGCCGAGAAGGACGAGGTCGTTCCCCTGGCCGATATCCAGAAGCTGGTGGCCCGACTGTCGCTGCAGAAGGGCATTACCGTCGAGGCGCGGACCATCAAGGGCGCCAACCATTTCTTCCACGACTCGCTCGACCGGCTTGCCGTCGAAGTCGACAAGTACGTCGCCAAGTGCCTGATCAATCCGCCCGGCCGGGCGACATCCAACAAGGAACCGTAAGCCCGAAGGCGCAGGCTACGGCAGGTGCAGCCGGCCGCCGGTTTGCGGCCGCGGCACACCGGTCGTCGTCGGAAAGGTAAGTGGCAGTCCACGCAACGATCGCACCGCGAGGAAGCCGAAAGCCTGGGCCTCGATCGCATCGCTATTCCAGCCCAGGGCATCGGCGGTAATCACGTCGCTGCGCGTCTCCTCTGCCACGGCCCTGAGCAACGTCGGATTGCGCGCGCCACCACCGCAGATGATCCACTGCGTGACTGGCGCCGGGAAATGCCGCGTGGCCAGTGAGACTGCCCGCGCCGTGCCACGAGTGAGCGTCGCCGCGCCATCGGCGACGCTCAGCCCATCCGCCCATGACTCGTTGAAATCTCCGCGATCGAGAGACTTCGGCGGCTTGCGGGCGAAGTAACGATGCTCGCTGAAGCGTTCCAGGCGTGCACGATCGACCTTGCCCGCCGCGGCCAGCGCTCCATCGACGTCGAAACGGGACCCAGCCCGCCGCGCGCACCAATCGTCAATCGGCGCATTGCCCGGTCCAGTGTCAAACGCAAGCAGCGAGCCGTCGGCACCGATCCAGGTGACATTGGCAACGCCACCGACATTCAAGACGGCCAGCGGCCGCCGCAGGTCGCGTACCAGCGCGGCATGGTAGACGGGCACCAGCGGCGCCCCTTGGCCGCCCGATGCCACATCGGCGCTGCGCAGGTCGTTCACCACCTTCACGCCAAGCGCCTTCGCCAATGCTGTCCCGTCACCGATCTGCCAGGTGAACCGCTTCTCGGGCCGATGCGTGATGGTCTGTCCGTGAAAGCCAACGACGTCGATTGATGCAGGTGCAATGTCGTGCATTGCCGCCGCGTGCCGCGCCGCCTCGATATGAGCGTCCGTGACCGCCTGCTCGGCCGTGCGCGTCATCTCGTTCGGGGTTTCCGCCCCGAATGCGGCACGGATCAAGGAGCGCACGCGGTCGCTGTAAGGCAGCGTCAGCGCCGGCCCGAAACCAAAGATGCGCTCGCCGTCGGTCTCGATCACGGTCACGTCGATGCCGTCGACCGAAGTCCCGCTCATCAGACCGAGAGCGCGCATCAGGCAAGATGCCAGCGCATGCGCGCCGCGAAGGAGCCGTCCCGGGTTGAATCGAACTTCCGTGACGCCGGCCAATCGTAGCCGATCCATGCGGGCCGGACCCGCCTCGCGTCCGGCTCGAAGCGATAGCGCGGGATAACGTGCGCATTCGGCGCAGGCTCGCTGTTGCCAAGCGTCTCGTAGTTGATACGGCAGGCATCCGTCAGGGCAAGCACCGCGTCGCCGGCGCGAATCGCATCCAGCGAGTATTGGACGCGTTGCGCCTCATCGAGCGCGTTGAGGCTTTCGACCGCGGGATCCGCAAGCGGGAGGCAATGTCCGTCCAATGGCTGAACGTCCCCGATGACCAGCCAGCCCGATGTCATCCGGCAGATAACGAAAGGATCGAGGCCGCGTCGCGCCAGTTCCACTCGACGTTCGATGAGATTGGCCAAGTTTCGCTCCGTTGAGAGCACGCCCGGCCCGTGTTACACCGCCCGCCCTTCACGGACAAATCGCCGGACGGAGAGATGGCGGGCTTCAAGTCGGACTTCATGCGGATCGTGCACGAACGCGGAATGGTGCATCAATGCAGCGATGCCGGACGCCTGGACATGCTTCTCGCAACCGGCGTCCGCACGGCCTATATCGGCTTCGACTGCACGGCCGATTCGCTGCATGTCGGCCACCTGCTGCAGATCATGCTGCTGCGCTGGTGGCAGCAGTGCGGGCACAAGCCCATTGCATTGATGGGCGGCGGGACGACGAAGGTCGGGGATCCATCGGGGCGCGACGAGACGCGCCAGCTTCTCACGGCCGAGCAGATCGATGCCAACATGGCGAGCATCAAGAAGAGCTTCTCGAACTATCTCCGCTTCGGCAGCGGCCCAACCGATGCGGTGATGGCCAACAACGCCGACTGGCTCGACACGCTCCTCTATATCCCGCTGCTGCGCGATGTCGGCCGGCATTTCTCGGTCAACCGCATGCTGACGATGGACTCGGTGAGGCTTCGCCTCGAGCGCGATCAGCCGCTCTCCTTCCTCGAGTTCAACTACATGGTCCTGCAGTCCTACGATTTCGTGGAACTGTTCAAGCGCCACAACTGCATCCTCCAGATGGGCGGCTCGGACCAGTGGGGCAACATCGTGATGGGTGCCGATCTCGGGCGGCGCATGGCCGGAGCCGACCTGTTTGCGCTGACTTCGCCCCTGCTCGCATCGGCCTCGGGGGCGAAGATGGGCAAGACCGCTGCCGGCGCGGTCTGGCTCAATCCCGAGCGGCTCAGTCCCTATGACTTCTGGCAATATTGGCGCAACACCGAAGACGCCGATGTCGGTCGCTTCCTCAGGCTATTCACCGAGTTGCCGCTCGGCGAGATCAAACGGTTGGAAGCACTCGAGGGCCAGGAGATCAACGAGGCCAAGAAAATCCTGGCCACCGAGGTCACGCGCCTGGCGCACGGCGGCGAAGCTGCGGACCGTGCGGCCGACACGGCCCGGCGCACCTTCGAAGAGGGCGCAAGGGCGGAGACCCTGCCAACCATCGACGTCGGCCGCAGCCGGCTGGCTGCCGGTGTCGCGGCCTTCGAGCTGCTGCACGAGGCCGGTCTCGCGGAAAGCCGGAATGCGGCACGCAAGCTGATCAGGGGCGGCGGCGCGCGATTGAACGACAAGCCCATCCCGTCCGATGCAGAGCTGATCAAGGACGGCGATCTCGACGCCTCGGGCACGCTGAAATTGTCGGCCGGCCGCAAGCGGCATGTGCTGGTGCGGGCCGTCTAGAGTTCAGGGCGGCAATTTGGCGGGCGGCGGCGCGGGCCCGGCTTGGGCGTTGAACAGCTCGCGCAGTGCGCCGGGCGTGACGGCCGACATCATGTTGATGTCTGGCTTCAGGTCGTCGAACGGCCCCTCGAGCCGATAGGATATGGCGAAGATGCCAGCGTCCTTGCCGCCGGTAAGCAGCGGCCCCAGCAAGGGCACGTTCGACAGCAGATTGTTGAGCGCGAACGCCGGCACGACGACGCCGCGCAGCCACGCCGTGTCGCTCGCGAGGTCGAGATGTCCCGCCGCCGTGAGGCCGACCGATTTGCCGCTGGTACGCCCGTTCTTGACCTCGACGCGATCGCCGTTTTTGACAATCTCTGCCTCCAACCCGTCGAATTGCTGCAAGGCGTTGCCGGCCCGGCTGAGTCCGTCGATCGTCGAATTGAGCGAGTCGACGCCGCTGCGTGGCGTCACCTTCTGCAAGCGATAGGGCCCAAGCTTCAACGTCCCGAAAAGCGGCGCACCGGTGGCGGTGTCGTCGACCCTGCCTCGAAAATCGAGAAAGCCTCCGGCCAGGCCGTCGAGCCAGCCGGCATCCCTCAGAAGCTGCCCGAAGTCGGCGACATAGACGGCGACCGTGCGCGCACCGGGCACCCGCTGGACACGGAAGGTTGCGCCGCGGCCGCCGCCGAGCCCGAGGTCGGCTGACACAACGCGGTCGCCCGACATCTCGAACCGGCCGGAAAGCGTGCCCAGCGTGCCGCGCTGCACCAACACCTGATCGAGATGAATGGCGATGCGCGCGCTGTCTTGAGATCTCTGCGTCGCACCGCCCGGCGTCGCCTTGGCTTCTTCGTCGCGGACCTTGAGCGCCTGCCGCACCCTGGCCAGCTCGATCGAATGCCCACCCACGTCGATATCGACACCCCCCGGCCGGCGCCGCCAATCGACCGATATGCTCGTGCGGCCAAGGGTCAGCTCGTTGAACGTCAGTTGTTGGACGGCGTCTTCCCCGTTGAATCGCGCCGTGCCCTTGACCGCAAGGCCGCCACCGCGGCCATCGAATTCGGCCGCACCGAGCTTGCCGCCCGGCATCAACTTCAGACCGATCGTGAAGTGGCCATCGACTCCCGCCTCCTTGCTCCACCCGAGTTCCGGCACAGCGGCATGGGCACCCTTGAGATCGAAACGCCCCTGCAAGTCGCCCGTGCCATTGGCCGCAACCTGGTAGACGAGGTTCGAAATGCCGATCGGACCTGAAACGTAGGGCTCCAGGGAGGGGAAGCCCGCCCTGCCGACCAGCCCGGCAGGCAGCGTCCCCTTGAGCTCATAGCGCTCGCGATACGAAACCTTCGGCCCGAACTGGGCGCGCCAACCGATATCGACCGGAGACCCGTCGAGCTTGCCGGCTCCGGCCACATCGAGGCGGGAATTTTCGTAGAGGACGTGGCCGGCCGCCTCGGTGAGATCGACTCCGCCGATGGCTCCTTTGAGGGAGAAGTGTGACAACTCGGCTTTGGCACGGACATCGAGTTGGGCAACGGTAAGGGCGTTCAGCAGCGGGAAAGCGAGCCCGAGATCGATCGAGACGTCCCCGCCCACGCGCTTGGGATCGTAGAGCACGTCCTTCGGCAGGCCGAGCTGGGGCCGGGCGAGAAGCGCAATGGCGGCGGCCGCCGAACCCTTGATCGGCATATGCAGTCGCGCAGTCTGGGGCGGAGACGCGTCGAGATCGGTCAGGTCGATCGTAGCCCCCGCGATCGACAGGCCGACCCCGGCGCCCTGCGCGATGTCGAAATGCAGGGTTCCCTTCTCGTACCGTGCCGTGCCCGTCACTCCCTCGATCTCGGGCATATGCGGCATGTAGTGCACCTGCATTCCGCGATAGTCGAGAAGCGCCACCATCCGGTCGACGTCGAGCCGGGAAATGTCGTCGCCCGGCGCACTCAATCCGAACTCTGCGGCGACATCGAGCGTGCCGCCACGAAGATTGGCGAGAGCCCAATGCCGCCCGCCCGCGGCAAATTCGAGCGGCCAGTAGTCGCCCAGCCGGTCCACAGGTATGCCTCGAACCGCGGCCCGCCCGGAAAAGGTCTGGCCGCGTTCGGTGCGCGTACCGGTGCCGGTCAGCGATATCTCGGCCGCATCGAGGTTCACCAGGACCTGGTCGATCTTGGCGACATGCGACGCTGCATCGACCGAAGCGGCGGCCTTCACGCCGTGGATTCGGTGCGAGACCGGCAGGACGCCGGGCAAGGTCACCGTGCCGCTACCCCCCGTGACCTCCGCGACAATGCTGCGAATGTCGCCGGTTCCGTCCGCTTCGATGCGCATCCGACCCGACAGGGCGACATCGACGCCCCGCAGCAGGGCCGCGTCGGGTGACAGGTCGGCAAGCATTGACGGCTTGAGCCCGTCGATCTTCGCCTCGAGGGAGATCCGGCTGCGATCGCGCGCATATTTGCCCGCCAGGGCGACGTTGACGGGGCCGCCGCCATTGTCGAAGGCTCCGCTGGCCGATATGACCACGCCGCTCTCGTCGCGCTTCAGCAGGGCCTGTAGACTGGGCGCATTCCAGACGATGCCGCTGGGAACGTCGCGCACCGTCACGTGGGCGTGCTCCACCCGGACGGTATCGAGCTGACCGAGCAGCGTGGCGTGATTGGGCTTGGCCAGAAGCTGCTCGATCAGGACGCTGACAACCTCTGCCTCGGACGAGGAATCCGGCGTCGCCAGCACACGTTGCAGCATACCGCCCTCACGCGTGATATCGGCCTTGAGCATCGGCCTTTCGACGACGATGGCGGTCGGCAGGAAGCGCGCCTTGAGCACACTGCCAGGCTCGAAAGAAAGCGCAACGCTCGGCGCCGTCGCCACCGTCTGCTTGCTCTCGTCGACGACGTGCAGGTCGTTGAGGACCAGCTGCATCGGTCGTGCCCCTCCACCCCATTCGACGTAGATGTGGTCGGCGCCGACGGTCATCTTGCCGGCCGGCGTGTCGATCTCCTGGGTGACCTGCGAGCGAAGGAAGTCGAGGTCGATCGGCCCGAACAAAAGCCGCACGCAAGCGCCCAATACGATCGCCGCCAGGATGGCCGCGCCGTAGCCCACGATGCGTCCGATTCCGCGATATACTCTTCCGACCAAAGCTCTTCCGCTTGTTCGCGTTCTTGACGATGACGGCAGGTCCGGGCAAGCGTGCCGCAGTAATCCGACAATCTAGCTGCCGCTTCATCCGATGTCTTGGCTTTCGACCGTCCACCTGCCACGTCCGCACCATGGAGATCGGCTGGCCGTCGCATGGACGCGGTGGGACGAGAAGGCCGCGAGACCTGAAGAGCCGGCCGCCGCCGCGCTGCTCGAAGCGTTGTTCGGCAACAGTCCCTATCTCACCGAGACCGCGCTAAAAGACCCGGGTTTCATGGCCGATCTGTGGCAGCGCGGCCCTGATGCATCGTTGACTGCGCTCGACGACCTCTTGGCATCGGTGCGCCGTCGCGCCCGCGACGGCGTGGATCCGGGCGAGGTCGCATCGGCCTTGCGCCGGCTGAAGAGACAGGTCGCTCTTGCGGTGGCGGTGGCCGACGTCGCCGGCGTCTGGCCGCTCGAACGGATCACCGGTGCCCTCAGTTCCTTCGCCAGCGAGGCGCTCGATGCCCTCCTCGATGCGATCCTGCTTCAGCTCGGCCGCAACAGTCAGCTGGCGATCGACGGCGATCCCGATGCCGCGGCCTTCACGGCGCTCGGCATGGGCAAGCTCGGCGCGGGCGAGCTCAACTATTCGAGCGATATCGACCTGATCCTGCTCTACGACCGCGATGCCCCGGCGCTGGCCAGGGATGAGCAGGTGCCGCAGCAATTCGTGCGCGCCGCCCGGCTCCTGGTGCAGCTTCTGTCGGAGGCCTCCGCCGACGGCTATATCTTTCGCACGGACTTGCGCCTGCGACCAGATCCGGGCTCGACGCCGCTGGCGATGTCGGTCCAGGCCGCCGAGCTCTACTACGAGAGCGTCGGGCAGAACTGGGAGCGCGCGGCGATGATCAAGGCGCATCCCGTCGCCGGCAATCGCGCGGTGGGAGAGGCGTTCCTTGCCGAGCTGCGACCCTACATCTGGCGGCGCCATCTCGACTTTGCCGCCATCCACGACATTCATTCGATCAAACGGCAAATCGACGCCCATCGCGGCGGCCGCGCCGTAGGCGTCGGGGGTCATAACGTAAAACTTGGCCGCGGCGGCATTCGGGAGATCGAATTCTTTGCCCAGACGCAGCAGCTCATTTTCGGTGGACGCAATCCGGCGTTGCGCCTGCGCGGGACCTGCGAGACGCTGAGGGCGCTTGCCGACGCCGGGCACGTAACCGCGGCTGCTTCGGACGACTTGATCGAGGCTTACGGCTTCCTGCGGCGGGTCGAGCATCGCCTGCAGATGGTCGACGATCGACAGACCCACAGCTTGCCCGCCGATGATGCCGGGCTCGCCGCGATCGCCACGTTTCTTGGCTACGCCGATCGCGCGAGCTTCGAGCGCGACCTGCTGGCGCGGCTGCGCTGCGTGGAAGGACACTATGCCCGGCTGTTCGAGGAAGCGCCAAGCCTCGCGGGACCGGGCGGCAATCTGGTCTTTACCGGCATCGAGGACGACCCGGGCACATTGGAGACCTTGCGCGCGCTCGGCTTTCGCGACCCGTCGGCCGCGGCCGGCATCGTGCGACGCTGGCATCACGGGCGCTATCGTGCGACGCGGTCGGCCCGGGCGCGCGAGCTGCTTACCGAGTTGATGCCGGCCCTGCTCGAAGCGCTCGGCGCCACGGCTGCGCCCGATCAGGCGCTTCTCAATCTCGACCTCTTCCTCGCCAACCTGCCGACGGGCGTCCAGCTCTTCTCGCTGTTCAAGTCCAATCCGGCGCTGCTCGAGCTCGTCGCGACCATCATGGGCAGCGCGCCGGGCCTTGCCGGCCATCTTGCGCGGCGCACCTTGCTCCTCGATTCGGTGCTTTCTCCCAGCTTCTACACGCCGCCTCCGGCGGCAGTGATCATGGCATCCGATCTTGCCGCCACACTGGCGACGGTCGACGCCGATCAGGACATCCTCGACATAGCGCGGCGCTGGACCAACGACCGGCGCTTCCAGGTCGGTGTGCAGCAGCTCAAGCGCATCGTACGCCCGGCCGAGGCCGGGATGGCCTATTCCGACATTGCGCAGGCCACGATCTCCGCCCTTTGCGACCGCGTCGAGCAAAGCTTCTCGGCGGTCCATGGCAGCTTCCACGGCCAGCGCCTTGCGATCCTGGGGCTGGGCAAGCTCGGCAGCCGCGAGATGTCGGCAACCTCCGACCTCGACCTGATCTTCGTCTATGACATTCCACCGGGCCTCGAAGCGTCCGACGGCAGCCAGCCACTGGCGCCGATCCAGTACTATACGCGGCTCAGCGCCAAGGTGGTGACCGCGCTCACGGCGCTCACGAACGAAGGCGCGCTCTACGAGGTCGACATGCGCCTTCGTCCGTCAGGTCGTGCCGGCCCGCTCGCCAATTCGCTCCAGGGTTTCGAGGCCTATCATGCCGGCTCGGCCTGGACCTGGGAGCACCTGGCGCTGACACGCGCCCGCGTGATCCATGGGCCCGCCGGCCTCGTGGCCCGTCTGGAAGACATCGTGAAAGGCGCGCTTTGCCGAGCGCGCGACCCTGCCGGCCTGGTGCGGGATGTCGCGGACATGCGCGATCGCATCGCACAGCACGCGCCACCCAAGACGGCGTGGGACTTCAAGCATTTGCCTGGTGGCCTTTTCGATATCGACTTCGTCGCCCAGTACCTCGCCCTTCGCCACGCGGCAGAGCGGCCGGATATCCTTCATCCTCACCCCGCCGAGATGATGCGACTCGCGGCGGAGGCAGGATTTCTTTCCCGAGCCGACGCCGATCGGCTGTGCGCCACACGAAGGCTGCTCTCCGACGTGCAAAGCCTGCTTCGCCTCACGCTCAACACCGATGAGGCCGCGTTCGACGAGACCAAGGCGCCGGAGGGACAGCGCCGGCTCATCGCGGAGACAGAGGGTGCTTCCGATCTCGATGAGTTGCGCGCGCGCATCGCCGATGAAACCGAGACCGCGCATGATATATATCGACGCCTGATCGAGCAGGCGGCGCGGGCCGCCGGATGGCAGCCGCGACGGGAACGAAGGAGCGAAGCATGAGCCTCGGTGAAGACCGCATGGAGGGCAGGAAGGCCCCGGATTTCACCGCCGCCACGGACGGCGGCGGCAAGCTCAAGCTGTCCGAGCTGCGCGGCAAGCCGGTGGTGCTCTACTTCTATCCCAAGGACGACACGCCTGGTTGCACGACGGAAGCCTGCGGCTTTCGCGATGCCGCGCCCGATATCAAGAAGCTCAAGGCCCAGGTCGTGGGCGTAAGCAAGGACAGCGTCGGCCGCCACGACAAGTTCAAGGCAAAGTACAAACTGCCCTTTGCTCTCGTATCCGACGAGGATGGAAAGATTTGTGAAAGGTACGGGACCTGGATTGAGAAGAGCCTGTACGGCCGCAAATACATGGGAATCGATCGAGCGACCTTCCTCATCGACAAGGACGGGGTCGTGCGCAAGGTGTGGCGCAAGGTCAAGGTCGCAGGCCATGTGGATGACGTGCAGGAAGCCCTGAAGGCTCTCTAGTCTCGATCGCTGCGCGAGCCGGATCGGACGGCCAGTAATGGTTGTGACCAATTTGCGGTTTGCGTGTCGAGCCCTTCTACGCCGTACGCCACCTGGAATATGCTCCGGCTGGGTGTGTGGGGAGATTTCCGCGGGGTATCGGAACCTCTCCACAAGATTGTGGAGGGCAAATGCTGCAGATATTGGGCCAGGTGGGGCCTGCGAAGATTCATGGGTCCATTTCGGGGGATACCAACAGCAATCAGATCCGTCTGATCTTCGTCGATGACGACGACGATTTCCGGGAAGCGGCATCAGCCGAGCTCGAGGATCTCGGCTTCGCGGTCACGAGCTACCGTGACGGAGCGGCGCTGCTGGCGGCTGTGAATGAAGGTGTCTCCGCCGACGTAATTGTTCTGGACTGGAACATGCCGGAAATGAGCGGCATCGAACTCGTGCCGCGGCTGCGCCGCGAGGGCGTCCGGCTTCCCGTGGTGTTCCTGACCGGCCGTTCGACGCCCAATCTCGAGAGCGCCGCGCTGGATCATGGCGCCCTGGATTTCGTCGACAAGGCTCGCGGCATGCCGATCCTGGCACGGCGTGTACGCCTGATCGTCGAATCCTCGAAGCGGCCGGCCGAGCTCGCCGTCGACGAGACGCTCCATTGCGGCAAGCTGCAGTTGAAGCCGCGCATCAGCCGCGCCTTCTGGAACGGCACCGACGTCAATCTGACCTTGACCGAATTCAATGTGGTTCGCCTCCTCGCTTCGCGAATTGGCGATCACGTGAGCTATCGCGCCGTGTATGACTGCATGCATCATGTGGGGTTCATCGCCGGTAGCGGCGAGCACGGCTACCGCACGAACGTCCGCTCGACCATCAAGCGGATCCGCAACAAGTTCCGCGTCATCGATTCCACCTTCGCCGAGATCGAGAATTATCCCTCGTTCGGCTACCGCTGGGGCGGCGAACGGAAGGCAGCCGCCTAGCCCGCTATCGGTCTCAGCTCTCGAGTTGCCGGTCGCGGCTTTCGGGCACGGCGAACATGGCAACGAGAGAGATGAGGCTGGTTGCCGTCACGTACCATGCCGGCGAGCTGGGATTGCCTGTGGCACCCAGCAGCCAGGTGATGATGAACTGGGTGCTGCCGCCGAACAGCGAGACGCCGACCGCGTAGGCAACGGCGAATCCGGTCGCGCGAACGGGGCGCGGCAGCAATTCGGGGATTGCGACGAATGACGCGGTGGCACCGAGGGCCGTCAGCCCGGTCAGCGCGATCGTCGTGATGTAGACGGTTGGCCCTCCCGGCCACAGATCGATCAGCAGGAACAGCGGCCATGTCACAAGGGTGAGCACGAGGCGCGGCAGCATCATCACGATGCGCCGCCCGTACCGGTCGGCCAGCCATCCTCCCAGCAGCGCAAAGAGGAATGTGCTGGCGCCGCCAATCACGGTCGCGGCGAGCGCAGTCGAGGCCGGAAGATGCAGCGTGGCGATCGCATAGGTGGTCATGTAGTTGGCCGCGTAGGTCGAGACCGTGCCGCCCAGAATCACCAGCACGGCGAGAACGATGAAGCCGCTGTGCGCCCAAAGACTGACGGACCTCCGACGCGGCTCGACACCTGTCTGGACCGGCATATGTAGCGTCTCAGGCATGGCACGGCGCAGGAACACCGCTACCGGGATCAAGGCGAGGCAAAGCACGAACGGCACTCGCCAACCCCAGGCGGCCAGGTCCGCGGGCGACAGCAGCTGCGACAGCAGCAGGCCGCATCCGCTCGCGGCCAGCGCCGCAAGCCCCTGGCTCGCGAGCTGCCAGCTTGAATAGAGGCCGCGCCTGCCTTCGGGCGCGATCTCGATCAGGAAGACACTTGCCGGCCCGACTTCACCCCCCAATGCCAGTCCCTGCACCAGCCGGCAGACCACCACGATGACCGGAGCCGCCACGCCGATCGTGGCGTAGGACGGCGTCAGGGCGAGCGCCATGGTACCTGCCGTGATGAGGATGATGGTGAGCAGCATCGCGGGCTTCCGGCCGGCGCGATCGGCATAGGCGCCGATAATGATGCCGCCCAACGGCCGGAATACGAAGCCTACGCCGAACACGCCCACTGAGAGCAGGAGGCTCATGAATGGGGTCGAGGCCGGGAAGAAGGCCTTGCCGATATAGACCGCGAAGAACGCATAGGCGATGAAGTCGAAAAACTCGAGCGCATTGCCGGCGACGGTCGCCGCCACAACGCTGACTGGAACCCGCTCCGCTGTCCTTCCCCGCGCCCTGGCACCCGCCTCGAACGGAACCGTCGTCTGCATCTACCCCGCCCGTCAAAAAGCCAATTGGCACCGTGCCTTAGCACAAATTTCTCCTCGATGCGTATCAAACCAGAAGAAATCGTGACAACTCGTTGATTTGAAATAAAAAGAGCGAGACGGGTATCGGCGCGACCAGCCGGGAATCGCTGACTCAGTTGCGCCGGCTGGATGAAAGTGGCGGGAGGGCGACCCGGCGCGCCACTCGATCGCTAGACAGGAGGCGCAAGACTGCGGCAGACGTCAGCGCTTCCTCGGCTCCCAGCCGTAGACTTTCTGCAACGCGCCTCCCATCAGCATCGCGCGGTCGCTGTCGGACAGGCGATCGGTGACGCGAAAGGCCTCCACGCCCTGCTTGTAGGTGAGAAGGCCGACGGCGCGCGTCCAGTCCGTACCCCAGAGACAGCGATCGAGACCGAAGCCGTCGAAGATCCGGGCCAGCGGATCCCAGATGTCCTTGTAAGGAAAGGGCTCATGCGAAAGCGTGCAGGCCCCCGTGATCTTGACGGCGATGTTCTTGTGCCGGCGGAGCTCTAGCAGCTTCGGCAGATCCGACCACGGCTGCGCCGGAGCCGGCGGCGCAAAGGGCTGCTGCAATCCGAGATGATCGATCACGATCTGCGTATCGGGGTTGCGCGCGGCCATCTGGCCGGCCTGCTCGAGCCGCCCCCAGCAGAGCAGATTGACCGGCAGATCGTGCCTCGCCGCGGCCGCCAGCACGCGATTGATCCCGGGATCCGCCGCGTCAGTCGACACGTCGGGCCGCATCATGATCCGGATGGCGACCGTGCCGTCGATGCCCGCCCACTCGGCGATCGTCTCGGCAACCTTGGGATCGTTCGGATCGACGGGCTTGATCACGGCGAAGCGACCGGGATGGGCCTTCCGAACGGCGCGCGCATAGCTCGCATCCCAGCGATACATGGTGAAGACCGAGACGAGCAGCGCGCCATCGACGCCGACCTCGTCCATGGCCTTCACCATGTCGTCGCCCGTAACCTCCGGCGGGCCGGCGAGAACCTCATGCCACGGGCGCCCCGGATGGTTGCGTTCGTAGCAGTGAACCTGGGCATCGACTGTCGGCATGAAATCTTCCTCCGCGTGAATTGGCGCGAGGCTAGGGCCTGGCCTTCAGCCCTTCAAGCGCGGCCACTGTTTCAGCCCTCGCGACACTCGTCTGGCGAACAGGCATGGCGGGGCCGAAGGCGATCGATCATATTTGGCGATCCTCCAAGCCGAGTTGCATGGACATGACCGTCGAGACCGTGCGTGCATTCCTGTCCGCCCACGCACCCGATATCGAGATCGTCGAACTGCAGGACAGCACCGCGACGGTCGAGTTGGCAGCCAGAAGGCACGGCGTGCTGCCGGCGCAGATCGCCAAGACCCTGTCGCTTCGCGTCAAGGATCGCAGTCTGCTGGTCGTGACCTGCGGCGATGCCCGCCTGAACAACAGGAAGGTCAAGGACGCGCTGGGCGGCAAGGCAAGCATGCTGACTTCCGATGAGGTCGTTGCCACGACGGGCCATCCGGTGGGCGGCGTCTGTCCGTTCGGGCTGGCGACGGTGCTGCCCGTCTATTGCGATGTTTCGCTGCGCGCCTTCGACGAGGTCCTGCCTGCCGCCGGTTCGACCAACAGCGCGCTGCGCATAAGTCCGTTGCGCATGGCGGCTCTCGTCAGGGCCGAATGGGTCGATGTCTGCGATCGCCGATGAACGGAGAGAAGCGTTGATCCCATGTCAAACGGCGCTAAGCTCGGCGAATGAAGCGAACTCTCCTCATCGCACTTCTTGTTGCCGCCTGCTCGGCAAGCAATCTCCAAACCTCGCGCGGCCCCAACGGCGAGACCATCACCGGAAACGCCGTCTCGGTTCAGGTCACAAACGCGAGCAACGCGCAGGCAGCCTTCTCGCTCGCCGAGAACTACTGCCGCGACAAGAGACGCGCGGCGCGCTTCGTCGCCCAGACCGGCACGACGGCCGCGTTCGACTGCGTAAAGAGCGAATAGGCGGACTCACGGAATAGCGGTGGTCGGTTCGCGCACCGTCAGGTCGACGGCTCGCGCCCTGTGCGCATAGATGTCGATCTTGGCCCACATGCGGCCGCGCACCACCTTGTCGGCTTCTTCGGCAGTCTCGAACGGTCCATGCCAGACCATGGTGTCGGGAATGGGCCTGTTCCAGTTGGCCCGGCCGTTCTCGATTCGATACTCCGCCTCGAACACAAACCACATGACACGCTCCGGCCGCGGTGACATTGCGCGCTGCATACACCGGTACTTTGCCGACCAAGCCGCAGCTTTCACGGTCTAGCCGACAGCAATTGGCTGGTAAGGGCCTCGCAGTCGACGTCCTTGGCGTCTCCGATCACGGGATGCGGAATCGGGACCTTGACCGTGATCACCGGCTTTCGAATCTTGCCCTGGACAGTGACCGGTCCGTGCAGGTCCAAAAGATCGAACTTCTTCGGCCGCGCAGTCACCATGAAGTTCACGGTCTGAGCCCCCAGCCCAACCTCGCCCTCGACCTGTAGCACGGATTTCTGAGTGTCGAGCAGGGTCCGATCGAACGTCACCGTGCCGTGGCTGAAGTCGAGCCGGCCGAGAGCGCATCGAATGGGAATGCGATGGTCGCCAGCGACGTAGAGGACCAGCGCATCGACGATCTGCAGGCCGGCGAGGCTCACCATTAGGTCACTCACCGATCCGCCCTCCATCGCGATGTCGATATGGCCGTTCGATGTGCCCATGATCCGGGCCAGCGACCGGCCGGTGCCGGCCAGCGAGACGCGTCCCTGGATCTTGCCCTTGGTGGTGTCGAAGTAACGCGAACCGCGGAAGAATGCGCCGAAGTCGAGGTTGCTCAGCGCGAGGCCGGCGCGCACGCCGGGATCGTCAGTCCGCGCATCGACGATGAGGTCTCCGCTGACATTACCGCCGGCAATGGCGAGATTGAGCGGACGGACCGTGGCCACGCCCTTGTCGACATGGACGCCGAAGGCAAGGGCCGTCACGGGCAGGTAGGATGGCGCCACGACGCGTTTGGCATCGAGTGACACATCCATGTTCATCGCCCGCAGGCGCTCGACATGGAGCGGCACGTTGGGAAAGAGCTCACCCTCCGCCTCGAGCTGCCGTGCGGTCGCGGCCTGCCGCGACGAGACGTTGCCGCTCGTGCCCGGCGAGGCGCCGATCAAGGGCGCGAGATCGGCGAAGGTCAGGTGCTGGGAGACGAGATTGGCCGTGAGATGCGAGGGCTGCTGGCGATCGTCGATCGTGACGTCGCCCGAGAGATCGCTGGTCCCGACATGCCAGGTGGTATTCGTCACCTTCCACATGCCGGGCCGGCGGTCGAGGCGGCCGGTAATGCGGTAGGGCGGCGTGCGTGGGCCGGGAATGCCGAGCAGTGGATAGATGTCGGCCAGATTGGGACCGGAGAGGTCGACCTCCACATCGGCACCCTTCCACTGGATGGGGTCCTGGAGCGTCCCCTTCACCGTGACCCTGGTGGCGCCGTAAGCGATGTCGAGATCAACCGGGTAGGGCTTGTCGGTCTGCCGCAGCATCAGCGCCGAGCCGCCTACGAAATGGACGGTGAGTGGCTGGTTCTCGAGCTTGCCGGAAAGGTCGAGCCTGGCCTCGGGCTGGCCGCCCGCCTGCCCCGTCGCGGTCGAGATCGTGCCCTTCAGATCGATCTTGCGTCCGAGGTCGCTGTAGCCCACCTGGCCCTGGTCGATCTCGAGCTGACCGATGAGCGGAGTCTGATGCCGCTCCTTCGGCGCCACCGCTTTGGCAGCGCCGACCGTCAGCGGGCTCTGTTCGAAATCCCAATTGGTCTCTTCCTTGTCGTTGCGCTCGAGATAGACCTCCGGCTTGCGCAGCGTGAGATGCGGCAAGACAAAGTCGCCCCGCAGCAACGGCCAGAGGCGGAGGCCGAAATCGACTTCCTCGGCCTTCAACATGTGCTCCGCCTTGCCCCAGGCCGAGTTGGCGATCTGCACGTCAGTCAAATGCACATGCGCCGTCGTTCCCCAGTCGATCCTGATCGCGCCGATTGTGGTCTTGCGGCCGGAATAGGCGCTGGCACGGCTTTCGACCTCGCTGCGCACCCAGGCCGAGGTCGCGAATGCATAGAGCGCGCCGGCAGCGACCACGATGAGCAGGGCGATGACGCCCGCCGACCAGGCGATGATCTTCAATGCGCGCGCCATTGCCTCCAACCGCTTGGCCTGCCGCCGGCCCGATTCGACGCGGCATCAACGTGCCGAACGATCCGGTTGCATCCGGGGTTCCGGCCCGGAGCCAATTGCGGCAGCACGGTGGCGTATGACGCGTCATGCACAGAAACTTTGGAGGCTCCCCGCCGTTTCCTCGGCAGTTCGAAAGGAGACCGTCATGGTTAGAATATTGGCGATCGTCGCGGCCGCACTGGCCCTGTCGGCATCGGCTGCCATGGCACAGGTCAAGGCAGTACCCGTCTCCGGCGATGGCGTGCCGGCCAAGGCGCAAACCCGGCCGCAGCAAGCCATGTTGCCCGCGGGCGATCGGGGCTCGGTCGGTACGTTCATTTTCGACGAATACGGCAACGTCTATGACGCTCGCGGCGACATCATCAAGCCGCGTCCGCTGAAGCACTAGCTCAGGTCTTTGCCGGCCTTTGCTCCTCGGAGCGGTCGGTCGCCGGCGGCGGGGTGCGGGAAAGGTCGCCGATCTCGGCGCGCAGTTCGGGCGTCATCCTCACCTCGACCGCCGCAAGCGAATCCTTCAGTTGCTCGATATTGCGCGCGCCGATGATGGGCGCGGTCACCGCGGGATGCGCGCCAACCCAGGCGATGGCGGCGCTGACCGGATGCAGGCCCTTCTGCCTGCAGAAGGCCACGTACTTCTCGGCCACCTCGACCATCCACGGGTCGCCGTAGCGCGCCTCGTACATCTTGTTGGAGCGCAGCCGGCCCGACGCCTGCCCGAAGTACTTGCCCGACAGCAGCCCCGCTGCCCCGGGACTGTAGGGAATGACGCCGAGGCCGTTGGCTTCCGCCATCGGCAGGATCTCGACTTCGGCCTGGCGCTTCACGAGATTGTACATCGGCTGCAGCACTTGCAGCCGCGCCCATCCGTTGCGCTCCTCGATGTCGATTGCCCTCTGGATCTGCCAGGCCGCCCAGTTGCTGATGGCCGGATAGATCACCTTGCCCGAGCGCACCAGATCCTCGAGCGCGCGCATCGACTCCTCGATTGGCGTCAGGCTGTCCCACTGATGCAGGAACAGGACGTCGACACGGTCGGTCTGCAGACGCTTCAGGCTCGCTTCCACGGCGCGCACGATGTGCCGGCGCGAGAGGCCGCGCGCGTTGGCGTCGGGCCCAATCGGATTGAAGCACTTGGTCGTCAGCACGAGCTCGTCGCGGTGGCCCTTTGCCAGCCGGCCGAGGATCTCCTCCGATTTGCCGTTGGCATAGGCGTCGGCGCAGTCGAAGAAATTGATGCCAGCGTCGCGGCAAGCTTTGTACATCGCGGCCGACATGGTCTCGTCGGCATCGCCGCCGAAGGACATGGTGCCGAAGCAGAGCTCGGAGACGGAAAGCCCGGTGCGGCCGAGAAGCTTTGTTCTCATGCAGGCGTTCTAGCACGCCACATTCGCCTCGCCGCGCACCCCAAAAGAAAAGCCCCGCCAGGGGTGTGTGGTGGGGTGGCGGGGCTTCGAGGACACACACTCAGTTGTCAGAGCTTCAAATCGTAGCCGTCGGAAATTTCCCGTCTTAGATCAACATGTTATTCGATATTTTTAACTTAAAAATGAAACCAGCTCAAGCAAGTTGCTGGAGATATGTAGTTATCCGGCATGTTCCACTGAAGACGGCTAACCGATTGATTTGTAATATCTTTTTTGAACCGCCGCAGGCTGTAACCGCTGTGACAATTCTGTGGTCAAAGTCCTTGACGCATGTGCGAAAACGCTGCAATGTCAGTGCGTTCGGCGAAAACGTTCCACATTCGGGGGACGAAGCCCGGGAGGCTTAATATTTTCGATAATTTTAGCCGAACGATGGAGCGCTCTCCCAATATTTTGAGGGCGTATACTTTTGTAACTACTATTTTTGTCAAGCGTAGCTTCCCGGGCATCCTCCTGATTTCTTTGCCCATTCCGGCTCGAGGCTGAAATTCCTGTCGAATCGTCCTACGCTCCTGGCGGACATGGACGAGGCGTCCTACGATTTCATCGTCGCCGGCGCGGGCTCCGCGGGATGCGCGATCGCCGGAAGGCTGAGCGAGGACGGACGGCACCGCGTGCTGCTGCTCGAGGCGGGACCGCGCGACACCTACCCCTGGATCCACATCCCGCTCGGCTACCACAAGACCTTCAACAATCCGCGCGTGAACTGGATGTTCGACTCCGAGCCCGAGCCCGAGCTCGACAACCGGATCATGTATCAGCCGCGCGGCAAGGTGCTGGGCGGCACCAGCTCGATCAACGGCATGGTCTATATGCGCGGCAATGCCGCCGACTATGACGAATGGCGCCAGCGCGGCTGCGAGGGCTGGGACTACGACTCGGTGCTGCCCTACTTCAAGCGCGCCGAGGACAATGCGCGTGGCGCCGACGCATTTCACGGCACCGGAGGCCCGCTCAAGGTCAGCGACCATCGCTGGCAACCCACCCTCGCCCGCGCCATGCACGATGCTGCCGTGCAGGCCGGTATCCCGGCCAATCCCGACTTCAACGGCGCCGGGCAGGAAGGCGTGGGCTACTACCAGACCACGATCAACAAGGCGCGGCGCTGGTCGAGCGCGCGCGCCTATCTCGGCGGTGTGCGGCGACGCGGCAACCTCACCATCGCCACCCGCGCGCATGCCACGCGAATCGTGATCGAAAACGGCCGTGCGGTCGGGGTGGAATACCTCACCCCGGCGGGCGTCGTGCGCGCCGGAGCGAGGCACGAGGTGATCGTATCGGGCGGCGTGTACGGCTCGCCACAGCTTTTGATGCTGTCCGGCCTCGGTCCGGCCGCACATCTCAGGCAGCATGGCATCGAGGTCGTTCGCGACATGCCGGGCGTCGGCAGCCACCTGCACGACCATTTCAATACCTACGTCGCCTACCGCTGCGCGCAGCCGGTCACGATGAACGACCTCGCGATCAGTCTGCGCCATCGCGTCAGAGCCGCGGCGCAATATGCCTTCGGCCGCACCGGTCCGCTCGCCAGCATGGGCCTGTTCGTGGGCGCGTTGGTCAGGAGCGACAGGCGGCTGGAACGGCCAGACCTGCAGATCAACATGTTCGCCTGGGCGGTGAAGGACCGAAACCGGCACGGGGTCGTGCCGCAGCCCTTCTCCGCCTTCGGGCTCAGCCCCGTGCATCTGCGTCCCGACGGCCGCGGCACGGTGCGCCTCAAATCGCCCGATCCGCTGGCCGCACCCGAAATTCGCTTCAACTTCCTGAAGAGCACCTACGATTTCCAGGCGCTGATCGAGGGCATGCGCATCTGCCGCGAGATCGCCCGCCAGCCGGCATTGCAGCCGTTCGTCGTCGAAGAGATCTTGCCGGGCGCGACGGTGACGAGCGAAGCCGACCTGAAGGCCGACATTCGCGCGCGCGGCGTCTCGAACCTCCATCCGGTCGGCACCTGCCGCATGGGCCGCGAGATCGACGCCGTGGTCGATCCGCAGCTTCGCGTGCATGGCATCGACAATCTGCGCGTCGCCGATGCCTCGATCATGCCCTCGATCGTCGCCGGCAACACCAACGCGCCCGCCATCATGATCGGCGAGAAGTGCGCCGACATGGTGCGCGCCGCCGCGCAATAGCCGCCACCCGAAACATCGACGGCCGGTGCACGGCGCTGGACAGGCGGGCCACGGCGGTCGTTAGATGAGGCGGGGTGTGCCGGCCAATCGATGTCGGGGGATGCGGCCGTGCGGCGGAAGCTGACGCGTAGCTCGGTGTGGAGTGCAGTGGCCATGGCGCTCGCGCTGGCGAGCCTCTATCGCTGGCGCAAGGAGGTGGAGCAGGCGGCGCAGCATCTCATGTCGCAGCTCTCGCGATGGGCGAGGACGAGCGACGCGTTCCTCGTGCTGCTGGCCGTCGCGATCGTCGCCCTGGCGGTCGTATACATCGTGCCGTGGATCGCAAGACGCATGGCCTCGCCGGGCCTCGGCTGCACGTTCGAGGACCTGACGCCGGAGCAGAAGGGCTTTCTCACGATCCAGTTCGCGCGCGGCCTGCGCCGGGTCGAGGTGTTGCCCATGACCAGCCGCCAGCGGTGGTTCGAGTCGCTTGTGAGGCTGCGGTATGTCGAGCGCCGCGAGATCCTCCTGCAACCCGGGCAGGCCTGGCCCCACGACTCCGGTGTCACGATGCCCTACGAGGTGACCGCAGCCGCCTGGCGCGAGCTGCGCCGCAAGCTCGCACGTGAGGGCGACGCGTCCGGAAGCGATCTCGGCACCGGTCAGGCCGAACCGTGACCTTCCGTCGGCGGATCGACCGCCGGGCCTTGTCGCACCGAAGTCACGCCTGCGCGCTTGGCCGCGTGCTTCGCTTCGCTATCGTCCGCACCGTCGCCCGCAGAGCAGCCGTGGAAGAATGCTCAATCCCCGCTTCATAACGGACTTCGCCGATCAGGCCGTGATACTGCCCCTCGCGACTGCGATTGCCTTGATCTTCCTGCTGTCGGGATGGCGTCGCGGCGCGTTCGCATGGACCATGGCGGTAGGCGCCACGCTCGGCCTGATGCTGCTGTTGAAGCTCGCCTTCCTCGCCTGCGGCCACCTCGTCCCCGAGGCGGGTCTCGTCAGCCCGAGCGGCCACACGGCGGCGGCCGTCGTCGTCTATGGCGGATTGGCGGGTATCGCCATGCGTTCCCTGACCAACAACAGATACTGGCTGATCGCCTGCACCTTCGCCGTCGCCCTGTTGTGCGCGGTCGTGTTCGGCGCAAGCCGGTTGCGCCTCGGCCTGCACTCGATGCCGGAGGTGCTGGCCGGCGGCATGATCGGCGTGGGTGGCGCGATCTCGTCGACCGCGCTGGCGGGTGTTCCCTCGCCGGCAGTCAGGTTGGCGCATGTCCTGGCTGTCGGGTTGGCCATAGTGCTCCTGCTCCACGGCCTCCACCTGCCCGCCGAGGCCGCGATCAGATCGGTCGCCTTCACCTTCTGGCCGTTCTCGGCCTGCCGCTGAGGGACGGGCGCGGCCATGGCCCGGAGATATCGGCCTCGTCCGGCATCGGAGAGGGTGGCGCGTCTGGCGCGCATCGCCGCGATCGTCGTGGCAGGCGGCGTTCTCGTGGCAGCCCTGATCCTGATGTTCGGCGCCTTCGCCATTCCCTTCCTCGAGGCGAGGCCATGAGCACTGTCCGCGCTCGCGCACTGTTGCCAGCCGGCAACACCGATGGACGAAGTGAACGCATGGTCCGGAACGTCCCTCGAAGATCGCGCGCTCTGTCCTACAATACGTCAAAACAACTCGGGCGCGCTCCGTCTCTCCCCTCGGAGACCAACCATGGCCAGGTACGATCACATCCACGACGACAATGTCGTCCCTCTGTTCGAGGATATCCTTGCCCGGCGGCAGCGGCGTGCTGTGGGCCGGTTCGGCAGTCTCAGGGCCACCCTCAGGCGGGCCTGGGACGTGGCATTCTGCTGGCGCAAGGCCATTTGAGGCGGGAGTCCAAGCCGCTGCTTCAGGTGCCGGCCGGATAGCTTGCGATTTCGACGAGGTTGCCGTCCGGATCGTAACAGTAGACCGAGGTCATCGGGCCGAGGGCCCCTATCTGCCGCGATGGTCCGCGCTCGATTTTCACCCCGCAGCCCTCGAGATGCGCCACCACCTCGTCCGGCGATTGTGAGGTGATGAAGCAGAGATCGAGGGCGCCGGGACCGTCGTTCTTCACCGACCACCAGTCCGCCTCGCCGGTCGGCCGCACGTTGAATTTCTGCCGGCCGAACTTCAGGGCGGTGTGCCTGTAGTCGCCGAACTCCTCGCGCGTCATGCCCAGCACCCGCTGGTACCACGCCACCGTGGTCTCGACGTCGCGGCAGTTGAGCACGATGTGATCGACGCGATCGACGGTGATGGGCATGGCGATGGTCTCCCTCGGCTCAGTGGAACGTGCGGCCCGAATCGATCACCAGCGTCTGGCCGGTCATGGTGTTGGTGCGACACATGGTGACGACCTGATCGGCAACGTCGTCCTTGTCGGCGGCCTTGCCGAGCAGCGATTGACGGCGGCCGTTCTCGATCTGCTCGGGCCGCAGGTTGGCCGTCGCGCGCGTGCCTTCAAGCAGACCGGGCGCGACGCAATTGACCAGCACCTCCGGCGCCAGCGCCACGGCCATGCACTTGGTAAGGTGGATCAGGCCCGCCTTGGAGACGGCATAGGCGATCGACGAGCCCGTCGGACCCAGCCCCGCGACCGACGAGATGTTGACGATCCGCCCGCTGCCCTGCCGTTTCATGACAGGCGCCACTGCCTTGGTGCACAGCATCGGCCCGGTGAGGTTGATGTCGAGGATCTTCGTCCACTCCTCGTAACTTAGGCCGTCGAGGTCCGTGAAGGGGATCGCCTTGTTGTAGGCAGCGTCGTTCACCAGTATATCGAGCCGGCCGAAGCGCTTGCCGACATCGTCGACGAGCCGCTGCACCTGATCGCGCTCGGTCACGTCGCAGGCAAAGGCGGCCGCACCCACCTGATGCTTCTCGAGCTCGCGCGCGACGCCCGCCGCCTGGTCCCGGCTCCTGGCGCAGACGACGGCAATGTGACAGCCCTCGGCTGCCAGCGCGTGGCAGATGCGCTGTCCCAGCCCGCCATTGCCGCCGGTGACGACGGCGACTTTTCCCTTGAGGTCCATGTGTCTGCCCGATCGGTTTCCGATTAATGCGACGGCACAAGATATCGCATTGTGGCGTGCGGCGAAGTGCTCGGACAGGGACAAGCGAAGCCGCCTGCCACGCTATGCGCCCGACAGTATCAATTGCATGACGTTGGAGAATATCGCCTGCACGCCCGGGAATACGCTGTAGGCTTCCAGTACGAACAAGACAAAAACAGTGTTCGCAATCAGGTCGTCGGCATCGAACGCCGTCATGGCTCCAAGAACGGCGCGGCGCAGAAAAGGCAGATGATCTGCCAGAAGAACCGCCAGCGAACTGATGACTATGCCGGCAATGATATCGCTCGGATAGTGCACGCCCAAAGCCACCCGGCAAAGCCCTACCGTGAAGAAACACCAGATGAAATTGGCTGCTCCGACGCGCCGGTTGATCGTGAATATGGTTGCAGCCAATCCGAAATACAGGACGGCCGTGTCACTCGGAAATGAATAGTGACGCTTCTGAAACCGATCGATATCCCATTGCAGGATGTTGATCACATCAATGCTTCGATCAAAGATCGGTCTCACATGAATGGCCAACACGTGCTGACAAAGCAAGCTGACGGCGAGAATGAGGGACGTCGCCAGAAATCCCACGACGATTCGAGACCTCGTCTCGGCGTCTCTGGGTGAAAACCAAAGGTAAGTCAGGGTGCCGAATACCGGTATCCCGCGGCCCATGGGATTGTCCCCGAGAAACCTTACGAGCTTCATCAGGTATGGATAAGCCGCTGTCGTGTGATTGAAAAACAGAAGCAGATCACGATCGATCTGATGCATAGGATGTCATCGCCGGTGTCGGACGTGCCTTCCCTTCACGGAGCCCGAGGTTGCGCGATCGCGACGAGGGTCCCGGGCCCACATGATCGAATTCTGACATGCGCCTTGCAAATTCAATACCCGATCAAGTTGCGGCGTGATCAGGACTTTAGGCCGCCATGCAGTCCCAAAGGACTTAACCCGAAAGAGGTAGAATGCTCATGCGAGGTACAGTCCTCGCACGAAGACGGAAATGCTCGCGAGCCGCCTAAGCGGCCGCCTTGTCCTTCCCCTCGCCTACGCGGGCGGCCAGGGACGCCGCCATGAACTCGTCGAGATCGCCGTCGAGAACCTTCTGCGGGTCGCTGCGTTCGACGTTCGTGCGCAGGTCCTTCACCATCTGGTAGGGCTGCAGCACGTAGGAACGGATCTGGTGGCCCCAGCCGATGTCGGTCTTGCTGGCCTCCGCCTCGAGCCGCTCGGCCTCGCGCTTCTGCAGCTCGACCTCGTAGAGGCGTGCCTTCAGCATCTGCATCGCCTTGGCACGATTTTGGTGCTGGCTGCGCTCCTGCTGGACCGCGACTGCGATGCCGGTCGGGACGTGGGTGATGCGGACGGCCGAATCGGTCTTGTTGACATGCTGGCCGCCTGCCCCGGACGCGCGATAGGTATCGACGCGCAGGTCCTTGTCGAGAATCTCGATCTCGATGTTCTCGTCGACCTCGGGATAGACCCAGACGCTCGCGAAGGACGTCTGGCGCCGGGCATTCGAGTCGAACGGCGAGATGCGCACCAGGCGATGGACGCCCGATTCGGTCTTCAGCCAGCCATAGGCGTTGTGACCCTCGACCTTGAAGGCGCAGGACTTGATGCCCGCCTCCTCGCCCGCGCTCTCCTCGAGCCAACTCACCTTGTAGCCGCGCTGCTCCGCCCAGCGCGTGTACATGCGTGCCAGCATCTCGGCCCAGTCCTGCGCCTCGGTGCCGCCTGCGCCTGAATTGATCTCGACATAGGCGTTGTTGGAATCGGCCTCGCCCGAGAGCAGCGTCTCGAGCCTGGCCTTCGCCGCCTGCTCGCGCGCCTCGCCAAGTGCGCGTTCGGCATCGGCGATCATGGCCTCGTCCTTCTCGGCCTCGGCCATCTCGATCAGGCCCGTGTTGTCATCGATCGCCGCGCGCAGGTCCTTGATGGTGCCGAGCGCGCTCTCGAGCCGCGTGCGCTCACGCATCACGGCCTGCGCTTCCTTGGGATCGTTCCACAGCGCCGGATCCTCGGCGCGCGCGTTCAGCTCCGCCAGGCGAATGACTGCGCGATCATAGTCAAAGACGCCTCCTCAGGAGCGCCAGCGACTCCTCGATCTCGTTCACCATCGCCTGACTTTCGGCGCGCATTGCTGCTCCTCTTGTGGACCGCGAGCCTCCGGCTCGCCCTGCTCATGTCCGGAAGATCAATAGGTTTCGCCGGTTCCGGTGAGCGTGCCGCGCGGTCCGCCGCCGCTCGACGACATCGGGCCGCCAGCTTCCGACGGGTCTATACCCGAAAGGGAGGCGGAGCCGTCAAGCACCTGCTGCTGACCGTCGCCGCTGGGCTCGGTGCCGGGCTTGAAGAACTCGTCGATGACGTTGGGATCGCCCGGCCAGGCGGGCTGCCCGGTGTCGTGATCGACGCGCACCAGCCGGAGACCCGGCGGTACGCGGAACGGCGTCGGCGGCTTGTCCTTGTAGACGACCTTGGCGATGCGCTCGTAGATAGGCGCCGCCGTAAAGCTGCCCTGCTCGTTGCGACCGAGCGTGCGCGGGTCGTCGAAGCCGACATAGACGCCAATCGTGAGGTCGGGGGTGGAACCGAAGAACCAGGTGTCCTTCGAGTCGTTGGTGGTGCCGGTCTTGCCCGCGATCGGCCGGCCAAGTGCCGCGAGCTGAGCGGCGGTGCCGCGCGTGGTCACGCCCAGCATCATGTTCACCACCTGATAGACAGAGGCCGGGTCGTGGAACGGCTGGCGCGGATCGACGATGCGCGGCGGCGGGGGCTTCTGGCCATCGGGCGCCGGCCCACAGCCTTCGCAGATGCGCGGCTCGTGCCGGTAGATCGTCTTGCCCTCGCGATCCTGCACGCGGTCGATCAGGCTGGGCGTGATGCGCCGCGCTCCGTTGGCAAGCTGGGCATGGGCCATGGTCATGCGCAGCACCGTGGTGTCGACCGCACCCAGCGCCATCGGCAGATAGGCGCTCATGTTGTCGGCGATGCCGAATTCCTTGGCGACCTCGACCACGCGCTTCATGCCCATCTGCTGGGCCATGCGCACCGTCATGAGGTTGCGCGACTGTTCGAGACCGCGCCGCACGGTGGCAGGGCCGAGCGGAGCCTCGTTCTGGTAATTACCGGGGCGCCAGATCGGCTGACCATAGCCGGGGTTGTATTCGAACGGCGCGTCGAGCACGAGCGTCGAGGGCGTGAACCCGGCGTCCATCGCCGCGAGATAGACGAACGGCTTGAAGGACGAGCCGGGCTGGCGCTGCGCCTGGACGGCGCGGTTGAACTGGCTCATGCCATAGGACCAGCCGCCCGACATCGCGAGGATGCGGCCGGTCTGCGGCTCCATCACGATCACGGCGCCGTTCACGTTCGGCACCTGGCGCAGGCCGTAGGTGTTGGCCGGATAGGGCTTGTTGCTGGCGTCCTTCTCGACCTTCTCGACCACGATCACGTCGCCCACGCTGACGACGTTGGCGGGCCGTCCGGGACAGGCGCCCAGCGTCTGGTCGGGGCCGGTCTTGCAGGCCCAGCGCATCTCGGCGAAGGGCACGGTGCCCGTGCCGGTATTGGTGCCGTCGTCGGGCAGGCCGCCGATCACCGCCGCCTGCGGCTCGACCTTGGTGACGACCGCGAGCTGCCAGGTGGACGGGCCGTAGAGCGGTCGGCGCTGCTGGATGCGCGCGAACTCCTCCTGCCAGTCGGCGCCCATGTCAGCGATCTTGGCGTAAGGCCCGCGCCAGCCGTGGCGGCGATCGTAGGCGATCAATCCCGCCTGCAACGCCTTGTCGGCGGTCTCCTGGATCGCGGGATCAAGCGAGGTCATGACCGTGAGGCCGCCCTCGTACAGGCCCTTGTCGCCGTAGGCCGCCAGCAGGTTGCGCCGCGCCTCCTCGGCGAAATAGTCGGCCGTCACGACCTCTGTCGGCCCGCGCTTGCGATACTGCAGCTTCTCCGCCTTGGCGGCCTTCTCCTCGGCGCCGGTGATATAGCCATCCTCGCGCATGCGGCCCAGCACGTAGTCGCGCCGCGCATAGGCTTCCTGCGGATTGCGCACGATGTTGTAGCGGTTGGGCGCCTTGGGCAGGCCGGCGAGATAGGCGATCTCCGACAGGCTGAGCTCGCCCAGCGACCGGTCGAAGTAGTTCAGTGCCGCCGAGGCGACGCCGTAGTTGCCGGAGCCGAGGTAGATCTCGTTGAGATAGAGCTCGAGGATGTGGTCCTTGGAGTAGGTCTGCTCGATGCGGAAGGCGAGGATGGCCTCGCGGATCTTGCGCGAGAGCGTGGCCTGGTTGGACAGCAGGAAGTTCTTGGCGACCTGCTGGGTGATGCCCGAGGCGCCCTCCGGCCGCTTGCCGGGATTGGCGAGGTCGGTGATCGCAGCGCGGGTCATGCCGATGAAGTCCACGCCGGGATGGCTGTAGAAGCGCTGGTCCTCGGCCGAGACGAACGCCTCGAGCAGCCGTTTGGGCATGGCGGCGACGGGCACGAAGATGCGCTTCTCGCGGGCGTACTCGGCCAGCAGGCGACCGTCGGCGGCGTAGAGCCGCGACACGGTCGGCGGCTGGTAGTCGGCGAGCTGCTTGTGATCGGGCAGGCCATGGCTGAAGTGCCAGAACAGGCCCGCCACGGTGCCGATGCCGACGATCAGGCCGGCCAGGCAGAAGGCCAGCAGCACTTTGACGAAGCGGATCACGGTCACCTTCTACGCGAGCCCTGCAGGGAGCGGCAACCTGCGGCGCCGGCCACTTCGGGGACAACGTTCCAAGCGTGGCTGCGACTTATGCCTTTCTTGTGGCAGATGCGGCGGCGAAATAGGCGTCGACGGAAGCCCTGAGCGCGCGGCCGAGCGCCGCCTGGTGCTGCGGCACGGTCAGAAGCTTCTCGTCGAAGCGGTTGGAGAGATAGCCGAGTTCGACCAGCGCCGCCGGAATATCGGGCGAGGTGAGCACGGCAAAACCCGCCTCGCGATGGCTGTGCGGCAGCAGGCGCACGCCGCTGCGGCCGAACGTCTCCACGATCGTATCGGCAAAGCGGCGCGAATCGTTCACGGTGCCGCGCTGGGACATCGCGACCAGCATCTTCGCCACGGTGTCCGAATGGCGGCTGAGGCGCAGGCCGGAGCCGCCGCTGTCGTTCTCGCGCGCCGCCAGTGCTTCGGCTTCGCGGTCGCTCGCCTCTTCGGACAGCGTATAGACCGAGGCCCCGCGGACGTCCGAGTCGGGATGCGAATCGGCGTGGATCGACAGGAACAGATCGGCCTTGGCATCCTCCGCCCGGGCGACACGCTCGCGCAGGGGAATGAAGGTGTCGTCGGCGCGGGTGAGGACGACACGATATCGGCCACCTGCCTGAAGCTGGCGCCGCAGGTCGTACGCCACCTTGATGACGACGCGTTTCTCCTGCGTACCGCGCAAGCCGAGCGCGCCCGGATCTTTGCCGCCATGGCCGGGATCGAGCACGATGAGCTTGGGTTTGGGTACGAGCTTCTTCTGTTTCTTGATCGCCGGCGACGCCGGCTTCTTCCCCGACCGGGCGAACGCCGAGTCGGCGCCAAAAAACCAGGTTCCCAGAGCAAATGAAGCAGCGATCAGATCGCGACGGCGAACATCGGGCATAGTCGGCGCCAGTCGGCCAGAGGGGTTCAGTTCTTATGAAGCTTTCTTAAAGTAAAACATGAGAGCCCATGCAAATTCAATGTTTTTCAGTTAGTTATGCGACGATTTGCACGGCCTCAACGTTTGGGTTGTCGCTTTTTCGCGAACCCCGTATGTTGCGATCCGCGAGCAGTCGCCGTCGTTCGAAGCGCCCTCCCGAGGAGGCCGCGCTCCGACGGCAGCCCCGCCGGGCCCCTTCCCCAAGGCAAGGTCCGCGGGATTGTCAGGCAGGCGGTGGCTATCAGGAAACTCGAGGTCGGCAGGATCTGTACGGTCCGGCGGCGCGATGCTTCCCCGTCTTGGCCTTGTGTTCGGCCGTTCGACGGGTCGATGGCGCACCGTCCCCCTCGCGCCAGAGAGGCGGCAAGGCGGCCGGTTGCTCGCGCCGGTCGGCACTTTGCCCCTCGGGAGCGAGCCCATGGCAAGGCGCATGCTCATTGATGCCAGCCACCCGGAGGAGACACGGGTGGTCGTCGTCGACGGAACACGTCTGGAAGAATTCGATTTCGAAACCGCGGCGCGCAAGCCGCTCAAAGGCAACATCTACCTCGCCAAGGTGATCCGCATCGAACCGTCGCTGCAGGCGGCGTTCGTCGAGTATGGCGGAAACCGCCACGGCTTCCTCGCCTTCTCGGAAATCCATCCCGACTACTATCAAATCCCGATCGCCGACCGCGAACGGTTGATCGCCGAGCAGCAGCGCCTGCACGAGGAAGCCGAGGACGAGCCGGAACCTCGGTCCAACAAGGTCGACCGCACCGATATCGAGGAAGTCCGCGCCGAGCGCGCCGAAGCGGTCGCTGCGGCCGAGGGACTGCACGCCGAAGAGCCGCGCGGCGAGAGCGAGAGCGACGGCGCGGAGGAGTCTGGCTCCGACGCCGCGGCTTCCGAAGTCGCGGCCTCCGAAGCTGCCGTTGCCGAGACACCGGCCGTGGCCCCCGAACCGGCGGCGACCGTCGAACCGCCGCCGTTCGAGGCTCCCGGCGAACCGGTGCCGGTCGATGTCGTGGAGAGCGCGCAGCCCGCAACGATTTCCAGCGATCGCGTCGACGGGCCGGCGGAGGGCCCCTCGGTCGAGGCGGCGGGCGAGCCTTCCGATGTGCCTGCCGTGACGGCGAAGGAGAACGACCCGGCGGAAGCGCCGAGCGATCCCGGCGAGGCACCGCAGCCCGAGGTCACGGTCGAGACGCTGGGCGGCGACGATGCCGCCGGCGAGGAGCGCGAGACGCGCGAGCGCCGCCGCCGTCATCCGGTCCGCACCTACAAGATCCAGGAAGTCATCAAGCGCCGGCAGATCCTGCTGGTGCAGGTCGTGAAGGAAGAGCGCGGCAACAAGGGCGCGGCGCTCACGACCTATCTCTCGCTCGCCGGGCGCTACTGCGTGCTGATGCCCAACGCCGGCCGAGGCGGCGGCATCTCGCGCAAGATCTCCAATCCCAACGACCGCAAGCGCATGAAGGAGATGCTGGCGCAACTCGACGTGCCGCAAGGCATGGGCGTGATCCTGCGCACAGCCGGGCTCGAGCGATCCAACATCGATATCAAGCGCGACTATGAGTACCTCTCGCGCCTCTGGGACTCGATCCGTGAGCTCACCATGCGCTCGACGGCGCCGGCGCTGATCTACGAGGAAGGCGATCTGATCAAGCGCTCGCTGCGCGACGTCTACGATACCGACATCGCCCAGGTGCTGGTGGAGGGCGAAACGGGCTTCCAGGCAGCGTCCGAGTTCATGCGCCAACTCGTGCCGCATCAGGCCAGCAAAGTCGAGCAGTACGACGAGCCGATCCCGCTCTTCCACCGCTACCAGGTCGAGAGCCAGTTCGACGCCATGCACTCGCCCGTGGTGCAGTTGCGCAGCGGCGGCTACATCGTCATCAACCCGACCGAAGCGCTGGTCGCCATCGACGTCAACTCCGGCCGTTCGACCAAGGAGCGCAACATCGAGGAGACGGCGCTCAGGACCAACGTCGAAGCGGCCGAGGAAGTGGCGCGCCAGGTGCGCCTGCGCGATCTCGCCGGCCTGATCGTGATCGACTTCATCGACATGGAGGAGACGCGCCACCAGCGCCAGGTCGAGCACAAGGTCAAGGAGGCGATGCGCAACGACCGTGCGCGCATCCAGATCGGCCGCATCTCCGCCTTCGGCCTGCTCGAGATGTCGCGGCAGCGGCTGCGGCCTTCCCTGCTGGAGCACTCCACCGAGATCTGCCCGCACTGCGCCGGTACCGGCCGCGTGCGGTCGATCGAGTCGGCGGCGCTGCATGCGCTGCGCGCCATCGAGGAAGAAGGAGTGCGCCGGCGCGCGAGCGAGATTGCCGTCAGCGTGCCGCCCAACGTCGCCCTCTACCTTCTCAACCAGAAGCGTCACACGCTGTCGGAGATCGAGAAGCGTTACGGCTTCAGCGTCTCGGTCGAGGCCGACGACGAACTGCATGCCGCCGACTGCGAGATCGAGCGCGTGCGTTCGCGTCGCGGTGAGGACCAGCGACCCACGCCGGAGCTTGCGCGCGCGAGCTATGACGCGGTCGAAGGCGAGGCCGCCGAGGCCGGAGCACCCGAAGCTGGCGGCGAAGGCGCCGGCGGCGAGGACGATGGCGAAGGCCGCGAAGGCGGTCGCGGCCGGCGTCGCCGGCGGCGTCGCCGACGCGGCGGCCGGCGCGACGACCACGATCAGGCGTCGAGCGAGGGCGACGGCGAGCAGCCCTATGCGGCAGGCGACGGCGCCGACGAGCCCGACGCCGGGGACGACCCGGCGCGCGGAGAACAGGACGCGGAAGGCGAAGAAGCCGGTGTTCAAGCCGCCGAGGAGCGCGCAGAAGAAGAACGCCATGACGGCGACCGCAGACGTCGGCGGGGGCGCCGCGGCGGACGGCGGCGGCGCCGTGAGAACGGCGAAGGCGATCCGGGTGATCACACAGATGACCACCGGGCGGACCAGGCAACGTCCGACCAAGAGCCGGTTCTTTCGGCCGATCAACCGGTCTCGCCGCCGGCGCCGATGAACGGCCAGCCGGTGAACCAGATGGAGGGCGCCCACATGCCCGTGGAGCGGCCGCCCTATGAACCTCAGCCCGCAATGACGTCCGAGAGCGTGGTCCCGCCACCGCCGCCGATCGCGCCGCCATCGGAGCCGGTCGTCGCGGCGGCGCCGCAGCCGGTGCCGGCGCAGACCGAACCGGCGCCTCCGGCCGTCGTCATTCCGACGATCTCCGCCGATACCCCGCCCGAGAAACCCAAGCGCGGCTGGTGGCGTCGCTGATCTGACATCCCTTAGGAGAACCCCGCGCAGTCAGGACTTTTCACTTCTTGGCTGTGCCGGTGCTTCTGCCGGCCGCGTTCGTCGCGCTGATCGCCGAAGGCCGCCGGTCATCGCCTATGAGGGCTGACCTCCCTCGCCCCCCGCGGCAAGCCGGACCCGCTTCCTGCGGCGTCTCGGCGACCATTCCCGCGCCCTCTGAAAGACAACGTAGAGCATCGGAATGAGGAAGATGCCGATGGTGCTCGCGACCAGCATTCCGGCAAACACGGAGGTGCCGATGTCACGGCGGCTGATCTGGGCCGCGCCATGGGCGAAGACCAGCGGCACCAGACCGAGGATGAACGCGAACGACGTCATCATCACCGAGCGAAATCGCATGCGCGCGCCCTGCTCGGCCGCCTGCACGATGGCGACCCCTTCCTCGCGCCGCGACTTTGCGAACTCGACGATCAGGATTCCGTTCTTGGCCGCCAGCGCGATCAACACGACCAGCCCGATCTGGGCATAGAGATCGAGCGTCAGCCCGGCGACAAGGATGCCGCCGTAGGCGCCGAGCACGCCGACCGCCACCGAGAGCAGAACCGGCATGGGAATGATCCAGCTTTCGTACAGCGCGACCAGGAACAGGAAGGCGAAGACCACGGCCATGGCGAGAATCAGCCCGGTCTGACCGCTCGCCTCGTGCTCCTGATAGGCGGTGCCGGTCCATTCGAAGCCGAAGCCTGCCGGCAGCGTCCTTGCCGACACCTGCTCCATCGCCGCCAGGGCGTCGCCGGACGATCGGCCGGGTGCGGGGCTGCCATTGATGGTGATCGAGCGATAGTTGTTGTAGCGCGTGATCACCTGGGGGCCGACGACGATGCGAACGTCGGCGATCGAGCGCATGGGCACCATCTCGCCCTGCCTGTTGCGGATCTGGATCTGCCAGATGTTCTCGATCCTGCGGCGATCGTTCGCCTCGCCCTCGATGTTCACCTGCCAGGTCCGGCCGTAGAGGTTGAAGTTGTTGACGAAGAAGCCGCCCAGCGTCGCCTGCAGCGCGGTGAACACGTCGTTCATGGACAAGCCCAGCGCCTGGGCCTTGTCGCGGTCGATGTCGAGGAAGACCGAGGGCGTCGTCGCGGTGAAGGTCGAGAAAACGCGCGACAGGCGGCTGTCCTGGTTCGCCGCCGCCACCACGCCCCGCATGACGTCGCCAAGCTTCACCGGATCCTGACCCTCGAGCGCCTCGACCTGGTACTCGAAGCCACCGCTGGTGGAGAGGCCGATGATCGGCGGCAGGTTGAAGGCGACGATGGTTGCCGTGCGGATCTGCTGGCCCTCGGCAAACATGCGCTGGATCAGGGCGTGCGCGGAGTCGGCGGCCGCCGGCCGATCCTCGAAAGGCTTGAGCTTGGCCACGAGGAAGCCGGTATTGGCCTCGTTGGCGCCATCGAGCAGCGAGAAGCCGATCACGGCGAAGACATCCTGCACCTGGGGCATCGACTTCAGCACGCCTTCGACCTGGCGCACGGTCTCGCTGGTGCGCGCCACCGACGCCCCGTCCGGCAACTGTACATTGAGGAAGAATGCGCCCTGGTCCTCTTCCGGCAGGAAACTGGTGGGCGTTATGCGCGCCAGTCCCAGGATGCCGCCACCGATCAGGAGCACCAGGGGAAGCGAAAGGATGGCGATGCGCACCAGCCGCCGCACAACCGCCGCATAGCCGTCTCGCGCCTGATCGATGCCACGGAGCACCCAAGCGACCGGACCGCGCTTGGCCGGCTCGTGACGGAGGAAGATCGAGCACAGCGCGGGCGACAGGGTAAGCGCCACGACCGCCGAGATCAGCATGGCGATGCTGATGGTGACGGCGAATTGGCGGAAAAGCTGGCCCGAGATTCCGGGGATGAAGGCGACCGGCACGAACACGGAGAGCAGCACCAGGCTGATGGCGATGATGGGGCCGGTGATCTGACCCATCGCCTTCAGCGTCGCCTCGCGCGGGCCGAGCTCGGGCTCCTCCTGCAGCACCCGCTCGACATTCTCGACCACCACGATCGCGTCGTCGACCACGATGCCGATGGCCAGGACCATGGCGAGCAGCGAAACCGTGTTGGCCGAGTAGCCCACCGCCAGCAGGAACGCGAAGGTCCCGATCAGGCTGACCGGGACGGCGACGGCAGGAATGATGGTCGCGCGGATATTGCCCAGAAACAGATAGACGACCAGGACAACGAGGACAAAGGCCTGCCCCAGGGTCAGCAGCACCTCGTGGATCGTGTCCTCGACGAACACGGTCGAATCGTAGACCACGCGCGCCCTGAGGTCGGGTGGGAAGCGCGCGCGAAGGCGGTCGAGCGTGCGCCCGACGGATCGGGCAGTCTGCACGGCATTGGCGTCGGGCGAGAGGTAGAGTGCGATGCCGACCGACGGCTGGCCGTTGATGCGGGTCTCGGTGTCCTCGTTCTGCGCCCCCATCTCGACGCGCGCCACGTCGCCGATTCGCAGCACCGACCCGTCCGGATTGGCGCGCAGCACGATCTTGGCGAACTGCTGCGGCGCGGTGAGCGTCCCTTCGGTCTGCACGTTCATCTGGAATTGCTGGTCATTGCTCACCGGACGCGCCCCGATGCGGCCTACGGGAGCCTGCACATTCTGCGCCCGGATCGCTTCGACGACGTCGGACGGCGAGAGATTCAGGCTGGCCAGTCGCTGCGTGTCGAACCAGATGCGCATCGAGTAGTTCAGCTTGCCGAACAGGAGGGCCTGACCTACCCCCGGCACGCGCACCAGCTCGTCGAGCACGTTGATGGTGGCGTAGCTGGTGATGACCACCGGGCTCAACTTGCCGGTCTCACTGTAGAGGTTGAGAAACTGCAGGATGGCGGCCGACCGCTTGATGACCGTCAAACCCTGAAGCTGCACGGCCTGGGGAAGTTGCGGGATCGCCGTCTGCACGCGATTGTTGACGTTGACCGTGGCCGTGTCGGGATTGGTGCCGACCGCGAAGCTGACGGTGAGATTGTAGCTGCCGTCGTTGCCGCTGGTCGACTTCATGTAGATCATCTTGTCGACGCCCACGATCTGCGCCTCGAGCGGCTGGGCGACCGCCGCCTCGACGACGGCGGCCGAGGCACCGGGATAGTTCGCCGAGACCTGCACGCGCGGCGGCACGATGTCGGGGAACTGGGCGACCGGGATGCGGGTCATGGCGATCCCGCCGGCGATCGTGATGACGATGGCGATGACGACGGCGAAACGCGGCCGCTCGATGAAGATTGCGGAGATCATCGGCCGGTCGGATCAGTTCGCGCGCGTGGCACGCGCACCGGCGGGCGGCGCCGCAGGTCCCGGCGAGACGAGCTGGCCCGCCCGCACGCGCTGGATCCCGTCGACGATGACCTTCTCGCCCTCGCTGAGCCCGCTCGTCACCGACGCAAGGGCCGGCGTGGATTGGCCGAGCTTGACGCGCCGCTGTTCGGCCTTGTTGTCGGCGCCGACCACGAAGACGTAGTCGCCCTGCTGGTCGGCCAGTACCGCGGCCCGCGGCACGGTCAGGACCTCCGTCGGCTCCGGCTCCTCGAGGATCACGGTCACCAGTTCGCCGTCGACCAGCTCGCGGGCGCCCTGTGCCGCCTGCGATACACGCGGGTTGGGCACGGCGCCGCGCAGCGTCATCGTATCGGTGTTGGCCGATACGGAATTGTCGACAAAGTTGAGCTTGCCGGTTTGGCCATAGATCCGGCCATCGGGCAGGCGCAATCGGACAATCAGCGTACCGGTGTGCCGAACCGTGCGCTGCTGCAGCTCAATCGCGGTACGTGTCGAGATCGGGAAGACGACATACATCGGGTCCTGGCTGACGATCGAGGTCAGCACGCCCGAGAGCGTGCCCGGCCCGACATAGTTCCCGACCGTCACCGACGTCCGCCCGATCTTGCCGTCGATCGGCGCGCGGATCTCCGTGTAGCCGAGATTGATGGTCGCCTGCTGGAGCTGCGCCTCGGCGCCCAGTACCTGGGCCTGCAACGCCTGTTCGTTGGCCACGGCCGTATCGACATTGGCCTGCTGGCCGGCCGGCGTCTTCAGCAGCGCTTGGGCGCGGGCCAGCGTCGATTGCGCGTTCAGCAACTGCGCCTTGAACTGGGCGACGGCCGCCTGCCTGGCCTGAACGTCGGCGCGGAACGGCGCCTGCTCCAGCCTGAACAGCAGATCACCCTTCTTGACCTCGGCGCCTTCCGTGAACAGGACCTCTTCCAGGAAGGCGGCGACGCGAGCCACCAGATTGACCCGGTTGGTGGCCTGAATGCGGCCCACATATTCGCTCGATTGGGTGATCGAATGACGGGCGGCGTCGACCACGCCGACCGCGGGGGCCTGTTGGGCTTGTTGTGCCGCAACGGAACCGGTGGCCAGCAATGCCAGGACCAACCCGGCCCGTGCAGCGCGAAGCCAACGCATCAACCTGACTTGTCCCAGAACAGCCTTCCCCATATGTCGGCCGATCAGGCCCTTGTGTGCATTCTACAGCCTTGCCCGCGACGCTGCAGCAATTCGGCAGAGCCTGCAGGCGCGCAGGCGCCGCTTTGCCATCACGACTTCACGATTGGATACTCGGACATCGAGCATGACAACCCGGCACCGGGCCGGGAGCAGCGGCTTCATGCAGGATCGGTCGCTCCTTCTCGGCTCTTTGCCTGTCGGAGCGGCAACGAAGTGGCCGAAATCCGCAGCTCCGGCATGGCTGGTCCCGGGGACGCGGCATCGTCATACTTGCCGAATGACGACCCGTCATCCCGCTCTTGCTGCCGGCCGCGCGGCCGTGGTTACGGGCGCCGCCAGCGGTATTGGCCTTGCTGCGGCGCGTCGCTTTGCTGCATTCGGCCTCAAGGTCTGCCTGGCCGATCTCTCGGCCGAGCCGCTGAATCGTGCCGCCGAAGAAGTTGCAGGAATGGCGCCCGGCGGCCGCCAGGCTGTCCTCGCCATGCCGACCGATGTCAGCAAGCTCGATCAGGTGCGGGCGCTGAAGGACAAGGCCTACGACTCATTCGGCGAGGTCGGCATCCTGATGAACAACGCCGGGACGGCGCCGGGCGGTGGTCCGTGGGACCACATTGAACGCTGGCGCAAGGTGCTCGAGGTCAACCTGTGGGGCGCGATCAACGGTGTGCAGACCTTCGTTCCGGCGATGCTCGCGCAAGGAACGCAATGTGCGATCGTGAACACCGGCTCCAAGCAAGGGATCACCTGCCCGCCGGGCGACACGGCCTACAACGTCAGCAAGGCGGGCGTGAAGGTCCTCACGGAAGGCCTCGCCCACAGCCTGCGCAACGAAGAAGGCGCACGCATTACCGCACACCTGTTGATCCCCGGCTCAACCTTCACCGGCATGACGGCGCGCGGTCGTACTGAAAAGCCGGCCGGCGCCTGGACGCCGGATCAAGTGGTCGACATGTTGATCGAGGGCATGAATCGCGGCGACTTCTACATCCTCTGTCCCGACAACGAGGTCACCCGCGGAGTCGACAATCGCCGCATGCATTGGGCGATGCAGGACATCATCCGGAACCGGCCGGCGCTGTCGCGCTGGCATCCTGACTACAAGGAGTCGTTCGAAAGCTTTCAAAAGAGCGGCGAGGACCCCGCGTCATAGGATGACGTCGATAACCTCTGAATGACCGTGCGCCAATATCCAGCTCTTTGTAGAATCATTTATTTTCAGCAAATTATATGATAATATTGATCCAATAAATTAAAAACGGGGCAAAGGCCATGAGTGTGGTCTCTTTCCTTAAATCCCGGTTTGGTCGACCGCCTGAACTTTCACCCGGCAGCGTCTTCGCCATTGGCGGCCAGCCAGAGCAGGACCTCTGGCGCGTCTGCCAGATCCAGCCCTACGTCGGCATCCCTCACGCCAGGATCGAGCAGGTCGCCACCGGCATCACCAAGACGATTGCGGTTTCGGCGCTGCTGGGCGATCGGACGTTCAAGGTCGTTCGCCTGAGCGCCAGCTAGACCACGCCGCCTCAAAAGGCCCGTCGCCTACTTCGCCGACGCGGCTGGCACTGGCTCGCCGCCACTGATATATCAGTGGACATCAGTGACAGAGAATCACAAGAGTGATCACCGTTGGAACAGCTCAGAACCGGTAGACTCAAGACCGTCCGGCGCGGTGCACGCCAGACGGCTTCCGCTCTCGAGCCGCAGGAGAGCTCCCTCACCGACCGGGCGTGGCGAGCGCTCGAGGAGGAGATCGTCACCCTGCGCATCCTGCCAGGGAGTGTCGTCAGCGAGGCGAGCCTCAGCACGCGTCTCGGCTTCGGCCGCACGCCGGTACGCGAGGCGCTGCAGCGTCTGGCCAGCGAGGGCCTGGTTCAGATCCTGCCTCGCCGCGGCATCATCGTGACCGACATCGATGTGGCGGCGCAGTTGCGTTTGCTCGAGGTGCGCCGCGAGATCGAGCGGCTGCTCGCACGCTCCGCCGCGCAGCGCAGCTCGCGGGAGATCCGCGACCGTTTCGACTCGATCGCCGACGAGATGGAAAAGGCGGCGGAACGCGAGGACGACGTGGCTTTCATGCGGCTCGATCGAGCGTTCAATCTGCTGCTGATCGAGGCCGCCGGCAACGAGTTTGCCGCGGCGGCGATGCGGGTCATGAACGGACTCGCGCGCCGCTTCTGGTATGCCCACTACAAGCTGGTCGCCGACATGCCACTCACCGCACGGCTGCATGCCGCTGCCGCCCGGGCCATCGCGGCAGGTGATCCGAGTGCCGCCGCCGTCGCGTCGGACCACCTCATCGACCACATCCAGGACTTCTCGCGCAAGTCGATCGGATAGCCCGCCATGCGCTTCCGTGCCGCCGTTCTTCGCGAGCCTCGCAAGCGGCTTGCGGTCGAGACGATCGAAGCCGGCGATCTGCAGCCCAACGAGGTGGTGGTCCGCGTCGCGGCCGCCGGCCTTTGCCATACCGATCTCGAAGTGATCGACGGCCAGCTCGCCTATCCGATGCCCATCGTGCTTGGGCACGAGACCGCCGGCGTCATCGAGGATGTCGGCAGCGCGGTGAGCCCGAAGCGCCGCGGCGAACGCGTCGTGCTCTCCTGGAATCCGCATTGCGGCCACTGCTTCCATTGCGAGCGCGGTCAACCGATCCTGTGCGAGACCTATGTCGCGAACGGCCCGCAAGCGGTCCAGTTCGACGGCACGACGCGGCTCCGGCTGGGCAGCGCGCCGTTGCGCACCATGTTCTATATCGCAGGCTTCGCCGAGTACGCGATCGTCACCGATGGCTGCGCCATCGCCATGCCCGCCGACATGCCGCTCGATCGCGCCTGCCTGATCGGCTGCGGCGTGATGACCGGGGTGGGCGCCGCGATCAATATCGCCAAGATCGGCTATGGCGATGCCGTCATGGTGATCGGCTGCGGCGCCGTGGGCCTCTCGGCGATCCAGGGCGCGCGCCTCGCCGGAGCCACCACCATCCTTGCCGTCGATCGCAATCGCGAGCGCCTCGCCCTCGCCCGGCAGGTCGGCGCCAACCATGTTGCCGTCGTGCCCGATGACGATGCGCCGGCGATCGCTCGCAGCCTGACGGACGGGCGTGGAGTCGATTGCGTGCTGGAGTCCGCCGGCAATGCTCCGGCATTCCGCCTTTCCGCCGAAGCCTGCCGCACCGGCGGACAGATCGTGTGGCTGGGCAAGACCGGCGTGAACGAGGAAGTCGCCTTCCGCTGGGGTTCGCTGATGGGCGAGAAGCGCATCGTGCGCAGCAGCTATGGTGGCGCCCGCCCGGCGCGGGATTTCCCTCGTCTTGCAAGAGCATACCTCGACGGCAAGCTGCAGCTCGACCCTTACCTCACGCGCCGTCTCCAGCTTGAGGAAATCAATGCAGGATTCGATGATCTCAAGGCCGGGCGTGGCATCCGCTCGGTGATCGTATTCGACCGGTAGGCCGAGCCTTTGACTGCATGACATACAACTGATATATCAGATGCGACGGCAGAGGAGGCGACCATGGAATTGGCTTCGAGCTCGATGTCGGAACGCCAGAGGCACTACCGCGCCAACTACCGCCAGCGCGTGGCCGGCTGGTACAACGGCTATCTCCATATCGCGATCATCTACATCATCGGATTCACGGCACTTTACGTCTACCTGTCGAATCTCGACCGCGTCTCGCCGCTCGAATGGCTGACGGTGCCACTCACCTTCCTGTTCTGCAATTTCTTCGAATGGTGGCTGCACCGCTACGTGATGCATCGCCCGTCGCAGAACGCGGTATTTCGCGCGGTCTATAACCGCCACACGCTGATGCATCACCAGTTCTTCACCGACAAGGAGATGCGCTTCGCCGATCATCTCGACTATCGCGTGACATTCTTCCCGCCCTATGCGCTTGCCACCTTCACCCTGATGTCCATTCCCGGCGCCATCGTGCTGGGACTGCTGTTTGGCGCCAATGTCGGCTGGTTGTTCATCGCCACCACGACCTCGGTCTATCTGATCTACGAGTTCATGCATTTCTGCTGCCACGTCGACGAAAACCCCTTCGTGCGCCACATGCCGTTCGTCAATACGCTGCGCCGTCATCACGTCGCGCACCATGCCCAGTCGATCATGATGGAGCGGAACATGAACCTCACCTTCCCCATCATGGATTGGGCGTTTGGCACCTCCGATCTCAACCGCGGCCTGCTCGGCACGCTGTTCAACGGCTACAACACCGCCTACGTGAAGAACGACATGCGCAAGACCTCACGCACACCGCGTCCGCAACGCACCACCGGTCTGCGGCCGGCCGAATAGCCCGGAGGATGCCATGCCTTTCCGCGTCAAATTCCCCCTCACCCTGGCCGTCGCCCTGGTAGCGGTCGCCGGCTGGTTCTACATGGGCTATCTTGGCCAGATAGGGCCGCAATGGGCCGTGGCCTTTCTCGGGCCATTCACGGTCGTATCGCTCTGGATCTTCCCCGAGGTCGCGCGGCAGCCGTCCGACGTGAAGGCGCCGAAGAAGGCGCCGTGAAAATCTATACAGGCGACCGCACGATCGACGGCATCCAGGTGCTGGTCGATGGCAAGCCGCTCGATGCGCGCACCGACCTCAAGGCCTTGTCGAAGAACGGCTTCGAGTGGAGCTACGAGGGCCCCGAGCCGGCGCAGCTCGCATTCGCCCTCCTCGTCGACCACCTTGGCGACGCGAAGCGCGCCGAGGCCCTGCACGAGGTCTTCATGCGCGAGATCGTCGCCAATTTCGACAACAGCTGGCAGCTCACCTCTGCCGACATCGACGCCGATCTCGCGGTGCTTGCCCGTTAGCGCTCGCGGTCAGGCGGCGTACCGGCTCGCGCTCAAGGCCGGCCACATGGCCTGCGGGCCGGCTTTGGCATAGGCCGAGCCGATCTTCTCGCCCCAGAAGGTCTCGCTGCCGAAATCGCGGCGCCATACCCAGAGCCGACGGGTGTAATGGTGCAGCACATGTTCGTGGGTGAAGCCCATGGCGCCCATCGACTGATGAGCAATCGCGGCGATGCGCTGCGCGAAGTCCGAGGCCTGCGTCTTGGCCGCCGCGATCGAGAAGCCGCCGCCCTCCGCCAGCCCGCCTTCGTCGGCGTCGCGCGCGGCGGCCTCGGCCGAGGCGATGGTGGCGGCAACACAACTCGCGAGTTCGGCCAGCATGTGCTGGATCGCCTGGAAGGTCGAGATCGGCCGGCCGAACTGGACGCGCTGCTTGCAGTATTCGACGGCGGTGGCCAGCACCTTGTCGGCGGCACCCGCCATCTGCATCGCCCGCACGAGAGCCGCCAACTCGTAGGCGCGGTCGACGCCGAGTGGCGAGCTGCCCACGAACTCGCAGGTGGCATTCTCGAAACTGACGGTGCCGTAGGGCTCACCCGCATGGCTCGGCGTGTCGGTCACCGTGGCGCTGCTCGCGGGAATGACGGCGACCTTCGGCCCATCGGAGGTGTTCGCGACGGTGATGAACCGACGGGCCACCGATGCGAACGGCACGCGCTCGACGATGCCGTTCAACCGATTGCCGGCGAGGGCAAGGGTTCCCAAAGCCACCGTGCTGGGACCGGTCGCGGGCGTCGCGCCAGCCGCTGAGACCAGGAGATTGGCAAGGGCCGTCTCGGCGAGCGGCACCGGAACCGCGTGGGCGCCGGCAAGGCGCAGCACGGCCAGCATGTCCCCCAGGCTGCCGCCGGCTCCGCCTTTGTCCTCGTCGACAGCAATCAGCGGCAGCCCCATCTCCTCGATCGCCTTCCAGAAATCGACGGGCCAAATGTCCTTCTCCACGCCGTTCACCACGTCTCGGCCGCAGCGCTCGGTGAAAAAGCGGTCGGCCGTTTCCAGAAGCATGTCGCGCGTTTCACGATCCATCGTCGGTCTCCCCGCTCAGCGCAATCCCAGTCCGCGGGCAACGATGCCGCGCAGAACCTGGGTCGTGCCGCCCTGGATGGTGTAGCTCGGCGCCATCATGGTTGCGTACTGGGCGACGTCGAGGAAGTCGGCCATGTCGTCCTCGGTCGTCGCATCGGACTCGGCGAGCAGACGCGCGACTTCCGGCAAATCCTGCTGGTAGATGGTGCCAAGATCCTTCACGAGCGATGCCTCGATGGCGGGGGACTTGCCGCCCTGCATCATGCCGGCGACGGCGACCGACATTTGCCGCAGGGTCCAGAGCCGCGCGATCAGTCGACCGAGCACGGATGAGGCGCGCTTGGCCGGCTGGCGGCCCAGCACGCGCACCAGCTCACGCAGCACGTAGAAATTCTGCAAAAAGCGCTCGGGACCGGAGCGTTCGAAGGCAAGCTCGCTGGTCACCTGCAGCCAGCCATCGCCCTCGTTGCCGATCAGGCAGCTCTCGGGAATGAAGGCGTCGCTGAACGTCACCTCGTTCCAGTCGTGCCGGCCGGCGAGGTTGATGATCGGACGGATCGTGACGCCGGGCGTCTTGAGATCGACCAGGATCTGACTCAACCCCTTGTGCCGGTCGCCGTGCTGGCCCGACGTGCGCACGAGGGCAATGCAGTAGTGGTTGCGGTGCGCGCCGGACGTCCAGACCTTGGTGCCGTTGACGCGGAAGCCGCCAGGCACCGACTCGGCGCGCGTGCGCACCGATGCAAGATCGGAGCCCGAGTCGGGCTCGCTCATGCCGATGCTGAAATAGCATTCGCCCCTGGTGATACGTGGCAGGATGGCCTGGCGTTGTTCCTCGCTGCCGAAGCGCAGCAACAGGGGCCCCGACTGCCGATCGGCGATCCAATGCGAGCCTGCGGGCGCGCTGTTTCCGAGCAGTTCCTCGGTGACGACGTAGCGATCGAGAAAGCTTTTCTCCGATCCACCGTACTTCTTCGGCCAGGTGATGCCGATCCAGCCGCGCCTGCCGAGCTCGCGACTGAACTCCGGCGAGGGTGTGTTCCAGCTTGAAAACCGATCCTCGGTCTTGATCCGGGGGAGGGTATCCTTGAGGAAAGTCCGAACTTCCTCGCGCAGCGCCTCGGCCTCCGGCGGCAGGTGAAACGGCGGAAATTCGAGCTTGGGGATGGACATCGTCGTTCTCGACAGTTGGACCGATCCTGTCTGTCGGCTAATGCTAGGATGCGCAACCACGGAGTTTCGAAGATCGAATGCCGCGCCGCCCGCCCCGCCTGCCGCCGCTCCTGGCGGAATTCGACGATGAGGAGCGGGAAGCCGTGCTGGTAGCCAATCGCTCATTCTACCGCGCCTTCAACGAGCGCGACTACGACGCGATGAACCTCCTTTGGGCACCGTCGGGAGCAATGGTCTGCCTGCATCCGGGGCAAGCGCCGCTGCTTGATCGCGTCGAGATCATGGCGAGCTGGCGCGCCATCATGCGCCATCCCGAATCACCGCGCATACGTTGCACGGACGAATGGGTCGTAGGGCGCACCGGACTTGCCATCGTCGTGTGCCGTGAAATCCTGGCCAACGGCCAGCTCATGGCCACCAACAGCTTCGTTCGCCTGACCGACGGCTGGCATATTCTCGCTCATCATTCAGGACCCGTTCCCCCGGTCGAGCGCGGACAGGGCACCGCCGCCTCCGCAGGACCGCCGTTGGGCGATCGACGCAAGCTTCATTAGCGCAGGCTGCCGAGCGGACCGTCCGGAGCCAGCAGCGGCTTCAGGGTCGCATAAGGTATCTCGACGGTGAACGGGCCGGATACATACGGTCCGACGACATAGGCATCGAAGATGAGTTGCAGCCGGTCGTGGCGATAGTAGTAGTGGCCCGGCTCGAGCAGCAGCTTGGCGAGCTTGTCGGGCTCGATCGCGTCGTCGAAGCCCGGCTTGCCGTCGTTGAACTGCTTCCTGAGATTGGCATGCACCAGCGGCACCAGCGTCTCGAGCCAGCTATCGCCCTTGGCGAAGACGGCGCGTGGAGGCACGGCCTGCCCTGTGCGCAAGTCCACCAGGGAGGCATTGGTTCCACTCATGCCATGGGCGCCGCCAGTGTAGCTATAGAACTTGGCCGCCACGGCGATGGCGTTGGCAGACGGCCGTTGCAGGGTGAAGCTCTGGTCGTATGTCCATACCTGCTCGAACGACGCATCCGCGCCGGCCTGGCGATCGGGAATCGCTTCATCGCCCGCCTCGCGGGAGCGGTCGGCGAAACGACGGTTCAGGCTCGAAAAGTCGGCCGTCGTTCCGTCGAACTGCGGCCACGTCGCATCGACGAGGTAACCGATCTTGCCCACTTTGCCCTGCTTCAGCAGGGTTTGCTCGCTGACGAAGGGATAGGAGCGTTGGCCGAAGGCGTCGAGATTTTCCAGGCGGGCCTCATAGCGTTGCCGGAGGCAGCGCGCGATTTCCTCCGCGCCGCCGGTGCAGGCCCTGTTCCGGAACATGAGCCAATTCGTCTGATCCTTGACAAGATGATCCCTGGCGGCACCGCCAAGCTTGCCGGCAAGGGCATTGTATGTGGTCGCCATCGTGCGATCGGCCTTGGCGAGTCCGGGCCGCGCGCAGATCGTCTGCTCGATCGCGTTCGAAGCCTTCGAGCAGTCGAAGCTCGGGCCGGACTGCGCCCGTGCCGGCGCAGCGATCGCCGAGGCCAGCAGCATCGCGGTCGCGATCCTCATTTCGCCCTCCATGCCCTCAGGCGGCGCACGGCCTCCTCCATTTCGGCCGCCGAGCCAGCAAACGAGATGCGCAATGTCCCGGCACCTCGCGCCCGATCGAAGTCCACGCCCGGCGTCGTCGCCACGCCTGCTTCCTGCAGCATGCGCTTGCAGAAGTCGCGGCTGTCGTTGGTGAGATGCGAGACGTCGGCATAGAGATAGAATGCGCCCTGGCCGGGCGTCAGACGATCGAGTCCGGCCGCCGGCAAGCCCGCCAACAGGAGATCGCGGTTCGCGCGATAGCGGCGGACATGACCATCCAGTTCTTCACGGCACTCGAGGGCCGCCAGCGCCGCGTGCTGGCTGAGGGTCGGAACGGAGATGAAGAAGTTCTGCGACAGCCGCTCGATCGGCCGCGCCAGCTCGGGCGGCACGACCAGCCAGCCGACGCGCCAGCCGGTCATCGAAAAGTACTTGGAGAAGCTGTTCACCACGATCGCCTGTTCCGATACTTCGACCGCAGAGGCCGCCGCGCCCTCATAGACGATGCCATGATAGATCTCGTCGGAGATCAGCCGCACCTTGCGCGCCTCGCACCAGCGCGCAAGGGCGCCGAGCTGGGGGCCCGTTACCATCGTGCCTGTGGGATTGGACGGGCTCGCGACGATCAGTCCGGCGATCGGTCCGGCCTTCTCGAGCGTCTCGACCGTCGGCTGAAACCGATCGGCCGCCGACGTCGGCAGATCGACCGCCTCGAGATCGAGCGCGGCCAGGATGTTGCGGTAGGCGGGATATCCCGGGGCGGCGAGCGCCACGCGGTCGCCGGCATCGAAACTCGCCAGAAAGGCGAGCGGAAAGCCGCCGGACGAGCCGGTGGTGACGATCACCCGCTCGGGCGAAACCTCACAGCCGTACGCATCGCGATAGTGCTGCGCGATGCGCTCGCGCAGCGCCGGCAGGCCGAGTGCCGCGACGTAGCCGATGCGATCGCTGTCGAGCGCTGCATGCGCTGCAATCAGCGCACCTTTGGGTGCCGGCGTGCTGGGTTGGCCGACCTCGAGATGGATGACGGTGTCGCCCGCCGCCTCCCTCTCCGCCGCTGCCGCCATCACATCCATGACGATGAAGGGATCGACCAGCCCCGAGCGGCGCGACGTTGGACGTGGCATGGGTGGTATCACCGCTCCGTCGCCAGCAAAGCCAGGCCCACACCCGCGGGATCCGTTCCAGCCTGGCAAGTGGCTCCGCCGCTCCGTATACCGTAGGGACAGGCGATCGCATTCACGTAACCGCCATGGCCCGCGTTCCTCGCCAGCACCGCGCGGACCGGAAGCTTCTCGTCGACAGTGGCGCGGGCGACCATGCCCGTCACATAGCTCGCGGCCGGGGAGCCGCCACCCGCTCCGGCAAATCTCACCTCGCCATTGTTGGGGTTGCCAATGACAACCGGGCTCACCGCCGTGCTGTCGGGCGTCGGCGCGCCCAGCAGCATGCCGGTTCCCGGCACCATCAGCCGCGTGCCGAAGAGCTGTCCCATCGAAAGACTGCAAGCAGCGGCGTTGCCTTTGTCGTCGATTGCCGCCAGGCCGGAAATGCCGCCCGAATCGGTCGGCACGGCGGCAGATGGCGCGGATTGGCCATTCCAGCCAGCCAATGCGGTCGCCCCGCCCATCGGCGGCGGTGCGACATAGACGCGAAAGCCGCCGTCGCTATCGGAAGCTGGTGGTCCGGACTGCGGCACCGCGTTGCGCAGGGTCTCGACCGGCAGGCTTCCGCCGAGTTGCGCGACCTGATCCGACAAGCGGCGTGCAAAGTTGCCCTGGAAGAAATCGACGCCGCTGCCGCGCCGGACGGCGGCGAGAGTGACGGCAAGATCAGACTGAACGAGATTGGCGCCCTGGGCCAGCATGGCGCCATTCCGGGTGAAGGCGCGGCGCGCCTCGTCGCTCAAAGCGCCGCCGCCCGCGGCCAGGTCGCGCGCCAAGGACCGCGATACGGGCATGCCCAGGCTCGCAAGCTTTTCGCTTGGTGCCACATCAAATTCCCAGCGGGCCTGACCGTGGCGAATCTGCATCAGCGCAATTGCCCGGACCGCGGTCGGAACGGTGAATGCCACACCTTTGATCGGGCCCGGCGCTGCAACCGGACCAAAGACGAAGGTCTCGGCTGCTCTGCTCTTCGCATCATGGACGATGCAAGCGCCGGATGCGCCGAGGCCCGCGGCCGAGGGCAGCGTTACCGCCATGGCGAAGAACATCGCAACGGCAGCATCGGTCGCATTGCCGCCGCCCTGCAGGATGGAGCGACCGACCTCCGCGGCCTGCCCCTCGTCGGCCGACACCGCGGCGAACTTTTCCTTACCGCCGAAGATGTCGCTGTAGCCCGCGCGGATCGGTGATGATCCCGAAGGATTGATCGCGTTCTGGCGATCCGTCTCATTTCCGCCACAAGCCGACAGCAAAAGCAGCGCACACAGCGCCAGGCTGGCCAATTGACGACTCGATCCGGTATTCCTAGCCTGCGCGCAACGCGTGCCGCCCGTGCTCAAACGCATCATCATCCTCTTCTCTCTCGCGCTGTTCGCGCTGGCGCCGTTTCGTGCCGCGACCGCACAACAAGGTCAACGTCTCAATCTCGTCCGCGACGCCGAGATCGAGAACACGATCCGCACCTTCTTGACGCCGATCTGGCGGGTCGCCGGGCTCGACCCGGAGGCGGTGCAGATCATGATCGTCCAGGACAACAGCCTCAATGCTTTCGTGGCTGGCGGACAAAGGATCTTCATCAACACCGGCCTGCTGATGCGCACTGAAACGCCGAACCAGCTGATCGGCGTGCTGGCGCATGAAACCGGCCATATCGCAGGCGGCCATCTGGCGCGCCAACAGGAAGAGTTGCGCAAGCTGAGCACGGTGCAGATCCTCGAAATGCTGCTCGGTGGCGCCGCCATGGCCGGTGGTGCGGCCGCCGGCGGCGGGATGGGCCGCGGCGGCCCGACGGGACCGGGCAGCAAACCCATTCCGGGATCGCTCTATTCCTTCCTGCAATACTCGCAGGCGCAGGAGGCGTCGGCCGACCAGGCGGCCATCACCTATCTCGAGCGCACCCATCAGTCGCCCAGGGGCGCAGCGCAGTTCCTGCGCATCCTCGAGCACCAGGAGCGCCTCCAGATCGGACGGCGCGATGCCTACCTGACGGACCACCCGCTCACGCCCGAGCGCATCGACACCTTCGAGCGGGCCGTCGCGCGCTCGCCCTATGCGAACACGCCCGATTCGCCGCAGTTCGTCGAGATGCACGCGCGGATGGTGGCGAAGCTCCTTGGCTTCACCGCGCCTTCCGTCGCGCTGCAGCGCTACAGCGAGGGCGACCGTTCCGTGCCGGCGCGCTACGCGCGGGCCATCGCGCTCTATCGCACCGGATCGCTGGGGTCGGCGTTGCTCACCATCGACGGATTGCTGAAGGAACATCCCAACGATCCGTACTTCAACGAACTGAAAGGGCAGATGCTGTACGAGAACGGCCACATCAACGAGGCCGTGCCGGCTTACCGGCGGGCCGTGCAGTTGCTGCCCGGCGCCGGCATCCTGAAGGTCGAGTTCGCCGCCGCCCTGCTCGAGACGCACAACGCGACCAACGATCAGGAAGCCGTTCGCAACCTCGAGATCGCCCGACAAAGCGAGTCCGACAGCCTCGAACTCTGGCGGCTGATGTCGATCGGCTATGCGAGGCTGAACAACCGTGGCATGACCTCTCTTGCCCGCGCCGAAATGGCGGTTCTGCGCGGGCAACGGGCGGAGGCGCAGGCGCTCGCCGACGGCGCGATCCGCGAGTTGAAGCCGGGTACGCCCGCTTGGCAGCGCGCCCAGGACATCAAGGCCTACATCGACTCACGACCGAGCCGTCGCTGAGCGGCAGCGAACAGACAATCCTCCAGGAGCATCGACATGCGCGTCCCCCTTCTTCTGCTTTGCACCGTCCTGATCATCGCCGGTGGAATCGTCGCCGGCCGCGCGACCGCGCCGGCTTTCGTCAACGCGTCGTCGCCGGTCACCACCGAAGGGGCCGATCAAGCCGCCTTCGGCAAGAGCATCCATGACTACCTCGTGGCCCATCCCGAGGTTCTCGTCGAGGCCATGGAAGCACTCGAGCACAGGCAGAACAGCGAGCGCGATGCAGCTGCCCAGAAGGCCATCAGGCAGTATGCCAAGGAACTGACAAGCGATCCGGACAGTCCCGTTTCCGGCAACCCCAACGGCGACGTCACCGTCGTCGAATTCAGCGACTATCAGTGCCCCTACTGCAAGCGTGCGTTTCCGGCAGTCAAGTCGGTCGTTGCCGCCGACGGCAAGGTGAAGCTCGTTCACAAGGACCTGCCGATCCTGGGCGAGGCCTCGCGGATCGCCGCCTTGGCCGCGCTCGCCGCGAACAATCAACACAAGCACGATGCCTTCCACGACGCTCTCATGTCGTTCAACGGCAAGCTCGACCGCGACCGGATTCTCGAGATCGCCTCCTCGGTCGGCATCGACGTGGCCCAGCTTCAGAAGGACATGGAAGATCCCAAGCTGGCCGATATCCTCAGGCGCAATGCCGCCCTCGCCAAAGCGCTCGATGTGCGTGGCACGCCCGCTTTCGTGGTCGGCAACCAGTTCGTGCCCGGCGCCGTCGACGCCGACACGCTGAAGCAACTGATCGAGGAAGCCCGCAAGGGCTAGCGCGACAGCGTCGCCGAAAGCCCGAGCAGGTTGACGAGGTCGGGCGCAGCGAGGTTCATCCGGCTCGCCGCGGCGAGGCCGAGCGGTGGATCGGGCCGCGCCTCGAGGCCGAGGGTCCCGCCCTGTTCGATGAAGCGTGCAGCGGTATCGAGGAGCCTGGTCAAATCCTCGGTGATCAGGATATCCGGCGGCTGGTAGGTCCGGATGTCGCGGGCGAGATTGGCGCGTGCGACTGCGGGCGACTGGCCCGTGGTCGCCGCCAGTGCGCGCACCGAACGGTCGACTATCCCCTTGTCCGCAAGCATCAGTGTGGCCGAGGCTAGTGCAATCGAAGAACGTGACAGGATCATTGCATTGCCGTCATCGACGGCTCGCCAGAATGCCTCGTCCGCATCCGTCAAGGTGGCCGCAAACGACAAGTCCCAAAGATCGGCGGCTGCAAGCGCGCAGCGCTCGATGACCAGCTCTCGTTTGTCGCGCCGTTCGGCACCGGTGCAGTCAAGCCCGAGCTTGAGTTCCGAAAGCCCCATCGCCTGCAACACGGCGCGAAGCCTGACGGCCTCGAGATTCGCCGCCGGGCGCAGGATCAGGTCCTCGACGCGAAGACGCGATCGGCTGGAATCGGGCGACTCACGAGTGGTTTCGAACGACACGCTGTCCAGAGAGACGCCATTGCGCGACAACAAGCTCCCGCCGAAGCCGGCGGCGGCCGCAGAACCGACCTCGATACGGCCGAGCGGGCGGCCTGGCCGCCATGAGGTATCGCCAAGCTGCGCCAGGACGCGGCCGAGTTCGACATCCTTTGCCTTGATCTCATCGATCTTGAAAGCCACCTCGGTCGAGGCGCGCGGCGCCACCTCGAGATCGGCAACGCGGAGTGCGCCGATCCTGCCTCGGCTGAAGCCATCGACAGCGACGCGGCGCGCGCTGATGGCATCGCCGGTCTCGGGAAATGTGTAGGCAGCGTTCTTGCCTTCGATGCGCTGCACCGACAGCGCTTTGGCGATGCGCGCCGTCAGGATGGCAACCCGATGGGGGCCGGGAGCATTTGCGTCGTAGGATGCGAGATCCAGCCTGTCGATCACGAGCGAACCGACGTTCCAGCCCGCGCCACTGGATGGATCTATCATCCGGGCATCAACCAGTTCGACGTGATCGGCCTGCAGAGGATCGCCGAGCTTGAAGTCCGACAGCGGCGTGCGGCCCCGCAGCAGATCGCCAAGGGACTCCGACAGGCCGCTCGCCTGCCATCTTCCGACCGTCGCCTCACCGAACGCGTGGGAACGGAGATCGACCAGGGTCACGCGGCGGTCGATCAGCCCGACTTCGACCGCGCCGACCGATGCCTGGCCATCACGCTCGATCTCGGCCTTGATCTGTTGCGCCGCGTAGCGCTCTGCCACGGGCACGGCCGCGCCAGCGAGCAGGCCGAGCACGACGACGGCAAGCACCGCGACGAGGCCCTTGTTCACGGTTCGGCGTCGGGCTGCCTGGCCGGCTGGGCGGCATCGAATGCCGGATGCTTCATGCAGGTATCGAAAAGGCGTTTCAGCGTCGGATATTTCGCCATGTCGACCTTGAAGCGGCCGGCATTGAAGATCTGCGGCACCAGGCAGAGATCGGCCATCGTCGGCTGATCGCCATGGCTGAAGGCGCCGGTGCGGCGGTCATTCGCCACGGACGCCTCGTATGCCGCGAACCCGGTCTCGATCCAGTGTCGCGACCAGGCGAAAGCGGCTTCCTCCGACTGCCCGCATCTTTCCCGAAGATAGGTCATGACCCGCAAATTCTGGATCGGGTGGATATCCGCGGTCGGGATCAGCGCAAGGGCGCGCACGCGCGCGCGACCCACCGGATCCTTGGGCAGAAGCGGCGGTTCGGGATGCGTCTCCTCGAGATATTCCAGGATCGCCAGGGACTGCGTCAGTACTTCGCCCGAATCGAGCACCAGCGCCGGCACCAGCTTCTGCGGGTTGAGCGCCGCATAGTCCGGCGTGCTTTGCTCGCCCCTGCGCAAATGGCGAAAGGCATGCTCGACCGTGATGTCCTTCAGGTTGAGCGCGATGCGCACACGAAACGCGGCCGACGACCGGAAATACCCGATGAGCTTCATGGAGCCTCCCGGCCGCGACCGTAGCACGGCTCAGGCGCGCGGTGTGTAGCGAACCACTCTCTGGTCGATGGCGCCGAAGATCGAATGGCCGGCGCGATCGAACATCTCGATGCGCACGCGGTCGCCGAACCTCATGAACGGTGTCGCCGGCTTGCCGTTGTCGATCGTCTCGCGCACACGCCGCTCGGCAATGCAGGAGCAGCCGGCCGACGGGTCTCGATTGGCGACGGTGCCGGAGCCGACCACGGTTCCGGCCTCGAGATGCCGCGTGCGGGCTGCGTGGGCGATCAACTGGCCGAAGTCGAACGTCAGATCGGTCGCGGCGTTGGGATGGCCGAACTCCTTGCCGTTGAGCGTCGAGATGAGGGGCAGGTCGAGCTTGCCGCCGTCCCAGGCCTCGCCCAGCTCGTCGGGCGTCACGGCGACGGGAGCGAAGGCCGTCGCCGGCTTGCCATGGAAGAAGCCGAACCCCTTTGCCAGCTCCGTCACGATCACGTTGCGCAGCGAGACGTCGTTCAGGATCGTCACCAGCTTGATGTGCCGGCGCGCGGCGGCGGCAGACGTGCCCATCGGGACATCGTCGACGATAACCCCGATCTCGCCCTCGAAATCGATGCCCCAGGCTTCGTCCTCCAGCTCGATCTCATCGTTCGGTCCGACGAAGGAATCGGAGCCGCCCTGGTACATCAATGGATCGGTCCAGAAGGACGGCGGCATCTCGACGCCGCGCGCCTTGCGCACCAGCTCGACATGGACCACGTAGGCCGACCCGTCCGCCCACTGAAAGGCGCGCGGCAGCGGCGCGGCGAGCGCCGCCGTATCGAGATCGAAGGAGCCCGGCGCCTTGCCGTCGCGCAATTGCTCCGAAAGAGCGGCGAGTCTGGGCGAAAGGCTCGTCCAATCCTCGATCGCCTTCTGCAGCGTCGGTACGATGCCGGTCGCGCGGACTGCCCGCGTAAGCCCGCGGTCGACCACGATCAGCGTGCCGTCCCTTCCCCCTTCCTTCAGCGTTGCGAGCTTCATCGCGACGGGACCTACTCGGCCGCCTGGTTCATCTCGGGCGGCCGCCAGGAACCCACGTAGCCCTCGAACTCGACGCCCGCCGGCATCGCCGCGACATCGACCGCGTCGCGCGTGTCGATCATCACCGCCACCTCGTCGGTCTCCGTCTTGCCGCCCTTGGTTGCAGCGTGGAACGCCTTGGGATGGGGGCCATGGGTGAAACCCGACGGATGGATCGTCATCATGCCGGGATGGATGTTGTCGCGGCTGAAGAAGCTTCCCTTGTGGTAGAAGATGATCTCGTCGAAATCATCGTTGTTGTGGAAAAACGGCAGTCGCAGTGCCTCGGGATCGCTTTCGAGCGGACGCGGCACGAAAGTGCAGACGACGAACCGGCCGGCCATGAACGTGGTGTGCGCCGACGGCGGCAAATGGGCGCGGTGGCTCATCAGAGGCCGCAGATCGCGCCAGTTGATGCGCACCACGCTGAGATCGCCGTGCCAACCGACGGCGTCCAATGGATTGAAGGGAAAGGTCACGGTCGAAAGCGCGTTGCGCCGTTTCACCGAAACCGTCCAACTCCGCTCGTCCTGCTGTGCCTTGAAGGCGTCGTCGATATGCGGCGTGTCGAGCATCGCCGGATCGAAGATCGCGTGGTGACCGACCAGCCCCTTCTCGGGGAGGGTGAAATGGTCGTTCGTGGCCTCGACCATCAGCGACATGGTGGGCGCGGTAGGTGCCAGACGCCACATCGTGCCGCGTGGGATCACGATATAGTCGCCGTCGCGATAGCCCATATGGCCATAGTCGCAGAACAGGTCGCCCGCCCCCTCGTGCACGAACAGAAGCTGATCACCATCGCTGTTGCGGGCGAGCTCGGTCATCGGTCCGTCGAGCCGCCAAAGGCGCATCTGCAGATGCGGATTGCCCATGACCAATTCGGCGCGCCACGGATTGGCCTGGGCCTTGCCGAGCTTGTTCATGTCGAGCGCGCGCGGCCGGATCGGCCCTTCGAAGGCCACCCAATCGGTCGGCTTGTGCCTGTGGTGGAACTGCGCCGAGGGACCGAAGAAGCCTTCCTTGCTGATCTCGCGCTCATAGGTCCCCTCGGGCAGGCGCACATGGGCCTGACGCGACGCCGTGCCTTCGACCTGGCGCAGCGGAATCCAGTTCCTCGACATAGTTTCCTCCTTGATCCTACGCTTTCAGAACACCGCGCCGGATCTGGTCGAGCTCGATCGACTCGAACAGGGCGCGGAAATTGCCTTCGCCGAAGCCCTCGTTGCCGCGACGCTGGATGATCTCGAAGAAGATCGGCCCGATCACCGTCTGGGTGAAGATCTGGAGCAGCAGCCCCCCGCCCTTGGTCGGCGCGCCGTCGACAAGAATGCGGTCGGCGGCGAGCCGGGCCAGGTCCTCGCCGTGACCGGGCAGGCGCTGGTCGACTTGCTCATAGTAGGTATCCGGGACGGTCTGGAACGGCACGCCCTTGCTCCGCAGCGACTCGACGGTGTGGTAGATGTCGCTGGTGCCCAGCGCGATGTGCTGAATGCCCTCGCCGTGATAGGCGGACAGGTATTCCTGGATCTGCGACTTGTCGTCCGTGCTCTCGTTGATCGGGATCCGGATCTTGCCGCACGGGCTGGTCATCGCCCTCGACTTCAGGCCCGTGAGCTTGCCCTCGATGTCGAAGTAGCGGATCTCGCGGAAATTGAACAGGCGTTCGTAGAACTCCGCCCATTCGTCCATGCGGCCGCGATGCACGTTGTGGGTCAAATGATCGATATAGGTGAGGCCGACACCGCCGGGGTTGTGCTCGACGCCGGGCAGAAAGTCGAAGTCGACATCGTAGATGCTGCCCTTTTCGCCGTAGCGATCGACCAGGTAGATCAGCGAATCGCCGATACCCTTGATCGCCGGAATGTTGAGCTCCATCGGGCCGACCTTGTTCTCGACGCCCCAGGCGCCGAGCGCCAGCGCGCGCTTGTAGGCGCGGGCCGCGTTCTTCACGCGAAAGGCGATGGCGCAGACGCTCGGACCGTGCACGCGGGCGAAGCCCTGCGCGAAGCTTTCCTTCTCTCCGTTGACGATGAAGTTCACGTCGCCCTGGCGGAACAGCGACACATCCTTCGAGCGATGACGGGCCACGCGAAGGAAGCCCATGCTCTCGAACAGCCGGCCCAGCGCCTCCGGGTCGGCCGCGGTGTATTCGACGAATTCGAAGCCTTCCGTGCCCATGGGGTTCACGGGATCGGTGTCGAGATCGCTGCCGGCCATGCCGTCCTCCCGAATTTGACGGAACGAACAATTAGTTACATATGTAACTATCATGCCGAACGCTTCGCAAGGCCTCGAGCTGGAAAATTTCCTGCCCTACCGGCTCTCGGTCCTCGCTCAGATGGTGAGCAAATCGCTGCACGATCTCTACGCCGGCCCGTTCCGATTGACCGTCACGCAGTGGCGTGTGCTGGCCGCTCTGGGCCGCTTCGCGCCGCTTACCGCATCGGATGTGGGGCAGCGCATCGTGATGGACAAGGTGGCGGTCAGCCGGGCGGTGGCAGGGCTCATGAAGCGCGGCCTGGTCGAACGGGCGACCGACCTCAACGACCGGCGGCGCGCTTCTCTCAGACTGTCGGCCCGCGGCCGCGTCATGCATGCGCGGATCGTTCCCATCGCGCTGGCGTATGAGAAGCGTCTCTGCGAGGCCCTGACCGACGAGCAGCGGCGCCAGTTCGATTCGCTGGCCGAGCGCCTGTCTGCTCGCGCCAAGGCTCTCTGCGCCGGAGCATAACTGTCCCCGGCCGGCATCCTTGTGGCCGAGTCTCCGCGTGCTATAAACCCGCGACTTATAAGGACGGAGGCAGGTTTGGCCGTCAAGGCCGCGCGACGCCCGCCGGCGGCGAAACCGGTGCTGGTACTCAACGGGCCCAATCTCAACATGCTGGGCAAGCGGCAGCCGCAGATCTATGGCCGAGAGACTCTGGCGGATGTCGAGAAGAACTGTCGGGTCGAGGCGGCGCGCCTCGGGCTGGAGCTGGAATTCGCCCAAAGCAATCACGAAGGGGTACTGGTCGACCTTATTCAGGCGGCGCGCGAAAAGAACAGCGGCATCGTGATCAATGCCGGCGCCTACAGTCATACCTCGGTGGCCCTGCTGGACGCTCTGAACGCCGCCGAGGTGCCGGCCATCGAGGTCCACATCTCGAACATCTACAGGCGTGAAAGCTTTCGCCATCGCTCATATATAAGTCCCGCCGCGGTCGGCGTGATCGCCGGCCTCGGCAGCCAGGGTTACCTTCTCGCTCTCCAGGCGTTGGCGCGCCTGTTGGGCCGCTGAAATCTTCCGGGGAGCGTTCTTCATGGCCAAATTCGAGATGGATACCGAGTTCGTCCGCAAGCTGGCGCAGATCCTCGAGGAGACCCATCTCGGCGAAATCGAACTGGCGGACGGCGAACGCCGTATCCGGGTCGCCCGGCCGCAGGTGACCATGGCGGCCGCGGCGCCGCTAGCCTTTGCCGCCCCGGCAGCACTTGCGGCCGGCGGAAACGCCGGCCCGTCGGCACTGGCCAATGGGAGCGATCTCGGCGCCCATCCGGGGGCAGTGAAATCTCCTATGGTCGGAACGGCCTACCTGGCGGCCGAGCCCGGCAAGCCGGCCTTCGTGACGGTTGGCGACAAGATCACGGCCGGGCAGACGCTTCTGATCATCGAGGCAATGAAGACCTTCAATCCGATCAAGGCGCCAAAAGCCGGCACTGTAACGCAGATCCTGGTCGAGAATGCCCAGCCGGTGGAGTTCGGACAGGCGCTGATGGTCGTCGAGTAACGGCCGTCCGTCGTAATGTTCGAAAAAGTCCTGATCGCCAACCGCGGCGAGATCGCGCTCCGCATCCACCGCGCCTGCCGTGAGATGGGCATCCAGACCGTCGCGGTCCATTCCACGGCCGACAGCGATGCCATGCATGTGCGGCTGGCCGATCAGTCCGTCTGCATTGGCCCTCCGCCCGCGCGCGACAGCTACCTCAATATTCCGGCCATCCTGTCGGCTGCGACGATCACCGACGTCGATGCCATCCATCCGGGCTACGGTTTCCTATCGGAGAACGCGCGCTTCGCCGAGGCTGTCGAAGCAAGCGGCTTCACCTTCATCGGCCCGACGCCGCAGCACATCACAATGATGGGCGACAAGATCGTGGCCAAGCAGACGGCGCACGAGCTCGGCCTGCCGCTGGTGCCGGGATCGGCCGGACCGGTCGGATCGCTCGAGGAGATCGTTGCGCAGGGCGGCAAGATCGGCTGGCCGGTACTGATCAAGGCCGTGGCCGGCGGCGGCGGCCGCGGCATGAAGGTCGTCGACAGCGCTGACACGGCGGCAGAGGCCTATGCCCTTGCCAAGGCCGAAGCCAAGGCAGCCTTCAACAACGATGCCGTCTATGTCGAGAAATATCTCGGACACCCGCGCCATATCGAGATACAGGTCTTGGGCGACGGTCAGGGCGAAGGTGTCCATCTCGGCGAACGCGACTGCTCGCTGCAGCGTCGCCATCAGAAGGTGCTTGAGGAAGCACCCTCGCCAGCCCTCAATCCCGAACAGCGCAGCCGCATCGGCGAGCTTGCAGCTGCGGCGGTGCGCAAGCTCAGATACCGCGGCGCCGGCACCATGGAATTCCTGTTCCAGGACGGCGAATTCTACTTCATCGAGATGAACACCCGCCTGCAGGTCGAGCATCCCATCACCGAAGCGGTCACGGGTATCGATCTGGTCCGTGAGCAGATCCGCATCGCCGACGGCGCGCCGCTTGGCCTCAAACAGAGCGACATCGTCATCCAGGGCCACGCCATTGAATGCCGCGTCAATGCCGAGAATCCCGAGAGTTTCGTGCCCTGCCCCGGCCGTGTGGCCGACTATCATCCGCCCGGCGGCCTCGGGGTGCGCGTCGATTCCGGACTCTATTCGGGCTACGTGATGCCGCCCTACTACGATTCGATGGTGGCCAAACTCATCGTCAGCGGGCCGACGCGCAACGAATGCCTGATGCGGCTGCGCCGTTCGCTCGAGGAATTCGTGATCGGTGGCATCGAGACCACGATCCCGCTGCACCAGCGCATCATCCGCCAGCAAGAATTCATCGACGGCGAATACGATATCCACTGGCTGGAGAAGCTGGTCGGCCTAAAGAAATAGCCTCGCGATGCTGGAGATCACGCCCGAGCTCCTGCTGCAGGCCTACCGGATCGGCGTGTTTCCCATGGGGGAACGCCGCGACGACCCCAAACTCTACTGGCTCGATCCGCGCTTGCGCGCCGTGCTGCCGCTCGATGGCTTCCACTTGCCCCGCCGCCTTGCACGCACGGTCCGTTCCGGTCATTTCGAGGTCACCGCGGACCAGGCGTTCGTCGAGGTTGTCCGCGCCTGCGCCCTGCCGCGACCGGGCCATCCCGAAAGCTGGATCAACGAGCCGATCGTCGGCCTCTACAGCGAACTGCACAGACGTGGCCACGCCCATAGCGTCGAGTCCTGGCGCGACGGGCAACTCGTCGGCGGCCTGTACGGCGTTTCCGTCGGCGCTGCCTTCTTCGGCGAGAGCATGTTCAGCCGCGAGCGCGACGCCTCCAAGGTCGCGCTCGTCCATCTCGTTGCGCGCTTGATCACGGGCAGCTTCCGGCTGCTCGACTGCCAATTCATGACGGAGCATCTGCGCAACTTCGGCGCTGTCGAGATCCCACGCGACGATTTCCGCGAACGGCTGGCCGACGCGGTCGGCCGCGAGGCCGCCTTTCAGCGCGACTTGGTCGGCGACCCTTGCTCCCTCGTGCAGGCGAGCACACGCACATCATAGACACCGTCGTCGAGTGCCGAGAGCGAGGGCGTCGACGCGAACATCCAGCCGGCGAAAAGTCTCCGCTCCGGCTGACCGGGCTTGTGGTCCACGATCGTGAGATAGGCCGCGGCCTCGGGCGGCGCATCCGGCGTATTGACCAGACAGTCGCCCACGGTGATAGCGAGGGTGCCGAACCTCGTCGAGGCGCCGACCGGAGCGATGAAGCGCCGCGTCCGCGCGGTCACCTTGTCGAGCCCCTGCAGCTCGGCGACCGGCCTGCCCGGGCCGTCGGGAATCGCACGCAGGGTCGCGGCATCGTCGAACGAAGAGGATGACGGCTGCGCAGCAGAGGTTTGCGCCGGAGGCGTCTGGGCAGCAGTCATGGCGGCAAAGACGGTCAGAACGACGGCAGCAGCCACTGACGCAAAGGCCGCACGTCGAGGCACGCTCATTCCTTCTCGGCGTGGGGTACTGCCAATCCGTCGATCAACTCGTGCAGCGCTGCCTTGATCTGCCCGGCGTCGCATCCCATCAGAACTCCGTCCTCCAGCGCGTCGGCGCAGAGGCTCTCGATCTCCTGGATGTTCTGATTCAGGACTTTGATCTTTTCGAGGCAGGAGACCGGCTTGCCATCGGATTGCCGCCACATCGGCGGCGTCTTGGGAAGACGTGCGTTCATCACTTGTTTCCTGTTCCGCCGAACATGAACTTGGCGATCAACTCTGTCAGCGAGATGGCATCCTGCGTATTGGCGATCTCGCCTCCGGGCTGCAGCGTCTTGGTGTCCGCGCCTGGCTCCAGGGCCACTACCATACCGCCAAGCAGCGACTCGCTCACGATCTTGGCGTTGGTGTCCTCCGGAAGGCGCAGGCTCGAGGAAAGCGCCATGTGCACCACCGCCTGATAGGTCTTGGCGTCGAGGTCGATGGTCGTGACGGTGCCGACCTTGACCCCGCTCAGCGTGACGTCGGATCCGCGCTTCAGCCCGTCGACGCGGCCAAAGCGAGCGGTAAGCTCATAACCGCCCGAGCTCGACCGGTCCGACTTGGCGAAGGCATAGAACACGAATACGCCCGCCACCACCAACACGACAGCGCCTACGATCGTCTCGACGATATTGCGGCCCACGCACGGTCTCCCCGCTGTCTTTTCCAGTCACGCCGACAGTTCAGCCGGGACGCCACGCTTCGTAGGCCGGCTTGGGTTTCTCGCCGGCGGTCGAAAGCGACGAGCCCGGAGGGCGATAGGCAAGACCGGTACCAGTGAGATTGCGCTCGTGCTCTTTCTGCCACGGCCTGCGTGGCAGACCGTTCGCGGGCGGCGGCGCGTTCGTCGTGTGATGCAGCCAGCCGTGCCAATCGGGCGGAACCCGCGAGGCCTCGGGCTCTCCACGGTAGATGACCCACCGTTTCCGGCGCCGGCCCGGAAGCACGCGCTTGTCCTGGTAGTAGCGATTGCCTTGGTCGTCAGTTCCAACCAGTTCGCCGCGCATTTTCGTGAACAGCCAGGTACCGAAGGTCATCAATCACTCTCTCGAAATGCATCGCGCGCTTGTACGCGCGCACCTTGTGGCGTGCAACGCGACGCATGCGGGCCTTGGGGCGCATATCGTTCGTCGTCATGCGATTTCACGGCGTCCCGGACCCTTGTTGCGTGGTTGCATCATCTAGTACGATCAACACATTGGTCTACAAAATATAGTTGCGCACACAAGATTTTGTAATTTACTATCGTCCTGTGCCCATATCTGCGTGCTCATTGAACCGATTGAGCACGTCCCGCAGCGGGACAGGAAGACGGGAAGTTGGCACGGGGGATCGTCGATGCGCTTTGAGCGCCGGAACACGCGAACAGGGAAATCGCCATTCGAAGGAGTGGCGTTTCGTGTTGCCGATTCCGAAATTCGCAACCCCGACGGCACGGTTGTCTTTCAGCACAAGAGCATCGAGGTTCCTGCCGACTGGTCGCAAGTCGCGACCGACGTGCTGGCGCAAAAGTACTTCCGGCGCGCCGGCGTCGCCAGGCATCTGGTCCGCGTCGCCGAGGGCGATGTGCCGGAATGGCTCTGGCGTTCGGTACCCGACGAGCTTGCCCTCGCGACCTTGCCCCCTGAACAACGCTTCGGCGGCGAGAGCTCGGCGCGTCAGATATTCCATCGCATGGCCGGTGCCTGGACCTACTGGGGCTGGAAGGGTGGTTATTTCGACAGCGAAGAAGATGCGAGCGCCTATTACGCCGAGCTGTCTTTCATGCTGGCGAGGCAGATGTGCGCGCCCAACTCGCCGCAGTGGTTCAACACCGGCCTGCACTGGGCCTACGGCATCGACGGTCCCGATCAGGGACACTGGTTCGTCGACCATCGAGACGGCATCGCCTACCCGTCCGATTCGGCCTACGAGCGGCCGCAACCGCATGCCTGCTTCATCCAGAGCGTATCGGATGAGTTGCTAAGCGACGGCGGCATCATGGATCTGTGGGTTCGCGAGGCGCGGTTGTTCAAGTACGGCTCGGGGACGGGCTCCAATTTCTCGCGGCTGCGCGCGGCCGGCGAAAGATTGTCGGGGGGCGGGAAATCTTCCGGGCTGATGTCGTTCCTCAAGATCGGTGACCGCGCGGCCGGCGCCATCAAGTCGGGCGGTACGACACGCCGCGCCGCCAAGATGGTGGTCGTGGACGTCGACCATCCCGATATCGAGGAGTTCGTCTCCTGGAAGATGCTCGAGGAGCAGAAGGTCGCCGCTCTCGTCGCAGGCTCGCGCCTCGCCAACCGGCATCTCAACGCGGTGATGCGGGCATGCCTCGAAGGCGGAGTCGAAGGCGATGGCGCGTTCGATCCCAGGCGCAACCCGCACCTGCGCCAGGAAATCGTGGCCGCACGGGCCGCCGAGCTTCCGGAGAACTACATCCAGCGGGCCATCCAGTTCGCCCGCCAGGGCTACCGGCACATCGAATTCCCGGCCTTCGACACGGATTGGGAGTCGGAAGCCTACGCGACGGTGGCCGGACAGAACGCCAACAACTCCGTGCGGGTGACCGACGCCTTCCTGCGGGCGGTGGAAGCCGATCGCGAATGGGCGCTCACCGAGCGCACCACGGGCAAGGTCTCCAGAACGGTCTCGGCGGCAGCGCTTTGGGACCGCGTGGCCGAAGCGGCCTGGCACTCGGCCGATCCCGGCGTGCAGTTCGACACGACGATCAACGACTGGCACACCTGTCCGGCATCGGGCCGCATCAACGCTTCCAATCCGTGCTCGGAGTACATGTTCCTCGACGACACGGCGTGCAATCTCGCGTCCCTGAACCTGCTTCGGTTCCGGCGCGACGACGGTACGGTCGACGTCATCGCCCTCGAGCACGCGACACGTCTGTGGACCGTCGTTCTCGAGATTTCGGTGATGATGGCGCAGTATCCGTCGCGCCGCATCGCCGAACTCTCCTATCGTTATCGGACGCTGGGGCTGGGATACGCCAATCTTGGCGCGCTGCTGATGGCGTCGGGCCTGGGCTACGATTCGGCTCGAGGCCGCGCCATCGCCGGCGCGATCACCGCCGTCGTGACCGGCATCGCCTACGCGACTTCGGCAGAGATGGCCAGCCTGATGGGCGCCTTCCCCGGTTTCCTTGCCAACCGCGAGCCGATGCTGCGTGTCATCCGCAACCATCGTTCTGCGGCCTACGGCGGCGAAGCGGGCTACGAGGGCCTGTCCACCCCGCCGGTCGCCCTGGACGTGGCGAACTGCCCGGACGCCGGCCTGGTGGTGGCCGCGCAGCATGCCTGGGACCGCGCGCTGGCTCTTGGCGAGCAACACGGCTTTCGCAACGCGCAGGTCTCGGTGATCGCTCCCACCGGCACGATCGGGCTGGTGATGGATTGCGATACGACCGGCATCGAACCCGACTTCGCTTTGGTGAAGTTCAAGAAGCTGGCGGGCGGCGGTTATTTCAAGATCATCAACCGGACGGTGCCGCTGGCGCTGCGCACGCTGGGCTACGACGAGCCCGCGATCGCGCGCATCGTCGCCCACGCGGTGGGTTACGGCACGCTGACATCGGCGCCCGCCATCAATCCCGAGACGCTGGCGGCGCGCGGGTTCGATGCGGCGACCCTTGCACGGATCGAGCAGGCGCTCGCCACCGCTTTCGACATACGGTTTGCTTTCTCGCGCTACACGTTGGGCGACGACTTCTGCCGTTCGGTACTGGCACTCGACGATGCGGCGCTCGACGATCCCGATCTCGATCTCCTTGCGCGACTCGGCTTTTCCCGCAACGACATCGCGTCGGCGAACATCCACGCATGCGGGACGCTGTCGATCGAAGGCGCGTCGGACCTCAAGAGCGAGCATCTCGCTGTTTTCGATTGCGCAAATCCCTGTGGACGAGATGGCAAGCGCTGCTTGTCTGCTGAAAGCCACATACGCATGATGGCTGCAGCACAACCGTTCATATCGGGCGCGATCTCGAAGACGATCAACATGCCGAACGCCGCCACGGTCGAGGACTGCCGCAAGGCCTACGAGATGTCGTGGAAGCTTGGCCTCAAGGCCAATGCGCTTTATCGCGACGGCTCGAAGTTGTCGCAGCCGCTTTCCGCCCTGGTGCTCGGCGAGGACAAGGCAGCGAACGACGACCTTCTCGAACTCTCGCCCGTTGCGCGCGCGCCCGTCATCGCCGAGCGCATCGTGGAACGAATCGTCGAGCGCGAGGTGCGCCGCGGCCGCGAGCGGCTGCCGCAGCGGCGCAAGGGTTATACCCAGAAGGCCACGGTCGGCGGTCACAAGGTCTATCTGCGCACCGGCGAATACGAGGACGGCCGGGTCGGCGAGATCTTCGTCGACATGCACAAGGAGGGTGCCGCCTTCCGCAGCCTGATGAACAACTTCGCCATCGCGATCTCGATCGGCCTGCAGTACGGCGTGCCGCTCGAGGAGTTCGTCGAGGCCTACACCTTCACGCGGTTCGACCCCAGCGGTCTCGTCGAAGGCAACGATGCGATCAAGATGTCGACCTCGGTGGTCGACTACATCTTCCGCGAGCTCGCCATCTCCTATCTCGGGCGCAACGACCTCGCGCACGTCGAGCAGGCCGACCTTCGGCCCGACGGCGTCGGCCGGGGCCAGGTCGAGGACGGGTTGCCGGTTGGCGGCACGGACGCCGCGCAGGCCGCGGCAGCCGCGGTCAGCCGCATCGCCAGCGTCGGCTACATGCGCAGCAACCTCTATGTATTGAGCGGCCGGACGGCCGGCAGTGTCGCTATCGCCGACCAGGCGATCGCCGCCGGCACCGCGCCCATCGAACTGACGGACGGCCCAGCCGTCGCTTCGGCGCACATCGCCCAGGCGGCCGTCGTCGGCGTCGCGACCGGAGGGGCATCCTCCTCACCCAGGGGTCTGGCCGTCGAGGCAAGACTCAAGGGGTTCGAAGGGGATGCCTGTCCGGAGTGTGGCAACTTCACCATGGTCCGCAACGGGACGTGCCTCAAGTGCACCACCTGCGGCGGCACCACGGGATGCAGTTGACCAAGCGCGACGTAGCGTACCTGCGTACCCCGAGGACCTCGCGGTTGGGGACCTCATAGCTAACCATAGGAGACAGTTATGGCTGCTAAGAAAAAGGCTGCTAAGAAGAAGGCTGCTAAGAAGAAGAAGCAGTAAGAATAAGGAAAGGGCGTAGGCCAAAGCTCAACTTTGGCCCCTCTAACCGACGCCTTTCGGCTTCCGTGTGGGCGCCCTCGTGGCCCCCACCGGAAGCCACCTTCAAATTCAAGCATTAAAGCCAATGCGACGTTCCCGTTCGCGGGGACTGGAAAGGCGAAACTGATTGGTGTCCGGCGGCTAATGTCCGCCGGACTTTTTTGTAGCCGGCGCCAAGTCCGCGCACGCCTCACTGACGGCAAGATTCGCGCTATGCTAGACGATGCCCGATGACACACCGACCCTCGGCTTGCGCGTCGTCGAATCGCTCGCAGCGGTCGATGCGACACAGTGGGATGCGTGCGCTCTCGCCCCCGGGGCCGCCGGCAGTCCGTTCCTGACCCACCGGTTCCTGAAGGCGCTCGAGGACTCGAAGTCGGTCGGCCGGCGCAGCGGCTGGCAGCCGCAATACCTGCTCGCCGAATCGGCAGATGGGACGTTGCTGGGCGCGGCCCCTCTCTATCTGAAAGGCCACAGCCAGGGCGAATATGTGTTCGACCATGGGTGGGCGCAGGCGTTCGAACGTGCAGGCGGCCGCTACTATCCCAAGCTCCAGATCGCCATCCCTTTCACGCCCGTGCCGGGACCACGTCTGTTCATCCGTCCTGGACCGCTGGCCGACGTCGTTCGCGACGCGATGATCGACATGCTGGCGAAAATCGCCAAGGACAACGGCATCAGTTCGGTGCACGCCACCTTCTGCAGCGAAGCCGACTGGAAGCGCTTTGGTGCCCGCGGATGGCTGCAGCGCATGGGCCAGCAATATCACTGGCACAACGCCGGCTATCGGACATTCGACGATTTCCTTGCCGCCCTTGCCTCGCGCAAGCGCAAGGCGATCCGCAAGGAGAGGGAAGCGGTGCGCCGCGAGGGCCTCGCTGTCCGCGCTCTTACCGGGGCCGACATCAAGCCCCGGCATTGGGATGCTTTCTTCGCCTTCTACATGGACACCGGCGGACGCAAATGGGGTTCGCCATATCTGACGCGCGCCTTCTTTGACATCCTCGGCGGCACCATGGCCGACAAGGTCGTGCTGGTCATGGCTGAAGCCGAGGGCCGGCCGGTCGGCGGCGCCCTCAATCTCCGAGGCGACGACACGCTCTACGGCCGCTATTGGGGCTGCCTCGAGAGCCACGCGTTCCTGCATTTCGAGGCCTGCTATTATCAGGCGATCGACTTCGCGATCACGCACGGCCTGCGGCACGTCGAAGCCGGCGCCCAGGGCGACCACAAGATCCAGCGCGGCTATCTGCCTGTGCCGACCTACTCCGCCCACTGGATCGTCGATGCCGGCTTCCGGCGCGCCGTCGACGACTATCTCAAGCGCGAACGGCCGGCCGTCGCGCAGGAGATCGAGAACCTGCAGCAGTATTCGCCGTTTCGGAAAGAGAACGAGAGGTCGCCGTAAAGCTCCCTCGGGTCCCTGCCGCGGGATGACGCGCCTGCGCGTGTCACTTCTTCTCGATCATCAGCATCCCGAGAAAGAATATGACGAAGAAGATCAGCTGCTCGGTCAGGTCAAGCGGCGCCTGCCAGTGCAGCTTCTCGACGATGATCTTCGCCACCCAGAACACCGCGGTGGCGAGAACCGCGCCGCGGAAGGCGAGCCAGAGAGGCCGGAACATCAAGATCAGTCAGCGAGCACCGGTTCCTGGCTGGCGGGAGGCAGCGCGCCGCGCTCGGGCGGCAGGAAGGTGAAGACGAGCTTGGCCGCCGCGCCTTCGCCCTCGGCGTCGACCCGGACCGTGCCGCCGCCGTTGGCGAGCTTGCCGAACAGCACCTCTTCCGCGAGTGGCTTCTTGAGGTGCTCCTGGATGACGCGGGCGAGGGGCCGGGCGCCGAACAGGCGATCGTAGCCCTTCTCGGCGAGCCAACGACGCGCCGAATCGCTGAGTTCGATGAAGACCTTGCGGTCGGCGAGCTGCACCTCGAGCTCGGCCACGAACTTGTCGACCACCTTGCCCATGCTCTCGGGGCCGAGGTTGGCGAACTTGATGACCGCATCGAGACGATTGCGGAACTCCGGCGCGAACAGCCGGTTGATCGCCTCGTCGTCCTCGTCGTGCCGAGCCTCGCGGCCGAAGCCCAGAGCCGGCTTGGCGATGTCGGCAGCACCGGCATTGGTGGTCATGCACAGGATCACGTTGCGGAAGTCCACGGTCCGGCCGTTGTGATCGGTGAGCTTGCCGTAGTCCATCACCTGCAGGAGCACGTTGAACACGTCCGGATGCGCCTTCTCGATCTCGTCGAACAGGATCACACAATGGGGATGCTGGTTGACCTTGTCGGTCAGAAGACCGCCCTGGTCGAAGCCGACATAGCCCGGCGGAGCGCCGATCAGGCGCGAGACGCTGTGCCGCTCCATGTACTCTGACATATCGAAGCGGATCAGCTCCAGGCCCAGGAGCCGCGCAAGCTGACGCGTCACCTCGGTCTTGCCGACGCCGGTCGGACCGGCCAGCAGGTAGGAGCCGATCGGCTTCTCCGGCGAGCGCAGGCCCGCGCGCGCGAGCTTGATCGCCGCCGAAAGCTGATCGATCGCCTTGTCCTGCCCGAACACCACCGTCTTCAGATCGCGGTCGATGTTGCGCAGCATCTCGGTGTCGTCCTTCGACACGCTCTTGGGCGGGATGCGCGCGATCTTGGCGACGATCTCCTCGATGTCGGGCACGTCGATCGTCACCTTGCGGGCCTCTTGCGGACGTAGCATCTGCGCCGCCCCGACCTCGTCGATCACGTCGATCGACTTGTCGGGCAGCTTGCGGTCGTGGATGTAGCGCGCCGACAGCTCGACCGACGCCTTGATCGCGTCGTCGGTGTAGGTGACGTGATGGTGCTTCTCGTAGACCGGCTTGAGGCCCTGCATGATCTGCACGGCGTCGGAGATCGACGGTTCCGGCACGTCGATCTTCTGGAAGCGCCGCACGAGGGCACGATCCTTCTCGAAGTAGTTCCGGTATTCCTTGTAGGTAGTCGAGCCGATGCAGCGCAGCTCGCCCGACTGAAGCGACGGCTTCAGGAGATTGGACGCATCCATCGATCCGCCGGAAGTGGCCCCGGCGCCGATGATGGTATGGATCTCGTCGATGAACAGCACCGAGTTCGGCTTCTTCTTGAGCTCCGACAGGACCGCCTTCAGCCGCTCCTCGAAGTCGCCGCGATAGCGCGTGCCGGCCAGCAGCGCGCCCATGTCGAGCGCGTAGATCACCGACTCCTTCAGAACGTCCGGCACGTCGCCTTCGACGATCTTGCGCGCCAGTCCCTCCGCGATCGCCGTCTTGCCCACTCCCGGCTCGCCGACATACAGCGGGTTGTTCTTAGTCCGGCGGCACAGGACCTGAATTGTGCGTTCGACTTCGTATTCGCGGCCGATCAGCGGATCGACGCGGCCCTCGCGCGCCTTCTGGTTCAGATCCACGCAGTAGGCGGCAAGCGCCTCATTGCCCTGCTTGACCGACGCGTCGCCAGCCTCTTCCTCCGAGCCGGTCACGCGACGGGTGCGGGCCCGACCCGGCACCTTGGCCTTGCCGTGGCTGATGTAGTCGACCGCATCGAGCCGGGACATGCCCTGGTTCTCGAGAAACGACACGGCGTGGCTGTCGCGCTCGGAGAACAGCGCCACGAGGACGTTGGCGCCCGTCACTTCCTTGCGGCCCGACGACTGGACATGCACCGCCGCGCGCTGCACGACCCGCTGGAAGCCAGCGGTGGGCAGCGGCTCGCTCGGCGTCTGGGTCACGATGCCCTTCAACCGATTATCGATGAACGCCTCGAGGTCGTGGCGCAGGCGATCGATGTCGATCCCGCATGCCCTGAGCACCGGCGTCGCATCGTCGTCCTCGGTCATGGCGAGGAGCAGATGCTCCAGCGTCGCGTATTCGTGCCGCCGCTCGCCGGCCAGCGCAAAAGCGCGATGAAGGGACTTCTCGAGGTTCTTGGACAACATGGACATCGAACACCTCGACCAAAAAACGGATCGTTGCTTACTCTTTCTCCAGCGTGCACTGCAGCGGATGTTGGTTCTTGCGCGCGTAGTCGACCGTCTGCGTCACCTTCGTCTCGGCGACTTCGTAAGTGTAGACGCCGCAGACGCCCACGCCTTTCTGGTGCACGTGGAGCATGATCTGGGTCGCTTCCTCGCGGTTCTTCTGGAAGATGTGCTGCAGCACGTCGACGACGAACTCCATCGGTGTGTAGTCGTCGTTCAGCATCAGCACCTTGTACATCGAAGGCTTCTTGGTACGGGTGCGCGTGAGCGTCAGAGCACCGGCCCGGCCCTCGCTGTCGCCCTCGCCATCGTCCCGGCGTGACGGCGGCCGCGGCGGCACGCCGCCTGGCGGTTCCTTGGGTCCGCCCAGCCGGCTGCCATCGAGGCGCCCGTCTTTCGTTGAACCGGAGCAAAGCATTATCGCGAACTGATCCCCTGTCGAAGGCACCTGCGAATTATATAGGCACACCAAGCGATTCCGCTACCTCGGCCGCAATCCATCCTTGCCCACCACCAGCATCCAGCGATCGCCGCGTCCGCGCCGCGCGGATTCGCTGTCCATACCCCGGCGGAACTGCGCCGGCTCGAGCTTGCGAGGACGGTTCACAGGAACTTTCACGTTGTCCCAAGCGAAAAGTTGCTCCGCGAACTTCACTTTTGCGAAACCATCGGTCGGATAGTGGTAGGCCTGGAAGCCCCAGACGCCGTTGCGACAGGAGGCTACCGTCCACCAGAAGTCGTTGTCGGGCAGGCGCAATCCGTCGGGCGGCGGGCCGAAGGCCGCACTGGCCTGCAGCAGATCCATCAAATGACGCGTTTCCTCGGCATCCAGCAGGCGCTGACCATGCTTCATGCGCCACGGATTGAGGACGTCGGTGCCGCTTTCGGCCAGTATGTTGCTCACATTGCCTTGGTCGGCGAGAACGCCGATCTCCATGCCCGCGGTTCCATCCGGTTGCAGGAAAATCTCGTACGTCCGCACCTGCTCTTCCCACAGCCCATTATAGACCAGCCGAAGGCGACTACGCCCGCCCGGATGGCAGGCGGCACGGATATCGTCGCCGCCGACATAGCTGAACCAGTGGAAACTGCGGACAACGGGCATATCCACATTGCGATCGGCCCGTTGCGCCGACGCTGCCGTTGCCAGCAGCAGCATGGAGGTCAAGGCCAGAGCGGATATTATCCTCATGATGCCTCTCCGTTTGCCATGCAGTTTCCGGACCAACTGCGGCAACAGCGCGACTGTTGAAAAGTTGCATAAGGGCAGGAACTTTAGTAATCTTCAGGAAATTGCCCTAAGCCTTTGGTGGGGCACAAGAAATCGTTGCAATTTGTATGGCGTTTTTGAGATGACCCCCTCCCTCAGGCGCTATGCGGTGAGCTTTGCCTGGCTTGCCGCATACATTTTCGTCTCCGCGCTGCTCTTTGCAGTCGATGCCGACGCCCAAGGGCCGTCGACCCAATCTCGCGCCGCACCGCCAAAACGCACGCATGGCCTGTCGAGAGCCCATCGGCACGTTTCTTCCTGGATCCCCAATCCGGCGGTCACGGCGAAGGATTCCTATCTCATCGTTGACGCGAACAGCGGGCGTGAACTCGACTCCGACCAGCCCGACAGTCTGCGTCACCCCGCGTCGCTCACGAAGTTGATGACGCTTTATCTCACCTTCTCGGCACTCGACTCGGGCCGGCTGTCATTGGGCGATGCGCTCTCCGTATCGAGCAATGCGGCCAATGCCCCGCCGACCAAGATGGGGATGACTCCGGGTGGAACTGTCATCGTGCGCGACGCGATCATGGGACTGGTGACGCGGTCGGCCAACGATGCCGCGGTCCTGCTTGCCGAGGCGCTCGGCGGAACCGAGGAGCAGTTCGCACGTCTCATGACGCAGAAGGCCCGCCAGCTTGGTCTGACATCGACCGTCTATCGCAATGCGTCCGGCCTGCCCAACCGGGAGCAAGTGACGACCGCCCGCGACATGGCAAAACTTGCCCACGCATTGCTGCGTGACTTCCCACACTATTATCCCGTGTTTTCGGTGCAGAGCTATCTCTACCACGGTCACCCGCTCGAGAATCACAATCACATGCTCGGCAACTATCCGGGCGCCGATGGCTTGAAGACGGGCTACACGGCGGCGTCCGGTTTCAATCTTGTGATGTCGGCCGTTCGGGACAATCGGCGGCTGATCGGCGTGGTGATGGGCGGCGACAGCCCGGGCCAGCGCGATCGGCTGATGGCGGAGTTGATGGACCGCGGTTTCGCCACCGCCCAGCAGATGAACCTTTCGCCCTGGACTACACCGCGGGTGCCGCCTTCGGCGCGCTACGCCGCCGCCAACTTCGTCCCCGGAACGGCGATCCCGGATGCGGTCCGCGTTGGCCAGGTCGTCCGTGCAGAACCGGCGCCGACGGCGAACGCACTGCGGTCGACCGGTTCCATCCGGGTTGCCAGCACGGCGGCGACGGTGCCGACCGAAGCGCCGGCGCCTGCGGTTGGAAGCTGGGTGATCCAGGTCGGCTCGTTTTCCGATCAGCGCTCCGCGCAGCTCGCGCTGGAGCGGGCGACGTCCATCCTTTCCGATTTGACGCGCACACATGCCGCGATCAGCGTCGATGAAGTGCAGATGGCGCAAAAGACATTTCATCGTGCCCGCTTGACCAACCTCTCGCAGGCCGAAGCCATCGACGGCTGCAAGCGTCTGGAGCAGCGCAAGATCTATTGCGCGGCGCTCGAGGTCACGGCCTGGAATACGCCGGACGCACGCTGAAAGCCCGGCGCAAACGGGTCACGAATGTCCGCTTGTGATGGCGCTGCCAGAGCGCCAGCTGCCAGGTCTCGTCGGCGGGCTGCAGGCGCGCCTGTAAGGGCTCGAAGACGGCGACCTCGATAAGGGTGCCCTTCGCCCTCACCCTGAGCGGCGCGATCCGGTAACCGGGACCTTCATAGGCGATGAGCCGATCGACGTCGCGACGGCTCAGCCCCTCGACGACCGCACCCTCGGCCTCCCTACGCGGATCGGGTATGACAATCGGGTAGCTCGCACCCTTGGCTCGTCGCCGCGCATGTCCCGGCAGGCTTGCGGGAACAAACGCCTGCGGCGGCAGGCGCCGGCCGAGCACCAGGGCCATCACGTCGCGGTCGAGCAGCGTGCCGTAGAAGAAGAATCGCATCAGTGCCCGGCCGCCGCCTCTTCCGGCAGGCTGACGCCGCTCGCCGCCAATGCCGCCTTGAGATCGCCCTTCAATCGCTCGAGGCCCGCCTCGTTGGCGCTCTCGCAACGCGCGACGAGGACGGCCTGGGTATTGGAAGCACGCAGGAGCCACCAGCCGTCCGGCGTGTTCACCCGCACGCCGTCGATGTCGTTCACCTTGGCGCCCGCCTGCTTCAGCCGCGCCTTGACGTCGTCGACGATCTTGAACTTGCGGTCCTCGGCGCAATCGAACCGCAATTCCGGCGTATTGACGAGCTGCGGAAGCTTGTCGCGCATGTCGGCCAGACTGTCCCGCTCGCTCGCGACGATGTTCAGCAAGCGAAGGCCGCAATAGAGCGCGTCGTCGAAGCCGTAGAAGGTGTCGGCAAAGAAGACATGCCCGCTCATCTCGCCGGCGAGCGGTGCCTTGAGCTCGGCCATCTTGGTCTTGATCAGCGAATGGCCGGTCTTCCACATCAGCGGCGTGCCGCCGGCGCGCAGGATCTCGTCGAACAAGGCCTGACTCGCCTTCACGTCGGCGATGATGGTGGCGCCCGGCCGGCGCTTCAGCACGTCGCGCGACCACAGGATCATGAGCTGATCACCCCACAGGATGCGGCCCTTGCCATCGATGGCACCGATGCGGTCGCCGTCGCCGTCGAAGGCGATGCCGAGATCGCAGCCGCGGCGGCGCACCTCGGCCACGAGTTGCTCGAGGTTCTTGGGCACGGTCGGATCGGGATGGTGGGCCGGGAAAGTGCCGTCCACTCTCTCGTTCAGCACGTAGTGCTCGCCCGGCAGCTTGTCGACGACGGCCCGGATCGACACACCGACGGCACCGTTGCCGGTATCCCAGGCGACTTTGAGCTTGCGGCCGGGCTTCACGTCCTTGAGCAGCCTCGCTGCGTAGTCGGCCAGGACGCCTTTTTGCTCGACCGTGCCGTTGCCCGTCTCGACGTCGCCCTTCGCCGCCATCTCACCCAGCTTCTGGATGTCGGCCCCGTAGAACGACTTCTTGCCCATCATCATCTTGAAGCCGTTGTAGTCCGGTGGATTGTGCGAGCCCGTGATCTGGATGCCGCCGTCGGCGTCGAGATGCCAGACTGCGAAATAGAGCATCGGCGTGGCGGCTAGCCCGATATTGACCACGTGTACGCCGGACGAGGCCAGCCCCTCGATGCAGGCGGCAGCGAGATCCGGCGAGCTCAGCCGACCGTCATAACCCAGTGCGACACGCTTGCCGCCCTTGCGCCGGACCATGGACCCAAACGTACGCCCGATGGCGCGCGCGTCGGCGGCGTGCAGCGTACCGCCGACGATCCCTCGAATGTCGTACTCGCGCAGGATCGTCGAATCGAACTTATGGGCCGTCTGGCTCATGGGAAACGCTCCGCTAACAAGGCGTAGGGTCTAGGTACGTGGCCGCGGCCGGCCGACCCCTTCGTAGGTGAAGCCGAGGCTGCGCATCTCGTCGGGATTGAAGATATTGCGCAGATCGACGATGCGGGGCTGGCGCATCGCCTCCTTAATACGCCGCGGATCGAGCCCGCGGAACTCGTGCCACTCCGTGATCACAACCGCGACGTCGGCCTGGGCCACGGCCTGGTAAGCGGTCTTGACGAAGGTCACGCCGGACAACAGCCGTCCTGCCTCGGTCATGCCTTCGGGGTCGAACGCCACGATCTTTGCGCCGGCCGCCTGGAGCGCCGGAACGATATCGAGCGAAGGTGCATCGCGCATGTCGTCGGTGTCGGGCTTGAACGTAAGGCCCAGTACACCGATCGTGAGGCCGGCGACCGAGCCGCCGCAGAAGTCGATGACCTTGTGCGCCATCTTTTTCTTGCGCGTGTTGTTCACTTCGATCACCTGCTCGACGATCGTCTGGCGAGCATCGACTTCACGCGCGGTGTAGGCGAGCGCCAGCGTGTCCTTGGGAAAACAGGAGCCGCCGAAGCCCGGGCCGGGATGCAGGAACTTGCGGCCGATCCGCCCGTCCAGTCCGATGCCGCGCGCCACGTCGTGCACGTCGGCGCCCACCTTCTCGCACAGGTCGGCGATCTCGTTGATGAAGGTGATCTTGGTGGCAAGGAAAGCGTTGCCGGCGTATTTCGTGACTTCCGCAGTCTCGATGTTGGTGAAGACCATCGGCGTCTGGATCAAATTGAGGGGACGGTAGATGGCCGCCATGACCTCGCGGGCGCGTTGGCTCTCGACGCCGATCACGACGCGATCCGGTTTCATGAAATCCTCGATCGCCGCACCCTCCCGCAGGAACTCGGGATTGGACGCGACATCGAATTCGGCCGCCGGCTGCGCTTCGCGGATGATGCGCGCCACCTCGCGGCCGGTTCCCACCGGCACGGTCGACTTCGTCACGATCACGGTATAGCGCGTGATCGCCTTGGCGATCTCTGCGGCCGCGGCGTAGACGTAGCTCAGATCGGCGTGCCCGTCGCCGCGACGGGTCGGCGTGCCAACGGCGATGAAGACTGCGTCGGCCCGGGCCACAGCATCGGCCAGGTTGGTGCCGAATTCGAGACGGCCGGCGCGCATGTTGTCGGCGACCAGCCGGTCGAGGCCGGGCTCATAGATTGGAATCTGACCGCGGCGCAACCGCTCGATCTTGTCGGTTTCCTTGTCGATGCAGACGACGTCATGCCCGAACTGGGCGAAGCAGGCGCCGGACACGAGGCCGACATAGCCCGAACCGATCATCGCTATGCGCATCGCTCAGCCCTTCAGCAAACGCTCGAGGAGCGCCCGTGTCTCGACCGACGTGTCGGATCGCTGCAACGCCACCGCGACATTGGCCTCGAGGAAGCCGAGGCGATTGCCGCAATCGAAACGCCCACCGGTATAGCGCATGGCATGGAAAGGCTTGCCGCCGATCATCTTCGCCATGGCGTCGGTGAGCTGGATTTCGCCGCCCGCCCCGGCTTCATGCTTGTCGAGATGGTCGAAGACCTCCGGCAACACGACGCTGCGGCCGATCCAGGCGAGCGTCGACGGCGCCTCCTCGGGCGTGGGCTTCTCGACGATGGCCGTCATCTCGGCCAGTCCGTCCTTTTCATTGCTGACGGCCACGATGCCGTAGCTCTTGGTCTGGTCACGAGGAACATCCATCACCGCCACCACGTTACCGCCGGTCTTTTCATGGGCCGCGACAAGCTGGGCGGTACATGTCGGCGAGCTGAGCATCAGCTCGTCGGGCAGCAACACGGCAAACGGTTCGTTTCCGATCCAGTGCCGCGCGCACCAAACCGCATGGCCGAGGCCGAGTGGCCTTTGCTGCCGGGTGAAGACCGCGTTGCCCGGCTTGATGGTGGCGGCCTGGGTTTGCTTGAGCTCGGAGGCCTTGCGCCGTTGCTCGAGCGTCATCTCGAGCTCGTAGGCGTGATCGAAATGATCCTCGAGCGCGCCCTTGTTGCGGCCTGTGACAAACACGAACTCGTCGATGCCTGCAGCCAGGCACTCATCGATCGCATACTGGATCAAGGGCCGATCGACGACCGTGAGCATCTCCTTCGGCATCGCCTTGGTGGCGGGAAGGAACCGTGTGCCCAATCCGGCAACCGGCAGAACGGCTTTACGGACGCGCTGCGCCATACTCGTCGACCTCACGCCAGCAATTTGTATTTATCGCGCCGGATCAATGATTTGCCCGGATCGCCCCGGAAGTGGGCGCGGCGGTTGATGCCATAGCCGGCGCAGGCCGGCAAGGTGCTTAGCCGAGCAGGATATCCTTGGCCCGGTTGATGCGGGCCGCGAGGTCGGCGCTGCCGCCCACGTCCGGATGAACTCGCTGGATCAGCCGTCGGTGGGCTGCCCGAATTTCCTCCGCCGTGGCCCCCTCGGTGAGACCCAACACCGCCAGCGCCTCCTGCCGGCTCATATCGGCCTTGCCGGATTTGGGCGGGGGCCGCTCCGCACCGCGCCAGCCGGCGCCGAGACGCCGGTCGAGATATGCCTCCAGTACGCGAGCGGAATCCGCATCCGACGCGGCCTCGGCCTGCAGATCGAGCAGTTCGCCGTCGGTCAGGCTATCGAGCGTGCGACCTGTGAATCGGCCCGCCAGCACAGCTCCGCCGACATCGCCGGTGCCATGGTCGATCCAGGCGCGCAGGAAGGCCGTGCGCACCTCGGTCCGCTGATGGCGTCCAGGGGAGCTGAAGCCGCCACCCCCTGCACGATGCCGCAGAAACCGTGTGAGGAGAGCCGTTCCCAGCAAGGCGACCAGCCCCATCAGTTCGGGCAGGACTTCCGGCAGAAACCGGACGGCGAGGATGAGCGCTGCGGCGCTGACGATTCCCGCCAGCACGAACATCGTCCGCCGGACGTTCCGGGCGAGCGTCGAGGGGTTGGCGCGAAGGAACCAGCCGATCCCCAACACCATGGCCGCCATCACGCCAAGTGCGAGGAAGACCGCGGCCATGGCCTACGGCTTGGCAGCCGACGGTGAAGCCTGCTCCAGCCGCTCGCGCTGGATCTGCTTCCAGCGCTCGACGTTGCGATTGTGCTCGGCGACGGTTCTCGAGAAGACATGGCCGCCCTGCCCGTCGGCGACGAAATAAAGCGACCGGTCATGCGCCGGATTGGTCGCCGCGAGGATCGAGGCCCTCCCCGGATTGCAGATCGGGCCGGGAGGAAGTCCCGCGATCGCATAGGTGTTGTAGGGCGAGGTCGACTGCAAGTCCGCCTTCGTGAGCTCGCGGTTGAACGATGCCTTGCCCCCGGTAAGGCCGTAGATCGTGGTGGGATCGCTTTCGAGCTTCATCTTGAGCCGCAGTCGATTGAGGAAGACTGCCGCTATGCGGCTCCGCTCGGCCGGAATGGCGGTTTCCTTCTCGACCATCGAAGCAAGAATGAGGGCCTGGCGGCGATTGGCGAGCGGCAAGCCGGGCGTGCGCTTGCGCCAGGCCTCGTCCAGGGTCTTGTCCATCGCCTCCTTCATGCGCAGGAGGAGACCGTCGCGGGTATCATCGCGCGAATAGAAGTACGTTTCGGGGAGGAGGTCTCCTTCCTTCACATCCACGGTGATGTCTCCCGACAGCGCATCCGTCCGGCGCACAAGGTCGACGATCTCGGCGGTCGTCATGCCTTCGGGCACCGTCAGGCGGCGCTGCACGAGCTTGCCCGATTGCAGCAGCTCGACGAGCCCTTGCATCGACATATGGGCAGGCACCTCGTACTCGCCGGCCTTGATGGGCTTGGGTTCGGGATCGATCATCAAAGCCACACGAAACAGCAGCGGGTGGGCGATTGCGCCCTCCTGATGCAGGACCTTCGCCATTGTCGCCGGTCCGGCGCCTCGCGGAATGACGATCCGCTTGGTCGCCTCCAAAGGCCCTTGGGCAACCAGGATCTCGTGGCCGAAAAAGAGCGCGCCCCCCACCACGGTCAGGAACAGGGCGATGAAGAACAGAACCCAACGGAAAAAGCTGAGCATGACTCAGCCCCGACGATCAGACGGCACCGACGATCAGGCAAGCGTTGGTGCCGCCGAAACCGAACGAATTGCTGAGCGCATAGCGCACGCTGCGCTGCTTCGCCTGCTTGGGCACCAGGTCGATGTCACAGCCCTCGTCGGGCTCGTCGAGATTGAGCGTCGGCGGCACGACCTGATCGATAACCGACTTGAGGGCGTAGATCGCCTCGATCGCGCCAGCGGCCCCGAGCAGGTGTCCGGTCGCCGATTTGGTCGACGACATCGAAATCTTGTAGGCGTCGGCGCCGAACGTCTTTTTCACCGCGCCAAGCTCGATCACATCGGCCATGGTCGACGTGCCGTGCGCATTCACGTAGTCGACCTGATCCGTGTTGAGCCGGGCACGCTTCAGCGCCGCCTTCATGGCGCGTTGTGCGCCGTCGCCGTCCTCCGACGGCGCAGTGATGTGATAGGCATCGCCCGACAGCCCGTAGCCCAGGATCTCGCCATAGATCCTGGCACCGCGCTTGCGCGCGTGCTCGTACTCCTCGAGGATGACGCAACCTGCGCCCTCACCCATCACGAAGCCATCGCGCCGCTTGTCCCAGGGCCGTGATGCCGCAGCGGGCGTGTCGTTGAAATCGGTCGAAAGTGCCTTGCAGGCGTTGAAGCCGGCGATGCCCAGTCGGCAGATTGCCGCCTCCGCGCCGCCCGCCACCATCACGTCGGCATCTTCCCACTGGATCAACCGCGCGGCATCGCCGATCGCATGGGCGCCGGTGGCGCAGGCGGTCACGACCGAATGGTTCGGACCGCGGAAGCCGAACTCGATCGAGACCTGGCCGGAGGCGAGGTTGATCAGCGCCGAGGGAATGAAGAAGGGACTGACGCGTCGCGGCCCGCGCTCCTTGAGAACGATCGACGTTTCGTAGATCGTTTGCAAGCCGCCGATGCCGCCACCGATCATGACGCCGGTGCGGTTACGGCCTTCGTCGTCCTGCGGTTTCCAGCCCGAATCCTCGACCGCCTGCTTGGCAGCGGCCATGGCGAAGACGATGAATTTATCGACCTTGCGTTGATCCTTGGGCGACATGTAGAGGTCGGCGTTGAAATGGCCGTTCGCCTTGTCGCCGACGGGAACCTCGCCCGCGATCTTGGTCGCGAGATCGGACGTGTCGAACGCCTGGATCGCGCGAATACCGGACTCGGCTGCCAGCAGGCGCCGCCAGTTGGTCTCGACGCCGTCGCCCAACGGCGTCACCATACCCATGCCGGTTACGACGACTCGCCTCATCATTCGCCTTCCTTCCCGCAGGAACCGGCGCTGATCAGGACTTGGCGTTGCTCTTGATGAAGCCGATGGCGTCGCCGACGGTCTGGATCTTCTCGGCGGCGTCGTCGGGAATCTCGATGCCGAATTCCTCTTCGAACGCCATCACCAGCTCGACGGTGTCGAGGCTGTCGGCGCCGAGATCGTCGATGAACTTGGCATCTTCCTTCACCTGGGCCGCTTCGACCCCGAGATGCTCGACGACGATCTTCTTAACGCGTTCGGCAATATCGCTCATTTGTTGTCCTTCCCGTGATCTTCAATCCGGCTCGCCGAAGGGGACGACGAATTCAGGCTCTCCTAACATAGCTCCCCGGCCAAGGCCAGCGCCGGAAAGCCCACAGAATCAGGCACTTGTGCCCGAATCCCTCAGATCATCGCCATGCCGCCGTTGATGTGCAGGGTCTGCCCCGTGACGTACGCGGCCTCGTCGCTGGCCAGATAGAGCACGGCCGAAGCGATCTCCTCGGGCGTGCCGAGGCGACCGGCCGGCACACGGCCGAGAATGGCATTTCTCTGTTCGTCGGTCAGGACATCCGTCATGGGCGTGGCGATGAAGCCGGGTGCCACGCAGTTCACGGTGACGCCGCGCGAGGCCAGTTCCTGGGCGAGCGACTTCGACATGCCGATCAGGCCGGCTTTGGCGGCGGCGTAGTTCGCCTGGCCCGGATTGCCGGTAACGCCGACGACCGAGGTGATGTTGATCACGCGGCCGAAACGACGCTTCATCATGCCGCGCATTGCCGCACGCGTGAGCTTGAACGTGCCGGTGAGGTTGACCTGCAGCACCTTCTCCCATTCCTCGTCCTTCATCCGCATCGAGATGTTATCGCGGGTGATGCCGGCATTGTTCACCAGGATGTCGATCTTGCCCGCTACGGTCTCGGCCTCCTTGGCGAGGCGCTCGATATCCGCCGGGTCGTCCATCCTTGCCACGATCACGTGGGCACGCTCGCCGAGCATCCCCCTGAGCTGCTGCAGGGCCTCGGTCCGTGTGCCCGAAAGCACGACCGTCGCGCCCTGCGCATGAAGCGTCCGCGCGATCGCTCCCCCAATGCCGCCGGAAGCACCGGTGATCAGAGCCGCCTTGCCACTGAGATCGAACATGGCGTCCCGCTCCTCACGCCGTTTTCAGGAAGGCTTCGATGTCGGCCGGCGCATTCAACGCCACACCCGTCATTTCCTTGTCGATCCGCTTCACCAGCCCGGAAAGGACCTTCCCCGAGCCGCACTCCACCAGGGTGTCGACGCCGTTCGACCGCATGTATTGCACGGTTTCGCGCCAACGCACGAGTCCGGTGACCTGTTCCACCAGGCGTCGCTTGATCTCCTCGGGACGGGTGATCTCCGATGCCAGCACGTTGGCAACCAGCGGCACCCGTGGCGTCTCGAGCGCCACCTTGTCCAATGCCGTTTGCATGGCGTCGGCCGCGGGCTGCATCAGCGGGCAATGGAAGGGCGCGCTTACCGGCAGCAGCATGCCGCGCTTGCAACCCCTTGCCTTGGCCGCTTCGATCGCCCGCTCCACGGCAGCCTTGTCGCCGCTCACGACGATCTGGCCGCCGCCATTGTCGTTGGCGACGGTGACGACTTCCCCTTGCGCTGCCTCCTTGCAAGCCGCTTGCGCGGCCTCGAACTCGATCCCCAGCAAGGCCGCCATCGCGCCTTCGCCGACCGGCACGGCTTTCTGCATGGACTGGCCACGCAACTTCAGAAGCCGGGCCGCGTCGGCGAGCTTGAGCGCGCCAGCCGCCGCAAGCGCTGAATATTCACCGAGCGAATGCCCGGCCACGTGCGAGGCAAGCGTGGGCAAGGGCCGGCCGCCGTCCTTCTCCAGGATCCGCACGACCGCCACGCTTACGGCCATCAGCGCCGGCTGGGCATTTTCCGTCAGGACAAGATCGGACTCGGGTCCTTCGCGCATCAGCCTGGACAGGTTCTGCTTCAGGGCCTCGTCGATCTCCGCGAACACGTCCCGGGCGGTGGCGAAAGCTCCGGCAAGGTCCGCCCCCATGCCCAACGCCTGGGAACCCTGTCCCGGAAATACAAAAGCGCGACTCATAAGGCTCCCCCGGTTTTCGCCTCGTCCTGGGCTCGAAGCGGTGTCCCTATATCCCACCCGGAAGGCGGCCGGAACGGCCTTGATTCACGGCAATTAGCCTGTATAACCGCCCCTCTTCGGGGCCTGAATCGGCCCCGTCTCCTTGCCGGTCCAGTTCGAGGCAGATCCGCCCGGGCAAAGGGCCGGCTAGATCCGGGCGGTTGCCGGTCGAGCCTTTTTTGAGGGCCGCGACGAACGCCGGGTCGCTAACAGCCATAAGGAGCTTCGGAGTTGGCACTTTACGAAAACGTCTTCATTGCGCGCCAGGACGTACCGGCTACGCAAGTGGAGGCGCTCACCAACCAGTTCACAGAACTGGTGACTGGCCTCGGCGGCACCGTTCCCAAGAAGGAATATTGGGGCCTGCGCTCGCTCACCTTCCGGATCAAGAAGAACCGCAAGGGACACTACACCCTGCTCAACATCGACGCTCCGCCGGCCGCGGTAAAGGAGCTAGAGCGCACGATGTCGATCAACGAAGACATCCTCCGCTACCTGACGGTCCGGGTCGATGAGTTGGAGGAAGGACCATCGGCCGTGATGCTGCGCGCCAGCGAGAAGGCCGACCGCCCCTCGGGCGATCGCGACCGCGGCTGGGGCGATCGCCCTCCGCGCCGCGAGCGTCCGCGCTTCGGCGATGAAGCTCCGGCCCCTGCAGGAGACGAAGAATGAGCGCCCAGCGTCGCCCGTTTACCCGCCGCCGCAAGAGCTGCCCTTTCTCGGGCGCCAATGCGCCGAAGATCGACTACAAGGACGTGCGGCTGCTGCAGCGCTTCATCTCGGAGCGCGGCAAGATCGTGCCCAGCCGCATCTCCGCGGTGTCGTCCAAGAAGCAGCGCGAGCTCGCCCAGGCGATCAAGCGCGCCCGCTTCTTGGCGCTCCTTCCCTACGTGATCTCCTGAGGAGCGCGCCATGCCCATGAGCGTCATCCTGTTGGAACGCGTCCCCAAGCTCGGCCAGATGGGCGACGTGGTGAAGGTGAAGCCCGGCTTCGCCCGCAACTTCCTCCTGCCGCAGAAGAAGGCCCTGCGCGCCACCAAGGACAACGTCGCCTACTTCGAGTCGCAGCGTAAGGTGCTCGAGGCGCAGAATCTCGAACGCCGCTCCGAGGCGGAAGCCGCGGCGGCCAAGATGAAGGACCTCAAGGTCACCCTGATCCGTCAGGCATCGGAGTCCCTGCAGCTCTATGGCTCCGTCACCTCGCGCGACGTCGCGGACGCAGCCAATGCTGCTGGTGTAAAGATTGCCCGCGGCCAGGTCGAGCTCGACAAGCCGATCAAGGCGTTGGGCGCCCATGCGATCAAGGTCCATCTCCATCCCGAGGTGGCGGTCGAGATCATGGCGCTGGTTGCCCGTTCACCCGACGAGGCCGACTTCCTCGCCAAGGGCGGCACGCTCGTTGCCGAGACCGAGCGCGCCGCGCTCGAAGCAGCGGAGGCCGCCCAGCGGGCGGCCGAGCAGGCCGCCGCGCTTTTCGAGGCCAAGCCCGCCGCCGAAGGCGGAGCGGCCGAGACGACCGCAGGTGAAGAAGCCAGAAGCGAAGAGAAATAGGCCGATCCGGGCCGCGCGCCCGACCTGCCGACAGACGCCTGTCGTCGCACGCCCGCGACGGCAGGCGTTTTATTTTGTGCCAATGGAACTTCGAGACAGCTGAGTAATTTTCTTTCTAGAGGCCTTTGCATTGAAAAGACCGTTGGTATTAACATTTGAGGCGACAACGTGGCATTTCCGGTGGAATCGATTTGTTTTCACCGGCTTGTGAGGGTGGTCCGACGATGCTGTTTGCCCAGGTTCTTTCCCGCGTATTGGGGGAAGGCCAACTGACGATCATCGATGCGGCAGGCCGTTCGCATCGGGTCCAGGGGGCCCGGCCCGGACCTGCGGTCACGGTGCGGCTCCGCGGTCGGTGGACCGGCTTGCGGCTCCTGCTGCATCCGCGCCTGGCGCTTGGCGAAGCCTTCATGGACGGCAAGCTGACCGTCGAGAATGGCGATATTTACGACCTGCTCGACCTCCTCGGCCGCAACATGGCGGCATTCGAAACGACCCCCTTCGTGCGCTGGTCCTACGGCTTCCAGCGCCTTGTCCGCACGGTCGAGCAGTACAATCCGGTCGGCCGGGCGGCGCGCAACGCCGCGCATCACTACGACCTCAACGACCAGCTCTATGACTTTTTCCTCGATCGCGATCGCCAGTATTCCTGCGCCTACTTCAAGACCGGCGAGGAGCCGCTCGAACAGGCCCAGCTCGACAAGAAGCGCCATATCGCCGCCAAGCTGCTGCTGCGACCGGGCCAGAACGTTCTCGACATCGGATCGGGCTGGGGAGGCATGGGCCTCTTCCTCAGCCAGGAATTCGGCGTCGACGTCACCGGCGTGACGCTGTCGAAGGAGCAGCTCGCCGTCTCGAGCCGGCGCGCGCTGGAGGGCGGCCTTGCCGACCGGGTGCGGTTCAAGCTGCTGGACTATCGCGAGGAGTCGGGACGCTACGACCGGATCGTATCAGTCGGCATGTTCGAGCACGTGGGCGTCGCCCACTACCTCGAGTTCTTCCGCAAGGTGAAGGGGCTCCTCAAGGAAGACGGCGTGATGTTGCTGCATGCCATCGGCCGCATGGAACCCCCCGGCGGCACGAATACCTGGCTGAAGAAGTATATCTTCCCGGGCGGCTACACTCCGGCCCTCTCGGAAGTGCTGACGGCGATCGAAAAGGTCGGCCTGTGGGTCACCGACGTCGAGGTCCTGCGCTTGCACTACGCGCGAACCCTTCGCCATTGGCGCAGCCGATTCAACGCCAACCGCGAACGCATCAAGCAGATGGCCGGCTATGACGAACGCTTCTGCCGCATGTGGGAGTTCTATCTCGCGGGCTGCGAAGTGGCGTTCCGGTACATGAATCAGATGGTGTTCCAGATTCAGATCGCCCGGAAACAGGATGCCGTGCCCCTGACGCGCGATTACATGGTGGATGCAGAACGAGGAGTCGGGGTCGCCAGCTCGATGGCGGCGGAATAGCCCACATGATTGTTCCAATTCACTGTGGGCATCTCATGGGATAGTCTTTTTGCCGTAGAGTCGTCCCCCTCCAAGTGGCAAAGGCTCTCCCATGGAGCCCAAACAAGATCCCAGGATCGCCCTGCTTCCGGGCGTCGAAGAACCGCACATTCGCCTGCCGCCGGAGAATCTCGAGGCGGAACAGGCCCTGTTGGGATCGATCCTCGTCAACAACAACGCCTATCATCGGGTCGGCGAGTTCCTGAAGGGCGAGCACTTTGCGAACGCCCTGCACGGCAAGCTCTTTGATGATGTGGCACGCCTGATCGAAAAGGGTCAGGTCGTGAGCGTGATCACGCTCAAGACCTACCTCGAGCAGGATGAGGCGATGAAAGAGGCCGGCGGCGCGGAATATCTCGCGAACCTCGCCGCAGCCTCGGTTCATGTCATCGACGCCGAGCAGTACGGACGCGTGGTCCACGATCTTTACCTGCGCCGCCAGCTCATCGCTCTCGGCCACGATGTGGTGAACGGCGCCTTCAGGCCGACGCTCGAAGAAAGTGCCATGGAGCAGATCGAGACTGCTGAGAAGCAGCTCTACGATCTCGCCAGCGTCGGCCAGATCGAAGGCGGCTTCAAACCATTTCGCGCCTCGCTGACCGAGGCGATGGAGGCCGCCGAGGCCGCCTACCATCGCGCCGGCCAGCTCACGGGTGTCGCTACCGGCCTGTTCCAGCTCGACCAGCTTCTCGGCGGCATGCACAAGTCGGACCTGATCATCCTCGCCGGCCGCCCGGCCATGGGCAAAAGCTCGCTGGCGACCAATATCGGCTTCAACGCGGCCAAGGCCTATCGCGAAGAGCATGACACCAACGGCCACGTGAAGGTGGTGGATGGGGCGGTCGTCGGCTTCTTCTCGCTGGAGATGTCGGCTGAACAGCTCGCCACCCGCATGATCTCCGAGCAGGCGGAGATCCCCTCCGAGAAGATTCGCAAGGGTGAACTGATCAGTGCGGACTTCGACCGGGTTCTGTCGGTGGCTCATGAACTCGAGCACCTGAACTTCTTCATCGACGACACGCCGGCGCTGTCGATCGCGGCATTGCGTACGCGCGCACGCCGCCTCAAGCGCAGCCACGGCCTGGGACTGTTGATCGTCGACTACCTGCAATTGCTGGCGCCGTCGGGCAAGACACGTCAGGAGAACCGCGTACAGGAGGTGTCGGAGATCACCCGCGGCCTCAAGACGCTTGCCAAGGAACTCGATGTACCCGTGCTGGCGCTCAGCCAGCTCAGTCGTGCCGTCGAGCAGCGCGAGGACAAGCGTCCCCAGCTTGCCGATCTGCGCGAATCGGGCTCTATCGAGCAGGATGCCGACGTTGTGATGTTCATCTATCGCGACGAGTACTACCTGATGCGCGACGAGCCACAGCGCCGTGCGGAGGAAAGCGACCAGCGCTTCAACGAGCGGCACGATGCCTGGCGGCAGCGCTGCGAGCAGCAGTACGGCAAGGCCGAGGTGATCGTCGCCAAGCAGCGTCACGGCCCGACCGGCATCGTCCGGCTGGCGTTCGAAGGCCAGTTCACCAAATTCGGCAACCTGCCGGCCGACGACGATCGGTCGGGCGCGCCGATCTTCTAAGATCTTCCGTGTCCACTCCCCCCGACACCGACGCGACGCGCCGGGCTGGCGCGATCCTGACCGTCGACCTCGCCGCCATCGCCGCCAACTGGCGCGGGCTGCGCGACGCCGGTCGCGCTACCGGCCGTCCGGTCGAGTGCGCCGCCGTCGTCAAGGCCGACGCCTATGGCACCGGCGCGGCAGTCGTCGGGCCACGGCTGGCGGGCGAAGGCTGCCGGCATTTCTTCGTTGCGCACATCGATGAAGGCATTGCGCTGCGCGCTGTCCTGCCCGGTCTTCCGATCTACGTCCTGAACGGCCTGTTGCCCGGCACCGAGGCCGACTTTGTCGAGCACGAGTTGACGCCGGTGCTCAATCACCTCGGCCAGCTCAATGCCTGGCGGGCGTCTGCACAACGCTACAATCGCGCGCTCGATGCGGTGATCCACATCGACACGGGCATGCACCGTCTGGGCTTCGGGCCGGAGGAAGCGCAGGTAGTGATCAATGAACGCGGTCGCCTGCGCGGGCTCCGCCTTGCGCTGCTGATGAGCCACCTCGTCGTGTCGGAAGAGCCCGGCAATCCGGTCAACGGCGAGCAGCTTGCGCGCTTCCGCACCTTCGTGCAGGCGATGCCGGGCGCCCCCGCCTCGCTTGCCAATTCGTCGGGCATCTTTCTCGGGCCCGACTACCACTTCGATCTCCTGCGGCCCGGCGCCGCCCTCTATGGCATCAATCCGTTGCCCGGCCAGCCCAACCCGATGCTGCCGACGGTAAAGCTGGACGTGCGCATCTTGCAGACCCGTGTGATTGACGCTTTGCAGACCGTTGGATACGGTGCCGCTTGGCGATCCGCGCGGCCAAGTCGCGTGGCCACGATCGCGCTTGGATATGCCGACGGCTATTTCCGCAATCTCATCAATCGCGCCCATGTGCACATCGCCGGTCATCGTGTGCCCGTAATCGGTCGTATCTCCATGGATCTGGTCACGATCGACGTGACCGACGTGCCCGAGGCCGCGTGCCGGCCGGGCGCCACCGTCGAAGTGCTGGGCGAGCACATGACGGCCGACGATCTGGCCGATCATGCGCGCACCAACGCCTATGAGGTGATGACCGCGCTGGGTCGCCGCTACGCACGCCTCTATGTCGACGAAGCGCCCGAGGGCGGTCCATGAACGTGCCGTTGGTTACCCTTCTCGGCCGCGTGACGCTGGCCTTTCTGGCGGGCATCGGCGCAGTGACGGCATTCGCCGGCGAAGCGATCCGCCAGGCGGTGCAGCCGCCGTACTATCATCGGCAGATCGTGCGGCAGATGCTGGAGATCGGCTACTACTCGCTGCCGGTCGTCGGCTTGACGGCGATCTTCACCGGCATGGTGCTGGCGCTGCAGAGCTACACCGGCTTCGCCCGCTTTTCCGCCGAAAGCGCGATCCCCAACGTCGTCGTCGTCTCCCTCACCCGCGAACTGGGGCCGGTGCTGGCGAGTTTGATGGTGGCCGGCCGTGTCGGCGCTGCCATGGCGGCAGAGATCGGCACCATGCGCGTCACCGAGCAGATCGACGCCCTCGACACGCTCTCGACCGATCCCCTGAAATATCTGGTCGCCCCGCGCCTGATCGCGGGCATCGTCACGATGCCGATGCTGGTGCTGGTCGCCGACATCATCGGCGTGCTGGGGGGCTATCTGGTCGGCGTCTACAAGCTCGATTTCAATGCCATCAGCTACCTGCGCAACACCATGGACTTCCTGCAGTTTCAGGACGTGTTCTCGGGACTGGTGAAGGCGGCGGTGTTCGGTTTCCTGATCACGCTGATGGGCTGCTATCACGGCTATACGTCGAAAGGCGGCGCCCAGGGTGTCGGCATGGCGACGACCAATGCGGTGGTCTCGGCCTCGATCCTGATCCTCACCTTCAACTACTTCATCACCGAAGCCTTCTTTGCGCGCTAGAGACGATGGCTTCCCCGAAGATCTCGTTGCGCGGCGTGACCAAGGCCTTCGGGCCGAAGAAGGTGCTGCGCGGCATCGATCTCGACGTCGCTAAAGGCGAATCGATGGTGGTGATCGGCGGATCGGGCACCGGCAAGTCGGTGCTGCTGAAATGCATCCTCGGCCTGATGCGGCCCGACTCCGGCTCGATCAGGATCGACGGCGAGGAAACGGTCGGGCTCAACGGCCGCGGCCGCGAGTCGGTGATGCGCAAGTTCGGCATGCTGTTCCAGGGTGGTGCGCTGTTCGACTCACTGCCGGTCTGGGAGAACGTCGCCTTCGGGCCGATCCAGAGCGACGGAATGGCCCCGGCCAGGGCGCGCGAGGTCGCCATCGCCAAGCTGGGGGCAGTCGGGCTGGGACCGGAGATCGGCGAGCTCTTTCCGTCCGAACTGTCGGGCGGCATGCAGAAGCGAGTGGCGCTTGCCCGCGCCATCGCGCGTGAACCCGAGATCATCTTCTTCGACGAACCCACCACAGGCCTCGATCCGATCATGGCCGACGTGATCAACGAGCTGATCGTGAAGTGTGTCAGCGACCTCGGCGCCACCGCGGTCTCGATCACGCACGACATGGCAAGTGCGCGCAAGATCGGCCACCGTATCGCCATGCTCCACGACGGCAAGCTGATCTGGCAAGGGCCGGTGGCCGCGATCGACCATTGCGGCAACCCCCATGTCGACCAGTTCATCCACGGCCGTGCCGAGGGGCCGATCCAGATGCAGATCCGGAGGCTCTGACGATGGCCCGCCAGCCCGGTCTCGCGCAGGCGCGTCGCTGGTTCGCCGAGGAGCTGCGCGCCATCGGCCATCTCCGCGACGAACGCGTGATCGATGCCTTCGCCACGGTGCCACGCGAGCGCTTCGCCGGCCCCGGGCCATGGCGCATCCTCCACTTCATCGACGGCTACTGGACGACACCCGACGCCGACCCGCGCCGGCTTTATCACAACGTACTGGTCGCGCTGGACGAGGAGCGACGGCTCAATATCGGCGAACCGCTGTTGTGGGCACGCCACTTCGACCGCATCGCCGTGAAGGACGGCGAGCGCGTGCTGCAGATCGGCGCCGGATCGGGTTACTACACGGCCGTGCTGGCCGAGCTGGTCGGACCGAACGGCCGCGTCGAGGGCATCGAAATCGATGCCTCGTTGGCGGCGATCGCCAAACGCAATCTCACGGCATGGCCGGCGGCTTGTATCCGGCAAGGCGACGCCCGCGCACCGATCGAGGGAAGCTGGGACCTGATTGTGGCCTTCGCCGGCGCGACGGCGCCACACGACTGGTGGCTGGACGCGCTGGCTGACGGCGGCCGCCTGCTGCTGCCGCTGACGTCCGCCAGCTTCTCCCAGCGTAGCGGCTTCATGCTGCGCCTCGACCGCCGCGGCGACGGCTTCGCGGCACGCTCGACGGGCTGGGTCGGGTTTTATCCCTGCGCCGGCGCGCGCAGTGCCGAGGACGAAGCGGCCCTCGAGGCGGCGCTCGGCGATCCGGCCGGACAACAGGCCGTGCGCAGCCTGCGTCGCGACGTCCACGACAAGGACGAGTGGTGCTGGCTGCATCGCGACCGCTGGTGCCTCTCCAGGCACGAGCTGCACTGACATGGCCCGGTCGCTGAATCGCTTCGTCTGCCAGTCCTGCGGCGCCGTCACCAGCAAGTGGAGCGGCCGCTGCGAGAGCTGCGGCGAATGGAACACGATCGCCGAGGAAGCGGCTCCCTCGCCGGGCCCGGCCAGCGGCGGCCTGTCGCGCGGCGGTAAGGGACGATTGCTCGAATTCGCCGGCCTCACCGGCTCGACGCCACAGCCGCCCCGCTACAGGAGCGGCATCGCCGAGTTCGATCGCGTCTGCGGCGGCGGGCTGGTCGTGGGCTCAGCCCTGCTGATCGGCGGCGATCCTGGCATCGGCAAGTCGACGCTGCTCTTGCAGGTCGCCGCCGCACTGGCCAGTCAGCATACGGCATGCGCCTATATCTCGGGCGAGGAGGCGCTCGATCAGGTGCGCCTGCGAGCCGAGCGGCTGGGACTGCACAACGCACCGGTGCATCTCACAGCTGCTACTTCCATCCGCGATATCGTGGCCACGCTCGAGCGGCCCGATGCGCCGAAGGTCGCGGTGATCGATTCGATCCAGACCATGTGGCTCGATACGGTCGAGAGCACGCCCGGGACCGTGACCCAGGTGCGCGCCGCCGCGCAGGCGCTGGTCGAACTCGCCAAGCGGCGCGGCATCGCGGTTCTGCTGGTGGGCCATGTCACGAAGGACGGCGCCATCGCCGGTCCGCGCGTGCTCGAGCACATGGTCGATACGGTGCTCTACTTCGAAGGCGAACGCGGACACCAGTTCCGCATCCTGCGTACCGTGAAGAACCGGTTTGGTCCGACTGACGAAATCGGCGTGTTCGAGATGTCCGATCGCGGGCTGAATGATGTCGCCAATCCCTCCGCCCTGTTTCTCGCCGAGCGGCGCGGGCAGGTCTCCGGCGCCTGCGTATTCGCCGGCATCGAGGGGACGCGGCCGGTGCTGGTGGAGATCCAGGCGCTGGTGGCGCCCTCTTCCTTCGCCACACCGCGCCACGCCGTGGTCGGCTGGGATTCCAACCGGCTTGCCATGGTGCTGGCGGTCCTGGAGGCGCGCTGTCAGGTCAGCATCGGCGCCAATGACGTCTACCTCAATGTCGCGGGTGGACTGCGCATAGGAGAGCCAGCAGCGGATCTCGCGGTGGCGGCAGCTGTCGTCTCGTCGCTCGCCGACGAAGCGGTACCGCCCGACATGGTCGTGTTCGGCGAGATCGGCCTGGGCGGCGAAGTGCGGCCGGTAGGCCAGCGCGAGGCGCGCCTGCGCGAGGCGGCAAAGCTCGGGTTCCGCACGGCGCTCGTGCCGCGCAGCCGCACCGGTTCGGTGTCGCCGCCGCGAACGGCCGAGGGCATCGTTGTTGACGAAATCGAGCATCTATCAGACCTTGTGACGCGTTTCCAACCGGCCGATCGGCCCCTCGGGCGACCGCGGCGCGATGGCGCCCCGGAACGCCGGCGCGACCAGGTCACGAACGAGAAAAGGGGGTAGAGGGGCGATGGAGCAGCTTGGCATCACCGTGTTCGACGTCGCCGTCATTGCCGTGGCGGTCTTCGGTGCGGCCATCGGCGTATCTTCGGGCTTCGCGCACGCCGTCCTCTTCATCGCCTCCTGGATCGCGGCCGGCTGGATCGCCGTTCATTTCTCGAACCTGATCCAGCCGCAGATCCAGCAGCTCGTGGGTAATCCGGAACTCGCCTATTTCGTCTCGATGCTGGTGGTCTTCGTGGGCGGCCTGATTGCGCTGGTCATGCTGACGAATGCCTTTTCCCGCGCCATCCGTGCGAGCCCGCTGGCCAAGCCCGACCGCATCCTGGGGGCCGGATTCGGCGCACTCTGTGCCTGGGTCGTCATGGGCACGACCTTTCTGTTTTACAGCTACCTGGGTCCCAAGCAGCTCCCGCCGGCAGTGGAAGGCGGCGCGACGTTTCCGATGATCAAGGATATGGCCAATTTCGTCGAACCCTACCTGCCGCCGGGCTTCCGTACCCGACTCCAGCAAAAGCCGGCCGATTCGATGCCCGACCTGACCCCCGCGCCGCAGACCGCACCGCCGCCCGCGACGACGACGCCGACGGAAAACAAACAGTCGCAGTGAGTTATCCTTGATGGCGCAGGGGTCGGCTCCCAGATATAACCGCGCCGTGACTCCTGCCCGTCCACACCGCGACCTCGACAAGTTCCGCGAGGAATGTGCGCTGTTCGGCATCTACGGGACAGCGGATGCCGCCGCCCATACCGCGCTCGGCCTGCATGCACTCCAACATCGCGGGCAGGAAGCCTCCGGCATCGTCACCTTCGACGGCCGTCATTTCCACAATCACCGTGCGGCCGGCCTGGTGGGCGACATCTTCGGCGAGCAGTCGGTCATCGCCAAGCTCAAGGGTTATTCGGCGATCGGCCACAATCGCTACGCCACGACAGGCGGCTCGTCGGACCGCAACATCCAGCCGATCTTCGCCGACTTCGATTTCGGCGGTCTGGCGCTGGCACATAACGGCAATCTCACCAACGCCTACATCCTGCGCAAGGAACTGGTGCGAATGGGCTGCCTCTTTCAGTCCACCACCGATACCGAGGTCATCAATCACCTGATCGCCCGGTCGACCTATTCGCCGGTGGTCGACCGAATCATCGACGCCTTGGGCAAGGTCAAGGGCGCCTACTCGCTCCTGATGCTGACGGACGAGGCACTCTACGGCGTGCGCGATCCGCTTGGCGTGCGCCCGCTTTGCATTGGCCGGCTCGAGGATGCCTGGATCGTGACCTCGGAGAGCTGCGCCCTGGATATACTGGGTGCCCGCTTCGTGCGTGATGTCGAGCCGGGCGAGGTCGTGATCGTGGACGGCCAAGGGTTGCGCTCGATCAGGCCCTTCCCCAGGCACCAGCGCCGCTTCTGCGTCTTCGAGCACATCTATTTCGCGCGGCCCGACAGCAGGATCGAGGGCGTGGGCGTCTACGAGGCACGCAAACGTATCGGCGTGGAACTCGCCAAGGAAAGCCCGGTGCCTGCCGATGTGATCGTGCCGGTGCCCGATTCCGGCGTGCCGGCCGCGATCGGTTATGCTCACCAGTCGGGCGTGCCGTTCGAGCTCGGCATCATCCGCAACCACTATGTAGGCCGTACTTTCATCGAGCCGGCCGACAATATCCGGCATCTGGGCGTGCGGCTGAAGCACAACGCCAACCGGGCCTATATCGAGGGCAAGCGCGTGGTGCTGGTCGACGATTCGATCGTGCGCGGCACCACCTCGATGAAGATCGTCGAGATGGTGCGCAACGCCGGTGCGCGCGAGGTGCACATGCGCATCGCCGCGCCACCGACTACCGATCCCTGCTTTTACGGCATCGACACGCCCGAGCGGGAGAAGCTGCTGGCTTCACGCTACGACGTCGCCGGCATGGCAAAGTTCATCGGCGTCGACTCGCTCGCCTTCGTCTCGATCGATGGTCTCTATCGCGCGATGGGCATGCCGGCCGGCCGCGACAAGGCCAATCCCTCGTTCTGCGATGCCTGCTTCACGGGCGACTACCCGATCCCGCTCGACGATCTCGTCGAGGCCGAGGACCGCCAGCTCTCCTTCCTCGCCGAACCGGCCTGACCATGGTCTTCGGGGCCGCAAGCCTCCGGCTCGCCCAGGGTCATCGGCGCGCAAGATGCGCGCCGTCCCAAAGATCATGAGACTGAAGGGCCGCGTCGCGCTGGTGACCGGTGCGTCGCGTGGCCTGGGCGCGGCGGCGGCACTGGCCTACGGTCGCGAGGGGGCGCACTGCGTGCTCGTCGCCCGCACCGTGGGCGGGTTGGAGGCGGTCGACGACCAGATCAAGGCCGTCGGCGGCAGCGCCACACTGGTGCCGCTCGACGTGACCGATGGACCTGGCATCGACCGACTCGGCGCCGCCCTCTACGAGCGCTTCGGCAAACTCGATGTCCTGCTAGGAAACGCCGGCCTGCTGGGCGAGCTGGCGCCGATCGGGCACGTCGAGCCAAGAATTTTCGAGCGTGTGTTGGCGGTGAACGTCACGGCAAACTGGCGCCTTATCCGCTCGCTCGACCCGCTGCTGCGCCGCTCCGACGCCGGGCGCGCCATCTTCGTGACGTCGGGCGTCTCGCGCCGGGTCGTGCCTTACTGGAGCGCCTATGCGGCCAGCAAGGCCGCGCTCGACATGATGGTCGGCGTCTACGCCGCCGAAAGCGCGCATACCTCGGTGAAGGTCAATCTCTATAATCCCGGTCCGACGCGCACCAGGATGCGCAAGGAGGCGTTTCCCGGCGAGGACCCCGAGACCGTGTCGCCGCCCGAAGCCCATGCCGAAGCCCTGATCCGGCTTGCGCTGCCCTCCTGCACCCTGAACGGCCAGTGGGTGGCGGGCGACGAAGCCGTGGCATAGCGCTATCGCTTCTTCTTCGCCCGGACGGCATAGGGGTTCTTCGGCTTGCGCATGGTGAGCCGGATCGGAACGCCTGGCAGGCCGAAATCATCGCGCAGGCGGTTGACCAGGAAGCGCAGATAGTCGTCGCCGAGTCCCTCGGGCTGACTCACCGACAGCACGAAGGTAGGCGGACGGATCTTGATCTGGGTCATGAAGCGCAGACGGATACGGCGCCCGTGTGCCAGCGGCGGCGGATGCAGCGTCTCCACCTCGCGCAGCCAGCGATTGAGCTTCGGCGTCGGCACGCGCTTGTTCCAGATCTCGTAGGTCTCGAACACGGCGGGCATCAGCTTCTCGATGCCGCGGCCATTCAACGCCGAAACTCCCACGATCGGCACGTCCTTCACCTGGGCGAACGAGGCTTCGAGGCGATCGCGCAGCTTGCGCCACGCCTTGGCGGCCGCGCTGCGATCGTCAGCCAGAAGGTCGGTCTTGTTGACCGCGATCACCAGCGCGCGGCCTTCCTCGATCACCCAGCCCGCTACCGCGAGATCCTGCTTCTCGGCCATGTTGGCGGCATCGAGCACGACGACCGCGACATCCGCCAGGCGGATCGCGTCGAGCGTATCGGCGACGGAGGCGGCCTCGAGCTTGGCCTCGACGCGGCTGCGCCTGCGCATGCCGGCGGTATCGACCAGCCGCACCGCCCGACCTTTCCACTGCCATTCGACGCGAATCGCATCGCGGGTGATCCCGGCCTCGGGCCCGGTCAGCACCCGCTCCTCGCCGACCAGGCGATTGAGCAGAGTAGACTTTCCGACATTGGGACGGCCAACGATGGCGAGCAGCAGCGGCCGCTTGGCGAGCTCCTCGTCAGTCGGGCCTTCGGATTCTCCGTCGCCGTCCGCAGAGCCTTCATCCTCGCTCTCTTCGGGGAACGGCGCGATGTAGCTGGCAAGCGCATCGTGCAGATCGCTCAAACCTTCTCCGTGCTCGGCGGATACGGGGATGGGCTCGCCGAGCCCAAGGCCGTGCGCCTCGGCAAGGCCCTGCTGTCCCGCCCGGCCTTCGCACTTGTTGGCGACCAGGATCACCTTGGCGGCGCGCTTGCGCAGCCAGCTCGCAAAGGCCTCGTCGAGCGGCAGGACGCCGGCGCGCCCGTCGATCAGGAACAGGACCACGTCGGCGGCGTCAACGGCGCGCTCGGTGAAGCGACGCATGCGCGCTTCCAGCGCCTCGCCGCCGGCGGTTTCCCAGCCCGCGGTATCGAGCAGAGTGAAGGCAAGATCGCCGAGCTGCGCGGCCGACTCGCGCACATCCCGCGTCACACCCGGCGTGTCGTCCACGATCGCGCGCCGTCGGCCGACCAGGCGATTGAACAGCGTCGATTTGCCGACATTGGGCCGCCCGACGATGGCGACCCGGGGTCCTATCCGGTCGAGACGGCGATCCTGCTCAGCGGAGGGCAACGAGCCTGCCTGAATCGGTCAGGACATAGATGGTCCGGTTGGCGATCACCGGCGCGAGACGGGCCGGCCCGCCAAGGCCCACCTTGCCAATGACGGCGCCGGTATAGGGCGAGAGCGCGAGGAGATCTCCGGTCGTGCCGGTCACCAGCAGGCGATCGCCCGCCAGCACCGGGCCGCCCCACAGGATCGGCTTCTGCCGCTTCTCGTCGAAATACTGGGTAAGCGGCGTCACCCACTTCACCTTGCCGTTGCTGCGGTCGAGCGCGACCACGTCGTCGCTGCTGGTAATGACGAACAGGAAGCGGCCAGCGACCCAGGGCGTCTGGTTGCCGCCAAAATTGCGTTCCCACCGGCGCTGACCGCTTGCCAGATCGACGGCGGTGATCTGCCCGGCCGAGCCCATCGCGAAGACCTGCCCGCGATCGATCACGGGCCGGCCGCGAATGTCGGCAAGATTGCCGAAGGCCCGCGCCTCCGCGCCCCGTCCGACGAGCGACTCGTTCCAGATCGAGCGGTTGTTAGCGGGGTGGAATGCCACCAGCTCGCCCGACCGGAAGGGCGCAACGACATAATCCCCATACCCCGCCGGGCTTGTCCCGTCGACGTAACCCGAAACCTCCTGCAAGCTGGAGAACGACCAGAGATCGGCGCCGTCGACTGCAGCAAGCGCATGCAGCTTGCCGTCCAGGGTGATGGCAAAGACGCGGTCGGCGAAGGCGAGCGGCGCACCGCGCACCGGCGCGCTTTCCTTCGACCGCCAGATCTCGGTGCCGCTATTGGGATCGAGCGCGAATACGCCGGCGAAGCCCGTCGTCACGAACAGCCGGCCGCCATACCAGGTGATGCCGCCGCCGAACTCGCCCTCGTCACGTGCATCCTCCGGCTTCAGGGTCACGCTCCACAGCCGCTCGCCGGTATCGGCACGGAATGCCGAAACCGTGCTCACCGCGTCTTTCACGAACACCTTGCCATCGGCGATCACCGGCGGCGTCGTGAGGATGCGATCGGAGGTCGTACCGGCGCCTATATCGGCAGTCCAGGCGATCTGGGGCTGCGCACCGATCTCGAGATGCTGCATGGCGTAGTCGGCGAATCCGCCCGACTGCGGCCAGGCGTCGTTCGCGACGGGCGCCGGCAGCACGACCGGAACGTTGGCCATGTCGTTGTCGGGTTCGACATCGCGCCTCTCCGCGAAAACGGGGATGCGCTCACCCGGCAGCGGCGGCCCCTTCTTGTCGAAGAGGCTGCAGCCGGAGAGCGAGGTCGAGAGCAGCGTGGCGGCGAGGAGGACGCGGGGATCGCACAAGCGCAGCAACACGGTCGACATCGGCCTATTTCGCCCCTTGCTCGTCGTAAAGATTGAGCATCGCCTGCGCGCGCTGCACGGTACCCTGCGGCGCAGCCGGGTCCTTGCCGATCTCGGTCCAGAGCTCGCGCGCACGCTTCACATCGCCCTTGTGCGCAGCTTGCAGGGCCTGCAGTTCGAGGACGCTACCACGGAAGGCGTGATCGACGCCCGAGATCGATCCGAGCCCGGCAATCGTTTCGTCCGCCTTCGCCGTATCGACGCTGCGGTAGCCCGCGATCACCTGCGCCAGTTCCGACAGCTCGCCCGGAAGCTTCGGCGCCACATCGAGCAACGCCGCAACCTGTTCTTCAGGCTTGTCACGCATTTGCGCTGCGGCAAGGGCTGCCAGCGAGCGATAGGGCTCGACCGCGCTCGCGGCCTGCTGGTCGAGTGCGGTCCGGGCGGCCGCGTTGTCCTTGCCGATCTGAGCCAGCGCCGACGCGTAGGCAGCGCCTGCCGCGGCGCGTTGCGCCGTCTGATATTGGCGCCATCCGACCAGCGCGACGACCGCGACCACCAGCACGACGACGCCGGCCACGACCCAGGTTCCGTAGCGCTTCCACCAGGCCTTGAGGTCGTCCTGCCGAACGGCATCGTCAATTTCATGAAAGGCCGCCTGATCGGACACGCGCGACTCCCGATTATTGCGAAAAATCAACAGCTTCAGCGGGTACATACCCGCCGCCCGAGGCTTTGGCAAACCATCGGATGACCCGGGTTGGGGATCGCCGCTTTACCCTCCGGAAAGCATCTGCAACAATTCGGTCGGACGGCATGACCCCCTCGCTGCCTGCATGACCAATCTCTACCGCCTACCCGATCAGCGGGCGCGTCGCCGCATCGTCTCCTTCGATCGCCGTGAACTGTCGCGACTCCTGAACCTCTACAGCATGCGGGTAGCCTCAGGCGAATGGCGCGACTATGCGATCGATTTCCGGCCCGGCATGGCCATCTTCTCGATCTTTCGCCACACCGCCGAACAGCCTCTGTTCGCCATCGCCAAGGTGCCAGGCGGCGGCACGGGCGGCGGATACATGGTCTACAACGGCCCGCGCAAGTTGGCGCATGGCGACAGCCTCGAAGACGTGCTGCACATCTTCGACCGCAAGCTCAAACTGCTGCTGGGTTAGAGCGACGAAACAGGACTTACTTCACGCCGCCCGGTGTCGTGACGGCGCCGATGCCGGCACCCAGCGCCGCACCTGCCAGCGCCGGACCGACCAGGGGCCAGCCGGCAAGCGCGCCGACTGCCAGGCCCGCGCCGGTACCGATGGCGCCGCCCGTCACGGCGCGCTGGCCCCAGGTATCGCCGCAGGCCGACAGGGAAAGCGCCAGAGGAACCAGAATCAGCGCAAAAACCTTCGTCTTCATAGCCAGAACCTCGAGAGGGAAAGGCGGCCCGAACGGCCGCTGGCAATTTTATTGCGGCCACGTACGCGGCCGATTCTTCTAGCTTCGTAATTTTGATGATTCACGTCAAGTGGATGTTTTAATCTCCTGAATCTCCTAGAAATTTACGGTCAAAATATCTCATCGTAAGTGTCAGGGCTGAAGCCGACCCGCAGCCGGCCGCCCGCCTCGAGAACCGGCCGCCTGATCATCGAGGGCTGGTCCAGCATCAAAGCGACTGCCTTCTTCTCGGTCAGGCCTGCCTTGTCGGCCTCGGGCAGCTTGCGGAAGGTCGACCCGCCACGGTTGAGCAGTACCTCCCAGCCCACCTTCTTCGCCCAGCCCTCAAGAAGCTCGCGATCGACTCCCTGCACCTTGTAGTCGTGAAACGCATAGGGAATGCCCCTCGCATCGAGCCAGGCACGGGCCTTCTTCATCGTGTCGCAATTCCTGATGCCGTAGATCACGACAGGTTTCATCGTCACGTTCCTCCTCCCCGGCGATAGAGATAGTCGGCCGGCAAACCGAGCCTGACGCACGATTGCACCGCCGGACTCGAGCGCAGCATGATCCGGTCGGCAAGCGCGCCTGCGAGACGCACCAGCGGTCGCTGCCAAAAGCGCAGGCCGAAGGCCGCCGTCAGGCCCAGCCGCGCGCGAATCCAAGCCGGCACGAGCTCGACAGCGGCGCGGATCAGCAACCGCTGCAGCGGTCGCATCGCCAGAGGGAAAACCGGAGCTGCATGGAGGATGTCCAGAAATTCGAACACGATGGGCGAAGCTTCGAGCCGCTCGCGACGGGCCTCGAATAGCCGCTCCAGGTCGGCCAGCGAAGCCGGGGCATCGAGTGCGCCGTAGAGCTGCGCCGCCGCAAGCCCTTCCTCGCAGAGCCGGTCGAGCTCCTCGAGGCTCAGCGCGTTCACATATTGCCGATAGGCCTGGGCGAAGCCGAATTCCGCCGTGGCCTGCACCCAGGTTAGAAGCGCAACGTCGTTGGCATGGTAGGGCTGGCCGGCTGGGGTACGACCGGCGACCTTCTCGTGCAGGCGCACGACGTGAGCGATCATGGCCCGCGCCTCGCTTGCCGCGCCGTAGACGGTGACCATCGCCGCAAGGCCAGTGCGACGCAAGCGATGAACCGGCTCGCGGCGGAATGAAGAATGCTCCCAGACTCCCGTGCGCACTGCGGGATCGGCAAGCTCCAGGATCACCGCCGCTACGCCGCCCACGAACAGAGCGACAGGGTTCTTGAAGATCCGCCACGACACCGAGTCCGCCGACACCAGCGCCGGCTCGCCAGCCGGCCGCGTGAAGTCCACAGGCGGGCCATCCTTCGGCTGGACGAGATCGCGGGCAAGCGCATCGAGGAACGGCAGGACGAAGACGGCCATGCCTCCTACTTGGGAAGCGCTTCGCCCGAGGTCCACCGCACCCCGGCCGACTTGGCCTTACACGCCCAGATGCCGCTGCAGGATCTCGGGATTGGCCTTGAGTTCCGCGGCCGGCCCTTCATGAGCCATGTGCCCGTTGTTGAGGATATAGACGCGCTGCGCAAGCGCCAGCACGGCGGCGAGGTTCTGCTCGACGATCACGATCGTCTGCCCCGCGGCCGCGAGATCGCGGCACGCCTTCATCAGGTCATGCACGATCACCGGCGCCAGGCCCTCGAACGGCTCGTCGAGCAGGACGATCTTGGGATCGCGGACGAGCGCGCGGGCGATCGCCAGCATCTGCTGCTCGCCGCCGGAGAGATCCGTGCCGCGGCTGGTACGCCGCTCCTTGAGCCGTGGAAACATTTCCCAGATGCGATCGATCGGCCAGCGCTTCGGCGCCGTATGACCAGCCAGGATCAGGTTTTCCTCGACGTCCAGGCTGCCGAAGATCCGGCGCTCCTCGTGCACGAGCTGCATTCCTGCCTGGGCGATGGTATGGCTTTTCCTGCCGGCAATGTTCTGGCCGTCGAACACCACCTTGCCGGCACGCGGCGCCACCACGCCCATCAGGCTTTTCAGCGTCGTGCTCTTGCCAGCGCCGTTGCGCCCGAGCAGCGCCACCACCTCGTTCTTCTCGACGCGCAGCGCCAGATCGAACAGGATGTGGGAATCCCCGTAGTAGGAATTCAGTCCGTGGACCTCGAGCAGGCTCATTCGAGCACGCCCCCGAGATAAGCCTCGCGCACGGCCGGATCGCCCTTGATCTCGTCCGGCGTGCCCTCGGTAAGAACGCGGCCTTCCTGCAGGACGGTGACGCGCTCGGCGAGCTCGAACAGGGCGTCCATGTCGTGGTCGATGACGATCATGGTGCGGCCCTGGCGGATCGACTTCAGCAGCTTGACGGTCTCCACTCGCTCCTGCGGGCTCATGCCGGCCAGCGGCTCGTCGAGCAGCAGCAGGCTGGGCGAGGTTGCAAGCGCCAGCCCGATCTCCAGCCGGCGCTTCTCGCCGTAGGCGAGCTGCGCGACCGGCGTGTCGGCGCGATGCGTGAGGCTCACGAGCGCAAGCGTATGGTCGATCTGATCGGTGAGCCCCGGGATGCGCACCGGATTGCGGAAGAGATCGAGGCGGAACTTGCCGCGCAGGTCGGCAAGGGCCGCGATCTGCAGGTTCTCGCGCACGGTCAGCCGGGAAAAGAGCTGGTTTACCTGGTAGCTCTTGGTGAGGCCGAGCTGGCAGACGTCGGTGACGTTCATTCCGGTGATGTCGCGCCCGGCAAACTCGATGGTGCCGGATGTCGGCGCGATCTCGCAGGTCAGCATCTTGAAGAAAGTCGTCTTGCCCGCGCCGTTGGGGCCGATGATGCCGCGCAGCTCGCCGCTGTCGACGACGAAGTCGATGTCGCTGTTGGCGAGCAGGCCGCCGTACCGCTTGCTGATCCCGGTCGCCTTCAGGATCGGACCGGACGGCGGTTCGGCGACGCGATGGTGGACCGGCAGTGGTGTGGCAGCCGCGCCCACGGACATCGCCGCCGGAACCGATTCCGCCGGCGCTTCGCCCTCGGAGCCGTTCCGGCGGAAGAAAACTCTATAGAGGTCCTTCAGGCCGCCGATGATGCCCTGACGCAGGAAGCAAACCAGCAACACGAAGACCAGTCCCAGCACCAGCTTCCACGCGGCGCCCAGTCCGAGGGTCGCCTGCAGGAAATCCTGCAGATAGAGCCAGATGGCAGCGCCGACCAGCGGCCCGAAAAGCGTGCCACGGCCGCCAATGGCCGTTTGCATCACGAGCTGGCCCGACGTGTCGAAGGTGAACGCCTCCGGCGGCATGAACGCCTGGAGCACGCCGAGAAGGCCGCCCGCCAGGCCGGCATAGGCGGCCGCGATGACAAAGGCCGCGAGCTTGTAGCCGTGAATGTTGTGGCCAACGGCGGCCGCCCGCAGCGGGTTTTCGCGGATCGCGGTAAAGATGGCGCCGACCGGCGAGCGCACGATGCGCAGCGCGATCACGATGCCGATGAAATAGAAGAAAGCCAGGAAGGGATAAAGCGACCAGCCGGTCGTGAAATGCAGCGTGGCGAACCCCAGGTCGAAGGTTGGCGCCGGAACGCCGGGGAGCCCGTTTTCGCCGCCGGTCCAGTCCGCCAGGGGATTGAACTCGACGAAGTAAAAGACCTCCGCGATGGCCACGGTGATCATGGCGAAATAGATGCCGGTACGCCTGAGCGCGATCAGCCCGACCAGATAGCCGACGACGGCGGCGGCGATCATGCCGATGATCAACGCCAGCACGACGTGCGGGAAGCCCGCCCTGGTGAGCAGGTAGGCGGCGACGAAGCCGCCGGTACCATAAAGCGCCGACTGGCCGAACGACAGAAGGCCGGTATAGCCGAACAGGATGTCGAAGCCGATGCCGAACAGTCCCCAGACCAGGATGCGATTCACGGTGTTCGGAGCGAAATCGAGATAAGGCAGCACGAACGGCGCAGCGACCAGAGCGATCGCCGTCAATAGTTCGACAAGGAAGCGGCGCTGCCCGGACATCACACGGCGGCGTTCATTCGCGGCCCCGCGCTCCGAGCAGGCCGTGTGGACGTATCAGCAGCACAAGCGTCATCGCCGCGAAGAGCATGACATAGGCATAACCCGGGTTGATCATCGACGTGATGCTGATGATCTCGCCCGCGATCAGGCCGCCGAGGACCGCACCGGGGAACGATCCGACGCCGCCGATGACCACGACCACGAACGTCTGCACCAGGATCGCCTCGCCCACGTCGGGCGTCAGCGACACGACCGGCGCATTCACGATGCCGGCGAAGCCCGCCGCCATGGCACCTATTCCGAACACGATCATGAACACGCGATAGACGTCGATTCCGAGCGAATCCACCATGACGGAATCCTCGATCCCGGCGCGCACGATCATTCCCAGCTTGGTGCGGTAGAGCACGAGGTAGAGGACGATCAACGCCACCGCCACGATGCCGACGACGGCCAGGCGGTAGGTCGGATAGAACATGAAGCCAAGCGAGGTGATGCCCGACATCAAGGGGGGCGCCGGCACGGTCTTGGTCAGGCTCGAGAAGAAGAGCCGGACCACCTCGACGAAGCAGATGCCGAGACCGAACGTGACCAGGAGCTGGTCCTCGTGCGGGCGGCCATAGAAGTGACGGATGACCACCCGCTCCATCACCACGCCGACCACCAGCAGGAAAAGCGTGCCGGCAATCACCGCGACGATATAGGAGCCGGTCGCGTCAAAGGCGACGTACCCGGCATAGCCGCCGAGCATGAACATCGCGCCATGCGCAAGGTTCAGGACGCCGAGCGTGCCATAGATGATCGTCAGCCCGGAGCTGATGAGCGCGAGCAACGCCCCCAGCGCCAGGCCGTTGAACATTTGCGAGACGAGATTAGCCCAGGTGAACACGGTCGACCCCGATATCGCTCCCGCACGCTAACACCGACGCTCCGAGAGCGTCAGGTGGTCTCGCCGAGCTTGCAGCCGAAGGCGTCCGGCTTCTGCATCAGCGGCTCGCCGGGCAGAACTTCGAGGACCTCCCAGAAGTCCTCCTTGTTCTTCATGTCGGCCGGCTTCTTGCCGCGGACGATGATCACGGGCCGAACGAGTTGATGGTCTTCCGGCCGGAAGTGCACCTCGCCAACCGTCGACTGCAGCTTGGCGCCCGACTCGAGGGCCTTGATGACCGCCGGCGGATAGAAGGTGCCAGCCGTCTCCACCGCGTTCGCCCAGAATGCAAACTGGTTGTAGCAGGCGTTGGCGCCCCATTCCGGCTTGTAGCCGTATTTCTTGTCGAACGCCTCGACGAACATCTTGGCGAGGGGATATTTGTCCTCCAGCGTCCACCAGAAATCGGTCGCCGCATACACGCCGGCCGTGAGCTCCGGCCCTGTTTCCTTGGCGAGGAACGGGATCTGGTACGGCACCACGAGCGTCATCTTCGGGATGATGCCGAACTGCTTCGCCTGCTGGATCGACAGCACGGCGTCGCGGCCCCAGTTCACGTTGACCAGGAACTCGGCGCCGGAGTTGGCGATGTTGGTGAGATATTGGCTGAAATCCTGCGTGCCGAGCGGCGACACCTGGTTGGTCACCATGGTCCAGCCGGCATTCTGGGCCAGATATTCGTTCACCGATTTGGTCACAGTGTGGCCGTAGGTGTAGTCCGGCGTCATGAACGCCGCCTTGCGGTTTTTGCCGAAGGCCTTCACCAGCACCGGGCCGATCGCGTTCGCCGCCGTCTCGCCGTAGAAATTCTGGCGGAAGCCGTAGCGCACGCAGTCCTTGCCCGTGGTGTCGTTGGAGCCGGAGATGCCGGTGACGTAGAGAACCTTCTCGCGCTGGGCGAATTTGTTGAGCGCGACCGCAACCGCCGATGAGGTCGAGCCGGTCAGCAGGATGATCTTGTTCTGGTTGATGAAGGTCTGGATTGCCTGCACCGCCTGGTTCGGCTTGGCGGCGGAGTCGGCGGCGAGCAGGTTCACCTTCTTGCCGAGCAGCCCCTTGGTGACCTTCGGCGCGATCTTCTTGAGCAGATCATTGCCTTCATTGATGTGCTCGACGGCAAGCTCCCAGCCCTTCAGCTCGTCCTCGCCCTGCACGGCGTAGGTGCCGGTGCGCGGCACGGCTGCGGCGACGTTGACGGTGTCGCCCTTGGAGCCTTCCGGCCAGGTGCCGATCGGCGGCTGATCCTCCGCGAAAGCAAGGGGTGCGTAAGGAAACGGCGAGCGCAGGTCGAGATAGAGGGCGCCCAATCCCGCGGCCGCGGCGGCCGTATGTTTCAGCACGGCGCGCCGCGACACCGATGTCCTGGAATGCGATTTTCTTTGCGTCACTTTATCCTCCCTATTCAATTCTGGATCGACTATGGCCTCCTTTCGCGGGGGCCGCCTTCATCAGAGTTATTGATCAGAATGAATCTATCGGCTGGCTCCGGCGATGCAAGGCTGAAAGTCCGCAGAGGCTTGCGGCGGCCGTTCATCGGCAGGCCGGAGGACGATGACGACGAGCCGCAGGATCGCCGATGCTAGCAGGGAGCCTGCCTGCGATCAAAGCCGGTGCTCGAGCCGGGGAGCCGTGGCCGCCGCCATGGCTGGCCGATCTAGCTCCAGGGAGACCTCGCAGGCCGCTGCGATCGCGGCCGCGATCTGCCATGGCGATGCCGCCACGCGCTGGATCGGCGCCAGCAGCCGATTGTGCAACTCGTAGGCAACCGCCGCTGCGATTTCCGCGCCGAAGCCGCCTCCCCCAGCATTTCCATAGGCGATCGCCAGCCTTCCGG